>NZ_JBPJZH010000002.1:0-1021640 GCF_051216715.1 Variovorax restrictus
TCCGCTGGTACAACGAGAAGCGGATCAAGATCTCTCTCGGCTCCCTCAGCCCGATCGAATACCGGGTGAGCCTTGGACTTGCGGCATAAACCAGTCCAAGTTTTTATCCGCACCCCCGCTGTGCCGGTTGAATTTTGACCAGGGGCTAACGCTGCCTCCGCAGGAGGTCAGCTGTGGATAACTATAGAGACGTTCCTGGTTTCTCGCTCCCTTCATTCAAGGGTTGAGTGGCCGAGGGCTTGCGCTCTTGCTCCCTGGACTTGATGCGGCCCTTGGCCTCCTTGGAACTGTGGCGGAAGCGGTAGGACTCGTTGCCGGTCTCGATGATGTGGCAGTGGTGAGTCAACCGGTCGAGCAACGCGGTGGTCATCTTGGCGTCCCCGAACACGCTGGACCATTCCGCGAAGGTCAGGTTGGTCGTGATCATCACGCTGGTGTGCTCATAGAGTTTGGACAGCAGGTGGAACAGCAAGGCACCACCGGCCTGACTGAACGGCAGGTAACCCAGCTCGTCCAGAACCACCAGGTCCATGCGCACCAGACTCATGGCAATGCGGCCTGCGCGACCTTGGGCTTTCTCCTGCTCCAGCGCGTTGACCAGATCCACCGTGGAGTAGAACCGCACCCGCTTGGCGTGCCGACTCAGCCCGGCAATGCCCAGTGCGGTGGCCAGGTGCGTCTTGCCCGTGCCAGGCCCACCGATCAGTACCGCGTTCTGCGCGTCGTCGGTGAAGGACAGATCCGAGAGTTTCTGGATCAGCGCCTTGTCCACTTGCGACACCTCGAAGTTGAACCCGGCCAAGTCCCGGTGCATGGGGAAGCGGGCCGACTTCATCTGGTGCGCAATGGAGCGCATCGCCCGGTCCGCATCTTCGGCTTGCAACAGATGCTCCACCAGCCAGCGTGAGGCATCCAGCGTTGAGTCCCCACCTTGCTCGACCAGATCCGCCCAGGCCACGGCCATGCCGTTCAACCTCAATGCCTTGAGCTGCGCGTGAACATCCCGTGTCGTATCACGCATGGCGCACCTCCTGGTCATCCAGGTGGGTGGGACGCAGCCGGTCGTATCGCGCTGTGTCGGCCTTGGGCGCCAAGGTCAATTGCAGCGCGGTCTCGGCCTGCATTGGGGTCACCGGGTTGTTCAGCCGCGCCAGCACATTGCGAACGTGCTCCACGCTGATGCTGCCGCTGGGTGCCATGCCTTCGAGCACCAGCTCTACAGCCACCAGCACTGCCTCCAAACCCGCCTGCGGAACCACGGCGAGCACCTGCGCCATGACGCGGTCTCCCTCAGGGTGGCGCAACAAGGATTGGCGCAGGCGCAGCAGCGCAGGCGGCAGATCCAGGAAGGGTGTGCCATTGCGAAGGGCGCCCGGCTTGCGCTGCACCAGCTCGATGTAGTGTTGCCAGTCAAAGACGGTCTGCCCACTGCCCGAGAGCCGGGCATGGCTGGCCACCACCGCATCCATGGCAGCCACCTCCACCCGCTCCGGATACACCCGGGTGCTCACGATGTGGCCCGCCCACTCGCACGGCACCGAGTAGCGGTTGCGGGCGGCCACCACCAGGCAGGTGCTGCTCACCCGGGCCAGGCGCTCCACGTAGCCATCAAAGAGCGTCGGCATGGACATGAGGTGGCCCCTCTCCAACTCCAGCATCTCGCCCACGGTGAACTGTCGATGGATCGGGTGCGACGTGTCGGCCCACACCGAGCGGCAACGCTCTGCCAGCCAGGCATTGAGTTCGATGAATGAGCCGAAGCGCCGGGTGCTCGCCTCGATCCAGATGCGCCGGCGGCTGTCCTGCACGTTCTTCTCCACCACCCCTTTCTCCCAACCCGAGGCCACGTTGCAGAAGTCCGGGTCGAACAGGTAGTGGCTGCACATGGCCGCAAAGCGCGCGTTGACGATGCGCCCCTTGCCCCGCTTGACCTTGTCCACCGCGGTCTTCATGTTGTCGTAGATGCCCCGCCGCGCCACTCCGCCCAGCGCCTGGAACGAGCGCGTGTGCGCATCAAACAGCATCTCGTGCCCCTGGCTGGGATATGCCACCAGCCAGAACGCTCGGCTGGCGCACAGCTTCAAATGCGCAACCTGCACGTTGTAGAACACGCCGCCCACCACCATCGCCTCATCGCTCCAGTCAAATTGGAACGCCTCGCCCAGCTCAAAGCTCAACGGCACGAAAGCCTTGGCTGGACTGCTGTCCGAGCGCGTGCGCCACGCCCGGATGAAGTCCGTGACCGCGCTGTAGCCACCCCGGTAACCCTGCGCCTGGATCTGGGAGAACAGCGCCCGTGCGGAGCGCCTGCTTTGCTTGGGCCGGTGCGCATCGGCCGCCAGCGCCTGGTGCAGCGTGCCCTCGAACGCCGCGAGCTTGCGCTCGACGGCGCGCCGCTCGTACTTCGGAGGCTCATCGCCGGGGGCCTTGAGCCATTTCTTGACCGTGTTTCGGGCCAAGCCGGTTCGCTTGGAAATCTCGCTCAGGGAGAGTTGGTCGCGCAGCTTCATGCGCCTGACCTTGCCAATCATGTCCATGGTGATCACCTAATTTCCCTGCTGAAAGTTTCAGCAGGTCAGTGGAACACCCTGGTCAATTTTCAGTCGGCACTTCGACTTCTAGAGGGGATGCGGCGGAAAACTTGGACTGGTTAAGCAGCGAGTCCGAGGTCCCTGCGGTGCTCGTTGGGGCTGCGGAATCCCAGCGAGATCTTGATCCGCGCCTGGTTGTACCAGCGGATGTAGGAGTCCACGGCCGCGACGAATTCTTCGATTGTCGTGGACATCCAATTGTTCGAGTAGAACAGTTCGGTCTTCAGACGGCCGAAGAAGCCTTCGCACGCCGCGTTGTCTGGCGAGTACCCCTTGCGCGACATCGAGCGAACCAGCTTCGCATCAGCGATCCGAGAGAGCCATCCAGGCCATCGGTAGTGGCCTCCACGATCGGAATGCACGACAGGGCGCTCGCTGCTGGCAGTGACTGTCTCGATAGCAGCGTCCAACATCGTGTTAACGAGGTCGGCGTCCGGGCGCGTGCCGATCGACCAGCTGACGACCATGCCATCGAAGCAGTCAATCATGGGTGACAGGTACACCTTGCCGGCCGGGATCTGGAACTCCGTGATGTCGGTGAGCCACTTCTCGTTGGGCGCACTCGCGCTGAAGTCGCGGTTCAGGAGGTTGTCCGGTGCCGGACTGATCTCGCCCATGTACGAGCCGTAGCGACGGCGCTTGCGCGTGACGGCGACCATGCACTCCTGCTTCATCAGACGCTGCACCACCTTCTCCGAGATGTTCACGCACTCCCTGCTCAGCGAGGCCTGCATCCGGCGATAGCCATAGCAACGGTAGTTGCGCTCGAAGATGTCGGTCATCGCGCGACGCACCTCGAGGTACTTGTCCCCGACGTCTAGCCGACCCCGATGGTAGAAGTAGGAGCTGCGTGGCAAGCCAACTTCCTGGAGCAACTCCGTCACCGTGTACGTCGATCTCAGGGCATCAACCAGCTGTGTCTTCTCCCGATTCGTCAGGAGCTGCCGGTCGATGCCCAGATCTTTTTTTAGAATTTCATTCGCCTTCTTCAGCAGGTCTTGCTCCAGCTGCAGGCGCCGGATCTCTCGTCGAAGCGCCTCGATTTGCTGTTCCAGCTCGACGCGCTGAGAGCTTGGCGGGGAATCTTTCGGGCGCTTCATAGATGCGGATGCGTCGTGACTGAGTAGCTGATTCTTCCAGTTGTACAGCGATGGCCGCGACACGCCCAGTTCTTTTGCCACCGACTCCGCGCTTCCTTGCCGCAAGCACAACGCGATGACTGCGGCCTGTTTCACTGAAGGCGTCACCACCTGCGATCGGCCAACGACGCGCGTGCGGCTCCCTGGATGCAATTCCTGGAGCCAAGCAGGAAGCACTGAGCGCGAGGGGTAGCCCAGTGCCTTGATCGTCGCCGAGAGGCAGCGGCCGTGCTCCAGATAGTGTTCGACGGCGCGCTCTTTCTGCGCCCGAGAATACTTCGGCAGGCGGACGTAGCCAGCAGGCAAGTCAAGGCGCTGCTCGTACTCCCGATGCCAGCCCTTGAGCGCGTTCTTCGTCGGATAACCAAGTTGACGAATGGTCGGCGCAACTCGTTCGCCCAGCTTGATGTAGAGCCGCACGGCTCGAAGCCGATCCTCGTATGAATACATGAACTACCCTCCAAGTAGTCCAAGATTTCGTCCGCACCTCCAGATGGTCAGTTTTCGGTCGGCGCCAACACACGGCCAGTCCGATTCGTTCGCAGGCCGCGCGATGGGCTTTATTGAATTGTCCAACGCAGTACATGCCAGCCTTCGGCTCAGCTCGCAGGTTGATGAAGGCGTATGGATGACTTCTCTCCACCGCGGCGACGTCGTGCATGTAGTCCAGCCACACCTTCAGAAACAGCTCTCCATATTCAGGAACGAACCAGTGCGCCTGCTTGAAGAAGCGGCCGTCGTGAGTGCCGCCTTTCCACCCGGCATGCTGGCTGCCCATCATCTCCGTGCGCGGAACGCGCCCGAACTTCTCTGCCAGGTAAGCGGCGCGGTTTCCGTTTGATCTCTTCCCGTTCGTCAGGCGCCAGTCATCAGGGGCAGCACCAAAGGTTGGATGATGTATTCGCACAAGCGCTGACCTTGGGTTGCTGGGATCTGTCACGACGTCGGAGACGAAGAGGTGGAAGGGCTCCGACGCTCGAAACCCTGCTCCATGCAACAACAGCGCAATGAGCACGTTCCGCCGATCCAATCGTCCATTAACCGTGAAACCAACGTTTAGGAGTTCAAGAAAGCGATCGTCGGGGAATTGCGGTGGGTCGGCGCATTCAACTCGGGGCGTCCGTGCTGCCCTCACGAGACGAGATCCTGATGGTTCAGTGGCATGGGTGAGCCAAGCGTGGCCCAGGAATGCCCGGCTTCGGCAAAACTGGAATGCTGCCTCGTCCATCAACCGGTCGTAGGCGTCACCGGCGTAGCGAGGGTTCACAACGGCTGCGCCAGGTCGAGTTGCGCCAAGCCAGTCAAACAGCCCCGTCAGCTGACTCACGATGCCGCTGCAGTCATGAGCACTCAGCGGCGACCAGCAAAGGCCACTCGGATCAAGCCTGGTCACTCGGTCAAACGTCCCCGTTCGCAGTCGCTGAGCGAAGTTTTGGAAGAGCTTGTATGTTTCACGCTCTTCCGGATTGGCTGCCAGGTAGTCGAGGAAAAGAAGAGTCGACCGAACGACCTTCTTCATCCACGCGAGGCTTCTGTCGTGGGATCTCGACAGCAGGTAGTCGAGCAGGGGGCTCAGAACGCCTGCGCTGGTCAGAACCACGGGGATCTCTGCGCAGGCGCCAGTCGAGTCCGTATAAACCTTTGCTCGAACCGCAAGGAAGGAGCTTGTCATGTCCGTTGAGCGTTCAACGGCAAGGCAGCCACTGAGTACATCCTATGCACATTGAAGGTAGAAGATGGAACGAGACGGGCACGCATTAGCATCAGAAGCTCACACCGTTCTGGCGAAAGGCGCGAATTATCCGCGACATCTATGCACGATTCGAGGGTCGAATAAGCATCGACGAGTCTTTCATCGACTTGAGCGCGATGCGTGGCGACCTGGTGGCGCGCAGTCACCAGGTGCGCGAGCGCATCCTGCAGTGGATCGGCATTCCTTGCGGGATCGGAATCGGATCGACCAAGACGCTTGCCAAGCTCGCCAACCACGTGGCCAAGACGGCGGATCGCAAGCCTGGGAGCTACCCCGCGGAGTTGTCCCGGGTTTGCAACCTCAGTGCGTTGCCACCAAGCGACCTTGATGCGGTGCTTGCAGCCACTGATCTCTGTGAAGTGTGGGGGATCGGACGGCGCATTGGTGCGCAGCTGAAGGAGGCAGGGCTGACGTCTGTGCTGGATGTGGTCCGGCTCGACCCGGCGATGGTTCGGGGCCGCTGGTCGGTGGTGCTCGAGCGCACGGTGCGCGAGTTGCAGGGGCAGTCTTGCATGCGCTTTGAGGACGTCGCGCCGGCGAAGAAGGAGATCGCCTGCACGCGCAGCTTCGGGCAGCCGGTGACGCAGCTGAAGGATCTGATCGAAGCCGTGAGTCAGTTCGCAAGCCGCGCGGCGGAGAAGTTGCGCAAGCAAGGCAGCCAGGCGGTGCAGGTGCTGGCGTTCGTGGCGGATTCAACCGGTCGATGCAACACATTCGCTGAACATCTCAGCGGGTGTGTGGAAGCCGAGCGTCTTGCGCGGCCTCTCGTTCAATTGTCGCGCGATCGCGTTGAGTTGCAGCTGTGAGTAGCCCGAGATGTCGATGCCCTTCGGCAGGTATTGCCTGAGCAGGCCATTGGTGTTCTCGTTGCTGCCGCGTTGCCAGGGGCTCTGGGGATCACAGAAGTAGACCTGGATGTCGGTGGCCATCGTGAAGCGCTTGTGACCGTGCATCTCCGTGCCTCGATCCCAGGTCAATGACTTGTAGAGCTCCTGCGGCAGCTTGCGCGCGTTCTTGATCAGCGCGTTGACGACCGACTGCGAGTCTTTGCCCTCGAGCTTGACCAGCATCACGTATCGCGTCTGTCGCTCGACCAACGTGGCGATCTGGCTGTTGCGGCTGCCGAAGACCAGATCTCCTTCCCAGTGACCAGGCACTGCCCGATCCTCGACAGATGCAGGGCGCGCGCTGATCGACACGGCATCAGCGATCTGCCCATGGATGGCCGTCTTTTGTGTGTAGGAGCGTGAGCGTCGCATGCTGCGCGTGCGCCTGAGGTGCTCCAGCAGTTCCTTCTTCAACGCGCCACGCGCTTGAATGAACAGGCTGCGGTAGATGGTCTCGTGTGACACATGAAGGCTCGGGTCGTTCGGATAAGTATGCGTGAGCCAGCCGGCGATCTGCTCCGGCGACCACAGCATTCGAAGGAGGTTCGACACGACGCCAGCAAGCGCTCGGTTCTGGACCAGCTTGCATAGCTTTGGCCGCAGGGCACGGTTCCAGGCAGCTTCGTCGGCGACGCTTGCCCGATAGCCGTCTTGCCCGGCGTTGCGCCCAATCTCGCGGCTGATGGTTGACGGCGCCCTGCCAAGTCGGGCGGCCACCGAGCGCATCGATTCACCAACGATCAGCGCACGAGAGATCTCTTCTCGCTCTGCCAGGGTCAACGCAGTGGCGCTGCGCCTGCGCTGCGGCGGTCGAATGCCACCGGTCTTTGACAAGATGTTGTGGATCGACGTGTGAGGTCGATCAAAGAGATGGCCGATCTGATGAAGAGTCCAGCCCTCCTTCCAGCGCTCCCACATCAATGCCTTCTGGCCGTCCGTGTAGTAGGTTCGCGTCCGATACTTCATCTGCAACACTCCTTCTGCCTCAGCAGTGGTTAGTGTGTTGCATCGACCGATTGAATCCGCCATCCATACCAGCCCGTTCCGGCGGCAGGACAAGCAGTACTCGCGATCGATCACGGTCCCGTTGCGCCGACCGACTGCTGACACTGCGTTGATCGTTCAGGCGGCGGTGATGGCGGTGAAGGCGGCGTTCAAACCGGGCTTCAACTACTCGAAGGCCGGGGTGATGTTGCTGGATTTGCAGGATGCATCGGTGCAACAGGCCGAGCTTGCGTTGGATGACGAGGGGCCTAATCGTAGTGCGCTGATGGCAACGCTGGATCGGCTGAATGATCGGTATGGACGAGGGGCGGTGGCGTTAGCCAGCACGGGGCAGTCCGATGGTCAGGGGGCCTGGCGGATGAAGCAGTCGATGAAGACGCCGGAATACACGACGCGGTGGGCGGATGTGCCGCGGGCGCTGGCGTAAGCGGATTATTGAGGCGCGCTAACCCCAGCGCTCTCTATATTCGCATTGCAGCGGGCCCGGTCGGTTAGAGCATTCGATCCTAGCTGCGGGGTTCGGCTCTTGACGGTCATCGAAGCGCCATACCAGCAGCCACGCTGATGACCGGTTCCAAGGTATCGAGTGCAGCTCGCTGGCACCAGCACGGCACGCTCTGGGCGCGGCTTGAGTATCCTCTCTACGCGCACGCGACCGGCCAGAAGAGGTCGGTTGAGCAATAGCTATGCATGCAAAATGAGCGCTCCGACCTACTAACTGCCGCCCAGGGGATTAACCTTCCATGCAAAAACCAAATCGAGCCGCCTATACGGCCGCTGAATTTCTAGACTGGAGTTCTACGAAAGCCTTGGTGTTATCGCCGAAGTTTCAGCGGCGCGGCGTTTGGCAGCAGGCGGCGCGGTCGTTCTTTGTCGACACGTTGCTGCGCGAAATGCCCGTACCACCCGTGTATCTCCGGATGAGCCAATCGGCGGGCAAGGACCGCGTGGTTCGCGAAGTGATTGACGGGCAGCAGCGAATCTCCGCAGTTACGGCGTACATGCGGGATGAGTTCGCCCTGTCCGGCTCGCTTGTCTCGCAGTGGAAGGGTAAAAGGTTCTCTCAGCTGTCAGTTAGCGAAAGATCCAGAATTCGCGACTACCCTTTCAGCGCTGAAGTTTTTTCGAGCCTAACTGACGCAGAAGTTCTCGAAGTTTTTTCGCGACTCAACACTTACGCCATCAAGCTGAATGCGCAAGAGCTCCGTAACGGCAAGTTTTTCGGTTTCTTCAAGCAGACCGTCTACAAGCTAGGTCTTGAGCATCTCGAATTTTGGAGATCGCACGGCATTTTCACCGAACGCAGCATTGCCCGGATGGAAGAGGCTGAGCTAGTCAGCGAACTACTCATCGCAGCGGTGGCAGGTCTGCAAGATAAGAAGAAGTCTATCGATGGCTACTACGCCAAATTCGACGAGACATTCTCCAACAGAGATGAGCTGATGGGGCGCTTTAGGGCCGTCATGTCGGAGATCGCGGAAGCATCACCTGCTCCGCTCAAGGAAACGGCATTCAGTCGTCGCCCCCTCTTCTATACACTGTTCTGCGCGGTTTACCACCGCATGTTCGGGCTACCCGGTGAAGGTAGCTTGGCAACGAAGAAGCGCGCCTTGAGTGTGAAGGAGCGGGAGAAATTGACCGCTGCGATAGTCCAGCTATCCGAAGCCATCGAGACGTTCGCCGACGATGATAAGGTCAATCTTGACGATGATCTCATTCGATTTGTTGAAGCGTCGTTAAGACAGACGGACAACATAAGGCCGAGAAGAACCAGACTCGTGACGCTGTACACATACGCCTTCGGTTGATGCCGCGGTCGACAGCCTTTTTGATCGATGAGATGGCCGCCAGCTTGGCAGAAGCCACGGGCATCGTTCAAGCGGCTGAGGGATCGAGCGTGTTCGTGTATTCACGTAGGCTGTATGTATACGAAGCAGCGTACTTGCTGGCATTCAGCGCTTGGGAAAACTTCCTCGAGCAGAGCTTTCTTCGCTTCATGTGTGGCTACGCTTCGTCTTCTGGCGCGCCGACAGCAACAACAACTTGGGGCAAGCCTTCCAATCTGACCGGCGCGATGACGACATTGCTTGGAGGCAAACCCTTCAAGCTCTGGCATAACCCACAGCACGTCGTAGGCCGTTCACAGGGGTTCTTCGTAGGGGGGGCGCACGAGCTGGTTGTGGCGTCAGCGCTTGCAGACATAGAGGACTTTGCAGCCATTCGGCATTACGTAGCTCACCGAAGCGCCGATACCGAAGTTAAGTTTCAGGCTTCGGCGCGGCGGCTCACTGGCGCGGGCATCGTCGGCGGAAGAGCCGGTAGGCTACTTCGCTCCAGCACGATTGACCCGGTCTCTGGCGATCACATGACGTGGATGGACCGCATTTGTCTGGACCTACGGCGGTACGCACTGCAGATCGCGGGCTAGCGGCATCGTTGCGGCTGCTTCAATTTCCCTCTGTCGCCCCCGTGGCTTTGAGCAAGCATTTCGCTACCGGGAATGTCTGAGATTTGCGTAGCGGACTGTTATTGGTGCGCCAGCGGTTGTTGAGCGTTTGTTCGCCGAAGCCCAAGGCGAGTTTTCATTCGCAGGTGCGATTCGACTGGACTGGATGACCGCTTCAGAGTGGTTGCGGACCATGCCGATATCTTAGATGCTGTTCGCTGCTCGATCCTGCGTGCAAAGGTGTACTTGCTAGAAGTGCCTGGCACCGAACGACCAAATCAGGCAATGCGCCAGATGGAGATATTTTTAGATAAGCATTGGCTTGACGCTAGACTGCCCAACCAAGTAGGGTTAGTACTATAGACCTAAAAAACGCTTGACGCCACGTTTGTTCGGGCCTTAACTGTGTCCCCAACTCTTTCGGAGCGATGCCATGGCTATTTTTGGTGACATTGGTACTCCTGCTTGGAGCAGGCTTGCGAAATATATCGAGTCGCGATTTGGCGAAGTCGCACCAGATGAGCAGGTGCTTACCCTGCCAGTCGCTGACAACGCAGCTTGGGACGACCGAATCGGGCCCATCGCTGCATTCGAAATGTACAAGTGGGGCGATTGGATGCCGTCCAACGCTTGGCAATACTCACCAAACTCAAGCAAAACCATCAGCGACGGCTATAGGTATTTTCTTAAAGCTGCAACTATTGCGCGTGTAGCTAAAGGCACCGCCTCGTCCGAGCTCAAACAGGCTGTACTCGTCGCGAGCGAAGATCTCGAATTTCGGCGCACTTCATATGCAGCCGCAGTACAGAGAGCGGATGATGCGTATGCGAAATATCTTTCCGGAACGCCAAAGGCCGAACAACTTTCTAAGGCAGCATACCAAGAAAAGTTTTTCTATAAAACAGAACTGGAGAACTATCTTAAGCAACTTGGAGAGGCGATGGAGACGTTCAAGACTATAGCGAATAGTCTGAAAGATCCTGATTTGGACCTACTTACAAAGGCCAACATTGCTTATGAAAACCCAAATGACCGCATTAAGTTGCCGCCGATAAAGGACGTTGTAGGGGCGCCGGAAAAATGGCGCGAGTACCTGACAAGTTATATTGACGGCAATATTAGAGATTTTTTGACGGAGACTAATTTTCAACACGATGTTATCAACGAGGAAGCGCATACATCCGAAATCTTTGAGACTCGTTGGAAGGTCAAAATAGATGTTAAGTTTTTAGGGTTTATTCGTGCTGGAGGCGCGTCTGCGGAAAAAGTTACTCGTGAAATGCAAGTCCGCGACAATGTAACAATGATCGATATTTCATTTGAAAATCTTAGAGTTTTCAACATAGAACGCGGCGCGTGGTTTAGTCAAAACATGATTGACGCATTTGCTGGGATCCTAGAAGGTGAGGCTGCCAGAACTGTCTGGGGTGTCAATGGGCAGCTTGAACTAATTCCTAAATCGCTGCTAGTAGGGCGGGGGGTTTCTTTTGCGATTTATGCGGACAGTAACTCTCTAGATTACATGTACGAGCATTTTCACGCCGACGCAGATGCAGGCTTCAGCGTTGGTTATTGGACTATCGGAGGCAGAGGTGAATACTCCTCGACCAAGGAGGCAACAAAAGTGGAGAAGCTGGAGAATCGTATTGTTTTTACGGATTTAAGTGGTCGAGCTAAAATCTTGGCTGTCTTAGCAAAGCACTACGCCTCCGTGCTGCCGGCGCTTAAGACGCCGCCATCCATGCTCGCTGCAAAATCTCTTGACACCAGCAACGCAAAGCAGGAAATTTTGAAAATTTGGGCCGATGCGGAAAAGCCGGAGAAGCGTTTAGCTTTTTTAGGGTCCAACGCTTTGAAGATTGTGCTTTCGAAGTAGATGTCAATTTAGTAGACTGCAAGTCTGCCCAAAGTCCCTTGACCGGAAGGTCGATCCGTTGTCGGTGAGCAGGCACTAAATGCGCACGCCCGGGCTGGCGAAATAGGCATGCGCGTTGCAGGAACCGCACCGCGTTGAGCGCATCCTCGTCAGCGTGGATGTCGGTAAAGGCGATGCGCGCGTGGTCATCAGTGGCCACGAAAAGCATCTTCCCGCCCGCTCCGTCGACGCTGTCCTTGCAGTTGCCAGCCACGCGGTGACAGGGCCGCACGATGCGCCCGACGTCTTGGTGTCGATGTGCAGCATGTGCCCGGAACGTCGCGCTTTTAGCGGACCACTGGCTCCACTGGCTGGAGGTCGCTCAGGCGTAAGGCCCGCGCGGGCCAACAGGCTTCCTGCGCCGCACTCACTGCACGCTGCAGCTGCCGAGCCTCCTTGTTTGGGAGTCCGCCAAGCTCGAGGTACCGGCCGTGCGCGAACGAGAAGGACAGCGTCGCCCAAAAGATACCCGGCTGCAAATGGAGGCTTACGATCTCGCCGACGCTGCTGACCCTGTGCTGGCCGCTCATTCCAAATCGAAGGCTTTCTCCATCCAGTTCAATCGTCCACGCTGAAACACTCGTGAACAGTTTGCCGGCTGCAGAGGGCCTCCAAAGGCGGGCCATCAAGCGGCTCCAATAAGGTTCAGGTGGTCAGCGCCGATCGCTTCGTACGATGCGGCCTTGATCCACGCCCTCCCCCCGGAAGACTGGGCGTTCGCATAGCCCCAGGCCGCCACGCGATGCACTGTTTGACCGTCGACTGCCACGCCGGCGGATGCGCCAATCTCTACCAACTGCGACGAGTGCTTCCTCATTCGTTGCAGCCAGCGCTCCAAGTGCGTCTTGCTCGCCAAGGAGTCCGATTTGCTCCGATTGCACTGCGGATGCGCCAACACGAAGTTGTGGGCCAGGTCGCGCGGATAGAGCGCAAACGGAATGAAGTGGTCAACATCGGCGACATCCATGTCCTGCCCACAGTAGAAGCAGCACCTGCCATCCAGTCTCCGTAGTCCCGCGCCGATGATGGCCAGCGATTGCCTCGACATGCCGAACAGAAAATCTTCGAGATCGCCAGCATCCCCCAGGATGCTGTGATTGCGTCGGTTGGACTTGACGTGGTCCATCCAACGTGTGCGCGCCAGCTGCTGGACCAAGGGGTGGAAGCGGCGGAGGCAGAAGCCCACATCGGATTTGAGGTGGATCATGCCGGGCCCTGTTCGCTCGTACAGAAACGGGTCGGTGACGCCACCGAAATTCTGCAGGTACTTCAACGGCTGCGCGGACACCACGCCTGCAACCCTTGTGATAAGGGCCTTGTAGGTCGGCATGGCGCGCGCCTGCGTCAATGTCATCGCTCCAGAGCTCGCCCGAAATGCCGCAATGCTCGACAGTACGGCAGCCTGCACCCCCAAGTTCTGTGCCAGCACTCCCACCTGCCTGTCTGCACCCGTTCCGTAAGGCAACGCATGGCGCCAGTAAAGCTGCACAAAGCGATCAGCAATCTGCTGGATCGAGAGCGGTAGTTTGGCCCCGTCATCGGATCCCAAGTCCACCGCCAAGTCAGAAAGTGCGATCAGCAAGGCGAACTTGTAAGTCGCCGTAAAATCGCCCTCGGCGAACAGGCGCTGCAGCTTGCTCAGGAACGCCAGTTGCATCTCGGCCGAGGGTGCCGGCATAGGGGCCGTCAACTTCGTGAGCTCCTGTTATCCACGGACTCCTCCTCAGACTCCGTGGCCAGCACTGTCGGCGTTTGCAGCTCCTGAATGCTGCGAATCACCTGCGTGCCCAATTGACGCGTGTTGTAGGGATTGCCACGCTCGTTCAGAAGGCTCACGTGCAAGCGCAGTGCCAGCTCGCGAAGCCGCGGCAGGACGGGTGTGATGGCGACATCACCTCGCCGGATCTCGATTGTTCCGCTCTCGAGCTCACGGATGTCGAGTCCTTCAAAGTGAACCCGCGTCATCGGAGGAGAAGTGAGGCGTGGGGCGTCTCTACCGGGCGCCAGCCTGCTCAATGCGATGACCAAACGACCCGTCGACCCCGCGACCATCATCGCCCTCGCATCCGCCACCGGCTTGTCGAGCAGCGTCTCCACCTGCATCTCCATCGTGTTGATCCTGAGCACGACGACCCGGTCGACCAAGTCCAACGTGTTCGCATTGAACGAGACATGCCCGGCCAGGCCGCTTTGCGCGGTTGTCTTGACGGAGATTCGCTCGTTCTTGGCGCTCACCACGTCATACCCGCGCTCGTTCACGCCCGCCGCCATCTGGCCGTTGGTGATCATCGCGACGTAGAGCTCGCCGATGCGCCCGCACAAGTGCCTGAGCTCGGTCTCCTTCACGCCCCACGAGATCTCGCGCTCGAACCAAGCCAGTGCCTCACCCAGGGATTGGATGAGCTGCATTTGGGTGAGCGCCATGGATAACTGTCTCGTTGTCAGGCCGTTGCCTGCAGGAGCTGCAGGTGCAAAGACTATATCGATGGCTCGCGCGCAACCCGAACTCGCAATCCCGTCCTCATCCCTACGCCGTCACCATGAATAGACTCGGTGACCCGCGCCGATGGGCGGATGGCCTAGGGGCCTGGCGGATGAAGCAAAAGCTCAAAACGCCGGAATGCACAAGGTCGGTAGGCTGTTAGCGGGCATGCGGGATAACAAGGATAGGAGGTTTCGACCTTGACATCGCGGTGACGCGGAGACGATGAGCGCCCGCTTACTCCTATAGATAGTTCGGTCTGCACGCTTCGCGGCCATTGTCCCTGGGTCAATATAAGCCGGTAGCATTGATCATCTCCGCTTTCATGCCATCCTAAAGTGACTCCTCCCGACTTCACTACAGCGCCCAACCAAGCCTACGCCGCGGTCGACACGCATCCCCCAGGGCAGGGCTGGTTCGCCTTTGATGTACTGATGCCTCGCGCTCGCAAGGGTGAGGCCAAGCGCTTCGCCATGACGGTATGGAACTTCCACGTCGAGGGCAGGGACAAACTTCTGTCGATCCGCCAGGACACTACGTCCGGAGATCTCTGGTACCGAGTGCCCCGCACTCGAGACGGTGCCGACCCGGGTAAGCGGACGGCACTCTGGAATGGCATGGACCTCGCGCTCCAATTTGACCTCCCTAAGTTAGCCATCCTTAAGGACCGCGCGAGCAAACGGTGCTCACTGGACCATGTCTTCGACATCGTCGATGTCCGCTATGAGAAAGACGGTTCGGCTTTTTGGCTGAAGCTTGGATTGAGGCGAGGGGACATCGGCACTGAGGTGGAGCCGATGGATCTTGCCCACCTCAGCGGATTGCTTGACCGGGATCCGCTGTCCAATCCCACGGGGCCCGGCGAAAGTGTCAGGAGCGACAAGCTTTCCCCCGACCAACTCGAGGCAGCTTGTGAATTGGCGATGCAGGTGCACGAAAACACCATGCCTCGGTCCGACGCCATGGCGAAGTTGTTTGGAGAGCAGGGAATTAAGGAGAGCACCGCGAGCGTTCTGCTGAACAACTACCGGTGCCTTGCGACCGGGTCGGAAATCCGCTCGCCAATGAGCGCCGAAGGGATGGCCATCTTCGCTGATAGCGTGATTGCGATCGAAGGTACGAGCGCGCTGCCTAAGGTCATCAGCGCCATAACTGGTTTTATCCACTACGCAAGGCGCCAATGGAAGTACGAGGCCCATGGCATGCAGGTTCTCTTGCGCCGGCTTCAAGCGGACGAGGAGCTGAGCGCAAAACTGGAGGCGATCGAGACGGCATTCGCAGAGGAGGACGCCGACTTCCGGGACAATGGAACGCCTTCGACCGTGCGACGGGAGGTATGGGCGCGGGGACCGCAGCATGCCGCCTTCAGGCGCCGACTTTTCCGGCGGTGGAAAGACGCGTGCTCCGTCCACGGCAGTGCCTGCAACGGCCAGCTTATCGCCTCGCACATTGTGGCTTGGAGCCTTGACGAGTCTCTACGTGGCGATCCGGACAATGGGTTGCTGCTCTCCGTTCCGCTTGACAGCCTGTTCGATCGGGGCCTGATATCTTTCGATCACGACGGGTTGCTAGTGAGATCGCGCATGCTTGACGCCGGCACCGCCAAGCATTTCGGAGTCGTGAGCGACCTGCGGCTGGAATGGGATCGAATCACCCGCCGCGCCCGAGACAGGATCATGCTGAACCTCAAGAGGCATCGGGAATGTCATTCGGCCGCCCACGGCTACACGGTGTAGGGCCGGGCATTTTGACAAGCCCGGCAGCGACCCGCTGATCCGACGGGCGTGCCACGCGCGAATGTGCAAATGCCCCTCCATGAATTCCCAACGAACTCTTGATTCCCAATGCAGATTCCAGAATTTTTCAGCCCCATATAACCCTCACGAGTTAGCCACCTCAGCCTGACTCTCCGCGCAAGCCCAGCACAGCCCTCATCGGCCGTGCTGGGCTTTTTGCCGTCTGCGATCTCCAGCGGCATCTCCTCGCAACCCATTGACCCTGCGTCCACCCGCCTATGCATGAACACTTCGCAAACTCATCCTTCGACGACTCGATTGAGCCACCGCGCAGCGGCAGCTCGCCGCCCATCTCCGCTTGCCCAGCCTGCAAATCACAGCGGACCATCTGCCGCGACACCGGCAAGAAGGCAGGCGCCGCCATCGGCACCATCGCCGGCGCAGCAGGCGGCATCTCTGCCGCATTGGCCGGTGCCACTACCGGAGCCAGCCTCGGCATCGTCATCGGCGCCGCAGCAACGCCTTCAGTCCCGCCCCTGGGCGCCGTCGCCGGTGCCATCGTCGGTGGCCTGAGCGGCGGCATCGCCGGTTGCGCTGTCGGTGCAGCGCTGGGCGAAGCCGTCGACGAATCCATCTTCCGCAACCGCCGCTGCCTGGACTGCAGTCACACCTTCACAGTGCCTCGCCGCTGATCCGAGCCTGACCCGAATGAAGCCCGCCTCGTGCGGGCTTCGTCGTTACCGGCTTCTGCCTTCTCTTTCCCCTCCTGTTCTTCAACTCTTCATTCAAAGGAATCACCCCATGGCTCATCTCCTGGAACAAATGGCCTACGTCGGCCAGACCCCCTGGCACGATCTGGGCAACCAGTTGCCCCGCAAGCAACCCCTCGAAGTCTGGGCCGCCAAGGCCGGCATGGACTGGACCATCTGTGACACCCCCGTGCGCTACATGGCCGAGCAGGCCGGATCCCTCGGATCCATCATGACCTTTGAAGACCAGAAGGTCCTCTACCGCAGCGACACCAAGGCCCCGCTCTCGGTCGTCAGTGGCCGCTACCAGATCGTGCAGCCCCGAGAAGTGCTCGAGTTCTACCGCGACCTCACCGAAGTCTCCGGCTTCGAACTGGAGACGGCGGGCGTCCTCAAAGCCGGCCGCAAGTTCTGGGCTTTGGCCAAGACCGGCAAGGAAACAGTGCTGAAGGGCAACGACACCGTCAAGGGCTACATCCTCCTGGCCACCTCCTGCGACGGGACGCTCGCCACCACCGCCACCCCGACCACCGTGCGGGTCGTCTGCAACAACACGCTGTCCATCGCCTTGAACGGTGCCTCCAGCGCCGTCAAGGTGCCCCACAGCACCACCTTCGATGCGCAGGCCGTCAAGAAGCAGTTGGGCATTGCCGTCTCCGGCTGGGACTGCTTCATGTATCGCTGCAAGACCCTGGCCGAACGCAAAGTCAAAAGCCACGAGGCCATGAACTTCTTCCTGAAGGTCCTGTGCCAGGCCGACGGCCACGCCGACCAGACGCAGCTGACCAACGAACGGGCGCTGAAGAAAGCTCAGGAGCTCTACGACGGCAAAGGCCGAGGCGCCGAGCTGGGCGCCGCCAAGGGCACAGCCTGGGGCCTCCTGTGCGCGGTCACCGAGTTCGTCGATCACGAACGCCGGGCCCGCAGCCAGGAGTACCGGCTGGACAGCGCCTGGTTCGGTCAGGGTGCCGCCATCAAGCAGCGGGCGCTGGAGGCGGCACTGCAGCTGGTGTCCTGAACGAAACGCGACCGCGTAACAACCACTCCAACGCCACCCTCCACCCACGGCATAAGCCCCGGTCCTCTCTGCAGGAGGCCGGGGCTTTGCTGTTGGTGCGTGGCCTTCATTCATCTCAGTTGAAAGGACTCCACATGTCGGAAGCATTGAAAGCAGGCCGTGCGCCTGCCAAGCCAAGACCGGCCCTCAAGCTGGTCAAGACGACGGACCTGAACCGTGACCAATGGCTCGACGTCCGCAAGCGCGGCATCGGCAGCTCGGACGCAGCCGCAGCCGTCGGCCTCCATCCCTACAAAGCCCCCCTGACCCTCTGGCTAGAGAAAACCGCCCGTGAAGCCGGCCTCCCCAAAATCGACCCCGACGACGAAACCAGCCCGATGTACTGGGGCACCCTGCTCGAACCCATCGTCGCCGCCCACTACACGCGACGGACAGGGCTTCGCGTGCGTCGCATCAACGCCGTGCTGCAGCACCCGCAGGAGCCCTGGATGCTGGCCAATGTCGACCGCGAGGTCATCGGCTCGCCGGACGTTCAGCTTCTCGAGTGCAAGACGGCCGGCTACCACGGTGCCCGGCTCTGGGAGGAGGGTGTGCCCGAGTACGTCCAGCTCCAGGTGCTGCACCAGCTTGCTGTCACCGGCAAGCAGGCGGCAGATGTGGCCGTGCTGATCTGCGGGCAGGAACTGCGCATTCATCGGATCGAACGTGACGACAAACTCATTGCGAATCTGATCGCGTTGGAGCGCCGCTTCTGGCACTGCGTCGAGACCGACACCGCACCGCTGGCCGATGGCTCGGCATCTGCGGCATTGGCCCTCAAAGCGCTGTGGCCGCAGGACAGCGGTGGCGTGCTCGACATGCGAGGCGACCTGGAGATGGCCGCAGCCTTTTCTGACCTGCTGGCGCTGCGCGATGTGCTCGCACGCACGGAAGACCGGGAGGCCCAGGTGCGTCAGCGCATCCAGCAACGCATGGGGGAGGCCTCGGTGCTGCAACTGGACGCCGGTGAGGTGCGCTGGAAGCGCAGCAAGGACGGGCAAGCCGTGGACCTCGACAGCCTCACCGCTGAAGCGCCGGAACTGGTGGCGAAGCACCGCGTCACCCGGGCAGGCTCACGCCGGTTCACGGTGAAGGCGTTCCCGTCGGTGCTGGGCGCGAGCCCGGAAGACCTGGCCGACGAACAGTCCGGGAAGCTGACCGCAGAACCTCGCGGAGGTGCCGCATGAGCGATCTCTTCCCCGGACCCGGCGAACACCTTGCGGCCTTTGCGTGGGTGCTTGCGGCAGGTGTCATGGCCGGCGTGCTCCTGGGCATGGCGGTGGGCCGCTGCTCACGCTTCTCTGACGACTAGGCCGGCCAGCCGCCCCGTTTCCGCCGGGGTTCAACCAGCGGCCCGCCCCATGCGGAAGGAAGGGGCGGGCGCGCCCATCGATCACCGGGCTCGCATGCATTTGCGAGACCGCTGCATCTCAATCATCCATTCACCAAGGAACAAACATGCTCAAAGGACTGGCCCTGACCCCACCGGTGGTCGGGCGCATCGCCATCGGCAAAGTCACCGTCAGGGACGGCAAGCGCCTGCCCGAGAAAGACGACGAATTCACCATCACCACCCAGGTGCAGCTGCGCGACGGCTGGATGCTGCACCCGCTGGACGAGGCCTTGCGCAAGAGCGCAGGGACCGCACCGAAAGACAAAGCCAAAGACCCGAAGGATCCGCCCAAGGAATCCACCGCCAGAGGCAAGCTGCGCGCCATCCCGGTTCGCCTGCTCTTCAACGACCCCGACCTCAACCTGCGTGCGGACTACACCCTGTTCGACCGCGGCACGGGACGGCCACTGTGCGTGGGCAATGGCGAGACCTGCAAGCGCTCGACAACCACGGGATTCCAGACGCTGCCTTGCCCGACACCCGATGGCTGCGATCTCGGCTTCAAGGCGGGCTGCAAGCCCTACGGGCGGCTGAACGTGCGCATTGGCGACGAGGACGAATTGGGCTCGTTCATCTTCCGCACCACTGGCTACAACAGCATCCGCACGCTGTCGGCGCGGCTGCGCTACTTCCAGGCGCTCTCCGGCGACAGCCTGGCGACGCTGCCACTGGAGCTTCGGCTGCGGGGCAAGTCGACCACGCAATCGCATCGGGCGCCGATCTACTACGTGGACCTGACCGTGCGCGCCGGATCGACGCTGGCGAAGACCTTGGGGGAAGCGCGACGGGAGGCGCAGGCACGCGTCGACAGTGGCTTTGACCAGGCGGCGCTTGACGCAGCGGCGAGGGCAGGCTTTGCGGCCGGGGCCTTCGAGGAATCGGCAGAGGAGGGGGTTGCAGTTGTCGAGGAGTTCTATCCGGACGACCTCGATACAGTAGCTACCGTTGCTTCGATGCATAACGCAGGAAAGCCAGGCTTGGCGGAAAAGCTGGATCGGAAGCGGACGCTGGGTGAAGGCGAGGGCCTCGGCGCGGGAGGTAAGTGACATGTGTGGCGTTTGCACGCTGCGGGACACTTGCCTGCGTGCTCTCGACTTCCTGGTCTGTGGCCGGGAGCCCCAAACGTGCCGGCAGAATCAACCTATGCAGGACTTCGAAAAGCTCGCCGACGACCAACTGCTGGTGCTTGCACACGAGTGGCGCAGACGTGCGATGCACGGTGAAAGAGATGCGCGTGGTGTGGCGCACACGCTCGAAGTCGAAATCCGCCGACGGGTCGGTAATCCAGCGAGCTCACAGGCTCCCCTCGACACACGTCCGCTTGAAGACCGGATCCGCAGGCCGTGGTGGCGAATTTGGTGACGAAGTCGGAACGCCCCGATGGACGCGCGAGCGTGCCAGCGATTTGTTGGGTTCGGGCGGCCAGAAGGACTTAGTCATGTTGGAGGCGGCTTGATCATTGTCCAGAGACCTATGGGTTTCTGGATCTCGACACCGTCTTCTTTTTTTGCTCCGCTCTTCATAGAGCGCGCACCAAGCATCACCGCCGAGAAGCGGCTTTATGTCTGCTTAAGACTGTGAGCAGACGGTCGCCCACTCAACGCTGAATAGCCGCTCACGGGAAGAGCGGACAACCGAGGACTGCTGCGGGCCGGCCTCAAAACTCAAGACCTGACACAACCAGCGTGGTCACTTGTGGAGATGGTCGGGTTGGCTATGGTGTCTTTCTCGATGGATGTGGATGTCGCATCATGCGCACGTGGCCGCACGAGCCGTAGCTTTCCATGCCCGCAGGGCCGGAGATGGAGAGACCAGCTGAGTGAAAACACACCTGGCCAGCTTCTCGGACTGGTGCCAGATCCGACGTTTGCATGGCGACGCCACGAGCCCGCGCGCATGGCATGCGGCAAACTTCGAGCATTCCACACTAGCGCCAGAAACATGTCCCTGAAATGTGCCTTAGGCAGTGGAGAGCTCCACGCTACCGACTTCGATGCAGATAGCTGGAACCGGCTTCGAACATCCAACCGCAAGGACCGTCATCTGAAGATGATCTGTTGCGGCACGGGCGTAGCGCTGAGAGAGACCAAACTCGGAACCCGCTATTTCTCGCATACCAGCAAAGGCTTCTGTGAGTCTGCTGCGGAGCGGGCAGAGGTGTTGCATGCGAGGTCCATTATCGCAAGTGCCGTGCGACGAGCGGGTTGGCAAACGGAGATCGAGGTTCCGATCATCTCCAACAAAGATGCACCGTTGTTGGCCGATGTGGTTGCGAGTCGACTCGACGCGCAGCCCCTGGCCTTCAAGGTGCAATGGACTCACCTCGATTTCGATGAAATGGCTAAGCACCAGGCCGCGGCCGAACAGGCAGGCCTGCAGTTGGTCTGGCTCATGCGGCAGCAGAGCATTCCGACTGAGAAGGCTTTGCCGGCGTTCAGGCTCCGCGTTGATCAAGCCCAGTGCACGGTGTCACTTCCGGGCCCGCACTATCACCCTGCGTTCGCAAGTGCCCGCAATAAGGATGATGCCGCGCTCTGGCTTCAGCACATTGAACTGGGCGCATTCGTGATAGGTGTGCATGGTAGGAAGCTCCACTACTCGGCGCAGGTGGGGCAAACGCTGCCGCTGGATGTCTGCGCGGCCTACACCGACTGTTGGCGCTGTGGGAAGACGACCGGCTTGATCATCGACCTCTGTTTCGCTGCGAGCCGCGTGCTGCCCGGCGCATCGGACATCATTGCGAAGATCTACGATTTCGACGACGAAGGCCGAGGCGCCGCACTGCTGGTGTCGACGCTGCCCGCAGACCTACTCGCGCAACACGACATTGGTCAAATTAAGTCGCGCTACAGCGGGACGCGGGGTGAGCGCTATTTGTCCAACGGCTGCGTGCATTGCGACGCCTTGCAGGGGCAGTTCTTCGACCACGAGGTGGCGTATGAAGCAAAACCGGTCACAAGCGTCGACGTCCGCTTCGATGATCGGTGGCTCGTGCATCTGGAAGATCGAGAGGCCATCGAGAAATGGTGGTTCGATGATCGACCCCGCTAGAGTGGCGAGGATCATCGCCAACGAAGGCTAAAGCTTCTTGGCTTCACGCCGGGAGATGTTCGCTTCGTTCTGCACCGCGGTAAATCGCTTCTGACCCTGCGGGGTGTTTCTTTCGATCATCTGCAGCAGCGACTCCTGCTCGGCTGCGGACATTCGGTCAAGCATCGAGCGCTCCTGCGCGCTGAGCAAGTGACCGACCCGCTCGAATCGTTCGCTCATGCTCGAGATCGGCGCGACGGGGTCACCGGACAGTACCGTGTGGACCACCTGACCATCAATCTGGATCTCGGGAACGTCGTCCATTGCGACAAACTGGCCGTCCAGCCAGATGTGCGTGGGTGGGAAAAAGGACACGGCGCGGACAAGCTGGTACGCCGCGGGCACCGAGGAAGGCAGATCTGCGCCCACGTGGCAGAACAGTTTGTAGTTCGACAGATCGTCCAGCGCGATATCGATCAAGTCGTCCTCGGTACGCGCTTCGAAAAGCGTGGTGCCGGTCTCGTCATGGCGGTAATGGATCAGTCGTGGCCACAAGTTGCGCGCCGCCAGATACCAGCCGTCATCGCATTCCGCGAAGGCTTGATTAGGGCTGATGGACTCTGCGTCTTTGGCGTCGATAGCAAAGACGAAGCCCTTGGCGAAAGCTTGCTGCGTCTGCGCCGAAGCCGCTTGACGCTCGGCGGCCTCGTCGAGCACCAAGGCCAGCGTGTCAGGAAGCGGCTGGGTCTCGCGAGCCGCTTTGGTTTGCTCAAGGCAGCGCGTGACGTGCCTCCAGTGTTCGTAGCCCTGGTGCTGTGCAACCGTGTCCAGCGCGGCGGCGAGCGACATTCGAGTGCCGGAGGCTTTGCGAAGCGTCTTGGCCAAGCGATTGAGCTTGTCGACGGCGGTGGCCGTCGTGACGATGAATTTCATGTGCGTTCCTTCATGTTGCCGCGGATCTGCCCGGTGCTCACTGCCGCGCTCCACGAAACATGGGAAGCTCAGTCGAAAGGTATTCACGTCGTCCCAGCGAACCGGGTGTGCCATGGTGAGCAGCGGGCGTCGACGAACGCACACGGCAAGTGTAGCGGCCTACACGGCTCGGTCGCAAGCCGGACGAGGTGCATGGTCGCGCGTCAGATGTCCGCAGACTGGCTCACAATTGAGCCTTATGACGAACATCGCGTGTGTGCCCGAGGCTGAGATCGTGTGCTTGGCGCGCAAGGAAGTTCACGCCGGGATCGATGGTTTGAAGAAGACAAGCGCTCAACATAGGGCGCTGATCGCAGCATTGCGTCGCGAGGTCGAGTCCTCGAAAAAGCAGGTCAAGCTCTTTGAGAGGGACGCCGCGCGAGCACGTACGGTGCCGATGGGCGTGGAGTCCAGCGATCAGGATGGACAACCTGCCCAGCGCTTCAGCGCGACGCGATTGGCCGCGCGCCGCGCCAAGCTAGCTCTCTCGACGGCAGACTATGGAAAACTGGTAGGTGTCAGTGGGCAGACGATCTGCAACTGGATGCAGGGCTCAGCACGTCCGCGGCCCCCTCAACTGCAAGCACCAACTGCTGTTCGCGGCATCTCGCGCAAAAGAAGCCGAAGCACGTCTGCCTGCCAGCCCGTGAATGCTCGAGGGTGAAATTGCCTTGACTGCCGACTCTCGACGACTGGAGCTTCTCAGGTTGGTGAGAGGACTCCAGATGGCGCCAGTGTTCTATGCCGCATGGAATTCGGGCATTGCACCGCGCAGGTTCATCTCTGATGTCACTGGACTGTCCGAAACAAGGTTGGCTAACTCAGGCCAAGCGCTGCGCCCCAAGAGGCTGGCATCGGTTCAACAGCATGCAGATGAGAAGTTGAGAGAACTGCTGAGGTCAAGGGACTACCCGGAGGTAGCCATTAAGGAGCGGCTGAAGGGCCAAGCCCAGGTGAAGGCATCTGGTGGTGGCGTTTGGGCACTGCACTGGTACGGTGAAGAGTTTCCTCATGCACCACAGCTAAGCGGATGCGTAGATGTAGGGCTTCGGCTCGACTCGTTTCTTGCTGCGGCAGAGCAAGCCATTGCGCGAAGTGATCTTGCCGGATTTTGCGAAGCTTGTGCCGTTTTCGTGGAGCGCTGGGCGTTGCCGGCCGATGTAGCCACGAAGTGCTCGGTGGTGCCGCCAGAATCGCTAAGGGACGCGCAGACGTGGAATGACGCGTTGACACTTGCGCAAAACCTTCTCTTGGCTGCCTTCCTTGATCAGTTCGCTCAATTCGACGCAGTGTGGAGCTCTCTGTACGCCCAGGTGCTCCGCCCGCGGTCTCTGGTTGCTTTGATCAGTCCGACGCAGAGGGGTAAAACGGGCTTGAACAGACCTGTTCGCAGACTCCTTGTGCTTTGCTACGCGCTGCATTTCTGGGTACGCCACAAGCGGTGGCCGCACAAGGAGCCGAGCAGGGCCGAGATCGCTGAAAAGCTGCCGAGTTGGTCGCCGCAAGACGTTGCGAATCTGTTCGACGGGTCCAAGCGATTGACATATGCCGGATTCGAGGGCCTCTGGTCAGACATGGCTTGTGGGTTTAAGCACGACCGTGAGGTCAATGGGCCACACGCCCTCGCCCGGATAGCGCTTGCGTGGCAACGCCAGCTTGTGACCGTGGGGTCTGATCAGAAGCTTCGCTCGTTCATCATTCTGGGCGAGGACTATCACGGGCTCTGGGAGTGGAGACGTTCTCAGCTGCCACACGCATCACAGGGGACCATCGAATGGCCCCTGTGGCTTCGCGACTAGCTCTCTCCGTCGTTCAGGCGATCCTCCCAGTCCTCCGGACGCTCGCCCTCACCCCGAGAGTGCCAGTACTCATCATTGTTGGGGTTGAGTTGATTGGCGTGGTTGTCGTTGTCGTGCTGTTCCTGGCTATTGCTGCGTCCCATCACTGACCTCCCTTGGTGCGAGCGCCTTTGGTGAGCTGAGACTGAAGTACTGCAATATGACTGCCCTCCTGCGTGCCGACACCATTCGACTTGACGGCAGCGCGCTGCATGCGGGTCAGGGCGTCCTGGGTCATGAGGACCTTGGACCTTGCGGGTTTTGCTTTTGCTGGTGAGTGCTTCATCTGAGATCCTTGCGGTTGTTGCGACCCCGAGATGGCGCCGCAGAGCAACTTTCGACGCAATGCCTCAATGGATGGATCCAGCTTTCCAAACTTTCATGACATGAAATTCGGGCGCATTGAGCTTTGGGAGTCGTACGCTGGTGGAAGCGATTCACCGCTGCGGTCAGCCTTGGCCTGAGTACCCCTCCGTCGTAGGTGTTGCGCGCCTGCTTCATGCGCGTGAGGCCATGCTCCAAAAGCACCGACCGTCGTCGGCCCGGGTTCTCGGTAGGCCCATCCTCGCCAGCGGCGGTCTAGACTGGAAGCGGCCAATCGCTGACAAACCCTCATTGACTGCCTTTGGTGAGAGCCGACGGTCGCCGCGATGCGAACTCTACCGTCTGCTTCTTGCGGCACGGAGGCTGGGCAGCGACGCATCAGGCGTGGTTGGCGCTGCTGTTGGACGGCGGCCTCTGACGCCCCCTCTCTTGCTGTCGCTTCCAGGGGTTTGCCCTGGCTACCGGACGTCAGCAAGCGCACCCCGGAAACGCACGTGCACCGCGAACCAACATAGGTGGCCTACTGAGCGCTCAACGCTGGCGGATTGCGGCTGAAGCACATCGCACCTAAGTTACATTTGCAGCAAAGAGTAAAAAGCCGATGAAGCTGATCCGAAACGCTGGCACCGACCGTGTTGTAGACCTGATCTCGCCCGAACTTGCTTCCGGCAACCGACTGGACCTTATGACTGCGTCAGGGTCGCTTTACGCGTTCGAGGCTATTCAGGAAGGCGCCGGCAAGCTCAGCTCCGCACGGCTGATGGTCGCTGCGGATACCTCTGGCTTCAGTCCCCTCGGCAACGACGCTGATCGCCCGGCCCGGAATCGGCTAAATGCACCGAGCCTCGCCAAGCAGTTTGCGGATTGGGTTAGCGGCAAGGCGGAAGTAAGGTGCGCACCGGGAGCGATTCCGCAGGGCCTGGCGGTCCTTCGCGGGTCGGACGGCAAGGCCCTGCGAGCGGTACACGGCTCGTTCGGCTTGTCGACCGATGGCCTCGGCATCACGCCCGGCAATCCGCTTAGCTTTATTCAGGCATCCGAGACCGCTCAGGAAGCCGAGGCGCTGGCCCAGTGGTTCGACCTTCAGTGGGACAGCCTCGGTCAGCAACCTGAAGCCAAGGCGTCGATTCTGAAGTCTCTGGAAGACCTCGCGGCCGCTCGGGACCCGATGAGCATCTACACGACGATGCTCTTCCATCTGTTCAGGGCCGACCGCCAGGACATGGACGAGGACCGCATCGTCAAGGCAGCAACCGGGATCCGCGACACCATTGTCTGGAAAAGGCTTTACAAGTTTCAGCGCGACGGCGTCGTCGGCGCCATCGACAAGCTGGAGCGCTTTGGCGGTTGCATCATTGCTGACAGCGTCGGCCTTGGTAAGACCTTCGAGGCGCTGGCCATCATCAAGTACCACGAGCTTCGCAACGACCGCGTCCTGGTGCTGTGTCCGAAGCGCTTGCGCGACAACTGGACCGTCTACAAGGCCAACGACCAGCGCAACATCCTGGCGTCTGATCGCCTCAACTACGACGTGCTGAACCACACCGACCTGTCGCGCGACGGCGGCCTGTCGGGCGATCTCGATCTCGCGCACATCAACTGGGGGAACTACGACCTCGTCGTCATCGACGAGTCCCACAACTTCCGCAACAAGAAGGCCCCGAAGCAAGGGGCTGAGACGCGCTACGACCGGTTGATGCGCAAGATCATCCGGGAGGGCGTCAAAACCCGCGTGTTGATGCTCTCGGCCACGCCCGTGAACAACAGGCTCGCAGACCTGAAGAATCAGATCGCGTTCGTCACGGAAGGCGAGGACACGGCCTTGTTCGATCACGGCATCGCCAGTATCGACAGCACCACGCGCCGTGCGCAGAAGGCCTTCAACCGCTGGCTCGAATTACCTGAGGCCGAGAAGACTCCGCAGCTCTTGGTGGAGATGCTGGGCTTCGACTACTTCAGCCTGCTCGACCACCTAACCATCGCCCGCTCGCGCAGGCACATCGAGAAGTACTACGGCACGTCCGAGACGGGGCGCTTCCCGAGCCGTTTGCCGCCGGTGAACATCAAGGCCGACGTGGACAAGGCAGGCGAGTTCATGTCCATCAAAGAGATCAATCTGGAGATCCGGCGTCTGAAGTTGGCCAGCTACGCACCGCTGCGCTACGTCAAGGAAGAGCGGCTCGCTGCTTATGACGAGAAGTACAGCACTGCTATCCGGGGTGGCGAAAGCATCTTCCGCCAGGTTGACCGCGAAGAGAGCCTGATCCACCTCATGCGGGTGAACCTGCTCAAGCGCATGGAAAGTTCGGTCTGGTCCTTCGGCCTGACCGTGGGCAGGCAGCTGAAGGACGTGGACGCCACGTTGGCGCGGCTGTCCTCTTACAAGGTTGGCAGCTCGGACACTGACGACGAGTTTGAAGAAATCGACATTGCTGACGTTGACGTTGACGACCCCGCCTTCGAGCCGCTGCTCGTTGGCCGCAAGGTCAAGGTGCTGCTCAGCGACATCGACTTCGCTCGCTGGCGCCAGGAACTCACCGAAGACCGCAACCGCCTTGCCACCCTGAACGCTGCAGCGATGCAGGTGGACGCCGCCCGCGACGACAAGCTGGGCAAGCTGCGTGACCTGATCGCAGAGAAGGTGCGGAACCCTATCAACGGCGGCAACCGCAAGATCATCGTTTTCACGGCCTTTGCCGACACGGCGGAGTATCTGTACGAGCATCTGGCCGATTGGGCCAAGACACAGCTCAAGGTAGAGGCAGCCCTGGTCACGGGCTCGGGCCGCAACCGGACGACCCTGCTGGCACTACGCAAGGATCTGTCAACAATCCTCACTGCCTTCTCGCCCCGGTCCAAAGAGCGACCGGCGAGTCTCGCGGCGGAGGGCGAGCTGGACCTGCTGATCGCCACCGACTGCATCAGCGAGGGCCAGAACCTGCAGGACTGCGACTGGCTGGTCAACTACGACATCCACTGGAACCCGGTGCGCATCATCCAGCGCTTCGGCCGGATTGACCGCCTCGGCTCACCTAACGCCAGCATTCAACTGGTCAACTTCTGGCCCAACATGGAGCTGGAGGAATACATCGGCCTGGAGCAGCGCGTCAGCGGGCGCATGGTGCTGCTCGATGTCTCCGCAACCGGTGAAGAGAACATCATCGAGCAGCAGTCCGGCGACCCGATGAACGACCTGGAGTACCGCCGCAAGCAGCTGCTGAAGCTGCAGGACGCGGTGATCGACTTGGAAGACCTCTCCAGCGGAGTCTCCATCACCGATCTCACGCTGACCGACTTCCGCATTGATCTGGCGCGGTATCTGAAGGCTCACCCAGGCAAGCTGGAGTCCATGCCGTTGGGCGCCTGCGCCGTCACCACCACGCACGATGCTGATGTGCCCCCTGGCATCCTGTTCTGCCTGCGAGCTGAAGGAGTTGTTGCCGCGAAGGCCGTGGACCCGGGGTACCCGTTGGCCCCGGTATACCTGGTGCACGTGGGTGAGCACGGAACGGTCCTGCTGCCGTACACGCAGGCCAAACACGCGCTGGATCGGTTGAAGCGTCTGAGCATGGGACGTGATTTGCCCGACGCGGGCGCGGTAGCGACATACGCCAGGACCACCAGGCACAGCGAGAACATGCGGCACGCCCAAGGCCTGCTAGCTGCCGCCGTGGCCTCGGTGGCCGGTAAGAGCGAAGAGCGGGCCGTGGCCAGTTTGTTCTCGCCGGGCGGGACCCACGCAATGAAGGGTGAGTTCGCCGGCATGAACGACTTTGAGGTTCTTGCCTACATGGTGGTGTTGCCGAGCGGCATGCAGTCTGCGGGCGCGCAGTGATAGCTGACGACCTCATCGAGGCTCTCGGCCTACCCGAGGCCACACGTGTGAACCAGCGCGTGCCCAAGAAGATGCTGGCCGAGCAGGAGATTGCTACGGCTGCTGACAAGCGCCAGATCCAAGAGGGCGTGAACGAGATCTTCTGGTTGGCGGCGCTCAAACCGCACCTGATCGGCGTGCCGGCGTTTGAGGACGCGCAGCGGAAGTATGTTGAACTGGCCGTGCTAAGCCTGTCGCTGAAGGCGGGCACCAAGCCCGGCCGGTTGGTGGAGTTGCTGCACCGCGCAGTGCCTTACCCCATGCTGCTGCTCAGCACCTCAGATGTAGGATTCGGCGTGTCGTTGGCACACTTGCGCACCTCGCAGAACGAGGCCGACAAGGTGGTGCTGGATGGCGACCTGCTAACGGTGACGCTGCCCTTGCATGTGTCTACGGGGCAGTCACCAGAGCGAGCACAAGACATCGTGGCCTCAGGTTTTGTCGCCGCCTTGGATCTTGCGCGCCAGCCGCAGGCTGATCTGTACGCGCTCTACCAAGGTTGGATGGACACGGTAGATGCGCTCGACATCGCCTTTGAGACCGGCCGCTATCAGCCCAGTTCCACCCGGGCTCAGGCTGCCGAGCGTCATCAAGCCCTGCAGCAGTGCCGCCAGCTGCAAACCAAGCTGGCGGAGTTGCGTGCGCACGCACAGAAGGAACGCCAGATGGCCCGACAAGTCGCGCTGAACCTCGAGATCAAACAGCTGGCCAGCAGCATCGAATCGATGCGAAAAGTCCTGATATCAGGGAGCCCCACGTGAAGAATCAAAAAGTGACCATCCGCAAGGTCGTCAGCTATCTCAACAACCCCGACGAGGACGGCGGCTTCTGGCTGCCGAACATCCAGCGGCCCTTTGTTTGGGGCGAGGAGCAGATCTGCCGCCTGTTCGATTCCATCCTGCGTGAGTACCCCATCAGCACGCTGCTGGTGTGGAAAACCACCAGCGGCATCCGGCGGCGCAAGTTCATCGACAACTGGTCAAGCGCGCTGAAGCTCAGCACCTTCTACGTGCCTGAAGATTCGAAGCGCAAGTGTCTGGTCCTTGACGGTCAGCAGCGCCTGCAGAGCCTCTACATCGGGTTGTGCGGCAGCTTCGGTGGCAGGGAACTGCACTTCAACGTTCTCAGCGGCTCCGCTGCGTTGCCCGACGACATCAAGTACAAGTTCGAATTTCGAGCGGCACCCGCCGTGTTCCCTTGGGTCAAATTTAAGGATCTGATCTTCACCAGCCGCAAGAAGCGGGAGCTGGTGAAGGATCTGGCGGCTGTTGCCGACCGGGAGTTTTCTCCACCCGAACTCGACTGCATCGAGAACAACCTGGACCTGGTTGATCGCACGTTCAAGATGGACGAATCGATCACTTACCAGGAGCTCGACAGCATCGACAACCCCGACCTCTACACCGAGGACGACGTGGTGGAGGTGTTCATCCGCGCCAACTCTGGCGGTACCAAGCTGGAGAAATCTGACCTGCTGTTCTCGCTGCTGAACGCGACCTGGGATGTCGCCGACAACCAGATGGAAGGTCTGCTGGATGACTTGAACAGACATGGGTTTGCGTTCGACCGCGATTTCGTCCTTAAGACTTGCCTGGTGCTACTTGACCAAGGCGCTCAGTACGAGGTGTCGAAGTTCCGCAAGCCGGGCGTGCGCGAAGGCATCGAGCAGCGCTGGGGTGAGCTGTCCGACTCCATCCGGGCGGTCGTCGACTTCATGCGGAGCAAGACCTACATCCAGTGCGACAAGGCCCTGCCTTCGTATCTGGCCCTGATACCGCTGATCTACGTGCAGCACCACTTTCCCAAGGCATGGGCCACGGCAGCCAACGTGGATACGTTCCTGGTGCGCTCACTACTCGCGGGCGCTTTCAGTGGCCAGTCAGACCGCCTGCTGGATGCGCTCGTCAAACGGTTTAAGGAGCTGGAGCGCTTCGATGCCGAGGAGGGCTTTCAAGTCATCCGATCCCAGGGACGCAGCCTTGAGATCACCCGTGATCGGTTCTTCGGGATGGGCTACGGCAGCAAGACTCTCCACCTCATCCTCAACCTCTGGTACCCCGCGTTCACGCATGTCCCGGCCTTCGATAACAACCTGCCGCAGGTTGACCACATCTTTCCGCAAAGCCGGTTGAAGGAAATCAAGCAACTGAGCCCGGAAACCGGCAGGCCCGTCATGCGCTTCAGGGATGACGCGCGCAATCAGCTCGCCAATTGCATGCTGCTGACCCGCGCTGAGAACGGCGGTGGAGGCAAGGGAGACACGGCGCCGGATGACTGGTTCAGTGGCAAACCCGCGCACTACCTCGACCTGCACCTCATTCCTGCGGATCGCAGCCTTTGGCAGATGGACCGCTACGAGGACTTTATCGCCGCCCGCAAGAAGCTGATCGAAGATCGCTTCAGCTGGTTGCTGGCGGGCGTGTGACGTGGCGGCCGCTGATCCTGATGCGCACGGTGGTGGGGTACTCAGGCGCTGGTGCACGCTGTGAGCCAGCTGCAAGCTATCTTTGCGGGTGATCTGCCCCCGGTGTTTCCGCATGCCTCACCGGGGCATGAACAGCCACCGGCTGCGACGCCAGCCCGTGTTGCAGCCTCAGATTTCAAAAATTCCTCGACCTGAGACCTCCATGGCCATTGAGAAGATCGAACCCGGCGCGCCGGAGAGCCAAAGCGCAGACCAACTGGCGGACAACCTCGCCCAACTGCGCAGGCTCTTCCCTGAACTGGTGACCGAGGGCGCCAAGGGCCCGGCCATCAACATCGACGTGCTCAAGGGCCTGATGGGCGATGCCACCGTGACCGACGCCGACGAGAAGTACGGCCTCAACTGGCATGGCAAGCGCGCCGCTCGCCAACTGGCTTTGACGCCCAGCACCGGCACGCTACGACCCTGCCCGCAAGACAGCGTGGACTGGGACTTTACGCAGAATCTGATGATCGAGGGCGACAACCTGGAGGTGCTGAAGCTGCTGCAAAAGAGCTATGCCGGCAAGGTCAAGCTGGTCTACATCGACCCGCCGTACAACACCGGCAAGGACTTCGTGTACCCGGACAACTTCCACGACAGCATCCAGAACTACATGGAGCTGACGGGGCAGTCGGAGGGCGGCAAAAAGATCAGCAGCAACACCGACGCCAGCGGGCGCTTCCACACCGACTGGCTCAACATGATCTATCCGCGCTTGAAGCTGGCGCATAGCCTGCTGCGTGATGACGGTGTCATCTTTGTCAGCATCGCTGATCATGAAATTCACAACCTTCGAGCCGCGATGAACGAGGTGTTCGGAGAGGAGAACTTCGTTGCGTCGGTGATCTGGCAGAAGGTCTACTCGCCAAAGAACTCGGCGCGTCACTTCTCGGAGGACCACGACTACATCGTGGTTTATGCCAAGAATGCCGAGACTTGGACGCCGAGACTGCTGCCGCGTACCGAGGAGATGGAGGCGCGGTACTCGAACCCGGATAACGATCAGCGCGGCCCTTGGAAAGCCGGCGATTTGTCAGCGCGCAATTACTACGGCGAAGGCACCTATCCCATCGCTTGTCCGTCGGGCCGTCAACTGGCTGGTCCGCCAAGTGGCACCTACTGGCGCGTTTCCAAGCCGAAATTCGAGGAAATGAACGCTGACAACCGAATCTGGTGGGGAGTCGATGGTGGCAACGTTCCCGCTATTAAGCGCTTTTTGTCCGAGGTGAAGGACGGTCGGGTGCCGCAAACGCTCTGGACCTACCAAGAAGTCGGACACACGCAAGAAGGCAAGAAGGAACTGATCGCCGCAGTTGATTTTCCCAACTCGGATGTGGTGTTTGACACTCCAAAACCCACCCGGCTGATGCGGCGCATCCTGCAGTTGGCGACATCACCGGACAGTGCCGACTTGATTGTTGACTTCTTTGCAGGTACGGGCACAACGATGGATGCCATGTTCGCGCAGAACGCCGATGACGGTGGCAAGCGACGCTGCATCCTCGTGCAACTGCCTGAGCCTTTAGTTGGCGCAGAGTCTGTTGGATGGACGACGATCGCTGACATCACGCGTGCTCGGATCAAGGGTGCAGGCCAGCGCCACAAAGCGGCCGACGCGATGTTTGCTGGTGACGTTGGGTTCCGGACGTTCAGGCTCGACACCTCCAACATCACGGCCTGGGCGCCGAAACGAGACAACCTCGCCCAGTCGCTGTTCGATCATCTGGACCACGTCTTGGCGGATCGCACCGATGACGACGTGTTGTACGAACTGCTGCTGAAGCTGGGCCTCGACCTGTGCGTGCCCATTGAGACCAAAACCCTCGCCGGCAAGGCCGTCAAGAGCATTGGCGGTGGCGTGCTGCTGGCCTGCCTTGACCAACAGATCACGGTGGCCGACGCCGAGCCGTTGGCGCTGGGTATCGTTGATTGGTATCGCGAGCAGAAGGCTGCCGGCGATGTCACCTGCGTGTTCCGCGACAGCGCCTTCGAGAACGACGTGGCCAAGACCAACTTGGCTGCCATCCTCGAACAGCACGGCATCGCCAAAGTGCGTAGTTTGTGAGCGACGGGCGGCAAGGACCGCCGAGCTTTTTAACGGCGGTGTCTCGCCAACAGTGAGGAGAGAAGATGGCACTGAGCGACGGAAACAAGCGCGAGTACTCGGCCGAAGAGCTGGCCGTTCTGGGCGGCGTAATCGACTATGCCGATCGCATGCTCTACGAGGACAAGCACCTCAATGTCCTTGGCGGCATGGCGGATAGCTACGGGTACGTAGCAACCACGCAAGCTCCGGCCTATCGGCTGCTGCGCAAGAACGCCTACGCCAAAACAGTGGTCATCGACACGGAGCTGCAGGGACGGCTGACTTTTCGCTTGAGTCCAAGTGAGGCCACTTACCCCAACTTTTCTTCTGGCTACTGCACGCCACACTCTCCCCAAGGCCGCCTGGTCACCTTCGTGCAGCCTGGGTATCAGAGCCGCAGCAAGCTTTGGGGCGACTACCGCGTCGTGGAGGTGCGGTCCTTCGAGCGATTTGGGGGGCCGGAGTTCGAACCCAACGTCCGCAATTTTTTGCGCATGGGCGTCACCGGTGATGAAGGCACGGGCAGTGTCCAAGACCTTCGCAGCTACCTGGACCGCCTGCGCAAGCCCAAGGGGCAGCTGCCGCGACTCAAGTCCGAAGCGCCTCCTGTCCTGCCAGGCACCGCTGAACCCGAAGTCGCTGCACCCGTTGCGGCGCCGCCCGTCGACGTTCCCATCGTCGAGTTCGTCGTGGTCGACGAGCCCGATCTGGAAGCGCCTGAGGTCGTTGCTGAAGCCGATGACGAGTGGAACCCCGACAGCCCGCCGGCAAAGCTGGAGGATTACTACGGGCTGAGCGAGCGGTTCTTCACCCACCAGACGGTCGAACAGAACCAGATCATCGCTCGCTCGCCGATTGGGCCCATGTTCGTCGAGGGGGTTGCTGGCTCCGGCAAGACCTCTGCCGCGCTGGGCCGGACGAAGATGCTGACCACCTTCAATGCCGCCAACGTCGTGGACGAGAAGGTGTTCAGGGACATCCTTGGCCAGGGACAGGACTATTGGTCGGCGGAGTACGCAGGCCAGTTTTCGCAGGAGAGCTGCGTGGGCTTTGTGCGCACGGGCGAACTGATCCAGTATCTGCAGGAAACTTGCCGGCGTATTGACCTGCCCGACCTGCCGGTGCATGAGTTCAAGGAGCTTCAGACTCGCCTTCGCGACCACCGAAAGCTGACCTACAGCCCCGTGGCCGGTCGACGCTGGGTGGGCTTGCCGCAGAGTCGTGATGGTCATGAGGCTACGACCATCGCTTGGTTGCGAGCCACAGATCAGGCCATGGCTCGGCGGCTGGCTGACCAGTTGCAGGAGAGCCTGCCAGCCTTGGCAGAAGTCGAAGCCCTGTTCCAAGATCAAGAGCGTCAGAAGGTCAGCCGTGTGGTTGGCCCGGCGCTCAGCGTGCTTCGCGCCAAAGTGGACGAAGTGGCAGATGAACTCCGTGACTCGCCGCGCGAGGGTGCGTTCGCGCTGGATCGGCTGGCCCTGCGCCTGGTCACGCTGCTCTCGGAGGTCCGCAAGCAGGTGATGGGCTCGAAGTTGCTTTGGACAACCGTTGGGGGGGCGACGCTGTATGCAGCCGAAGAGTACAGCCTCGCTCGGCAACTGGTCGACCACAAGGCGGCACTGTTCCTGCGGACCGGCCAACGCCTGGTGTTCGTAGATGGTGCGGGACCGGTCGATCACTCGCTTCAGCTGCGCACGGCCGTTGGCGAGCCCGTCGTCTGGAGTGACGAAACCAAGACGCAGATCGATGCCGGCCTGGTGATCGTTCGAGATGCCGCAGGGCAGAACTTCCGTGGGGTTGTGTCGGACGTTGGCCAGCTGTACCTGCGATTGCTGCCTGAGGCCAGTGAACGCATCTATGTGCAACAAGACGGCGTCCTAAAACGGCTTCCCCGCGAAGCGGGTTGGGGCCGCGTCAAGCTCAAGCTGGTACCGGTGGAGGCTGGGCGACCTGACGATGATGAGATCGACGATGAGAGCGAGGCACCTGTCGAGCCGGTGCAGCCTGGTCAGGCACGGAACTCCACCCCCGACGCTGTGTTCAACCGGCTCGTCCGACGTGGCCTGTTGACGCCCCTTGCGGCGCTTCCAGATCTCTACTTGGAAACCTTGCACAACGGCGCCAACCACTTTCCGAAGCCCGAGCTGGCGAACAGGGTTCATGCTCAGCTGGCCAGTTTTAAGCTGGCGGACGACGACATCGACCTGCTGCTGTGCATCGGGCACTTGCTGAGTCGCGGGCTGAAGCAAGGCGGTCTGGCGGCGCTGAGGGAGGCACCCTTCTACCAAGCCGTCTTTGTGGATGAAGTCCAAGACTTCACCGAGCAGCAGGTGTTCTTGATGATTGAGCAGGCCAATCCTCGATACCGTGCCATCACGGTGGTCGGTGACCTGGCACAGAAGCTGCACCATGGGTCGACGATCGAGGTTCGGGCTTGCTTCCCTGGTCATAGCGTGGCCAGTGTCAAGCTGACCGAGAACCTTCGGCAGGGGGACGCGCCCGCGTTGGCGCTCTTCAGCGCGCTCTTTCGCGCGCACTTTCACGGAGATCCGCCGCCTGCTGAGGCCATGTGGGAGCGAGTGCACCAGGCGGGCGCCACCGTCTTCCGGCCGCAGCTCATGACGTGCGCAACGGAGGCGGACATGGACGACGCCGTCATCGAGGCCCTGCGCGCTGCCACGCGGAATCAAACGGTTGCCGTGCTGTTCCCGACCGCAGAGGCGGCGGCAACAAGCTACCAACGGCTGGACCTGCGCCTGCGTGAACTGATGATCGATGCGGAGCTGTCTGAGAAGGTCAACTTGTCCCGCCGGCATGTGCGTCACTTCGCGGACGTGGCGAACGCCAAGGGGCTGGAGTTCGACGTGGTTATCTTGGCGAACGTCGACCAGTTCGATCTCCACGAACCTTCGCAGGCCAACAGGCTGTACGTTGGCGTGACTCGGGCTCGACGCTCCTTGTCGCTTTTGACGAGCAAGCCGATGCCTTCCACCAAACTTGCTGAATTGATGCTCAGCTTTGATTCCTTGTCCTCAACGGCATGAGGAACTAGACAGATGAAACTTCACTTTGAATCTGACCTGCCGTACCAGGCGGCCGCGATTGAGGCGGTGATCGACCTGTTCGACGGGCAGCAGATCTGCCGCAGCGACTTCACGGTCACGTCGCCGGCCTTGCGCGCAAGCGTTCAGGACGTTTTTGAGGGCAAGCAGTTCACTGAATCCGGCGGTATCGGCAACGCCCTGGGCCTTGTACCAGACATTGAAATGTCCGAGAACCTGGCCAAGGTGCAGATGCTCAACGGCCTGGAGCCATCTGGCCCGCTGCCTAGCAAAGGCTCGCTGGACTTCACCGTGGAGATGGAAACTGGAACGGGCAAGACTTACGTCTACCTGCGCACGGTGTTCGAACTCAACCAGGCCTACGGTTTCGCGAAGTTCGTGATCGTTGTTCCCTCGGTGGCCATCAAGGAGGGCGTGCAGAAGACGCTGGAGATTACCCGCGAGCACTTCGAGGGCCTGTACCCGGGCGCCAAGGGATATGACCACTTCACCTACGACTCGGCCAACCTGGGCAAGGTGCGCGACTTCGCGACCAGTCCCAACATCCGCATCATGGTCGTGACGGTCGGCGCCATCAACAAGTTCGGCGATGAGCAGGAGGCCGCTGCTGAAGAGGCCAGCGAGAGCCTGCGCCGCGAGAAGAGCAAGAACGTCATGTACCGCGCTAGCGAGCGCACGGGCGGCGACAAGCCCATCGACCTCATCAGACAAACACGCCCGATCTTGATCGTTGACGAGCCGCAAAGCGTTGACGGTGGCATCGATGGACGGGGGCGCAAGGCGCTTACACGGATGAACCCGTTGTGCACCCTACGTTACTCCGCCACCCACGTGGACAAGCATCACATGGTCTATCGTCTGAACGCGGTGGATGCCTACGACCAGAAGTTGGTCAAGCAGATTGAAGTGGCCGCTGCAACCGTGGCCCATGCGCACAACAAGCCCTACGTCAAGCTGCTGGCCGTAAAGAAGAAGGGAGGCACGGTCGTGGCCTCGATCGAACTGGATGTGAAGGGCTCGGCCGGGACGGTGCACCGCCAAGTTAAGGAGGTGCAAGACGGTTTTGACCTCAAGCAGGAGACTGACCGTGAGGTCTACGCTGATATGCGCATCGGCACCATCCGTGCGTCCAAGAAGGACGAGCTTGTGCAGCTGCACGTACCGGGCGGCGAGGAGTACCTGCGCGTCGGCGACGAGCGCGGCGGCGTGGAGCCACTGGCCATCGAGCGGCAGATGATCAACCGCACGATCAAGGAGCACTTCGAAAAAGAGAAGCGCCTGCGTCCGCTTGGCATCAAGGTGCTGAGCCTGTTCTTTATCGATGCGGTCGGCAAGTACCGCACGTTCGACGAGGCGGGAAACCCGCAGAAGGGGGTGTACGCCACCGTCTTCGAGGAAGAGTACAAAAAGCTGGCTAGGCACCCGGACTACAACGAGCTGTTCCCCGGCGTGGACCTCAGCGCAGCCGCGTCAGACGTGCACAACGGCTACTTCTCGATTGACCGCAAGAAGGTAGCCGGCAAGACGGTGGAGGTGTTGAAGGACACCAAAGGTGACACGGCCGCCGACGTCGATACCTACCAGCTAATCATGCGCGACAAGGAGAAGCTTCTGAGCTTCGACTCACCGCTGAAATTCATCTTCAGCCATTCGGCGCTGAAGGAGGGTTGGGACAACCCGAACGTCTTCCAGATCTGCAATTTCAGCACCCGTGAAACGGAACGCTGGCGCCGGCAGACCATCGGGCGCGGCCTGCGCCTGTGCGTGGCCCAAGATGGCCGGCGCGTGAAGGACACCAAGCTGAACGTGCTGACGGTCGTCGCGCACGAGAGCTACCAGGACTTTGCTGACCGGCTGCAGAAGGACTACGTTGAAGACGGCTTCGAGTTCGGCCGGGTGCCTGCTCACCTGTTCGCCAACGTCACTGTGCTGCAGCCCGATGGCAGCACCCGTCTGCTGGGTTTCGAGCAGTCGGCACAGCTGTCCGGCTGGCTCATGGCACAGGGCTTCATTGATGCCAAAGGCAAGGCGCTGGAGTCGCTCAAGCAGGCGCTGATCTCGAAGACTCTGAAGCTACCTGAGGCGTTCGCTGCGGTGCAGGATCAGGTGGAAAACCGCCTCAACAAGGTGTCGGCAAAGCTGGTCATCAAGAATGCCGACGAGCGCAGGACCGTCGGGGTGCGCCGGGCCGTGCTCGACAGTCCTGAGTTCAAGGCTCTGTGGGATCGCATCAAGCACAAGACCACCTATCGGGTTCAGTTCGACAACGAGAGGTTGCTGCGTGACTGTATCGCGGCCGTCGTCAATGCACCTCCCATTAGCATGACCCGCCTGCAATGGCGCAAGGCCGGCATGCAGATCGGCGAAGCGGGTGTGACTGCTGTGGAGCTGAATGGAGCCGATCTTGTCGCGCTGGACGAGGGTGACATCGAGCTGCCTGATGTTCTGACCGAGCTTCAGAACCGGACGCAGCTGACGCGTAAGAGCATCGGCCGCATCCTGGTGGAGAGTAGCCGGCTCAACGACTTCAAGCGCAACCCGCAGCAGTACATCGAGACGGTGGCGGATGCGATCAACCGTTGCAAGCGCATCGTGCTGGTCGACGGCATTCGATACCAGCGCCTGGGCGATAGCGAGTACTACGCGCAGGAGCTATTCGCTGAGAAGGAGCTGCAGGGTTATCTGGACAGCGCGTTGCTCAATGCCGAGAAGTCCGTGTACGAACACGTCCTGTACGACTCCGACGGTGAGCGGCAGTTTGCCGATCAGCTGGAGAAAAACTCGGCGATCAAGGTTTACGCCAAGCTTCCCGGTTGGTTCAAGGTGCCCACGCCACTCGGAACGTACAACCCAGACTGGGCTGTCCTAGTGGCTACGGCGACCGGTGACCGCCTGTTTTTCGTCGTCGAGACCAAGAGCAGCTTGGAACTCCTTGACCTTCGCAGCACCGAGAGCGCCAAGATCGATTGTGGCCGCGAGCATTTCAAGGCTCTGGCCGTGGGCGAGAAGCCGGCGATCTATGGCAAGTTCAAGGACGTGACCGGGTTGATAGAGCGCGCCCAATCGGGCCAATAGGTGGGCCAGCCGCATCGAAGTGGAGATGCGCACATCGCAGGCGCTTGTCTAGGGGGGTGCGCTTTGTAGCCGGCGTGCTGACGATCACTGAAAACTGACTTGGGTCAGTTTTCAGTGATCGTCAAAAAAATCACGCGACAGTGAATGGCAGCTACCGCTTCGTTGGAGAAATTGAGCCAGGGTCGCTCGCGATCGGCAGCTATCCGCCGCACAGCTGCCTTCGGAGGGCACAGGACGAAGGGCAGCACACGCTGCAGAGCGGTCGCCGGGGCAGCGTATGCACGCGAAGGCTGCGCTGCGGGCCATTGGCAGGCATGTCGGTGGCAGGTCAAGGGAGAGCGCCCCAAGGCGTGGTCCGGGCGCTCCCTTCGCTTCAGTAACTCACTTGGAGTTGAGGCGCTTCGCTAGGCCTCCATACTTGGAAAAATCGCTTCTTCTTTTCAGAAAACACCTGCGTCAACATCGCAGGGTGTTGCTGCATTCGGCTTTCAGGTCGGCCTCCTTTTTTCGGATCCTTCTCGTCTGGCCACTTCCCCTTGTTCAGCAAACGGTCCTTCGGTCCGACCTGAGCCTCGGCAAAGTAGCAACCCTTCACTGCGTAGCGGCATACCTCGTCCATGAGGATCTGACGCTTGGCCATATCGTGGCGATGCACCATGCCAACGCCCACGTCTAAGTACTTGCCTAGCTTCGCAGCAAGGTTGCCGTTGTGGTAGCGGCCATTGCCTTGCGTGATCTCCTTCATCCATCTCGAACAGATCAATGCTGCAATGCCCACCGCGTTTTCGTGAGCGTCGCCGTTCAAGAATAGCGTGACATGAAAGTGCCAGCCGGTCTCGATTCCGTATTCGGTGCCGATGACGTAGCCCGCATTGGAATCAGGCTTCTTCTTTGCAGCCCGATCCTTCTTCGACTGGATAAGCTTGGGAAGCTCTTTATTTAGAAACTCGATCAGCGCCTCACGGTGGGATCGCGCTTGAAGCCAATCATGCGCTGGAGCAAACCCATCAGTCCACATGCAGTCGACTCGAACTACAAGTAGTCGTGAGTGACGAAGCAGCTGAGCGTCAACATAGTCCCGCGTGCGGTTCAGATTGCGTCGTACCTTGTCCTGATGCGCTTTAACCGTCTTGCGAAAAGCGGGTTCAAGGGCTCCTGCACGCAGTGCTACGAGCATGCGCAGCCGAGCGGCAGCGTACTCCTTGTACTCCGCCTTGCTTAAGGCGTTGCGCATGCTCCGATAGTCGTAGAGGCGCTCTTTGTCAGCGCACTGTACGAACAGTGCGACGTATGGATGCAAGCGATGTTTTGGAAAGTGCTCTTGCAGTTGCGCTGGTGTCAACCATAAGGCACGTTGGAGACGGTCGTCAAAGGTCTTGCCGAAGCGTTGGACTGGCGATTTTCTTGATTCACATTGAGATGGCCTTTGCGCAAGCAGATCTTTCGTGAGCTCGACGACGTGCTCGATGTATCTGGCCGTCTGGAAGCCAGGCGGTATGCGAAGGTGATCAGTTCCCTCAACGATGTCGTGGTACATCATGCTGGTGCTTAGCGCGCGGTCATTAGCCTTGATCGGCGTAGCGTGTCGGCGTTGGGATGGTGTTGCTGTGATTTCGGGCATGGGAAGGTTGATGTTGGCGTGGGAAGGCCCCACGGGCCTGTTGGCAACCTAGATGCAAATGCGATTGAACTCGACAGCCACTGTGAAGACAGCGCGCTTCTACGAGCGAGCAATCCCGACTCGAAAAAATAGGCTAGAAAGTTTCGAATAAGACAAAGAGAGAATCCGAAACCTCTAGGGCGCGAAGTGCGCTCATTTCCGAGGAGGTCGCTGATCTAGTGCCATAGATATGGCACTAAGTCGATAAAAAGTTATCACGCTCGACAGTGTGTTTATGGAGGTGATGAACAGTAAAGTTCGAGGTTGTTCCAGTTGTTGCGTAGTTGACTTCAACTTCATCGCGCGTTCATGCCGTTCACTGCGATGAAAACAAGCGTTTCGCGTATGGCTGAGAAGAAGCGGGCGCCGCACTGCACAGATCCTGGAGGGGCAGGATAGGACCGCAGAAGACGTTGCGACGGTCGCGCAACGCTAAATGCGCTTTACGGCCCTTGTCGGGCGGCACAACAACGACTCTGCCGAGAAAAGTTCGAAGACCTGGCCGGCGTTCCGCCGCGCGTAGAACTGACCTACACAGGAAATGGCGTGCGAGCGTTTGGGCGGGCACCAAAGCATCATCGATGCGGTAACCGTTGTCAGTCGCTCGGCGCTGTGACGGACGCAGACACCAGGTGATCGAAACGCATCGCTCTGATTTCACCTTCGGCTGATGTGAAATACAGACGGCGCTGCGAGGGGGGCGGTATGAGCGGCGGGAACAATGTCAGTGTTGTGAAAGAGGCCGGATGCGGTGTGGAAGATCGCGCGCCTGCCGAGACCCGTAGCCCCACACCCTTAGCGGCTAGTCCGGGCGAAAATCAGCCCGCCTTGCGACCCATTCAATGGTAGGTCCCATTTGCCGAGAAAAAAAATAATGCGATTCCACGCGACGAATCGCATGGAATCGCATTGCTGTGGCAGTTAAGGCGACGCCGCCTATCCCACGGGCGCTCAGGGCATGCCGAACTTGGGGCCAGGATTGATAAAGCGGCGGCGACCAACCTGGCCGATCCAAACCTTGCCGCAAGCAACTAAGTAGTCAAGGACCTCGTTGAAGCGAGCAACTGGCCGGATAGGACCAGTGCGCAGTACAAAGTTGCGAGGGGCCGTCAGATTTCCGGTTTGATAGAAGCGCGTATGAAGGTAGAACTCCAACGCCTTGGCATCCGACTGAAGTTGCGTAGGTTCCGTCTGATCCCCAAACAAGCGCTTGAACTCATCGATGTGCCAACACATGATCGAGAACGCGCACTGCAATTCGGCGAGGCTGATCTGCCCCTCTTGCTCGTTGAAAAAGTGCAGCAGCGCCGCGATACGACCCGTCATCTCCATCGCCTTCGACGCGAAGTCTTTGATGTCGCTCAGGTAGCCAAACGGCTGCAACATCCCTTCCACATGGTTCGCCAATTCGATCCAGCGTGGCACCGCCTCGGGCGAAAACTCAAGCACCTCGCGTTTGATCGGGCCCTGGGCATGGCGCAGGTCGTACTCTTCGAGCAACTCCTTGATGCGAGTGTGAAAGCCATGCAGATGGGTCCACTGCTCGTTGTACCAGTACACGAAGCGGAAGCCCTGCGTAGAGGTGGGAAAGCCGACGAGGACGCGTGCCCAGAAACCTGAACCGCGAGCCAGTTCTCCGTGACGGCGCTGGTAGTTCTTGAGCACAACTGGCTGAACCATGATGCTCATGAGGCTTCGCGGATTGCGGGCGACGACATGGGCATTGTTTCCGCGATCGAGCGTAAGCATCTTGGCTCCGTCCCAGGCGCGGTTATGCACACTGAAAGTTGCCATAGCACTGCCCTTGAGCACCGCTTCGCCTTCATCAGACAGGAGCGCGATCGACTCGCATTCGCCTTCGAGTACGTCCATGAGCGCGCGCGCGGAGATGTCCTGACGAATGAATTGCCGCAGACGGGGCTTGATCGGCATCGTTTTCTCGTGCGCCTCCCATTGCTCTTGAATCTCTTCGGTAGATTCGTCCTGATGCGCGGCCTTCTTGAGCTTACCGTTGAGGACCTGGTCTTTCGCCTTCCACACCTTCATGTCACACATGTACTGGGCAAGGTCGTCTTTGTATTTGACTGCACGTGCCTCGTCATGAATGTGGATCGGGGCACACACGATGCCCTCGATTGCGGTTTTGCGTTCGCCGGATTCAGCGATGCACACGCAATTGGCCGAGACCGGGCGCACTTGGCCCGTCGGCAGCCGCACATCGATGAGAGCTTGGCAGGCGAGCGAAATGGCAGAGAGGAAGACCATGCCAACCAAAGCGTCGGGTGCTTGCACCTTGGTCTGGATTTCCAGGGCAACGCTCGCCAAGTTGGGAGGGAATGCGCCGATGGGGTACGGAGGTGCAACAGTGGGAGCGATCATTCTTCGCCCCCTTCGTCATGCGGAGCTTCCGTCGCTGCCGGGGTCGGCTGGATGCTGCCGCAGACGCGGCAGTGCAGGCCTTCTCCGTTATCGTGGCGCAGAGCGCGTGCTTGCTCGAGCAGTTTCTTGAACTTCGCCGGGTGGAGCTTGAGGCCGTCCTGCTCGAGCGTTTCCACGATGGCGCGCTGCGTTACACCACGAGCCAGCGCCTGCTCGATGCTGGAATGCAGCGCAGTGAACTTGGTGAAGATGGTGCGCTTACCTGCGGGCTGGAGCGCGTTGACAGCTTTGACGAGCACATCGTGGCCTTCGAATTCGAGGGTGGTGGTCGTGTTGCTCATTGCTGGCTCTCCTCGATCAGGACCTTGATCGAATCGGCCGGCCACAAGAGCCGGCCGTTCAACAAGCGCAGCGGTTTGACACCAAAGTAGGAGCCGTGGAGGCTCAGGCGCTTACGGACGGTTTGCGCATTGACGAGTTGCTGGGTTGCAAACTCGGTGGTGGTGAGGTGGAAGCGATCTGCCGGATGGGGCAGAGCGCGGACAGCAAGTGCCATGATGGCTCCTTCTAAACGGGTTGAAGAAAACTTCGCGCCGGAGGAGTCGTGTGGTCAACGTCGTGCTGCGTAGGCCATCGTCGCTCCATCCCGATGCGTGGAGCCAGTGTCCTTTTGAACGCCTTCGTAAAGGCAATCGTGAATGCTCATGAGCGAAAGTGATTGATCATGAATGTCTTGTCACGTTTCAACTTGGTTGCTTTGTTTGCCTAGCAATCGTTGCATGTTGCGCCTCAGGAACTGCCCTAAAGCTTGTTGGGTGTAAGGTTGCCAATCACGTTGACCTGATGGGATCGCTAGCGTCTTAGGGCCAGTCCGCTTAAGCAACGGAAACTCTCCGCTCTCGGCCATGGTTAGCAAGTGCCCCCAGACGCGCAATGGTGTCGGAGTACCGATGGACGATGCGCTGTCGAGCGCAACGGCAATCTCCATTGCGATGGGCGAAGTGATCTTGCCGTTTTGTAGCAGGATCTCTGTTCGTTTAACGAATCGCCCTAGTTTCAATCGGTCAGCGTGCGACGATGACTTTGCTTCTTCGACTGAACGAAGCCTGTCACGCTCGACTGCGTCGTGCTGCTCCAGTTCGAGCAGGCGAGCTACTAAGTCATGCGGCACTGGCCCGGCCGCTCGTAAGCCTGCGAGGCAGAAGAAATGCGCAAGGAGGTCAGGTGGGCATAGCGAACCAAGGAATTCGTGTTCGCACCAAGATAGAAATTTAAACGGGGTTTCTTCGATCGGCACGCTGGCTCTGGAGCCGTCGTCCTCCTCATAGGACTCATACCAAGCCTCCAGTACAGACCGAGCGCTGTGCAATTGACGTGAAGATGCCGGAAGAGTCGGGTCCGCAATTTGGCTGCTTTCGTCAGGAATCTTCGTGGCCGTTGCAGATGTTTGGATACCGCTGATAAGCATCGACCCTGCAGCAATGCTCCAAATCGGGTGCTTCAAGAAGTCAACGATCGTTGCGTTGATCCGATCGAGCTTCTTGATCTCTTGTATGGTCGGGCTTAGCGAACTCATGGTCTTCCGGTTGGTGGCGCGGGCGTGGCGTTAAATTCGATGCCAGCCTCCTTCAGAATCCAAGCCTCAATCCGTTCGTGATGGACGCGAAGCATATCCAGAGGGCGCACCGTGTAGTGCTTCTCCGCCGTTGCTGAGGGTTTGTGGCCCATTATTTGCGCCACTACTCCGGTTGGGATCTCCAGCCATTCGGTCAGCGATTTGAATGAGCGACGCAGGCCATGCGGCGTAAGGCCTTCAATCTTGGCGGCGGCGCACGCGGCTTGCATGCCGGCGCGTGGATCCGTAATGCGGCCGTCCCTGGCCGTAGCGCTTGCGAACACGAAGGGGTTTTTCTTCAGGTGAGGCAATGCGGAAATTAACTGGGCCACATAGGCGGTCAACGGAATCTTCCGTTCGCCCTCAATCTTGTCGCGGATCGTGAGCGACCTCCATCGCGAGTCGACGTCCTTCCAAGTTAGATCGAGTAATTCGGTCCGTCTAGCACCGGTGAGAAGCAAGGCTTGAAGATAAGCGGACATGACGGGGACGGGGAGGGCGCGGACGGCAGCGAACCATGCTGGCAGCTGTTCCTTGAGCAACACGTCGCTCTTCGCCGACGCTTTACCCAGTGCTTCTCGTGTGCGGCGCGTTTTGGCTGGGTTTACTGATTGCGCCTGAGCCTTGTAGTCCGGATGTTCGGCGCACCAGTTCAAGAATGCTTTAAAGCACCGAAGCGCGAGCCGGGCAGACGACTGCCGGGTCTTCGCCTCCTTCGCTGCCCACGCCTCGACAACGGGCGCAGTGACATCTGCCAGACGCAGGCCCATGAGGGAATGCAGCGGACCGGCGATCGTGACACCCCGGCCCCGGGTGCCGCGCGTAGCCTTTTCACCCCCAGCCTTGGCGAGTCTGAGGTGATCGTCGTGATGGCGTACGCCCCACACCGCCTTCCGATCTGCAAGGTAGAGTGTCCAGACTTCACCGACTGTCAATTCGGCCGACTTCACCGCCGCCCTGGTCGCATCGTCCTCGGCTTGGCGCTTGGCCTTCACGAGTCGCGGGTCACGGCCCTGATCTATGTCTCGCTGCATCTCCCGGGCACGCTCCCGTGCTTGCGGGATCGACCAGTCAGCCACGGCGCCGATCGTGATCCTGGGCGACTTGCCTTGGAACTCGCGCTGAAAGACGAAGGAGGGCGCACCGCGTGTCGTCGCGCGAATGCCGAGCCCCATGACGCCGCTGTCCCAAAGGAATGCTTGCGTCTTGTCAGGCGGACAGGCGAATGCGGCCATTCGGCCCGTGGTGAAATTGACTCGTGGCATCGCGAAACCTCGGTTCTTACATCCACTGCCGATGTACTGGCCGATGTAAGGAAATTTTTGAACCGGCTATCAATTCTAGTCAACACTTCGACGAGCGATGAAGCGATTCATCAAGGGAAAGTGCGTTGATTTCGTTGTGAAGGGCAACTTGAATCAACGCCGATCAATTTTCAAATCTTCCGACTCATAATCCGTTGGTCGATGGTTCAAGCCCATCACGGCCTACCACGCATGCCTCATGGATTCTAGGAGCAGCGGGCGAGCGGCTTGAAAGGTGCCACCGATACGTCCGGCGTCGGTGGCCAGCGCGAGAGGATGCGCAAACGTGGGGCCGCGCGCTGCCTGATGTGCCACGGAAGAAATCAACCCACAGATAGTCCGTTCGGATAGCGCGCGGCATTCCCCGACTTCTGGCGTTCACCTGTTCAGGCTTGGGAGGGCTTGCGCTGCTCAGGGCGGGCGGGTTCGGCCACTACGGCTCTGTTTCGAGCAAGTAGGTTCGAGCTACTGCCGCTTCCACCTCGACGGGGCGATCCAGACAAGCCAAGGCCCGGCCCTTAAGCGCCGGAAACGCGAAGGTGTGCCCTAGGTCACGCGTCGCGTCGCAGCGCCTTTCCAGCACGGCCAGCGCACGCTGCGGCAGCGTCAAAATCGAGTCGTTGTCGACCTTGCTCCGGTTCAGGTTGATCGTGCCCCTTTCCCACCGGATGTTTGCCGCTTCTGTGTACAGAGCACCGGTATTGAGTAGGAGCACGGTGAGGTCATAGGCGTCCTGTGCGTTTTGGTCGTTCGGCCTCTTGGCGCCTATCGGCCAAACGCCGCCAAAAGGTCGCCGCGATAAGCAGTTCGCGCACTGGTGAGGCGATGAAGATTCAGTAAGCTCTGCGCCATGCGAGAGATTCGAGTCTGCTGGAGTCCCGACGTTGAGCACGAAGAGCGAGGCGTCTTTCGCGACGGGGGCGTGTGGTACCTCGACTCACCCGAAATCCGAGCGGGCCTGCGTGTAATCGAGCTTTCCGAGAATTTCATCCACGGCCAGCACACCCACTGGCTTGCGGTACGCGACAACCCTTTCCTCGATTGAAGCTCTGATCGCAGCCCGTGTTCCGTGCGGTGCTGGGTCGGTGCGCCGATTGCCAGCAATGGATCGCCATAGTCCATAAGTACGCAGTCCTACGGCAATGCACGCCATAGGGAGTCACGCCAAACTGTGAGCGCAGGTAGACCCGAGGCTTTGCCGAGGGACAACATGGAAGACACAAGATTCAGCGATGCAAGTTCGCCCGACACGATCGACAACCTCAACGACGACAGGTTGCGCCGAAGCGAGGAGGACGCGCGCGGTTGGCGGAGAAACATGATGGTTCTCGTCCTCTTAGTGTTAGTCGCCTTCGGGTACTGGGCACTGCGTTAGCGAAAGCCACCACGCAGAATCAGTCATGTGCAGCCACTACCAAGCAGAGAAGCGTCGGCAGCTTTACGAGAAGCGCTTCGGCATTAAGTTGCCCCCCGATTGGGAGCCACCCCGCGGCAGCGGTGGCCTGCACGTCTACCCCACTCAGTTCGCGCCCATTGTCCGCCGACCACCTGAGCGAGATTCTGGCGACGAAGCCGTGCCTGCCTTCGAGGTAGTGGACGCGCGCTTTGGGCTCCTACCTGGCTTCGCGACTGAGGTGAAGTACGGCACCCGCACGTACAACGCCCGTTCGGAGACGGTCGCGACGCTGGCCAGCTATAAGAGCGCCTGGGCAAAGGCACGGCACTGTATCGTCCCCTGCGAGGCGATCTATGAACCCGATTGGCGCACCGGCACGCACGTCCCAACCAAATTCACCGCGGCCGACGGCGGCACGCTCGGCGTGGCCGGCCTATGGCAACCGTGGAAGTCGCCCGAGGGCGAATGGATCAACACCTTCACGATGCTGACCATAAACGCAGACGATCACGAGCTGATGAAGGACATGCACCGGCCGGACCCGAAGCGCCCGCCTGAGATGCAGGACAAGCGAATGGTCGTGATCCTGTCGGATGGACTTTACGAAGCTTGGTTGGATGCCCCTGCCGTCAACTCGAAGGACTTCATGCGGCAGTTCCCAGCAGAGCGACTGCTCGCCACGCCGGAGCCTCTTCAGGCGCAACCGAAGAAGCGGTTGTCGACGACCCCAGCGCAGAGGGACCTGCTTTGACGAACCTTCGTCTCGGATCGCCCCGGAACCCGCATGAACGCTCACTTTCAGCATGCCGAGAAGGTGCGAGACTGTGCGTGGCGCAGACTCATAGTCCGTCGTCGATGGCTCAAGCCCATCACGGCCTGACACGCGAAATTTACGAAGCATTCGGGACAGGTCGAAAACGCATGCTATAATCGCAAGCTGTGCGGCTGTAGCTCAGTTGGATAGAGTACTTGGCTACGAACCAAGGGGTCGTGGGTTCAATTCCTGCCAGCCGCACCACTCTTCAGATGGCCTAGAGGTTTTATCCCCTCTAGGCCATTTTCTTTTGGGGCTCCTTCGGCGGCGACGCCTCTCCTTGCGCCGACCCTGACGCTGCCGAAGCGCAGCACGGCGATTGGCGGGCGGCCTGCTGCATGCGCATGAGCCGCGAGCATTTCCTACAGATTCAACTTGCACATGCACGGTACCGTGCTGGGCTCATGTCCATCTGGAGGAAACGCCATGAACGATCCCATCCGACCTGTTCCGAAGCCCTCGCTGGTGCCGGACCCCGACGCGCGCAAGGATGCCGACGAATCCGAGCTGGATCCGGCGAAGCCTGGTGCAGACGAGAACGCCGCGGGCTTCCTGAAGAACGTGATCGACAAACCCGCCGAGGCGTAGCGTTATGCGACTCTCTCATCTGGCGTTGACCGTCATCGAGGACCCGGACCGCGAAGGCCAGTATCACTGGCTGCTGCTGGAGGCGCATGGCGACGACGGCGTGCGCGAACACTCGGCCTCCGAGGAGGAGTTCCCGACAGCGTCGGACGCATTTCGCGCTGGCGCGGCGCGCTGGGCGCTGCACATGCGGCAGGAGAACGAAGACGCCGATCCGGTTGGCGACAACGTCGGGCCCTGAGCGATGACCGCGCTGCGATCGATCGCTGTCACGGTGGAGGAAACGGACGCTGATGCCTTCGAATGGGTGCTGCTCGAACGGGGCGCCGACTGGTCGCCCATTCGCCGTGCCAAGCGCCCCGTCGCCACCTATGCGAAGGCGATGGCCGCCGGGCTGCTCGCATTGCAAGAGATGGTCGAAGACCTCGACGCCGGTCCACGCGAGGCCGAGGCGGCCGCACAGCCGCCCCGACGCGCGACCTTCGGCTTCGGGTTTGGCAGCCTGAAGTAATGGCGAAAGCGTGAAGGCGACGCCTCCATCCTCACCAGCGCGGAGCATCGACAATCAGGCATGAGCAAGGCTTTCACCAAAGAGACCGATGCCGATGACGACGACGACGCGGCCGAGGGCGCCGCGCCGCCGCTGCCGTCGGGCACCAAGAACTACATGACGCCGGGCGGCTATGCCCGTCTGCGCGACGAGTTGCTCGCATTGATGGACGTCGAGCGGCCCAAGGTCGTCGAGGCGGTGCACTGGGCGGCGAAGAACGGCGACCGCTCCGAGAACGGCGACTACCTCTACGGCAAGAAGCGGCTGCGCGAGATCGACCGGCGTATTCGCTTCCTGACCAAGCGCCTGGGCGTGGCGGAGGTCACCGACCCGTCCGTGCACCACGGCCGTGACCAGATTTTCTTTGGCGCCACCGTGCGCTACGCCGATGCTGCAGGCGAGGAGCGCGCCGTGACCATCCTGGGCATCGACGAGGCCGAGAGCGCGAAGGGGCAGGTGAGCTGGATCTCTCCGATTGCCCGAGCACTGCTCAGGGCGCGGGAAGGCGATGTTGTGAAGCTCGCCACCCCCGGTGGATTGCAGGAACTGGAGATTCTCTCGGTCGCGTACCCGGCGCCTGTCGCCGCCTGATCAGGCGGCGGGCACGGTCCGCGTGGCGGACAGCACCGACGGACTGCGCTTGACAGCGCGCAGCACTGCGTCGAGGTGGGCGTGGTCACGCACGGAAATCACAAAGCGCAGGTCGGTTGAATCCTGCGGTGTCTCCTCGGTCATTTCCACGTGCGTGATGTCGGCTTCGGCATCGGCCAGCGTCGACGCGACCTTGGCCAGCACGCCCTTGTCGTTGCGCACCGTGACGACCACGCCCGTTTCGAAGGTGCGCATCGGTTCGTCGGCCCATTCCACCGAAAAGAAACGCTCGCTGTCCTTGTAGTGCAGTCGCTGGCCGACGCCGCATGCCTCGGTGTGAACCACCAGCCCTTCGCCATGGCCAAGGTAGCCGACGATCGGATCGCCCGGAATCGGACGGCAGCACAGCGCGAACCGCACCGACGAGTTCTCGCTGCCGTCGAGCGTCACGGCGCCTTGCGACACGGTTTCATGCGCGGTGAAGCGTTCGCGGCTGAGCATCAGCGCATCAGGCTTTTCGCCGCGCTCGGCCAGCAGGGCCATCAAGCGCTTGGCGACGATGCTCGCGATGCGCTTGCCCAGACCGATGTCGGTGAGCAACTCGGCGCGGCTGCGGTTACCGGTGAAGCGCAGCAGCTTCTCCCAGATCGGCTGGTAATCGGCGTCGTCGGTTGGCAGTCGGCCGAGGCCTTCGGCGCGCAGCGCCTGCGCCAGCAGCTTTTCGCCCAGCCCTTCGGATTCGACATGCGCCAGCGTCTTCAGGTAGTGGCGGATCTTGGAGCGCGCACGGCCGGTGCGCACGAAGCCCAGCCACGCCGGATTCGGCGTGGACACCGGCGCGGTGATCACTTCCACCACGTCGCCGTTCTTGAGCTCGGTGCGCAGCGGCACCTGGTCGCCGTTGATGCGGGCGGCCGAGGTGTGGTCGCCGATGTTGCTGTGGATCGCGTAGGCGAAGTCGACGACGGTGGCGCCGCGCGGCAGCGCCATGATCTGGCTCTTGGGCGTGAAGACGTAGACCGCGTCGGGGAACAGGTCGACCTTGACATGGTCCCAGAACTCGGCGGCATCCCGGGTTTCGTCCTGGATGTCGAGCAGCGACTGCAGCCACTTGGCGCCCAGGCGCTCGCCGTTCGCGACGCTCGGGTCGGCCGCCTTGTACAGCCAGTGCGCCGCCACGCCGGACTCCGCGACCACGTTCATGGCCTCGGTCCGCAGCTGGAACTCGACGTTCACGCTGGCCGGCCCGACCAGCGTCGTGTGCAGCGACTGGTAGCCGTTGAGCTTGGCAATGGCGATGTGGTCCTTGAACTTGCCCGGCAGCGGCTTGTACATCTGGTGCAGGATGCCCAGCCCGGTGTAGCAGGCGATGACGCTCGGCACGATGAGCCGGAAGCCATAGATGTCGGTCACTTGCGCGAAGCTCAGGCGCTTTTCGTCCATCTTGCGGTAGATGGAATAGAGCGTCTTTTCGCGCCCGGCGATCCGTACGGCCATGCCGGCCTCGCCGAAGGCGCTCTCGACTTCCTTCTGCACCTTCTGGATCAGGTCGCGGCGTCGGCCGCGCGCCTTCGACACGGCCTTCGCGAGGATGGCGTAGCGCCACGGCCGCAGGTGCCGGAACGACAGCTCCTGCAATTCACGGTAGGTCTGGTTGAGCCCGAGCCGGTAGGCGATGGGTGCGTAGATCTCCAGCGTCTCGCCCGCGATGCGTGCCCACTTCTCGCGCGGCGCGTCGTCCAGCGTGCGCATGTTGTGGGTGCGGTCGGCCAGCTTCACGAGGATGACCCGCACGTCGCGCGCCATGGCCAGCAGCATCTTGCGGAAGGACTCGGCCTGGTTCTCTTCGCGGGTGTTGAACTGCAGCTTGTCGAGCTTGGTGAGGCCATCGACCAGTTCGGCGACCGGGGCACCGAAGCGCTCGATCAGCTCGGACTTGGTGACGCCGCAGTCCTCGATCGCGTCGTGCAGCAGCGCCGCCATCAGCGCTTGCGCATCGAGCTTCCACTCGGCGCACTGGGCCGCGACCGCGATCGGGTGGGTGATGTACGGCTCTCCGCTGTTACGCAGCTGGCCCAGGTGCGCCTCGTCGGCAAAGCGGTAGGCACGCCGGACCAGTTCGGTGTCTTCGGCGCTCAGGTAATCGAGCCGGGCGGTCAGGGCCGCGAAGCTGGCCGCAGCCGCATTCAAGGCAGCCGGGCTCGGCCGGGGCATGCCTCGAGGTGCGTTGGACTGGGGCTTGACGACCGCGCTCATGAGGGACACTTTAGCGCGACGCCCACACGGCCGCGTTCAGGCATAAAAAAAGCACCGCGTGGCGGTGCTTCTTTGTTGCAGTGCAACGTCAATCAGCCTGGAACCTTTTTGAGCATCTCGATGCCGATCTTGCCTTCGGCGATCTCGCGCAGCGCGGTCACGGCCGGCTTGTTCTTGCTTTCGATCTTCGGGGCATGGCCCTGGCTCAGCATGCGCGCACGGTAGGTCGCGGCCAGCACGAGCTGAAAACGGTTGGGGATCTGCAGCAGGCAGTCTTCGACGGTGATGCGGGCCATGAGGATCTTTCGTTGCGGACGGTGGGCGAATCAGGGGATATTCAGAGCGGCGAAGGTGTCGGCACGGGCGCGACGCTGGGCGGAATAACGCAGTCGCTGGGCGTGGACGATGGCTTTCAGGTCGAAAAGCGCGCGCTCAAATAACTCGTTGATTATAACGAAGTCGAATTCGCTGGCGCGCGCCATCTCGTCCGCCGCATTCCGCAGGCGCAGTTCGATGACTTCAGCACTGTCTTCGCCGCGGCGCTCGAGCCGCGAGCGCAGTTCTTCCCAGCTGGGCGGCAGGATGAAGATCAGCACCGCATTCGCAAAGGTCTTGCGGATCTGGATGGCGCCCTGGAAGTCGATCTCGAGGATGACGTCGACACCCTGCGCCATGCGGTCTTCGACCGCCTTCTTCGAGGTGCCGTAGCGCTGGCCGTGCACGTGCGCCCATTCGATGAAGGCGTCGCTTTCCACCATCGCGTCGAATTCGCTGGCCGACGCGAAGAAGTACTCGCGACCGTGCTTTTCCTGCCCGCGCGGCGGGCGCGTGGTGTGGGACACGGACGGCTGGACGGCCGAATCGAGTTCCATCAGCGCCTTCACGAGGCTCGACTTGCCGGCGCCGCTGGGGGCGGCGACCACGAAGAGATTGCCGGGGTAATCCATGGGTAGGGGTCTATTCGATGTTCTGGACCTGCTCGCGCATCTGCTCGATCAGCACCTTCATGTCGACGCCGATGCGCGTCATCTCGAGGGCGGCCGACTTGGAGCCCAGGGTGTTCGCTTCGCGGTGCAGTTCCTGAATGAGGAAGTCGAGCCGCTTACCGATCTCGCCGCCCTTCTTCAGCAGGCGTTCGATCTCGTCGAGGTGGGAGCCCAGGCGCGTGAGTTCCTCGGCCACGTCGATGCGGATGGCGAAGGCGGTCGCCTCGTTTAGGGCGCGGTCCTGCGCGGCCTCGGGCAGCGTGCCACCGGTGAGGCCCATGGCGTCCTGCCAGCGCTCGAGGAAGCGGGTGCGCTGCTGCTCGACCAGTTGCGGCACCAGCGGCACGGCCTGGGCGGTGAGCTTGCGCAGTTGGCCGAGGTGGTCCTTGAGCATCGCGGCCAAGCGGGCGCCTTCGCGCTCACGCGCTTCGACCAGGCTGTCGAGTGCTTTCTTCGTGACATCAGCCAGTACGGTGCTCCAGTCGCCCGCCGAGGTCGAATCGCCCGCGGCGATGCGCAGCACGTCGGCGACGCTCAGCTCGCGGGCGGTCGGCAGCCAGGCGCGGATGCCGTCCTGCACACCGTTGAGCCGTTGCAGCAGGCGTGTCGAAGGTTCGGCAACGCCGGCCTGCGCGGTGCTCTCGACGGCGGCGCGCAACTCGACCTTGCCGCGCTTGAGCCGCCGGGTGAGCATTTCACGCAACACCGGCTCATATTGCCGGAGGTCTTCCGGCAGCTTGAAAGTCAGGTCGAGGAATCGGCTGTTCACCGAACGAATTTCGACGCCCAGACGGCCTGCCGCCAGAGGGCGCGGGTCGTTTTCTGGCGGGGTTCCGGCAGGGCCGTTCTGGCCGCTGGCATAGCCGGTCATGCTGTAAACTGACATTGCGCCTCACTGTGGAAAAGTTGTCCGCACGGAGGCGACGGCACAGCGTTCGCTTGCCGCCCCCTTGCCTTCGGGCGAAACTCCCGGATTATGTCAAAGGTCAAACCTTCGCCCCTGCTGCCAGACACTGTCATCGGCGGCTACCGTGTCGTGCGTCGTCTGTCGGCCGGTGGTTTCGGCGTGGTGTACCTGGCGGTCGACCACAGCGGCCAGCAGGTCGCGATCAAGGAATACCTGCCTTCGTCGCTGGCCACCCGTGGCACCGGCGAGCTGGCGCCGCAGGTGCCGCCCGAAAAGTTGTCGCTTTACCGGTTGGGGCTCAAGAGCTTCTTCGAGGAAGGGCGCTCGCTGGCCCAGATCTCGCATGCGTCGGTGGTCAGCGTGCTCAACTTCTTCCGCGAGAACGAAACCGTCTACATGGTGATGAACTACCTGGAGGGCGCGACCCTGCAGGACTTCATCGTCACCGCGCGCGACCTGAAGAAGCAGAAGGTCTTCCGCGAATCCACCATCCGCTCGCTGTTCGACGAGATCCTGCGCGGCCTGCGCATCGTCCACCAGCACAAGATGCTGCACCTGGACATCAAGCCGGCCAACATCTTCGTGACCGACGACGACCGCGCTGTGATGATCGACTTCGGCGCCGCGCGCGAGGTGCTGTCGAAGGAAGGCAACTTCATCCGGCCGATGTACACCCCTGGCTTTGCCGCGCCCGAGATGTACCGGCGTGACTCGTCGATGGGCCCCTGGACTGACATCTACGCCATCGGCGCCTGCATCTACGCCTGCATGCAGGGCTACCCACCCAACGACGCGCCGCAGCGCATCGAGAAAGACCGGCTGGGCCTGTCGCTCTCGCGCCTGCGCGGTGTCTATTCGGACAACATGATTGAGGTGGTCGAGTGGTGCATGTCGCTCGACCCGCTGTCGCGTCCGCAGTCGGTGTTTGCATTGCAGAAGGAACTCAGCCGCGAAGGCGAACGCCGTTACACCAAGCTCACTGTCGGCGAAAAGGTTCGCCTGTCGATCGACAACATCCGTTCCTTCGACAAGAAGGGTCTGCCCAAGGCGGCGGCGCCTACGACCCGACCGGCATGAAATTTTCCGTTTTCCAGGTCAGCCGAAAGGGCGGTCGTCTCAAGAACGAAGACCGCATGGGTTACTGCTACACCCGCGAGTCGGGGTTGTTCGTGCTGGCCGACGGCATGGGCGGGCACCCCGAAGGCGAAGTGGCGGCGCAGATGGCGCTGCAGACCATCGCCGCCTTGTACCAGCGCGAAGCGCGCCCGGTCTTGAAGGACGTCAAGGCCTTCCTCCTGTCGTCCGTGATGTCGGCCCACCAGCAGATCATGCGTTACGCCGGCACCAAGGCGATGCTCGACACGCCGCGCACCACCGTGGTCGCGGCTGTGCTGCAGGGCTCGACGGCGCACTGGGTGCACTGCGGCGATTCGCGGCTGTATGTGGTGCGCGACGGGGCACTGCTGACCCGCACGCGCGACCATTCCCATGCCGAACGCCCGCGCCCTGGCGGCGGGCCGGAGCCGGTCAACCGCAACCTGCTGCTGACCTGCCTGGGCTCGCCCACGCCGCCCATGATCGACGTTGCCGCGCCGCTGCAACTGCAGCGGGGCGATCGCCTCATGCTGTGCTCCGACGGCGTGTGGGGCGTGCTCGACGATGCGCTCATCGTGCACACGCTCTCGTCTGGCAAGCCGGTGTCCGATGCGGCACCCGACCTCGCCGAGATGGCCTTGCGCAAGGGCGGTACGCACAGTGACAACGTGACGCTCATCGCGCTCGAGTGGGAAACGCCGGATGCCCCCGGCACCGGGCGGGGCGTCTCGACCGACAGCATCAGCGACGGCGTGTTCGCGTCCACCATCCAGGCCGGGATGCCGTCGGACAGCGAGCTCGACGACCTGGACGAAGACGCCATCGAGCGCTCCATCGCCGAAATCAACGAGGCCATCCGCCGCTCCGCAGCGCGCAAAGCCTGACCCGTTTCTCTCCTTCTTCTCTTTTCGCTCATGACCGATTTCATCCGCAGCGGCGCCCGCGCCGCCGACCAGCTGCGCCCCGTGCGCATCACCCGTGGCTTCACCATCCACGCCGAAGGCTCCGTGCTCATCGAGTTCGGCCAGACCCGCGTGTTGTGCACCGCCTCGGTCGAAGAGAAGGTGCCGCCGCACAAGAAGGGCAGTGGCGAAGGCTGGGTGACGGCCGAATACGGCATGCTGCCGCGCGCCACGCACACCCGCAGCAGCCGCGAGGCGGCCAAGGGCAAGCAGACCGGCCGCACGCAGGAGATCCAGCGCCTCATCGGCCGCTCGATGCGCGCCGTGTTCGACCTCAAGGCCCTGGGCGAACGCACCATCCACCTCGACTGCGACGTGCTGCAGGCCGACGGTGGCACCCGCACCGCGGCCATCACCGGCGCCTTCGTGGCAGCGCAGGACGCGGTCGGCAAGCTGATGGCCAGCGGCGCGCTCACGGCGTCGCCGATCCGCGGCCATGTCGCGGCGATCTCGGTGGGCATCGTGCAGGGCACGCCGCTGCTCGACCTCGAATACATCGAGGATTCGGCCTGCGACACCGACATGAACGTCGTGATGACCGGCGCCGGCCACTTCGTCGAAGTGCAGGGCACGGCCGAAGGCGCGGCCTTCTCGCGCGACGAGATGAACCTGCTGCTCGGCCTGGCCGAGAAGGGCATCGGCGAACTGGTGCTGATGCAGCAGCAGGCGCTGGCCGCCTGAAGGCCGGACGAGGGCAGGGCACATCTATGCGACTCGTTCTGGCATCGAACAACGCCGGCAAGCTGGCTGAACTGCAGCAGCTTTTCGCGCCGCTAGGCGTCGAGCTGGTGCGGCAGTCGGAGCTTGGCGTCGGCGAAGCGGAAGAACCCTTCCGCACCTTCGTCGAGAACGCCCTGGCCAAGGCGCGCCATGCCGCCGCAGCCACCGGCCTGCCCGCCATCGCCGACGACGCGGGCCTGTGCGTCAACGCCTTCGGCGGGCTGCCGGGCGTCGACACCGCCTACTACGCCACGCAGTTCGGTTACCCCAAGGGCGACGCCAACAACGTGCGCGCGCTGCTCGAGCAGATGGCGACGGTCGACGACCGCCGCGCCGCGCTCGTCAGCACCCTCGTGGCCCTGCGCAGCGCGGACGACCCCGAACCGCTGATCGCCGTTGGCCGCGCGCCGGGCGAGATCACCCGCGAGCCCATCGGCGACAACGGCTTCGGCTTCGACCCCGTGATGTTCCTGCCCAGCCTGGGCAAGACCTTCGCGCAGCTGTCGCCCGACGTGAAGAACTCGCACAGCCACCGCGGCCAGGCCGCGCGGGCCATGCTGGCGCTGATGCGCGCCAACTGGATGTGAAGGCCTCCGTCCCGATCGCTGCGGCCGTCGAGCCCGGCGCGCCGCACGCCAACGACGTGCTGCACCTGATGCGCCCCGGCCCGTTGCAACTGGCCGCGCTGCCGCCGCTGTCGCTCTACGTGCACCTGCCCTGGTGCCTGCGCAAGTGCCCCTACTGCGACTTCAACTCGCACGAGTGGCGCGCCGGTGGCGAGCCGCTGCCCGAGCAGCGCTACCTCGATGCCCTGGTGGCCGATCTCGATGCGGCGTTGCCGCTCATCTGGGGCCGCACCGTCCACACCATCTTCATCGGCGGCGGCACGCCCAGCCTGTTCTCGCCCGAGGCCATCGACCGCCTGATCGGCGATCTGCGCGCGCGCCTCAAGCTCGCGCCCGACTGCGAGATCTCGCTCGAAGCCAACCCTGGCACCTTCGAGCGCGACCGCTTTCGCGCGTATCGTGGTGCGGGCGTCACGCGTCTGTCGGTCGGTGTGCAGAGCTTCAACGATGCGCACCTGCAGGCGCTCGGCCGCGTGCACGACCGCGCGCAAGCCATTGCGGCGGTGGAGGAGGCCGCCAGTGCCTTCGACACCTTCAACCTCGACCTGATGTACGCGCTGCCCGGCCAGACGCCGGCGCAGCTCGAGGCCGACCTGGCGCAGGCCCTGGCGCTGGCGCCGCCGCACCTGTCGATCTACCACCTCACCATCGAGCCCAACACCTACTTCGCCAAATTCCCGCCCGTCGTGCCCGAAGACGACGACGCCTACGCCATGCTCGACCGCATCACCGAAGCGACGGCGGCGCTGGGCATGACGCGCTACGAAGTCTCCGCCTATGCGCGCGAAGGGCACCGCTGCGCACACAACCTCAACTACTGGCAGTTCGGCGATTACCTGGGCATCGGCGCCGGCGCACACAGCAAGCTGAGCTTCGCGCACCGCCTGTTGAGGCAGGTGCGCTACCGCGAACCGCAGCGCTACATGGCCCAGGCGCTGGCCGGCGCCGCCGTCGCGCAGAGCGACGAGGTCGCCATCGCCGACCTGCCCTTCGAATTCATGCTCAACGCGCTGCGACTGCGCGAAGGCTTCACGCTGGCGCAGTTCACCGAACGTACCGGCCTGTCGATCACCGCCATCCAGCGCGGGCTGGAAGCCGCCGAGAAGAAGGGCCTGCTGCAGCGCGACCTGTGGCACGCCTGGCCCACCGAGCGCGGTCTGGATTTTCTGAGCGATCTGCAGACGCTCTTTCTGCCGGATGCGTAGATTCTTCGGTCGATCCGCCAGTGGCGCCCGGATGCCCGCATAAAATCGCGGCCGCTGCGTTGAAACGGCGCGGCATCGGAGAGTTGGGTGAGTGGTTTAAACCAGCAGTCTTGAAAACTGCCGACGTGAAAGCGTCCGTGAGTTCGAATCTCACACTCTCCGCCACGGGCCTATGTCTCTCATCGATTCTCGGGCAGTTCGATATCCTTACCCATCCACGTACCCATCTATCGCCAGTGCGACTGGGTGAGACTTCGTGAGAGGTGGGGCGACCTTACTTGTACTGGTCGCCCGCCGCAGTGCAGAGTTCGATGCACCGGGCGATCCAAGTGTCGTACCAGTACCAAGCTCCCTCCACCTGAGCGCCGAACCCCTTCGCCGGGTCTTTGGCGTTTTCCGCTCTCCACATGTCAACGTGTTCCCGCTGCGTGCGGAAGCGGGTAAAGCCCGCCTTTCTTACCTCTTCAGCCACTCGCGACGGCAGGTACTTGTTCCGCTCGACCTCCTTTTTGACCCAGAACTCCTTATCGATTGTCTTGGCGAGTTCCGAGTTTGGATCGATGAACTCGATGACGCGGTCGGCCTGACCTGGTCGGTTCACAAGCTTTTTCTTGAATAGTAGGCGGTAGGCGAAGCGAGGACTGTTGTACTCCTCATGATTCAGCGCAGCGTCGAACTCCGCGATGTACGCGCGTAGCCGGTCCGGAACTTGGGGCGAGGGGCGTCCCACCTGATCCTCCGACAGCTCTACAAATTGGATGCTGTAGGTCAAGTGGGAGTCAAGGCCTTGCTGCTTGCCGAAGAGCTTCTTGACGTAGTTGTTGTAGTTCAGAGCGCAGGCTTGATATCGGCCACTGAGATAGTTGTCGAGCGACCTCGTCATCTGGTGCTCGATCTCGTGCCGAAGCCCGATCAAGAAGCGAAGATTGTTGGCCGTGTCTCTGTCGATCGGGCACGCCTGCTCGTTCAAGCATCGTTCGAGTTCCCAGTACTTGAACGCCCCGTTCTTCGTCCGGTCGAACTTGCGTCGCTTGCCTTCCTGTCGGAAGTGCCGGTACTCGATGCGCTTCTTCCGATAGTGCGCATGCAGCAGGTAAGTCCACGCGATGTTCATCAAGACAATAAACGTCTCCGACTTGAAGGCAACATGGGGATCATTGAAGACGCGGATGGCGCAGAGCGCCGCCTCCTTCGACTTGATGAGAAGCTCCGTAGTGAGAGATCCGATGCTTCGAACCCGAGTAGCCATGCTTCTGGATGCCTCTTAGTCGCGTCTAGCCGAGGTTGTCGATCATGCCTGCAGGCGGCACTCCTATTGCCTTGCACACCGCGACGAATTCGATCACGTCCAGTTGGCGCTCGCCGTTCTCGTACTTCGACACGAACGATTGCGGGCGCTTTACGCGTTCTGCTACCTGAAGCTGGGTCAACCCTGCCTCGGCGCGCGCCTCTGCGAGAAGACGGCGAAGCTTCTTGTACGGTGGAGATTGGAGGCCGCGCGACACGCGGGCGAACGTACATCCCGTTTTAGAATATCCCAATTCAGGATGTCAAGGTGACAGTCTTGTTGAATCCGAGAGGAGTTGGGACGATGGTTCGACGTGTGACTTGGTGCTGCGCTGCCGCGGTCCTTCTGGCGCTCAGCGCCTGTTGGGCTGCCGCCGGAATCGTGGACACCGGCCTAAGCTTCTTGAGCTTTCTCGAACTCTATCGGACTGACGTAGCCGAGCGTCGAATGACGACGCGTCGGGTTGTAGAACCGTTCGATGTAGTCGAACACGTCAGCACGAGCCTGCTCCCTGGAGCGGTACACCTTCCTGGCCGTGCGCTCGGTCTTCAATGAACTGAAGAAGCTCTCCATCGCCGAGTTGTCCCAGACCTCGCCCGCGCGGCTCATGCTGCAGGTGATGCCTTGCTCCTTGAGCAATTCCTGGAAGTGTTCGCTGGTGTATTGGCTGCCCTGGTCCGAGTGATGCAGCAACGCCACCGGCTTGCCCCGGCGCCACACGGCCATCATCAACGCATCGGCCACGAGTTGCGAGGTCATGCTGTCCTGCATCGACCAGCCAACGATGCGACGCGAGTACAGGTCCAGCACCGCAGCGGCATATAGCCAGCCCTCGGCCGTCCAGATGTAGGTGAAGTCGGCCACCCACTTCTGGTTGGGCGCATCGGCCTGGAACTGACGGTCCAACACGTTGTCGGCGATGGCGCTGCGCTGGCCTCGGTCCTGCGGCAAGCCTCGACGCCGTGGCCTCGCGCGCAGGGCCTGTTCTCGCATGAGCCGTTCGATGCGATGCAATCCGCATCGTTGACCCAGTGCCAGCACGTCATGCCACACGCGCCGGGCGCCATAGGTGCGGTCGCTGCCCAGAAAGCTCTGGCGCACCTGGCTGCCGAGCACCTCGTCGACCAGACTGCGTTGGCTCCTGGGCCTGCTGAGCCACGCGTAGAAGCCGCTTCGCGAGACACCGAGCGCCTCGCACATCATTGCCAACGGCCACGGCCCTCGGTGTTTCGCCACGAAGCCGAACTTCACATCGACTCCTTGGCAAAGTAGGCCGCCGCTTTTTTCAGCAGGTCGCACTTCATCCTGAGCTTGGCGTTCTCTTTCCTCAAACGCTCCAGCTCCGCCTGCTCGGGCCTCATGACCCCTTGCCCGGGGAATGCATGCTGCGGGTCGACCGCCGCATCGCGTATCCACTTGCGCAGCACGTTCTCGTGCACATCGAGGTCGCGTGCAGCCTGCGCCACCGCCACGCCTCGCTCCTTCACCAGCTTGACTGCTTCAAGCTTGAACTCTCGGCTGAACTGCCTTCTCGTTCCCATGAACCACCTCCGGTTTCATCTTCCACCTTAACAAGGTGTCTTTGAAACCGGCAGCAGCCCAAAGCTCGAATTTGGCAAGGACCAGTTCGCCGGCGTTTGCCGAAGGCCCCGCTCGCACCGCGGAAGCCGCGAAGCTCCGTTCTTCTCTCGCGGCCCAAAGTGCACCCCCTTATCGCTGGCGCACGAGAGCTTTTCACGAAGGGGCGCAAGACGGAGACGGGGATGCTCAATCCCTCAAAGAAGTTGTTGGTGGGCGTGAGGCTTCCACGAGGAAGCGTGACAACGCGCGAGAGCCAATGCATGATCCGTCCGCGTCGCAGGGAGCCTTGCTTTTGCTTGGAGGAACCATGTTCAACGTCAGTCGACTTGGAGCTTCAGTCATCCCACTGTTCATTTCATACAGCGCGTTCGCTGCAAGCTTTGTAGAAAAGCCCCTTGGCGATTTTGGGGACACACTGCCAAAGGTGCCCAATGTGCCACCGCCCCCCAAAGTGCCGACGCCAGGCGACCTGCTCGAGCAGGGTAAGGAGGCGGCGACCGACGGTTGGAAGACATACACGAAGGGTTGGGTCGATGGTGCGGAGGAGGGAAAACGCGCGCTGAACGACGGTGCAGACGCAGTTAAGGCAGTTGCCAAATTTACAGAGAGACAAACGAGGTCGTCGATAGACAATGCTGAGAAGGTTGCACAACGAGCACGCGAGGGAAAGTTTGCGGATGCAGCATGGCACTGGACGACAGACAACTACAGATCAACTGAAAAAAATGCCGGCAAGGCAACCGAAGAAAGCAAGTGGGTGGACCAGGCAGCCGGCAGTGCTGCTGCAGTTTATGGAGGCCCTGGCGGCGCTGCTGCGTATGCGTCTTGGAAGACCTACCGTGCCACCGGCGACCCTACCAAGGCCTTTCAGGCTGGGCTTTTGGCCGCTGCCACAAGCCAGGCGGGGGCCGCGACGTCCAAGATGCCTGCCGGCACCTTAGGCGAGGTTGTCAAGAAGGCGGCCGTTGCCGGGGCCGCTGGAGGGCTTGCTGTTGCTGCGGCCGGAGGTGACGAGAAGGCCATTCGCGACGGCTTTTTAAAGGCGGGCGGGGCGGTTGTCATTCAAAGGTCAACAGACGCTGCGAAAGCATATTCTCCGAAGGCGGCAGACGCAGTCCAGATCATCGACTGCGTTTCGGCTCGGGACGCAAAGTGCCTTTCCAAGACAACCTACATGCGGAGTAAGGGCAAGCTGCTCACCGACAAATACGGAAAGCCGATAGAGAAAGCGATTCGGGACAATGAAACGGTGGGCCGTTGGTCGTCTGACATCGATAAAGCGACGCTCAAAGGCCAGAAGCTGGCGCGTATTGTGGATCGGGCAAAGCTCCCCGGAACTCAAACCATTCCGGTGATGGGTGACAAATTTGTCTTGACTTGGACACTTGGCCAAACTCAAAAGGTAGACCGGGCGGCTGTCGTGCTCACGCAGGTTGGTAACGATCCTCCCTTCCGGACCGTCAAGCCGGTGCAGCCTGCAGCCAAACCATCGACCAAAAAGTCGACGCCAACCACCGCCGTGTACATATGCCCGGTAGATGGCTTCAACCGCACGGTAACGGTGACTCCGTTCGGCCGAGGTTGCAAAGCGACCTATCAGCGCGGCGATCGTGAAGAGCGGCTGCTGTGGCGTTCTGACCGCTATCGCAACGTGTGCATGCCAGAGGCAGTGGAGTTGGTGAGAAAACTTCGCAACGTTGGAGTGCAGTGCCGTCGAGTGAGCGGTACGGCTTGATCAGTTCGGCAAGGCTGGGGCGCGCCCCTCGCTTGGCGCTAGAGCGAGGCCTTCGATAATTGGATGTCTGCAAGAGCTTGTACCCGGAGGGTTGGGATAGGCTGCTCGCAGCGCTCCGCTCCCAGCCGCACTCAGCAACAAGATCTCATGGCTCGTACAGGAATCGTCATTACCTTCGATCTTCACGATGTTCCGAACTCGCAGAAAAGTCGCATCTACTCGAACATCAAGCGTGATTTGGCCGGCCTTGCACTCAACAAGTTCATCATCAAGACAGACGGGACTGCGGTGGGCCTGCCTCGGAATACCTTTGTTGGAATCCTTGAAGGACGATTGTTCGAGCGCGATGCTGGGCAAGTACGAGACGTGGCCCGGACGAGGGTAAAAGAAATTGTTCTGCGCCATCATTCAAGCGCGACGATCTTCGTCTTCGTGGGAAAGAGTTGGGCTTGGGGAAGGTCCAAACTTTGAGCCTCGCTTTTGAGGCACTGGCTAGTCAAGATTTGAGAGGATTTGACAATGACTCAACTTCAAGCGCATTGGGAGAAGGGGTATCAAGATGGGTGGGGCGAACAAGGCGCGGCCCCCACTTTGGAGCCAAGGATTCCGCCTATGCCCAGCATCCCCGCCGATGTCTTGGACCCCGAGAAATGGGCTTATGACACGGGGAAGTCGCGGGGTGGGCTAGATCGCGTCAGGAAGCAGGCTGGCCTTTAATCCAGGAAGAGTCGTTCCGCGAAGCAAGCCTGAAACTGAAAGCGCGAGAGACCAGACGCGCCAGAGATCAAGCACCAGTGATCATCAGATTCGACTTCCCGAAAGTGACTGCGATCGGCGGCACGTTGCAGGGGCACTGGCTGCGCGGCACCCCATGGGGACGACGCGTGTATCAGTATGACCGCGAAGTTCGTGCCCTTGAAACAACGTTCCTCCGTCTGGTCGAGAGTGCTTTGCTTGAGTACGACCAGATGGAAGAGAGCATCCGCAGCTTTTGGGAGACCAGCACGTATGTGAATTTTGGGGCGATGAATGCTGCCGTCTCTAACGCTGAGATCTGCGTCACCAACATGCACCGTGCCGCAAGAATCTTCAATAGGCTCTTGCGCCGACCGAACATGAACCGGGAACTCTGCCAGTTGCTGGATTTTCGGGGCAAGGCCTTTCGAACGGATGCAGTCACCGGGCGGCTTGGCGATATCCGGAACGCGATCCATCACTTCGAGGATAAGCTTCTCGGCGGAGAGATCGGTGACGACGAGTGGCAGTCTCTTGCACCGACGGGGCCCGAACAGCCTATGGCTAGTGAACCCGGTCAGACGGTTAAGACAATCGATCGTCTTTGTCTTGGCCCTCATTCGGTGACATTCGGCGAGCTTGCCGATTGGCTAGCGGAGATGCGGCAGTGCGCGGTGCTCATGGCAGAGTTCGTACCGGTCCCTACTGAGTGAGAAGGGCCCCAAGGCTCATTCGGATGCTGACGGCTAAGCCATCCGTTGCCGCTCTCCCCCATCTCGATACCCATCTGTTACAGCGCGACCTCGCGAGCCGGAGCGAGATGCTGTGAAAGTTAGCTGCCTTGAGAGGCATCGGCAGGCGTTGCACGAAGGCCTGTTATGGCACGTTGTGACGCGTACACCTAGTGGTCACACTCTCCGCCGTCTATTGGCGGTGCCTATCGCGAATCGCCCTGTGCTTGGGCACCCCGGAAACTGGCCGAACTTCAAGGGGGTCATCGCAGAGTGCAGACACATTTCCAGCTCAAGGTCGTCGAAAGCTTTCCTTCAAAGCGCTAGGGCTTCACGACCGCCAGGTTGTACGGACGCGCCCCGACCCCGAACGGGCTGCCCGGAACAGGGCTGAGCGCGCCGGTCAGCGGATTGATGCGGGCCAGCGCGACAGTGATGGTGATGAAGTTGCCCACGTAGGCCAGGCTGCCGGTCGCGTCGAAGGCGGTGTAGAGAGGGCCCTCGCCCGTGTTGGCTTCGAAGGTATTGCCAGGCAGGCTGGTGAGCACCCCCGTGTTCGGGTCGATGCCAAATACCAGCAACGGGCCGTTCTCTCCAGCGCTCGCGTAGGCATAGGTGCCCGCCGGATTCACCGCAATGGCGCGCCACCCAGATCCCGCGTGCGCGCCCGCAAAAGGGCTGCCGGACATGGCGGTGAGCGCGCCGGTACTCGGGTCGATGTTGAAGCCCGAGATACTGGCCTGGTCATTCGCCACATAGGCGAAGGCGCCCCCCGGGTGGACCGTGACGGAATAGGGGCTGCCGGGGTTCGTGAAGGGGCTGCCCGGAACCGGGGTGAGCGCGCCTGAGCCCTGATCGATGCTGTAGCCCGAGATGTTGCCGCCATTCTGGTTCGCGACATAGGCAAAGGTGCCTGCCGGATTCATGGCCATTCGGATCGGGATCGCGCCGGCTGCGAACGGGCTCCCCGGCATCGGGGTGAGGGCGCCGCTCGCCTGATCGATGGCGTAGCCCGAGACGTTGCCGCCCTGCGAGTTGGCCACGTAAGCGAAGGTGCCGGCCGGATGGATGGTGATGGACACTGGCGCAGCACCCGTCGCGAACGGACTGCCCGACAGCGGCGTGAGCGTGCCGGTGCCCATGTTGACGCGGTACGCGGAAACATTGTTGGTCAACTGGTTCGTGGCATAGAGGAAGGTCCCGCCCGGCGTGGTCGCGGTCGACACCCAGCGTGGGTACGAGCCGGCAGCGAACGGGCCGCCAGGAATACTCGCGAAGGTTCCGAGGGCGGTGTCGAAGCGATAGCCCAGGACCCGGTTGTTTCCGTAGTCCGGCACGTAGATGAACACCGGCTGCGGCGTGGTCGCACACGTGATGCCGACACTTGTGACATCGGCCACCACATTGGCGCCGGAGCCGCTGCCGACCGTGCAGGTCTGACCGACCGGCTGCGCGCTCACGGTGACGTTGTAGCTGCTGGAAGACGCGACAGGCGTGGCGAAGACGAAGGCGCCGTCGGCCGTGAGGACCAGGGAATCGCCACCGTTGTTCTGCAGCGTGAAGGTTCCGCTCAAGCCACTGACCGTGCCGCCGATGGTGTAGGTGTTCGTCGAACAGGTGACGTTGACGTTGGAGACGTCGGCCACCAGATTGGATTGCGCACCGTTGGTGACCGTACAGATCTGGCCTGCCGGCTGTGTGTCGACCGTGACATTGCTGCTGCCGTGCCATGCCACCGGCGTGACGAAGGCGAATGCGCCATTGGTGCTGATGGTCTTCGTGTCGGTGCCGTTGTTCTGCAGGGCAAGCGTGCCGGTCAGTCCGGCGATCGACCCGCCGACCGTGTAGGTGAGCGTGGAACAGCTGACGGCAATGTTCGAGACGCTGGCGGTGATGCCGGCCCCCGAACCGTTGGACACCGTGCAGGTCTTGCCGGCGGGTTGCGTGCCCACCGTCACTGCATAGATGCTGGCGACCGGTGTCGGGAAAGTGAAGTTGCCATTGGCGTTGACGGTCAATGCATTGGCGCCGTTGAGCAGCAGCGCGATCGACTCGCCGGGCGACAGCCCGGTGGTCGAGCCGCCGATGTTGTAGGCCGTGGTCGAGGTCACGACGGAGCCGCCGCCCGGCACGGCGGGAAGCGTGACGAGCACCAGCGGGCCGATCGAACCCGGCGCCTGCAGCTGCACGCTGGTCGGTGTCGCGGTCAGCAGATAGGCATCGAAGAAGCCGTCGATGCCCTGGCCGTTCGCCACGAACGGTGTCGTGCCCGGGTCGAAGCTGGAGGTGTCGACGCCATGGCTGCTCTGGAGCCGTTGCAACAGGGCTGCGATCAGCACCGACGTCCGGGCCTGCTGGTACTGCGCCGGGGTGACCTTCGACAGCAGCGCCAGCACCTGGGCATTGCCGGTGGGCGCCGACGTGTCGACGACAAGGCCCGCGGCGGCATACGAAATCAGGGTGGTCAGCGGATCGATGTTGACGACGCCGCTGATGATCGGGGAGCCCTGCGGCGGGACAGCCACCGCGTTCAGCGGCGCGCCTTCGGGCGTCGTGTAGTTGGCCAGGTACACCGCGGCAGACCCTGCCGCGCACTGGGTCGTGTCCACGGCATAGCTGCCGTCGGCGGCCGTGCTGCCGGATGCGCAGACCTTGCCTGTCGCATCCTGGACTTGGACGACCTGTCCGCCGACGGCTTGGCCGTAGGCGGCCGTGCCGCCGATCTTGTAGGTGGGCGATGGCGCGGTCGGCTCGATGGGCGACGACGTTCCACGGTCACTTCCACCGCCACAGGCGCCGACAGTCAGTGTCAACAGGATGCAGGCGGCGAGGCCGAGGAGTTTGTTGGGTTGCATGGCGAGGGAGGCTTCTGCGGTAAGGGAATGCCCCGCGGCCGCGACGTGGCGTAGCGGCCAAATGGGGGGGGAGGGTGTTCAGGGAATTGGGAGTGAGCGATGCCCCCGCGCTGCGGGGGAATACACGGTCGGCCCGGAGGAGCATGCCCCGTAAGATACAAATGTCAACAAACGTTACAATGCGGTGGTCGCGTGCGCAATGGGCCAGTCGGTCCGGGCGAGCGTGGTCCTGTGCATCGGCCACGACTTCTGGATCACTTGGTCGAGAATGCTTCGGTCGTCTCATCGGCGCTGCAATCTTGTCTTTGGCACGGTTCCGCAGGACGCTTCCCTGCAGGAGGCCGGGTGAAAAGAATCAGCACAGAGGTCCTCAAGCTCCCGCGCTTCGGTGCCGAGCTGCGCAGCGTCGACCGAACGTTCAAGTTCAGCCGCTTGCTGCGTGCATGGAGCGCTGCGATGGCCGCGTCGATCGGCGTGGCCGTCCTCGTGGGATTCGCGCTGCGGTATGAACCCGCATGGCGACTGGGGGAGAACCTGCCGGCCGTCCACCCCTACACCGCGCTCTGCATCACGTTGCTTGCCTTGGGGCTTTTCCCTCCCTGGCCTCGCCGCGCTGTGGGCTGGCGGCATGCGGCGCACGCGGCGGTCGTGGCAGCCATCTTTCTGCTGCTGGTCCGCGTCACAGCGCCTCTGTTCGGCGAGCAGCTGTTCGAGGCCCTGACACCCTTTTCCGCCACGACGGCTGCCCAGCGCGCGTCCGGCACGCCACTGTCGATAGGCGTCGTCGTCGCCTGGACACTCCTGCTCATCGCCCTGGGCGAGGCGCTCCGCTGGGCGCGACGGCCGGTGCTCTCGCAAATCTTCGCAGCGTGCGCGCTCAGCCTGTTGTTCATGGCGGCCACCGGGTACCTGGCAGAGCTGCAGCCGTTCTTCGGCACCATGGCGCCCGCCACCTTGCTCGGCTCCACCCTGCTGGCCGTCTCGCTGCTGTTCGCCACATCGAGGCGGGGCTTCATGCGCGGTCTCACGGCCAACTCTGCACCGGGTCGAATGGCGCGGACGCTGCTGGCCAGCTCGACGGCATTCCTGCTGTTGATGGGGTGGGTCGTCACCCATCGCATCGACGCGCCGGGCATCCCGTTGCCGGCGGATGGCGAACTGCTGGTGTATCAGACCGCGCTCGTGCTGGCCTGGACATGGGCCATCGTGACGGTCATCACGGTGCGTGCCGACCGGCTGGACCGCTACCGCGGACTGTCCGAGCGCCTGTTCGAACGAACGGCCACGCGAGATGCATTGACGGGGTTGTTCACGCGCAACCATCTGATGCGCCTGACCCGCAGAATCGTCTTCGGACAGACGCAACCCTCGACCTACCTGCTGGTCGATCTGGATCGCTTTCGCACGGTCAACGAGGCCTTCGGGCCCGACGAGGGAGACCGGCTGCTGCTCGAGGTGGCCGAACGTCTTCGCGGCGCGGCAGCAGGGTCTGTCGTGGGGCGTTTGGGCGGGGACGAATTTGCGGTGTTGTGCACTCGAATGAGCGATTCGGACGCCGAAGCGCTGGGGGCAGAGCTCGTGCGCACCATGGCCAAGCCGTTCGCCATCCACGGACGTGATTTCAGGCTGAGTGCAAGTGTCGGCATCGCTCAGCGAAGCAGTGCTGCCGGAACGAAGCTCGAACAGGCCGCCGACGACGCGATGCACGTGGCCAAGGCCATGGGCGGAAATCGGTGTGTCGTCTTCGCCCCGCAGATGCACGAGATGCGCATGCAGCACGTCGGGCTGGAGCAGGATCTGCACGAAGCGCTGCGCCATGGCGGCCAGCTCAGCCTTCATTACCAGCCTGTGGTGCACGTCGGGGACCGCCGTGTCCTGGCCATCGAAGCGCTCGCCCGATGGGACCATCCGCGCCTCGGGGCCATTCCTCCCGACCGTTTCATTGCGATTGCCGAAACCACCGGATTGATGGTCGCGCTTGGGAGAAAGCTCATGCAGATCGCCGTGGAACAGGCGGTGGCCTGGGAGGCGGAAAGCCCTGGCAGTTGTCCGTTGTTGAACATCAATGTGTCGCCCGTGCAATTCATCGACAGCGATGTCGTTGGCGATTTGTCCGCGCTGGTCCGGCTGCATGGGTCGCAACCCGACAGATTCTGTCTGGAGATCACAGAGAGTGTTTTTGCCGCCGCCCCGGCCGTTCAGGCGCTGGAGCGTGCCCGGGCGTTGGGATTCCGGGTTGCCATGGACGACTTCGGCATCGGGTACTCCACGCTGTCGCAGTTGCCGCGGCTTCCCCTCACGTCACTCAAGCTGGACCGGAGCTTCATCGTGAACGCCACCCAGAGCGCAGGCGACGCGGCCATCCTGCGGGCGATCGTGCAGCTGGCACACGCCCTGGGCTTGACCGTGGTGGCAGAGGGCGTCGAGACGCGCGCTCAGCTCGACCTGATCGCCAACGTCGGGTGCGATGCGGTCCAGGGGTACCTGGTCGCGCGGCCCATGCGCCCGGAGACGCTGCTGGCCTGGCTCGGCGGTCTTCTCGAGGAGCCTCTGCACCCCTGATCCGACAGACCGGCGTACGCAGGGAGGCCCCTGCGGCCGGCGACTGGCCTCGAGGCCAGCGTTCTCACACGACCGGCCCACCAGCCTCACGGATGGTCAGCCCGGTCGCCCCCAGCTTGGCTTCGTGCTTGGCCAGTGCGGCGGCGTTCGCCACGTCCTGCGCGTCCTCGAAGTCGCCTGGTGACACCAGCAGCGCGCCGATCGACAGGGTGGTGAAGCCGAAGAATCGCAGCACGCCGTGGCGGTCTTCGCCCTCGATGCCGCCGGCCTCGAGTTCGCTGTCGTCGTAGAGGCGCATCGCCGCGCTTTCGAACTGGTCGATCATCCGCAGGCAGCGCTGTTTCCAGTCGGAGCTCTGGAAGAGCACCAGGAAGTCGTCGCCGCCGATGTGGCCGACGAAATCGCGCGTCGGCTCGGCGTTGCGCACGGCGATGCGAGCGAGTAGCCGGATCATCTCGTCACCGCGCCAGTAACCGTAGTGGTCGTTGAAGGCCTTGAAGTTGTTCAGGTCGCCGTAGCAGGCCACGAAGGGCGTGTTGTCGATCAGCAGCTGTTCGATGTGGATGCTGATCGGGATGTTGCCGGGCAGAAAGGTGAGCGGGTTGGCATGGCGCGCGGCCTCGATGCGCAGGTCGGTCACCGCGCGCAGCAGCTGGTCGGCCCGGCCGAGCCCGGCGTAGCGTCCGCCTTCGGTGGCGATGAAGCCTTCGCCCGGGTGACGCGGGTCCGAGCCCATCAGCGCCGCGACCAGGTCGTGCACCTCGGCGTCTAGTTCGATGATGTGCGGTGACGGATCGGCCAGCGCGCGGCACGACGCCCCGCCGAAGCGCTCGCGGAAATGCGGGCGGGCATAGGCATTCATGAGCGGCAACCGTCCGATCAGCGCCACGGGGCGCCCGTCGTCGACGACCGGCAGCGCTTGGAGGTCCGGCTGCGCTTCGAAGAGCGCGAAGGCTTCGTCGTTGGACGTGTGCCACTGAACGGTCGGCGCGACGACCATCGGGAGGCTGCGCAGCACGGTCTTCATCGATGTCTGCGCCGGCGGCGAATGGATGTCGGGCAGGGGGCCGTGCAGCGCATCCTGCGCGACGGTCGCCACATTCGGCAGCTCGACGTGGCGGGTGGCCGCATCGACGAGCAGCGGACCTGTCGCGCAGGACACGCCCATGTCGCGCAGTGCGACCAGGTCGGCCGGCTCGGTCACGCCGGTGGCGATCAGCGTGCTGCCCATGGCATGCCCGAGCGCCACCACGGCGCGCGCGACATCGTGGCGCCGCGAGGAGCGTCCGATGCCACGGGTGAGGGCGCTGTCGACCAGCATGTAGTCCGGGCCGAGTTCGGTCCACAGGCGGATGTGCGTGCATTCGTCGCCGAACTGGCCGATGGCCCAGCGCAGGCCCTGGCGGCGCAGGGCGGCGACGATGCTGCGCAGATCCGCCTCCGAACACGCGCGCACCGCGGCGCTCACGTCGACGATCAGCGGTGCGCGTGGCATGCCGAGTGCGGCCAGCAGCGTCTGCGTCCAGCGCGTGGTGTGGGCGGCGGCGGCTTCGTAGAGCGCGGCCGCGCCGGGTGCCACGATCAGCAGCGCGGTGCTGGTCGTGCCGTCGAAGCCGGCGCCCAGGATCGGCATCGGCCCCGGTGCGACGGGCAGGCGTGTGCCCCATCGGCCCGGCAGGTGCAGATGGTGGCCCACCACGACGACCCGGTGCAGGTCGACGATGGGCTGACAGCGGAGCGCGAGCGGATCCGTGTCGATCTGGTCGGGCAGTGTTTCGATGGGCATGGGGCGTACACCGGTTTCATGGGCCGGTCCCTGGTTATCGGCCGCTCCGGCCGATCTTGAAGCATCGAGGCCATTTGCCCGCGACGATGACCTTCAACTTTTGTAGGCCGTGTCGATATCCAGCCACCGGGGGGCCGATCGGTGACCGGCCTCTCTCCACCGTCAAAAGAATCTCCATGAAGCTGCTCGATGGTTTCGGCATTGCCAAGCGTCTGTATCTGGTGCTCTTCCTGCTGGTGCTCGCGCTGTCGGGCCTGGCCTTCGCCGCGTGGATCCAGCTGTCGCGCGTGAGCGACCTCGCCGGCGTGACAGGTCAGACGCGCATGCCGCAATTGCAACGCATCGCCGACATCGAACTGAACGTCACGCGCGTGTCGCTGCAGATCCGACACGCCATCCTGGTCAGAACGCCGGACGATCTGCGCCAGACGCTGGCGGACATCGTCGCCAAGCGGAAGATCATCGAAGACCGGGCGACGGCCTTCGGCACCGCCCTGTCGACGCCTCAGGAGCGGCAGTCCTTTCAGGACATGGAGCGCCTGGTCAGCGAGTTCTGGCCGATCGCGGTGGCCAACATCCGCTTGATCGAGGCAGGGCAGAAAGAACAGGCTTTCGATGAACTGGTCGGCAAGACCATTCCCGCGCGCAATCGCCTGCTGACATGGCTCGACGCGGAAAAGGATCGGCAGAGTGAACTGCTGGCCGCCGACCTGGCACGGGTCCAGGCCGATGCGGTGCGCACGCGGTCCGAACTGCTCCTGATGATGCTGGCCGTGGCCGTCGGTCTGATGGTGTTCTTCTGGCACTTGGTCGCCGTGGTGCGCCGACGGGTGTCGATGGCATGCGTGGTGGCCCAACGCGTGAGCGAAGGCGACCTGACCGTGCCCGTCACCGACAGCATCCGAGACGAGTTCTCGCCGCTTGTCGCCGCGCTGGCGCGGATGCAGGACAGCCTGTCACGCATCGTGGGCGATGTGCGTCAGGGCACCGACCTGATGGCCACGGCGTCGAGCCAGATCGCGTCGGGCAACCACGACCTGTCGTCGCGCACCGAAGAGCAGGCGAGCTCTCTCCAGCAGACGGCTGCTTCGATGGAAGAGCTCACCTCGACGGTCAAGCAAAACGCCGACAACGCACTTCAGGCGAATCAGCTCGCGGCTTCGGCGTCCGAGGTGGCCGTGCGCGGCGGCGCGGCCGTGAACCAGGTGGTGGACACGATGAGTGCCATCAATGCGTCCAGCCGGAAGATCGTCGACATCATCGCGGTCATCGACGGGATCGCGTTCCAGACCAACATCCTGGCGCTGAACGCCGCCGTCGAGGCGGCGCGTGCCGTCGAGCAGGGCCGTGGCTTTGCCGTCGTGGCTTACGAGGTGCGCAGCCTGGCCCAGCGCTCAGCCGGCGCCGCCAAGGAGATCAAGGGGTTGATCGACGATTCCGTCGGGAATGTCGAGGCTGGCAGTCACCAGGTGGCAGAAGCCGGGCGGACGATGGACGAGATCGTGGCCAGTGTGAAGCGCGTCACCGACATCATGGTCGAGATCAGCGCGGCGAGCCACGAGCAGACACAGGGCATCGAGCAGATCAACAGTGCCATCACGCAGATGGACAGCGTCACGCAGGAGAACACGGCGCTCGTGGAGGAGTCGGCGGCGGCCGCCGCGTCGCTCCAGCAACAGGCGGCACAGCTGGCCGAAGGCGTCCGGGTCTTCAAGCTGTGAGCGCGCTGGCGCTTGCGACAAGCCGACGCGGCGCGCAGGAAAAGCGCTGAACGACGAACAATGCCACGTCGTCCAAGGTGCGGCGGCCCTTTGTCCGATTGTTGAGCGCCTGTTGCGCTCCTAGGGTGTGGGCATGTCGAACACCCGTTCCCTCACCGACCCTGCATCGCTCGATGCGCTGCGCGACGCGCTCGAGCACAGCGCTGCCGACCTGGCGGAGCACCGCGCGTACATGATCGAAGCATTGGGAGACCGCCTCTGCGGCAGCGGCCCCGGGCCTCAGCCCGCCGACACCGAACGCCTGGAGAGGCTGGAGCGGACGCACCGGGCGCGGCGCCTGGCCTACGCAGAGGCCATGCAACTCAAACTCGAAAAGTAGTACCTTGGTTTTCGTTAAATAGTCCCGCGATGGCATGACAATTCGATAACGACTGTTGTCGGGCCAAATGTCGGTAGGCACAATGTATTACATGACGCCTACCTCCCACCCCACCTGGACCTCCAAGGGTCTGCTTGCGGTTCTCCGCGACACCCTGCCCGCGCACGATCTGAGCTTGGCTGCCGCGGCGAATGTGCCGCCGGTCGCCCCGTTTGCACCCCTTCTCGAAGACGTCGCCACCCGGCAGGCGCGCGTCGACCGGATGGGACAACGGCTCAAGCATCTGGTGCATGTGGCTGACGCGCCTGCCGATGCGGCCATGTCAGCATAGGCTTTGCAAGCCCGTTTCGAATTCAAACTTTCAGCAGGTGAAGCCATGAAAACTCAATCGGAAGCCATCCGCGACGGGTACTCCGTCGACTTGTCCGGCCCGGGGCGCCCCATGGGCGCGCGCGGCAACTACCCGAATTACGACGTCATTCCGTTGTTGACGGACATGGAAGCGGAGCTGCTTCATACGCTGTCGCTGATTCGTGCACTGCTCACCGAAGGTGGGGCGACCGATGACTCGAAGCACGGCGTCGTTCAGGCGATCGACGGGTTGCTGTCGGTGGCGCGTCACTGAGGGCCTTTCGACATCCTGAGGCCCTCGCGACCTGGCGGTCGCAAGGGCCATCAACCCGTGGCCGTCCGGCAATGCCGGACGGCCACGTGCGTTCAGCGGGTCAGATAGCGCGCGACCGCGCAGGCGGCCACGATCAGCGCGGCAATGGTGAGATTGCGGCGCCATCCGCTGCGGTATTGCTCCTGACGCTCGAGACGGGCGCGAAGAGAGAGCTCGCCGAGACGCGACGGCACGGTATCTGGCGCATCGTCGTGGCGACCCGTGTGGAAGAACTTGGACATCGAAGAGGACTCGGTAAACAGGGCGCACCCTCCGGGGAAGATGCGCCGGGTCGTTGAAACAGCGCTGCATGGTGACAACGCCACAGAAAAGGTCACTGACTGTGAGCCAGTTCAAATTCTGTAACAAAGATGCCTGCTGTAGTACCTAAGTTCTCTTGCAATCGATGGTTTGCGTGTACTTCGTGATTTTCTGCACATGCATCAGCCGGCCGATACTCCGACCGAGCGAACAGGACGGTGTTGTGGCTGCTGATGCGCCGATGCGCGAAGGGGTGTGCGTGGGATGCTTGGCATCGCCTCGGGACATTTTTCCCGATGTCGATATCAACCAGGAGGGATGCGATGAACACGAGCCATGCCCGGCTGCAACCGCAGGATCCGTTTGCCGCCAAGCTCGGCGTGTACGTCGTACGTGCTGGCGTCCTGCTGGTCATCGTCCTCGCCGCGGCGTCGTTGGTGCGCGGCTGACAGGTCAGGGTCCGTCCGGACCCGACCGATGCCTTCAGTTGAAGGTGACGGCGGTGCTCTCGCGCATCTGGCGCGCGGCCATCAGGATCGACATGTGCGCCTGCTGCAGGCCGCTGCTCTTGTCGTCGGCGGCCACGGTCAGCATCGGCTTGTTGTCGAGCCGAAAACTGCACAGCAACAGGTTCGAGGCGGCGAGTTTCACAATCTGCGACAGTGACATGCTGGCGAGCAGGTCGGCGAGTTCGCGACCGATTCCAAGGCGAAACATCGCCGCTGCCTTGTCCTGCTTCACCAGCTTTTGCGCCAGAAGCATGTACGCGAGATTGACGTCGCCGATCTCCTTGTACGTTTCCGCCGCTGCACCGCTGTCGTTCGAATCGATATCCACTTGCAAACTCCGTGATGAATCAACTGATGTAAGTAGACCATCCGAAGTTTTACATTTGTTAACCATCCGGTGGGCCAAGTGGGAAAGCGTGTGAAACAACACGCTTAGCGTCAGTGGATTCCTACAGGGCACTCGATTTACTGCTCGAAGTAGCGCCTAAGGATTACGTTTTTCTGTCGAATAGAAACCGGTTTCTACGCCATTCCCCGGCAGTCCGCATGGTTTTAGCAATTCGTAAGTACTCTTCCGTTTCGGGTCGGCCGCAAACCAGGTAAACAACGTGACTTCAACGATGCCGGCGGTGCCTGGCGCAACGCGATGACCTATGAAAGCCCTGGACAGCACAATGGTGACCATGAGCGATGGCGATTCAGGCGTTTTTCGACAGGTGGCTGGCCTCTGGATCTCCCCGGAAGTCGGTGTCGTCGCGCCGTGGCGCGCGCGACTTCGGCCATGCGTGGACTACGACGCGGTCGACTATGCAGGGCTGGGGCGTTTTCTCGAGAAGCACTTCTACTGCGGCGAAACCGTCTCGCTGCGCCTGCCCGACGATGCGCTCGACCATGTCGCCGTGCTGGCGCCCCTGCACGGTGCGCAGCCCAGCCGGGCTCACGAATTCGCACAGGGGCTGCTGCGCGCATCGGCGGCCGACGGGTGCCCGATCCCGGTCCGCCACGTCTGGGACGGCTTGCAGCGTCGCAAGGACCGGCGGCGCGCGCCACCGCCGGTGCTGCTCCTGTTTTTGATAACAGGGGCCTTCGAGGCGGTGACGATCTGGCACGCGCAGGCCTCGATGCGCCTGGGCATCCGCGCGGCCGACCTCAGCGTGCTCCTGTCGGGCGACATCAAGCCCAGCGACCACGACGGCAGGCTCACGGACGAACTGCATGCCGAGCTCGAGCGTCAATTCGGCGTCCCCTATCAGCGCCATTGCCGGCTGGCCAAGATGGCCTCGACGCCGCCGCCCGCCTGGTCGACCGGCACGGCGGCGGGCTGAGCTACTTCGGCGTCAGCACGTAGCCTTTCAAGATGCTTGCGGCCGTCTCGACGGCGGCGACATGCTGGCGAACATGCTGGCTCACGGTGGTCAGCAACTCGTATTCGCCGCAGACCAGCCGACGGGCAGAACCGGGCGCACCATCCGTGAGGTCCTGAGGAAAGGCGATGCTCCAGTAAGGCCAGTCGGCCGGCAGGACGTCGATGTCGTAGGCCTCGGCCAACGCGTAGGCCGCGATGGCGGCGGCCTCGAGAAAGCCGTGGTCGGGCTGTGCCACGGGAACGTTGACGCGCTCCACGAAGGTCAGGGCGAAGACGATCCGGGCGTCCAGATCCAGTCGCCGGTCCGCGATCTCGGCGTCCAGGAAGCGGGGCGCCGAGCGGTCGGCACTGGAGACGCGGTGGCCGCAGATGGCGTGCACCGCGCCGTCGCCATGCACGACGAACAGCTTCTGCGGATCGCGTCCCGGCGCCTTGGCGTAGGCCTCCAGCACGTCGCCGAGTCGCCGGCTCCGCGCGGCGTCGCAGTAAAGCCGCGCGGGGGAATGGCCGAAGCGCAAGAGCGCGAGGTGTGCTGCGTCCTCCACGGGCACCGTGCCGGCGACCCGCGTGAGCTTGCGAAGGCTGGCATCGACGCTGCGCAGCACTTTCTCGACAGCACTGAGTGGCTGGCCGGTAAGGGCCGCGAGCACCGCGGCCAGGGGATCGGGATCGCCCGCGACGTCGCGGATGATGGGGTGGAGCGAGGGTGCGTTCATCGAGGATCGGCGGGTGGCGCCACCGCTGTGGCTGACGGCTGAAGGGCTTGTCTCTTGGGTTCCGACGAAGGCTGCTGTACGGAGACCAAGGCTACCGCGAACCGGCCCGGTTCAAACTGGCGAACAGACGGCCAATCCCGCTGCAGGCGCTGCTGCGGACGCCGGCGTCGCGTTCGGGTGGCCGGCGGTCAGGGTCCTGTCCGACGCGTTGTCATTCGGCCGCCTTGTAGCGTGGGACTACCAATCAAGGAGCGCCCGTCATGTCCCGTTTTCTGCAGAGATCCATTCGCCCCTCGGCACTGGTGGCCGCAGCCGTCGCCGTGCTGTTCATCGCCGGCTGTGCCGTGTCGCCGACGCCGAAGATCCAGCCGGTGCCCGAGGTCGACCTTCAGCGCTTCATGGGCGACTGGTACGTCATCGGCAACATTCCCACGCGTCCGGAGCGCAACGCCTTCAACGCGGTCGAGTCGTACAGCCTGCAGCCGGACGGCACCATCGCCACCCGCTTCCGGTATCGCGAAGGGGCGTTCGACGGCGAACTCAAGACGATGAACCCCGTCGCCACGGTGGTGCCCGGCACCAACAACGCGGTGTGGGGCATGCAGTTCATCTGGCCGGTCAAGGCCGAGTACGTGATCGTCGATGTCGACCCGGCCTACCAGATCACGGTGATCGGCCGCAGCGACCGCGACTACGCCTGGATCATGGCGCGCACACCCCGCATCGCGGAGACGAGCTACCAGGCGGCCGTGGCCAAGCTTCAGGCGCTGGGTTACTCGGTCGACAACCTCCGGCGGGTGCCGCAGCGATGGCCGGAACAGCCCGGGGACAGGGACGCGTTGTCGCCTCGATGACCCGACCGGGCGTGCATTGACGGCACGATCGGCCCCATCCGGATGCAACGGCATCCCTCAAAGGACCGATCGATGGATTTCAGCTTCACGCCTGCCCAGACCGAGCTGCAGGAACGCACGCGTCGCTTCATCGCCGATGAAGTGATCCCGATGGAGAACGATCCGCGCCAGGATTCGCACGGCCCCAGCGAGGCGCTGCGCAACGACCTGGTGGCGCGAGCCCGGGCGCACGGCTTGCTCACGCCCCATGCATCGAAGGCGCACGGCGGCCTCGGCTTGTCGCACGTCGACAAGGCCATCGTCTTCGAGGAGGCCGGCTACTCGCCGCTGGGGCCGGTCGCGTTGAACATCCACGCGCCAGACGAAGGCAACATCCACCTGATGGAGGAGGTCGCCACGCCGGCGCAGAAGGCGCGCTGGCTGCAGCCGCTGATCGACGGCCACATCCGCTCCTGCTTCTGCATGACGGAGCCTCCACCCGGTGCCGGCTCGGACCCGTCCATGATGCAGACGCTGGCCGTGCAGGATGGCGACCACTACGTCATCACCGGCCGCAAGTGGTTCATCACCGGCGCCACCGGTGCTGGCTTCGCCATCATCATGGCGCGCATGGAAGACGGCCGCGCCACCATGTTCCTGGCCGACATGGACCAGCCGGAGATCGTCATCGAACGGCAGATCGACGCCATGGACAGCTGCTTCACCGGCGGTCACGGCGTGGTGCGATTGGACGGCCTGCGCGTGCCGGCCGACGACGTGCTCGGTGCCATCGGCGAAGGCTTTCGCTATGCCCAGGTGCGGCTCGCGCCAGCGCGCCTCACGCATTGCATGCGCTGGCTCGGTCAAGCGCGCCGTGCCCACGACGTGGCGAGCGTGTACGCTCGCCAACGCCAGGCCTTCGGGCAGCCGCTGGTCGAGCACGAAGGCGTCGGTTTCATGCTCGCCGACAACGAGATGGACCTGCACGCTGCACGGCTGGCTATCTGGCACTGCGCCTGGGTGCTCGACCAGGGCGGCAAGGGCCGGCACGAATCGAGCATGACGAAGGTGATGTGCTCCGAGGCCGAATGGCGCGTGGTCGACCGCTCGGTGCAGATACTCGGTGCCAGCGGCGTGTCGGGCGAGAGCATCGTCGCGCGCATCTTCACGGACATGCGCGCCTTTCGCGTCTACGACGGCCCGTCGGAAGTGCACCGCTGGAGCATGGCGAAGCGCATCGCGCGCGGTTAGGCCGAGCGCCAGTCGGTCGCAACGGCGGCGCCCATGAAAAAAGCCCTGCAGCTTGCGCTGCAGGGCTCTTTGCCTCGTTGGTGAAACACCGCGGAACTGGCTTTGCCAGGCCGCTGGTGTTGCCCCCAGAGGGGGGAGGGCACAGCGGACACGAAGTGCCGATGTGCCCTCGGGGGGGATCACATGCCCATGCCGCCCATGCCACCCATGCCGCCCATGTCGGGCATGCCGCCGCCGGCGCCGGATTCGTCCTTCGGTGCTTCGGCAACCATGGCTTCGGTCGTCAGCAGCAGCGAGGAGACCGATGCAGCGTTCTGCAGCGCGGTGCGGGTGACCTTCGTCGGGTCCAGGATGCCCAGCTCGAGCATGTCGCCGTACGTGTCGTTCGCAGCGTTGAAGCCGTAGTTGCCCTTGCCGGCCAACACAGCGTTCACCACCACCGAGGCTTCGCCGCCGGCGTTGTTCACGATTTCGCGCAGAGGCGCTTCGATGGCCTTGAGCACCAGCTTGATGCCGGCTTCCTGGTCGGCGTTGTCGCCCTTGACCGAGTCGCCCACGGCTTGCTTGGCACGCAGCAGCGCCACGCCGCCGCCAGCCACAACGCCTTCTTCCACGGCAGCGCGGGTGGCGTGCAGGGCGTCTTCGACGCGAGCCTTCTTTTCCTTCATTTCGACTTCGGTGGCAGCGCCGACCTTGATCACGGCAACACCGCCGGCCAGCTTGGCCACGCGCTCTTGCAGCTTTTCACGGTCGTAGTCGCTGGTCGCTTCTTCGATCTGAACGCGGACTTGCTTGACACGGGCTTCGATGTCGCCAGCAGCGCCGGAACCGTCGATGATGATCGTGTTTTCCTTGCCCACTTCGATGCGCTTGGCTTGGCCGAGGTCGGCCAGCGTCACCTTCTCGAGCGTCAGGCCCACTTCTTCAGCGATGACCTTGCCGCCCGTCAGGATGGCGATGTCTTCCAGCATGGCCTTGCGGCGGTCGCCGAAGCCAGGTGCCTTGACGGCCACGACCTTCAGGATGCCGCGGATCGTGTTCACGACCAAGGTCGCCAGGGCTTCGCCTTCGACTTCTTCGGCAATGATCAGCAGCGGACGGCCGGCCTTGGCGACTTGTTCCAGCGTCGGGAGCAGGTCACGGATGTTGCTGATCTTCTTGTCGAAGAGCAGAACGAACGGGTTGTCCAGAATCGCGGATTGCTTTTCGGGGTTGTTGATGAAGTAGGGCGACAGGTAGCCGCGGTCGAACTGCATGCCTTCGACGACGTCGAGTTCGCTGTCGAGCGACTTGCCGTCTTCGACGGTGATCACGCCTTCCTTGCCGACCTTGTCCATCGCGTCAGCGATGAGCTTGCCGATGGTTTCGTCGCTGTTGGCCGAGATCGAGCCGACTTGAGCGATTTCCTTGGAAGTCGTCGTGGGCTTCGATGCCTTCTTCAGCTCGGCGACCAGGGCGGTGACCGCCTTGTCGATGCCGCGCTTCAGGTCCATCGGGTTCATGCCGGCAGCCACCAGCTTGAAGCCTTCGCGAACGATGGCTTGGGCCAGGACCGTGGCGGTCGTGGTGCCGTCACCGGCGTTGTCCGAAGTCTTGGAAGCCACTTCCTTCACGAGCTGGGCGCCCATGTTCTGCAGCTTGTCCTTGAGTTCGATTTCCTTGGCGACGGACACACCGTCCTTGGTCACCGTGGGGGCGCCGAACGAACGCTCGAGCACCACGTTGCGGCCCTTGGGGCCCAGGGTCACTTTGACGGCGTTGGCCAGGATGTTGACACCCTCGACCATGCGTGCGCGGGCTTCGCCGCCGAAGACTACGTCTTTTGCTGCCATGTTGAATTACTCCGAAAGATTGATGGAATGAGCGGGAAGAAGGAGAAGATTTACTTCTCGACGACTGCGAACAGGTCGTCTTCCTTCATGACCAGCAGCTCGTCGCCGTCGACCTTGACGGTCTGGCCCGAGTACTTGCCGAACAGCACGCGGTCACCGACCTTGACGGTCAGGGCAGCGAGTTCGCCCTTGTCGTTGCGCTTGCCCGGGCCGACGGCCAGGACTTCGCCTTGATCGGGCTTCTCGGCGGCTGCGTCGGGGATGACGATGCCGGAGGCGGTCTTGGTTTCGCTGTCAACACGCTTGACGATCACGCGATCGGCCAAAGGACGAAGTTTCATTGCATCTCCTGAATAGAAACGGGGGTTGGGGTCGGGCGCAGCCCAAGGGCCTGCGCGCCATCGCCTGGAAACCGAGTTGTTAGCACTCGGGTTCAGCGAGTGCTAATGATACGGGCATTTGGCCGGGTTTCAAGGGGCGGGTCCGTTTGCGGGTGCGCTGTCGAGCGCCAGATGCTTGGTGCGATGGCGTCATGCGTCGCGGCTGCTCGGTGGACGAAAAGAGCCGGCTTGCGAGCGCCGTGCGGCCTTGCCCAGGACCGCGAGAAGGGTGGCCAGCACACACAGGCCGGTTGCCCAGACGAAGGTGGCTGAGAAGGCGGCGCGGACGGCCTCCGCCGAGCTGTCGGCCACGCCGCGCCCGCCCAGCATGGAAGCAAACACCAGCGGTAGCAGGGAGGCGCCCGTCATCAAGCCCACGTTGCGCGACAAGCCGAGCAGTCCCGAAAGCATGCCGCGATGAGCATCTGGGGCACGGGCCATCACTGCGGTGTTGTTGGCCGCCAGAAACAGCTGGAAGCCCGGCGTGATCAGCGCCAGCGCCATCACGTACCCCGGAATGCCGACGAGGGCCGGCAACACGGCGAAGCAGCACAGGCCGACAGTCGCAAGCATCAGTCCTGCAAGAAGTGTTGGGTGTGCGCCAAACCGGTCCGTGAGTCGTCCAGCGGGCACGCCCGACAGAGCCGCGACGGCGGGACCGACGGCCATCACCATGCCCGTCCCGGCCTCGCTCAGACCCAGGCCGAACGACAGCAAAAAGGGACCCACCACCAGCGTCGACATCATGATCGCGCCCACGATGAGGTTCGTTGCCAGCGACGTTGCGATAGCTCGCCCACGCAGCAGATGCACGGGGACAAGTGGGCTGGTCGCACCTGTTTCTGTGCGAACGAACGCCACCAACGCGATGACGGCCAAGACAAGCAAGCTCCAGAGCGGGATCGGCAAGCCGACCTTCCCTCCTGTGGCGGACAGTGCAAAGCACAGCAGCAGGATGGCCAGCCAGACGCTGCCCGCCCAATCCATGCCGCCGGCGGTGGCGCCCGATGCGCTTGCGGTGGGAATGGCTGTCGAGACGAGTACCAGCATGCCGGTGCCGCCAAGCGTGAGCAAAACGAATGCGGCGCGCCAGCCCCATGCGCCAATCAAGAGGCCACCAAGAGACGGGCCCATCGCAGTACCGACGGCCGACATCGTGCCGAGCAGGCCCATCGCAGTACCAAGACGCATTGTCCCGACCAGCCCTTTGGCCATCGGCATGGGCAGCGACATGAGGATCGCCGCACCCAGGCCTTGCGCCAGGCGGCCGGCGATGAGCCAGCTCAGACCCGGAGCCAATGCACAGACCGCAGACGCCAACGTGAACAGCAGCAGGCCGGCGATGAGCACGCGGCGATGGCCGTAGAGGTCTCCCAGGCGTCCGGCCGAAACAATGGCCGCTGTCACGGCGAGAAGATAGGCAAGGACGACCCATTGCACCTGCTGGACGGTTGCCGAGAAGGCCCTGGCCAGCGTCGGAAGGGCGACGGTCGCGATGCTGACGCCCAGTGACGCAAGCAGGACAGCGCCTGCCAATGCGGCCAGTACGAGCTTGTTGGCGGTGGGCGGGGCTTCGTTTTTCATGCGGGATTCCTTGCGCGGCTTTGGACGACGGCCTACTATGCGACTTCAAGTTAACTTGAAGTCAAGCATGAAACTCGTCGACATCGGCGCACTGTCCAAGACAAGCGGCGTTCCCGCGTCCACGCTGCGCTACTACGAGCAGGTCGGGTTGATCAAGTCGGTCGGCCGCCATGGGTTGCGTCGGCAGTACAGCGAAGACACGCTCGCGCAGCTCGCCTTGATCTCACTGGGGAAGGCGGCCGGTTTCTCGTTGGAGGACATCAGCGGGATGTTCGACACGGACCGAAACCCGGATCTGTCCCGACCGACCCTGCACCAACGTGCCGATGAACTCGACCGCCAAGTTCGCAGAATGACTGCCTTGAGCAGTCTGCTTCGCCATGTCGCTGAATGCCCCGCGCCGTCGCACATGACATGTCCCAGGTTCCGAAAGCTGCTGCGCATGGCGTGCCCGACAGCGACCCCTGTCGACGCGCAACGCGGGGGCACTGCCGCCGGCGAAGCGTAGGTCCGGCGAGCGCTTGGCCATCACAGTGCCGATGTGAAACTGCCGTACTTCGAGAGCACGAGGCGCCGCATCCGACCCGGTGGCCGGTCGCCGGCAGTGACAATGACGGTATGAACAAGACAGAGACAAGCACAGAATTCGATCCTGCTCGCCTGCGCGACTTTCTATGCGGCGCGATGCCCGGCCTGCATGGCGAGATGCGCCTGGCGCGCATCGGCGGGGGTCAGTCCAACCCGACCTTCTTCGTCGACTTCGACGACCGGGCACTGGTGCTGCGCAAGCAGCCGCCGGGCGAGCTGCTGCCGTCGGCCCATGCGGTGGACCGCGAGTTCCGCATCCTGCGGGCGCTCGCCGGCACCGACGTGCCCGTGCCGAAGGCGGTGCTCTATTGCGACGATCGCGGCGTCATCGGCACGCCCTTCTACGTGATGGACAAGCTCGAAGGCCGGGTGCTGTCGCAGTACGCGCTGCCGACGATCGCACCCGCCGAACGGCGCGCCTACTACCTGTCGATGGCCGAGACGCTGGCGAAGCTGCACCGGGTCGACCTGGCCGCTGCGGGCCTGACCGACTACGGCAAGCCGGGCAATTTCTTCCAGCGCCAGATCACGCGCTGGATCCGTCAGTGGGAAGCCTCGCGCACCCGCGAGGACGCGAACATCGACCGCCTCATCGCCTGGTTGCCCGCGAACATCCCGACGAGCGACCTGACCACGATCGCGCATGGCGACTTCCGCTTCGGCAACCTGATGTTCCACCCGAGCGAGCCGCGCGTGATCGCCGTGCTCGACTGGGAGCTGTCGACGCTGGGCCATCCCCTGGCCGACGTCGCCTACAGCTGCATGGCCTGGCACACCGGCGCCGACGAGTTCGAGGGCATGCGCGGCATCGACCTCGCGGCCGAGGGCATTCCCACGCAGGCCGAGTACATCGCGCACTACCAGCGCAGTGGCGGCTGCGCCGAACCGGTGACGAACTTCCACCTGGCCTTTTCGCTGTTCCGGTTCGCTGTCATCCTCGAAGGCATCGCAGCGCGTGCGAAGCGCGGGAGCGCCGCGGCCGAAAATGCGGTGCAGGTCGGCGCGCAGGCGGCGGGCTTCGCGCGACGTGCGGTGGCGCTGATCGACTAGGCCCGACGGGCGCGTCGACTGCACGCGGCGGCGAAGTCCCCATCTTGTTAGGATCGGTCCGATGCCCCACACCACGACCATCCCCCCCGAGTTGAGCCCCACCGCCAAGCGGGCACTGGCGGATTTCGCCGTGCAGCTGCGCGGCGATGGGCTGCGGGAAGCGCTGGCGTCGCTGTTGCGCAAGACGGACTACCGCTTCATCGGGATCTGGCGGTTCCAGGACGGCAAGGCGAGCGCGGCCGTCCACTACGACCGCGAAAATCCCGACGACCTGACGGCGACGGAGGTGCCCGACAACGCCACCTACTGCTGCTTCGTCCGCGAAACCGGCGCGCCCTTTAAGACCCCCAACGCCCTGGTCGACGAGCGCCTTGCAGCGCATCCGGCGCGGGATGCCGTCCTGGCCTATTGCGGGGTGCCGGTCATGGATGCGTCCGGCGTGCTGGTCGGCACCCTGTGCCACTACGACGTGGTGCCGCGCGATGCCGAGCAGATCGATATTCCGGCGATGCTGAGCATCGCCAGCTATATCGGGCTGGGCGGGCACGTTCCGCCGTATCCGCAAGGGTGATCCGCAGCGGGCAGCCCGGAGGACCCCGGGCCGCACCATCTCCTCGATTTTCCTGCCGCGCGCCGGCTAGCCGCAGTCGCGCACCGACAGTCCGTGCGACGCCAGCTTGGCCGCGTGCTTCGCATGCGCGGCCTCGCTCGCGATGTCTTCGGCATGTTGCGAAGCATTCGGCGCGACACGCACCGCGCCGATGGCCAGCGTGGTCAGCGGCGTGAAGCGCCGCACGCCGTAGCGGTCCTCCGCTTCCAGGCCACCGGCCTGCCGGGCCTCGTCGTCGTAGAGTGAGCGGGCCGCGCGGTTGAAGCTTCCGATCAGGTCCATGCAACGCTCCCGCCAGTCGGTGCTCTGGAACAGGATCAGGAAATCATCGCCCCCGATGTGGCCGACGAAGTCCATGTAGGGGTCGGCATGCTCGACGGCCAGCCGGGCGAGCAGGCGGATCATCTCGTCGCCCCGCCAGTAGCCGAACCGGTCGTTGAAGACCTTGAAGTTGTTCAGGTCCGCGTAGCAGGCCACGAAGCCGGCGCGGCCTTCCAGCAGGCGCTGGATGTGCACGCTCGTGGGAATGTTTCCGGGCAGAAAGGTCAGCGGGTTGGCATGCCGCGCGGTTTCCACACGCGCCTCGGTGACGGCGCGCACCAGCTGGTCCCCGGTGCCCAGCCCGACATAGCGTGAGCGCTCGGTCACGATGAAGCCTTCGCGCAGATAGGCCTGGTCCTCCGAGGTGAGGATGCCCAGCAGGCGCTCCACGCTGTCGTCGAGTTCGACGACGCGGGGCGTCGGATTGCCGTAGCTCAGGCAGGGCCGGCGCCCGTGGACTTCGCGAAAGTAAAGGCGCGAGTAGTCGTTCATGAACGACTGCCGGTTGATCAGCGCGACGGGGCGGTCGCCGTCGACGATCGGGAGCGCATGCAGTTCGGTGTGCGTCTGGAAGACGCTGGCCACCTCGTCGATGAGCGTCGCAGGATGCAGGGCCGGCGCGTCGATGACGGCGATCCCGCGAAGCGCCGCGGGCTGCCCCAGGCGTGTGGGATGCGGCACGACGGGGACGCGCCGGTCGTCGATGGCGGCGCTGACCAGGTCCGGCACCGCGATCTGCAGGGCGCGCTGCGGGTGGCCGAACCAGTACCCCTGGCCGAGGTCCACACCGAGTTCGCGCAGCACGCCCATGTCACGCGGGTTCTCCACCCCTTCGGCCACCAGCCGTGTTCCGAAGGCCTGCGCCAGGCCGACCACCATGCGCACCAGCGCCACGCGCTGCGGTTGGTCCGAAATGCCCTGGACGAAGGACTTGTCGAGTTTGACGAAGTCCGGTTGCAGGTCGGTCCATCGGCGCAGATTGGAGTGGCCCTCGCCGAAGTCGTCCAGGGCCAGGCGCGCGCCCGCCGCGCGCAGGCGATGGACCGCCTGGCCGAGTGCGTCGGCGGTCGCCTGAGCGGCGCTCTCGGTGAGCTCGACAACGAGCGATCCGGCGACGACGCCCTGCAAGGCGACCTGCGCTTCGAACCACGTCGCGCCGCCGTCCACGCTGGACATGGCCTGCACCAGTGCGTCGGCGCTCATGTTGATGAACAGCCGAGCCGGCGAGCGCTCGGCGCGCCAATGCGAGAGGATGGTCTCGACACAGTGCAGCTCGAAGCGAAGGAGGCAGGCATTCGCACTGGCCCAGGCCAGGAGCGCCGGTGCGCCATGCAGGGCAGAACCCTCGGGGCCGCGGATCAGGGCTTCATAGCCGACGACGGCGCCGACGCTCAGGTCGACGATCGGCTGAAAGACGGGGTGGAGGTTGGGAAAGTCGCGGGCATGCGCAGGCCGCTTTGGCTGATCGTTCATCGAGATCCGTTGGCGAAGACCCGAGAGCTTCGCCGCGATGCATGACAAAGCACTACTCGCCGGCCTGCGCGCCCGAAACAGCCCGCGCTTTGTGTCGGTTTCGTGCGATTGTTCGCGCACCACCCGGCCCGAGGGGCGGCTGATCGGCGAGCGTCAGTGGCCGCAGGCGAAGCGCAGCGCACGGGCGGCGTCGTGCACGCCGGCGAAGTCTTGGTCGACGCGTTGCAGCGGCGGCGTGCCACGCAGCGAGGCATGGGGCTCGACGAACCAGTCCGCCAGTTCCCAGTCGTCGAGCACGTCCGACAGTTCGTCGATCAGCGCACGCACCGGTGGGCGCACGGCCAGGTCGCCGGGCTCGAACTGGAACAGCGGAAGCCAGCGCTGCCCGGCCCAGTCGAGGCTGATGACGGTGCGCGCGGTGATGGCGCGGCCCAAGGTCGACAGGCCGGTGAAAGGCTGCCGCACGGCGATCTCCGACCCGGTGGCCAGCCCGCCCGAGGCCCGGTAGGCGTTCAGCAGGGCGATGAAGTGCGCGTCGCTGCCCGCCGGCGCGACCGCCACCCGCGGCCATGCGGCCACGCCGACGCCTCGCTGCGGGGCGTGGGGGAGGGGCAAGGTCTGGATGGCGGTCATGCGGCTCCTCGGCGTGTGCGTTGAAGCCTCGATGGTGCGAGTCGCTTCTTGCTCGTCGGTGTCAGATCGCGACCCGCATATTTCAGATGCAACGCAGTGCCCACCGGCCTTCGCACGAGGCTGGCGCGTTCGAGTCCGCTAAACTCCGCGCCCTTCGCGGCCCATTTCGTCGGGCGGCGGCGCCATCGGCAACATGGCGATCATTCAACAAGGAAAACGCAGTGAACCGTATCGAACTCGTCGAGAAAATCGCAACCGCCCACAACGTCAGCAAGGCCGAAGCCGCCCGCATCGTGGAAACCTTCACCGACGCCATCATCACGGCCGTCAAGAAGGGCGAGCCCGTTCAACTGGTGGGCTTCGGTACCTTCAAACAGGTGGCCCGCGCCGCACGTACCGGCCTGAACCCCAGCACCGGCGAGAAGCTGAAGATCGCTGCGGCCAAGCTGCCGAAGTTCGTGCCAGGCTCGGCCTTCAAGGCTGCCGTGGACCCGAAGGCCGCCAAGCGCAAGGCCGACAAGGCCGCTGCCAAGCCGGCCGCCAAGAAGGCACCGGCGAAGAAGACCAAGAAGTAAGTCCTCGTTGCAGCAGCGCTGCAACGCACGAAGAAGCGGCCCCTTGTGGGCCGTTTTTCATGGCGGGTCGCGGCCCGCCAGCCCCGGACTCGCGTGTCTGGTCGGCGGTCGCTTGGAAGACGACGCTGGCCGAAGGAGGAACCTTTCTCCTACTCGCCGTCCTCTGCCTGTCCCCTACTGTGACCCATCTGCGCCGCGCCAGCGGCGACGCCGCACCCGCCGGCGACCCACGATGAAGGATCACACCCCATGGACACCTCGAACAAACTCCCGATCACCCGGCGAGGGCTTCTCGCGGCCGGCGCTGCGTCGGCCACGATAGGCGGCGCCGCCCCGGCCGCCGCGCAGACGGCCCATCGCTCTGCCGCGCCGGCCACACCGGCGGGCACCCCCGCGTTGTCGACCGTGACGATGCAGGTCAACGGCAAGACGCAGCGCATGGAGCTCGACACGCGCACCACGCTGCTCGACGCCCTGCGAGAGCATCTGCACCTCACCGGCACCAAGAAGGGCTGCGACCACGGCCAGTGCGGCGCGTGCACGGTGATCGTCGACGGCCAACGGATCAATTCGTGTCTCACGCTCGCCGTGATGCACGAGGGCAGCGACGTCACTACGGTCGAAGGCCTCGGCACCCCCGAGAAGCTGCATCCGATGCAGGCCGCCTTCGTCAAGCACGACGGCTTCCAGTGCGGCTACTGCACGCCCGGGCAGATCTGCTCGGCCGTGGGCGTGCTGCGCGAGATCGAGCAGGGCGTGCCCAGCCACGTCAGCGCCGACCTCACGGCCCGGCCGATGTTCTCGGCCGACGAGCTGCGCGAGCGCATGAGCGGCAACATCTGCCGCTGCGGCGCCTACAGCAACATCGTCGAAGCGGTCACCGAAGTGGCCAAGGCGGCCGCATGAGGTCCTTCACCTATGAACGCGCGGCGTCGGCCGAAGATGCGCTGGCCAAGGCGGTGCGCACGCCCAACGCCAAGTTCATCGCCGGCGGCACGAACCTGCTGGACCTGATGAAGCTGGAGATCGAGACGCCGGCGCACCTGGTCGACCTGAACGGCCTCGGGCTGAAAACGATCGAGGCCACGCAGAACGGTGGCCTGCGCATCGGCGCGCTCGTCAGCAACACGCAGCTCGCGGCCGATGAACGCGTGCGTCGCGACTACGGCGTGCTGTCGCGCGCGCTGCTGGCGGGCGCATCGGGCCAGTTGCGCAACAAGGCGTCGACCGCGGGCAACCTGCTGCAGCGCACCCGCTGCCCCTATTTCTACGACACCAACCAGGCCTGCAACAAGCGCCTGCCCGGCAGCGGCTGTGCCGCCCTCGGCGGCTACAGCAAGCAACTGGCGGTGGTGGGCACGAGCGACGCCTGCATCGCCACGCACCCGAGCGACATGGCAGTGGGCATGCGGGCGCTCGACGCGTCGGTAGAGACCCTGCGGCCCGACGGATCGCGCCGCGTCATCCCGATCGCCGACCTGCACCGGCTGCCCGGCACCACGCCGCACATTGAGACCGAACTGACGCGCGGCGAACTGATCACGGCAGTGACGCTGCCGGCCCCGGTGGGCGGCACCCACATCTACCAGAAGGTGCGCGACCGCGCGTCCTACGCCTTCGCGCTGGTGTCGGTGGCGGCCATCGTGCAGCGTGACGGCAGCGGGCGCGTCGCCGTGGGCGGCGTGGCACCCAAGCCGTGGCGCATGGACAGCGCCGACGCGCAGCTGCCGCGTGGCGCCAAGGCCGTGGCCGACACGCTCTTCGCCGACGCCCGGCCGACCAAAGAGAACGCATTCAAACTGCCGCTGGTGGAGCGCACGCTCGCCGCGGTGCTGGCGCAGGCAAGGAGCCGAGCATGAAATTCGATACCCCCGCAGGCACCAACCCGATCGACCAGCTGAAGGTGGTCGGCCAGGCGGTCAACCGCGTCGACGGTCGCTTGAAGACCACAGGCACGGCCCGCTATGCCTACGAGAACCATGACGTGGTCGCCAACCAGGCCTACGGCCATGTGCTGGGCGCCGGCATCGCCAAGGGCCGCATCGCGGCGATGGACACGGCGCGTGCCAGGGCGGCGCCCGGCGTCATCGCGATCGTCACCGCCGAAAACGCCGGCAAGCTCGGCAAGGGCGCGCGCAACGTGGCCAAGCTGCTGGGCGGCCCGGCCATCGACCACTACCACCAGGCCATCGCGCTGGTCATCGCCGAGAGCTTCGAGCAGGCCCGCGCCGCAGCCCAGATGATCCGCGTCGAGTACACCCGCGCCGACGGCCAGTTCGACCTGGCGCACGCCCGCGAGACCCGTGCGAAAACGAAAGACGCCGACAAGGCCGTGGGCGATTTCGCGCCGCAGTTCGAGCGTGCCGAGGTGCAGCTGGACGCGACCTACACGACGCCCGACCAGTCGCATGCGCAGATGGAACCGCAGGCCTCGCTCGCGGTCTGGCGCGGCGACAAGCTGACCGTGTGGACATCCAACCAGATGATCGACTGGGCGGCCACCGACCTCGCGAAGACGCTGGACATGCCGCGCGCGAACGTCCGCGTCATCTCGCCCTTCATCGGCGGCGGCTTCGGCGGCAAGCTCTTCCTGCGTGCGGACATCCTGCTCGCGGCCGTCGGCGCGCGCGTCGCGAAGCGGCCGGTCAAGGTGGCGCTACAGCGCCCGCTGATCGCGAACAACACGACCCACCGGGCCGCGACCATCCAGCGGATTCGCCTGGGCGCGTCGAAGGACGGCCAGCTCACGGCCATCGGGCATGAGAGCTGGTCGGGCAACCTCGCCGATGGCGACCCCGAAGACGCGGTGCAGCAGACGACGCTGCTCTACGCCGGCGCCCATCGCCTCACCGGCACGCGCCTGGCCCGGCTCGACCTGCCCGAGGGCAACGCCATGCGTGCGCCCGGCGAGTCACCCGGCCTGCTGGCACTGGAGATCGCCATGGACGAGATGGCCGAGCGCGTGGGCCTGGACCCGGTCGAGTTCCGCGTGCGCAACGACACGCAGGTCGATCCCGCCGACCCGCAACGCAAGTTTTCGCAGCGCCGGCTGATCGACTGCATGCGCATCGGCGCGGAGCGCTTCGGCTGGAGCCAACGCAGCGCCAAGCCTGGGCAGGTGCGCGACGGTCAATGGTTCATCGGCACCGGCGTGGCCGCGGCCTTCCGCAACAACCTGGTGATGAAGTCCGCGGCGCGGGTGCGCCTGAACGCGCAGGGTGTCGTCACGGTCGAGACCGACATGACGGACATCGGCACCGGCAGCTACACCATCATCGCGCAGACGGCCGCCGAGATGATGGGCGTGCCGCTGGAGCGGGTCGTCGTGAAGCTGGGCGATTCGAGCTTCCCGGCCTCGGCCGGTTCGGGCGGGCAATGGGGCGGCAACTGCTCCACCGCCGGCGTGTATGCGGCCTGCGTCAAGCTGCGCGAGCAGATCGCGCAGCGTGCGGGCATCGATGCAGGCACCGCGAGCTTCGCCGACGGCCGTGTGTCCGGTGGCGGCCGCAGCATGGGGCTCGCAGAGGCAGCCGGCGGACAGGAGCTGGTGGCCGAGGACACCCTGGAATTCGGGGACCTGGACAAGAAGTTTCAGCAGTCCACCTTCGGCGCCCACTTCGTCGAAGTGGCCGTGCATGCCTTCACCGCCGAGGTGCGCGTGCGCCGCATGCTGGCGGTGTGCGCGGCCGGCCGCATCCTCAACCCCAAGACCGCGCGCAGCCAGGTGATTGGTGCCATGACGATGGGCGTGGGTGCGGCGCTGATGGAAGAGCTGGCGGTCGACGAGCGGCTGGGCTTTTTCGTCAACCATGACCTCGCGGGCTACGAGGTGCCGGTCCATGCCGACATCCCGCACCAGGAGGTGGTGTTCCTCGACGAGACCGACCCGATCTCGTCGCCCATGAAGGCCAAGGGCGTGGGCGAATTGGGCATCTGCGGCGTGGGCGCCGCGGTGGCCAACGCCGTCTACAACGCCACCGGCGTGCGGGTGCGCGACTACCCGGTCACCCTGGACAAGCTGATCGGCAAGCTGCCCCTGAGCGAGGCCTGACCCACGCGCGCCGTGCGCTGCCGGTTGCAGGCAGTGTCGGCGCGGCTCAGGCCCCGATGTAGCTCAGGCGCGCTTCGTGGACCGTGTTGTCGCGCACGATGTCGCGGGCTTCGTCGTCCGCGAAGTCCATCAGCGCGTCGCCGATCTCGTCTTCTTCGAGCGCGAACAGCAGCTCGATGGCTTCCTGCTGCGCTTCCGAGAAGGTGCCGGCCTGGCTCAATCGATCGAAGGTCGCGGCAGTTTCCTGCGGGGCCAGCAGACGCATGTCGAGCAGCTCGAGGACATGGCGGATCTGCGAAGGGGTCAAGGGCTGCGGGTGGGCGAGAGGCTTCATGGCGATGGATCTTTCAGTGGGTTCGAGGACCGTTCCTTTGTGGCGAATGGTGTCTTGGTGGTGAGACCCGAGCGTCGTCGAAAGGCCCCCTCGTGCGGGGCTGGGCAGGCGCAAAGCGCGGGCCGCTGTGCGGAAAGTCTCGAACCCGTGCGATGCGCTGTCGTTAATCCGACACGGGCTGCGGTGGCGTGGCCAGCGCGAGGTCCCACAGCACGTCGCCACCGAGCGCGAAAGTTCTCGCCGGGGGGCGCAGTGCGTCACCCATGGCGTCCGAGCGCCGCACCTGCAGGCCGGGTTGCCCGGCGCCGATGACCACCGGCGCGACGATGAGGTGCAGCCGGTCGAGGCAGCCCTGCTGCACGAACTGCGAGATCGTGACGCCGCCGCCCTCGACGAAGAGCACGCGCAGGCCGCGTTCGTGCAGGCAGCCGATCACCTCGCGCAGCGACAGGTGGCCCGCCTCGCGCCGCGGCAGCGCGATCACGCAGTGAGGCCCGAGCCGTGCCTCGGCGCGCGCGCGGTGCGCGGCGTCGCACACCAGCAGCGTCGGCGCCTGCCCGTCGGTGAAGACACGTGCGTCGGCCGGCACGCGCAGCGACGGGTCGAGGATGACGCGGGTCGGGTTGTCGCCAGGCACGCGGCGGGTGGTGAGTTGCGGGTTGTCCAGGCACACCGTGCTCGCGCCGACGATCACGGCGTCGCTCAAGGCGCGCAACCGGTGCAGGTGCACCAGTCCTTCGGGGCCGTTGACGAAGCACGAGTCGCCGCGGTGGGTGGCGATGCAGCCGTCGAGGCTCTGACCCAGCTGGCCCACGGCCCAGACATCGGGGTCACCGTGTCGGTCGAGCAACGGCTTGAGCAGGTCGAACAGCGCCCGGGCCCCGCCGCCCCAGCCGGGCGGTAGGGCGTAGCCCCGTGTGGGCGACCAGGCAAACGGCGCCCCCGCAGGCGCCGCACGCGGGCCGCTTCGCCGTTGGCGCGCGATGTCCAGGCATCCCTGCCAAAGCACTGCGACCTCGCCTTCGGCAGGCTCGGCGTTCACGGGGCGCGGAACAGCATTCACACGAACTCCTGTCGAATCACGGGAAGCCCCGAGTGTCTACCCGGAAGCCTCATGTCATCGAAGTTGTAACGGGAGCCTCAACTTTTGCCGTCGAGCGCCGATGAAGTAAATGGTTTCTCCATGGATCCCTTACCAAGATCCCTTCGGCCCGCTTCGTGCGGGCCGTTTTTTTAGGCTCAGAGAATCTCCGGCTCGGTCCGGATCGACGTGTGGTCGCGCCGGTCGCTCAGCTTGCCGATGGCGCTGTCCAGTGCGCGCCGTGCCTTGGCTTCGGCGCCGCGGAAGGCTTCGTCCATGTTGTCGGCCTGGTGCGTCACCGCCACGGCGGCATGACCGATCACGTGGGCCTCGATCATGCAGCGCTTGTCGTCGGCACCGCCCTTGCCGCTGTTCTCGTCCGACAGGTGCACCTCGACGCGACGCACGTCGTTCGAAAAGCGGCCCAGGGTGCGGCGGATCTCGGCGTCGGCCCAGGCTTCGAGCGTGGTCTTGTTCTCCATGCCATTGCCGGTGTTGATGTGAATTTCCATGGGGATGCGTCTCCGGTTGAAGCTGCGTCGTCGCAGCGGGCCGCGCAGGGCATCGAGGCCACCCTGTGCAGTGCGTTGGACGAAGCATGGCCCACGTCGACCCTGGATCGACGTAGGCCAAGGGAGGCTTTTCGCGCGCGGTGCGGTCAGAACTCCGCCCACGCCTGCGCGTCCGACGTCGCGAGGGCCTTCGATGCCGTCGTACGCCGTGCCAGGCCGGGTGTCGATGCGCGTAGTGCGGCCGATGACGCTGCGCGGGGTGCCGTCAGCTTCGCCGGGGTCGGGGTCACGCCGTCGTGAAGCTTGAACACGGCGACTTCCGCCACCAGCTGGTCGGCCTGCTCGCGCAGCGAAGACGCCGCTGCAGCCGCTTCTTCCACCAGCGCCGCGTTTTGCTGCGTGACCTGGTCCATCTGCGTGATGGCCTGGTTGATCTGCTCGATGCCCGAGGTCTGCTCCTGGCTCGCCGCCGTGATCTCGCCCATGATGTCGGTCACGCGCTTCACGCTGCCCACGATCTCTTCCATGGTGCGGCCCGCTTCGCTGACCAGCTCGGTGCCGGCGCTGACCTTGCCGACCGAGTCGTCGATCAGCCCCTTGATTTCCTTGGCCGCTCCGGCCGAGCGCTGTGCGAGGTTGCGCACCTCGGCCGCCACCACCGCAAAGCCGCGGCCCTGCTCGCCGGCTCGGGCCGCCTCCACCGCGGCGTTGAGGGCCAGGATGTTGGTCTGGAAGGCGATGCCGTCGATGACGCCGATGATGTCGACGATCTTCTTGGACGAGGCGTCGATCGAGCTCATGGTGCTGACCACCTGTGACACCACCGTGCCGCCCTTGACGGCGACGTCGGACGCCGACAGCGCCAGCTGGTTGGCCTGGCGCGCGTTGTCCGCGTTCTGCTTGACCGTCGACGTCAGTTCCTCCATCGACGCTGCGGTTTCCTCCAGCGAGCTGGCCTGCTGTTCGGTGCGGGACGACAGGTCCTGGTTGCCGGCGGAAATCTGGCCCGACGCCGTCGCGATGTTGTCGGTGCCGGCGCGGACGCCGGCCACCACGCGCGCCAGGCTGTCGCGCATGGCCTTCATCGCATGCAGCAGGCTGCTGTCATCGTTGGGCTGCGTCTGGATGTCGACGGTGAGGTCGCCCGCCGCGATGCGGCCCGCGATGTCGGCGGCATCACGGGGCTCACCGCCGAGCTGGCGCGTGAGACTGCGCGAAATCAGCACGCCGAGGATCAGCCCGGCGAGCACGCCGCCGAGCGTCAAGGAGATCAACTGGATGCGAATGCTGGAGACGATGACGGCCGTCTCCGCCGCCAGCGATTCGGCATTGGCCTGTTTGCGGTCGACCAGGTCCGTGAGGAGGCCGTCGATCTTGTCCCCTGCCCCCCGAACGTCGCCGAAGAGCTTGGCCGTGGAGGCGCGGGCTTCGCCGGGTGGCTCGTTGCGCAGCAGCGCGACGACGTCGTTGAGACCGGCCTCGTAGGCGCGTGCGGCTGCGACCGATTGCTGCAGCAGGGCCCTGCCGCGCTCGTTCTGAAAATGATCGCTGGCCGATTTCAGTTGCTCGTGCATGCCTTCCAGCCGCTTGCGCATTTCGGCGAGCTGGCGCTCGCGGTCGTCGAGGCTCGGCGCCATCACGGCGGAGCGGACGGCGCGGCCTGCCGCGAGCAGATGCATGTTGGCTTCGGCAGACTTGCGCAGGCCGACGGTTTCGCGCTCGAACATCTGCGACGCCATGCCGCCGATCTGCGCTGATTTGAGAATGCCTTCGGTACCGATGAAGGCGCCGATCGCTGCCACGATGGCGAAGCCGCCGATCAGGCGTGTGCTGACTTTCAGTTTGTTGAACCAGTTCAAGGGTGTTCCTCCGTGATGACGACAAGGGAAACGGCCGCTGGGCGGCCGTCAGTTGGGTTATCGGAGGAGGCCACTTGTTATGAAGGGCGCAGGGGAAGGGCGGCACCCCTGCAGTGCGTAGGACAGATCCTGCAGGTGGGCCGAAGCGAGTGAGCGTGGGTGAGGCGACGGCTTATGCATCACCAGAATAAGCAGATCGCGATTCGGTCGTTCGTTTTGCGTTGAACCTCTCGCATACTCGCGACCCGTTCTCCCTTTCTCATGCCATGGGCCGACCAGGCCCAGGCGCCAAGCTTTCGTGATTTCCCCTTCCCCGACCGATGCGGCCCGCAGGCCGCCGGTGATTCGCCTCGACGCGGTCCAGAAATCCTTCGCACTGCCCAACGGCGACGTCTTCGACGCGGTGCGTGCCTTGTCGCTCGACATCCCCGAGGGCGAGATCTTCGGCCTGATCGGCAAGAGCGGCGCGGGCAAGTCCACGCTGCTGCGCCTCATCAACCTGCTCGAGCGGCCCGACGCCGGCCGCGTGATCGTCGGCGGCCGTGACCTGACCACGCTGTCGCGTCGCGAGTTGCGCGACACGCGGCAGAACATCGGGATGATCTTCCAGCAGTTCAACCTGCTGCAGAACGCCAGCGTGTTCGACAACGTCGCCTTCCCGCTGAAGATCCATGGCCGCCATTCGCGTGCCGAGATCGATGCGCGCGTGCGCGAATGCCTGGCACTGGTCGGGCTCTCCGAAAAGATCGACACCTACCCGGCGCAGCTCTCCGGCGGCCAGAAGCAGCGCGTGGCCATCGCCCGTGCACTGGCACCGCGCCCACAGGTGCTGCTGTGCGACGAGCCCACATCGGCGCTCGACAGCGAGACCACGCGCGCGCTGCTGGAGACGCTGCGCGACATCAACGCCAAGATCGGCGTGACCATCGTGATCGTCACGCACGAGCTGTCGGTGGTCGAGGTGCTGTGCCGGCGCGTCGCCATCCTCGAGCGTGGGCAGCTCGTCGAACAGTTTGCGGTCGACGAGGCACCGCAGGCCGAGCGCCTCACCGCGCTCGGCCGCGAGATCGATGCCCTGGTTCGTCGCCGCGAGCGCGATGCGCGCGAAGCCGCCAACACGCCCCTGTCGTCACCGCTGTCGTCCCCTGTGCCCCGAGGAACCGCCCATGCCTGAGAACATCGCCGCCATCCTGCCCGAGCTGTGGCTCGCCACCGGGCAGACCTTCCTGATGCTGGGCATCGGCCTGTCGGCCGCGGTGCTCATCGGCGGCCCGCTGGGCGTGCTGCTGTTCCTGCTGGGCCCCGGTCAGTCGCTGGCCAACAAGCCGGCCTTCCTGGTGCTGAACTGGCTCGTCAACACTGTGCGCTCCTTCCCCTTCATCATCCTGCTGGTGGCGCTGGTGCCCATCACGCGCGTGATCGCGGGCACCTCCATCGGTCCGCTCGCGGCGGCGGTCCCGCTGTCGGTCGCGGCCATCCCGTATTTCGCGCGGCTGGTCGACCAGTGCCTGCGCGAGGTGCCGCGCGGCGTCATCGAGGCGGCTCATGCCATGGGCGCGTCGGAGCTGCAGATCGTGTGGCGCGTGCTCGTCGTCGAAGCGCGTTCGGGCTTGGTGCTGGCGCTCACGGTGCTGTCGGTCAGCTTCCTGTCGTACTCGGCCATCGCCGGTGTGGTGGGCGGTGGCGGCATCGGCGACCTCGCCATCCGCTACGGCTACTACCGCTTCCAGACCGACGTGATGGTGTTCACCGTGGTGCTGCTGGTGGCGCTGGTGCAGGTCATCCAGTTCGTCGGCAACACCGCGGCACGCCGCCTCGACAAACGGTGATTTCTTTTTTGTTCCCTGATCTCTCTGCCATGAAAACCTCTGCGCTCCGCCGCTCCTTCCTCGCCCTCTCAATCGCTGCCATCTCGCTCGGCGGTCTCTCGCTAAATGCCCAGGCGCAAGCCGACAAGAAGAACCTCGTCATCGGCGGCACGGCCGGATCGAACTTCGACCAGCTCAAGCTGGGTATCGTGCCGATCCTTCAGAAGAAGGGGTACACGGTGAAGTTGGTCGAGTTCAACGACTACGTGCAGCCCAACCTCGCGCTGGCGCAGGGCTCGCTCGACGCCAACTTCTTCCAGCACCTCGTGTACCTGAAGAAGTTCGCTGCCGACCAGAAGCTCGACATCGTGGAACTGGTGCAGGGCCCGATCGCGCCGCTGGGCGTGTACTCGACCAAGCGCAAGACCCTCGCGGAGGTGAAGAGCGGCGACCGCATCACGCTGCCGAACGACCCGAGCAACCTGGCGCGCGCGCTGGTGCTGCTGGAGCAGAACAAGCTCATCACCATCAAGCCCGGCGTCGATGCGATCCGCGCTTCGGAAAAGGACGTCGACCAGAACCCGCACAAGTTGAAGTTCATCCCGCTCGAGGCCGCGCAGCTGCCGCGCTCGCTGGGCGATGCGGAGTACGCCATCATCAACGGCAACTTCGCGATCTCGTCGGGCCTGAAGTTGACCGAAGCCGTGGTCCTCGAGAAGCCCGCCGACCACTACCTGAACGTGGTGGCAGTGAAGCGTGCCGACAAGGGCACGCCGTGGGCCAAGGACATCGCCGAGGCCTACCGCTCCAAGGAATTCAAGGCGGTGGTGGACAGCAAGTTCCAGGGCTACGCCAAGCCGGCCTACATGCAGTAAGCCGCGCCGGTCAGCGCCGCGCGCCGGTGACGGCGCGCACCAGGCGGTGCAGCCCGCCGCGCCCGCTGGCCGCACGGCCGAGCAGCGCGCTGCCTGCCGCACCCGCCAGCGTCCGCCCGAGGAACGACCGGCTGCGGCCCGCCATCAGCAGCAGAACCAGGCCCGCGCCCATCACGGCCCAGTGTTCGCCCGGCATGTCGGGGCGTTGGTCATCGGCCTTTCGGGCTTGTTTGATCCAGGAATTCGCGTCGTTCGAGTTCATGCAGGTCCTTGTGCGGTGGCGTGCGCTAGCAGGTGCGCGTTGAAGAAAAAAGAGAAGCGTCGTTGATAGGCGAACACGTGCGGTCGCGCGTGTAGGCGATGCCCGGCCTCGCAAGGCATGTTGCACCGCAGCCTGCGCAGGCGATGCCCTACAGGCAGCGTCTGGCGATCCTGACCCGAGGGCCGGTCTGCGTGTTCAGGATGAAGTCTTCAACGCGCCACTGTTGTTCCATTGCGCAACGCGATGACTTCGGTGGGCATTTCCAACCCTTCTCTCAAGGAGCCGAACATGGCCAAGGAAACAGACTTCAAGACCACCGACACGAACCGTGACCCGATCACCGGCGCACCGGGTGCGCATCCCGTCGGCACCGGGGTCGGTGCCGCAGGCGGCGCGGTGGCAGGTGCTGCCGCGGGCTCGGTGGCCGGCCCGGTGGGCACGGTCGTCGGCTTGGTGGCTGGCGGCTTGGCCGGTGGCCTGGGTGGCAAGGTGGTCGCCGAAAGCGTGAACCCTACCGCCGAAGACGCCTACTGGCGCTCGAGCTACGACCGCGAGAGCTACTACGAACCGGGCCGCAGCTACGACGACTACGCGCCGGCCTATGAAATGGGCTGGTCGAGCCGCGCGTCGCGCGGGGACAGTTTCGACACGGTCGAACCCACGTTGGCCGATGAATGGGCCACGCGCCGCGGCAATTCGACGCTCGATTGGCCGCAGGCGCGCCATGCATCCCGCGCGGCGTGGGACCGTGCGGACCGCACGTATTTCGGCGAAGCCATGCCGATGGCCCCGCGCGACGCGGATGCGTTCGACACCGACGCACGCACGGGCGAGCCGCTTTCGCACGACGACGTGGTCGACGTTCTCAACGACCTGATCGAGAACGCGCACGACGGCGAGTACGGCTTCCATACCTGCGCGGAGGAGGTGGAGAGCGCCAACCTCAAGCAGGTCTTTTCGGAGCGCGCGGTGGGTTGCCGCATGGCGGCCAATGAACTGGTCCAGCTCGTGACTCAGTACGGTGGCACGCCGGCGGATGGCGGCACCACCAGCGGCGCCATGCACCGCGGCTGGGTGCATGTGAAGGGCGCCGTGGGCGCCAACAGCGAGGCGTCGATCCTCGACGAATGCGAGCGTGGCGAAGACGCGGCGCTGGCACGCTACCGCAAGGCGCTGAAGCAGGCGCTGCCGCCCGATGTGCGCGCCGTCGTCGAGCGCCAGGCGCAAGGTGCGCAGCGCAACCACGACCAGATCAAGTCGCTGCGGGACGCGGCGCACGCGCGCAGCTGATCGCGTAATGCAGGGGCGGTCGCTCGCCCCGACCCGGACGCCACCGGGGCGCATACCCGTCTTCGGCCGGGAGGTGTAATTGCGAATAAGTCGCATTCGTTAGAATGCGGCTTTTTTCATGGGTGCTGTACGCCGCGCCCTCGCATCCTTCATCACCCCCGAGCGACCATGTCCAGCGCCGACTCTCTTTCGCACGAACAGCTCGGCACGCTGTACCTCCGTCATCACCGCTGGCTTCAGGGCTGGTTGCTCAGGAAGTCGGGCAACGCCTTCGATGCGGCCGACCTGGCGCAGGACACCTTCCTGCGTGTCCTGCGCATGCCGGGGCTCGACAGCCTTGCCGAGCCACGCGCCTATCTCACGACGGTCGCCCGCAACCTGCTGATCAACCATGTGCGTCGACGCGCCATCGAGCAGGCCTACCTCGACGCGCTGGCGCTGATGCCCGAGCCGGTGGCGCCGCCGCCGGAGGCGCGGCTCATGGTGCTGGAGACGCTGGTGGAAGTCGATCGACGCCTGAACGGTCTGCCCGCGCTGGCCAAGCAGGCCTTTCTCCTCGCGCAGCTCGAGGGGCTGGGGCAGGGCGAGATCGCCGCGGAACTGGGCATCTCCGTGTCGACCGTGAAGCGCCATCTCGCGAAGGCGGCGATGCGTTGCTTCTTTCCGGAATGAGCCCTTCGCCCCGCAGGCAGGATGTCCTGGGCGGTACCGACCAGGTCGCGCCGGCCGTCGCACACCAGGCCGTTCAATGGTGGGTGGCGCTGCGATCGCGCGACGTCGGTGCCGCGCAACGTGCGCAGTGGACGCGCTGGCGCGCGGCCGACCCGGCGCACGAGGCCGCGTGGCAGCGCATCGAAGCCGTTGGCGGGCGCCTGGCGGAGATCCCGTCGCCGCTGGCCCGCGCCGCCTTGCACGCCGCTCCGCGATCGATGCGGCGTCGCCGCGCGATGCAGCTTCTCTCGGTGCTGGTGGTCGGCGGCGGCAGTGCGATGCTCGCGCGCCAGACGACGCCGTGGCGATCGCTCACGGCGGACCATGTGTCCGCCGTCGGCGAGCGCATCCCGCTGACGCTGCCCGATGGCGGCCGGGTCACGCTCAACAGCGGCAGCGCCATCAACCTGCGCTTCGACACCGAGCGCCGTGTGCTTCAACTGGTGCGCGGCGAAATCCTGGTGCAGACCGCGCCCGATGCGCTGCACCGGCCTTTTCTGGTCGAGACCGAGGAAGGCTCGGCGCGGGCGATCGGCACGCGCTTCACGGTGCGCCAGCAGGGCGATGCGCAGGTCGAGGTCGGCGTGCTGCAGGGCGCCGTCGAACTCACGCCGCGCAATGCGCCGCAGCAGGCGCGCACGCTGCGGGCGGGCGAGTCCGGGCGCTTCACGCGCACGGGGGCGACGCCGCCGAGGGCCCTCGATCGCGACGAGAGCGCGTGGGCCGACGGCATGTTGGTCGCGTCGCACATGCGGCTCGACGACTTCCTCGCCGAACTCGGCCGCCACCGGCCGGGGCGCCTGGGCTGCGACCCGGCCATCGCCGGCCTCCAGGTGTCGGGCGCCTACCCGCTGGCCGACACCGACCGCGTGCTGGCGGCGTTGACCTCGGCGTTGCCGGTCGACGTGCAAACCTACACGCGCTACTGGGTGAGCGTGCGACCGCGCCGCGGTCGGGTGTGAACGTCGAAGAAAAATAAATGAGCTGATTCGACGGGCTCGACGGTCAAGGAAGGGAAGGGCGCGCACACCGCGCCCGACTTCTTCCCGCAATCTTCCATCGTCGAAGGCATTTCCATGTTCCTGCACACCGGCCGGCCGGCCTCCGTTCCTACCCCGCACTCGATCGCCATGCCGAGCCGCGGCAAGCCGCGCCTGCATGCGCTGGCGCGAGCGTCACGCAGCGCCTGCCTTGGCGCCGTGGCTGTGTGGCTGGTGGCTGGCACCGTCGCGCCGCGCAGCGCCTTCGCGCAACCGACCCCGGCGCGCAGCCAGGAAGTCCGCAGCTTCGACATCCCCGCCGGCCCGCTCGAAGGCGTGCTCAACCGCCTCGGCCGCGAGACCGGCGTGCTGATCACCTTCGGCTCTGCCGTGGCCGACGGTGTGAGCAGCCGCGGCGTGCGCGGCACTTACACCGTGGCGGACGCGCTGTCGCAGGCCCTCGCCAGCACCGGCCTCGGCGCGGTGCGTGCGGCGGGTGGCGGCTACGCGCTGCAGGCATTGCCGCCCGCCGCGCCATCGTCGTCGAGGGCGTCGGCCAACACGCTGGACGAAGTGCGCGTCACGGCCACGGCCGACGGCCCCTCCGAAGGCACCGGCGCCTACACCGTGCGCTCGACCAGCACCGCGACACGCCTGGGGCTCTCGCCGCGCGAGACGCCGCAGTCGGTCAGCGTCATCACGCGCCAGCAGATGGACGACCAGGCACTGGTCAGCGTGCCCGAGATCCTGGAGAAGACACCCGGCGTGACCGTCGGCCGCAACGACAGCGAGCGCGCGACCTTTTACGCGCGCGGCTTCGTGATCGAGAACCTGCAGTTCGACGGCGTGCCCAGCACGCTCGACACGTCGAACCAGTACACCGCCGCCATCGGCGACAGCGTGATCTACGACCGCATCGAGATCGTCAAGGGGGCCACGGGTCTCCTGACCGGCGCGGGCTACCCCTCGGCGACCATCAACCTGGTGCGCAAGAAGCCGACGGCCGAATTTGCCGGCAACCTGTCGCTGGGTGCGGGCTCGTGGGACCGCTTGCGCACCACCGCCGATTTCTCTGGCCCGCTCAACGCGAGCGGCAGCGTGCGCGGGCGCATCGTCGCCGCAGCGCAGAACGCGAACTCCTATGTCGACGACTACAGTCGCGACACCCGCAATCTCTACGCCGTGGTCGAAGCCGACCTGACGCCCGGCACGCTGCTGACCGTGGGCGTGGACCACATGAAGACGCGCGCCGACGGCGCCACCTTCGGCCACCTCCCGCTCTTCTACAGCGACGGCACGCGGACGAACTTCCGTCGTTCGCTCAACCCGGCGGCACGCTGGTCGTACTGGAACAACGACAGCACCACCACCTTCGCCAACCTCAAGCACGAGTTCGGCGGCGGCTGGAAGCTCGACGTGGCGGCCAGTCACCTCGACCAGTCGAAGGACGTGTTCTACGGCTCGGCCTACAACGGCAGCGTGAATCGCGCGACGGGCGCAGGCATCCGCATGCTGTCGGGCGCGCTGCCGACCCAGTCGAAGACCGACGCGCTCAACATCGCGCTGACCGGCCCGTTCACCCTCGGTGGCCGCACCCACGAACTGATGCTCGGCGCCGGCTACTCGCGCCAGCACCAGGAGGCGCAGCTGCACAGCTCCACCTACACGGCCATCCCCAACTACTTCGCGTGGGACGGCAACATCGCGCAGCCTGCGTCGGTGAAGCGCAGCGACCGCGACATCGTCACGCGCGAGAAGGGCGTGTCGGCGGCGGTGCGGCTGCGACCCACCGAGGCGCTGTCGGTGATCCTCGGCGCACGCACCAGCTGGTACGACCTGCGCGACGAGAGCACCAGTCTGGCTGGCTTGACCACGCTGAGCGACCAGCTCGATATCGACGCCAAGGTCGTGCCCTACGCCGGCGTCGTCTACGACATCGATCGCACCTGGTCGGTGTATGCGAGCCACACCGACATCTTCAAGCCGCAGACCTACTACAAGGACGCGAGCGACCGGGCCATCGCGCCGCTCACCGGCAAGAGTTCCGAGGTCGGCGTGAAGGGCGAGTTTCTCGAGAAGCGGCTCAACACCAACCTGGCGCTGTTCCACGTCAAGCAGGACAACTCGGCGCAGTACGTCGGCGTCAACCCGGCCAACGGCGACGAGATCTACACCGCGGTCGACGGCATCACCAGCAAGGGCATGGAGCTCGAGGTGGCCGGCCAGATCGCCCCGTCGTGGAACCTGGCGGCGGGCTACACCTTCCGCACGTCGAAGAAGCCGCAGCAGCCGAACGTGACCTTGAGCGCGGTCAACACCAACCAGCCCAAGCACCTGTTCAAGCTCAACACCAGCTATCGCCTGCCAGGCGCATGGCGCCAGCTGGTGGTTGGCGGCTCGCTGTCGTGGCAGAGCGAAACCTACTACCAGACCTCCGACGCCAACCGGTGGCGCGCGACGCAGGCGGCCTATGCACTGGTCGGCCTCATGGCGCGCTACGAGTTCGATCGCCACCTGAGCGTGTCGCTGAACATCAACAACGTGTTCGATAAGACCTACATGCCGGGCCTGGGCTCTTACGGCACCGGCGTGTACGGCGATCCACGCAGCGCACTGCTGACGATGAACTACAAGTTCTAGGCGCGACGACGCGGCAGTCCCTGACAGGCGCATCGATCGATGCCCCGCAGAATTCGAGGCATGAAAAAGACCGCTGCCGCCGCCGCTACGGCCCTGTTCGTCGCCACCCTGCATGCGCAGGACGCCGCGCCCCTTCTCGAGAGCCCGCCGGCCGACAGCACACCCAGCCTGCGGGCCGTTACCGTCTCCACGCCGCGCGGCGCCGCCGTGCCCTTCGACCTGCCGGGCTCCGTCGACGTGGTCGACAGGCAGCAGTTGCGCGACGGCAAGCTGCAGGTGAACCTGTCGGAGAGCCTGGGCGGCGTGCCCGGCCTGCAGGTGCAGAACCGGCAGAACTACGCACAAGACCTGCAGATCTCCATCCGCGGCTTCGGCGCGCGCTCGACCTTCGGGCTGCGCGGCGTGCGGCTGTACGTCGACGGCATCCCCGCTACGCTGCCCGACGGGCAGGGCCAGAGCACCAACATCGACATCGGCTCGGCCGACCGCGTCGAGGTGCTGCGCGGCCCGTTCTCGGCGCTGTACGGCAATTCGTCGGGTGGCGTGATCCAGGTCTTCACCGAAGACGGCGAAGCGCCGCCGCGGCTCGGCTTCTCGGTGGCGGGCGGCAGCTTCGGCAGCACGCGCTTCGGCGCCAAGGCCTCGGGCGTGAGCGGTGGCATCGACTACGTGCTGAGCGCGAGCCGCTTTCGCACCGACGGCTACCGTGACCACAGCGCGGCGACGCGCGACATCGCCAACGGCAAGCTCGGCGTGCAGCTCGACGACGGCAGCCGGCTCACGCTCATCGCCAACAGCGTGCGCATCGATGCACAGGACCCGCTGGGCCTGACGCAAGCGCAGCTCGACGCCGACCCGCGCGCCGCGCCGCTCGCCACGCAGTACGACACGCGCAAGACGGTCGACCAGACGCAGGTCGGCCTGCTGTACGAACGCCGCATCGACGCCGACCAGGACCTGCGCCTGATGCTGTACGGCGGCGACCGGCGCACGACGCAGTTCCAGTCGATCCCGCCCTCGGCGCAGGCAAGCCCCCTCAGCGCCGGCGGCGTGATCGACCTGCAGCGCCGCTACGCCGGCTTCGACGCGCGCTGGACGGTGCGCACCGCGCTGGCCGGCCGGCCCTTCGAAGTGTCGACCGGCCTGGCCTACGACACGCTGCATGAACAGCGCCGCGGCTACGAGAATTTCGTCGGAACCGGTGCGGCGCAGCAGCTCGGTGTGCAGGGTGCATTGCGGCGCGACGAGCGCAACCAGGTCGGCAATGTCGACCCCTACGTGCAGACGCGCTGGGACTTCGCCGAGCGCTGGTCGCTCGAAGCCGGCCTGCGACAGAGCACCGTGCGCTTCGAATCGGACGACCGCTACCAGCGCGGCATCAATGGCGACGACAGCGGCGACGCGCGCTATCGCAAGCTGCTGCCAGCCGCTGCGCTGCGCTTCGCCGCGACCCGCGACCTCAACCTGTACGTGAGCGCCGGCCGCGGCTTCGAGACACCGACCTTCAACGAGCTCTCGTACCGGCCGGGCAATGTGGGCGGCCTCAACTTCGCGCTGCAGCCCTCGGTGAATCGCAGCCTCGAAGTGGGCGCGAAGGCGCGCGTGGCCGATGGCCTGCTGACCGCCGCGGTCTTCCAGACGCGCACCGACGACGAGATCGTGACCGCCACCAACAGCGGCGGACGCGCCACCTTCCAGAACGCCGGCCGCACGCAGCGCGATGGCCTTGAACTGGCCTGGCTGCACGAGACGCCCAGCCATTGGCGTACGCAGCTGGCCTACACCTGGCTCGACGCGCGCTACCGCGACGGCTTCTGCTCGCCGTCGCCGTGCACGGGCGGCAATGTGGTGGCGCCGGACAACCGCATCCCCGGCATCGCGAAGCAGTCCTTCTTCGCATCCTTCGGTTACGCACCGCCGCTCGGGTGGCGCGCGGGCGCCGAGCTGCGCGCGCTCAGCCGCATCGACGCCAACGATGCCAACAGCGCGAGTGCGCCGGGCTACGTCGTCGCGGCCCTGCAAGCGGGCTACGTGCAGCGCTGGGCCGGCTGGGAGTGGAACGCCTTCGCCCGCGTCGACAACTTGTTCGACCGCCGCACCGTCGGCTCGGTCATCGTCAACGAAGGCAACGGCCGCTTCTTCGAGCCGGCTCCCGGTCGCAACTGGACGGTGGGGGCGGGGGCTACTTATGCCTTCTGAAGCGGTGTGAGCGCAATCAGAAGTCGATCGAGGCGGACAGCATCAGCGTGCGCGGGGCGCCGACGGTGACGTAGGTGCTGGTGACCCAATAGTTCTTGTCAGCCACGTTCTCGAGATTGGCGCGCAGCGTCACAGGCTTGCCAGCGACCTTGGTCGCATAGCGCGCACCGATGTCCACGCGCGTCCACGAAGGCACGGTCAGGCGGTTCGCAGCATCGGCGTAGACCGACGATGTGTTGATCACCCGGCCGTTCAAGCTCAGGCCGGGCAGCCATGGCATGTCCCAATCGAGGCCCACGTTGAATGTCCGGTCGGGCACGCCGGTCGCTTCATTACCCTGGTTCACGCCGCCCGCGGTGCGAGTGAGCTTGGCATCGTTGAAGGCTGCACTCGCCATCACGCGCAGGCCCCGCTGGACCTCGCCGTAGGCCGTGAGTTCGAGGCCGCGGTTGCGTTGTTCGCCGCCGAAGCTGTAGATGAGCGTGGCCGGGTCGGTCAGGGCGTTGGGCCGCGTGATCTGATAGACCGCGGCCTGCGTGGTGAGTCGGCCCCAGTCCACCTTCACGCCGATTTCATGTTGCTTCGACTTCTGAGGTGCGAAGGTCTCGCCGACGTTGGCGGTACCGGGGCCCGCCGTGCCGCCACGCGTCAGGCCCGCGGTGTAGTTGGTGTACAGCGAGACGTTGTTCATCGGCTTGACCACCAAGCCGGCGAGCGGCGTGACGGCGCTGGCCTTGTAGCGCGACGCGCGGGCGCCGGTGATTTGCGAGAAAGCTTCCTGCTCCATCGTCTGGTCGCGCAGGCCCAGCGTCAGCAGAACGCGGTCGTTGGCGAAGGATATGGTGTCGGCCAACGCGAGGCTCGATTGCGTGAGTTCGTTGGCCTTGACCGCCGGATTGCGCGTGGCTGTGATCGCAGGCAGCGCCGAGGGGTTGTAGAGGCTGGACGGATTCGTGGTCGTGGACGTTGTGTAGAAGTAGCCCGATTCCTGGCTCAGCAGGTTGACACCCAAGGCCAGCGTATGGCGAACGCTGCCGGTGTTGAAGCGTGTTCGGATGCCTGCATCGGCCGACGTGGTCTTGCTGTAGAAATCGTAGTAGGCATTCGACACATTGAAGTTGCCTGCCGAGTTGGGACGGCCGCTCGGGAAAATCTGCTTGTAGTCCAGGTCGGTGTAGCCCACGCTGCCATAGACGGTGGTGGCGTCGTTGACGTCATACTCGATGCGAGAAATGGTGGTCTTGACGTTGTCCTTCAGGTCGGTGCCGGGGTAGAAGTTCAGGCGTGCCGACGGTGGCTCAGGGATCTGCGTGATGCCGGCGGCAAAGCTGGTCTGCGGACGAAACTCCTTGGTTTCGCCTCGGCTGACAAATGCATCGAGTGACCAGCGCAGGCGCGTACCCAGGTAGTCCAGGCCCAACGAGCCCAGCCCGAGCCGCTGATTGCCGCCATCGATATTGCCCTCTCCGTTGCGCCACGCGCCGTTGACGCGCACGCCCCACTGGTTCTCCTCGCCGAAGCGACGGCCCACGTCGAGATGCGTGCCGAACTGCGCATCGCTCATGTAGGTGGTGGTCAGGCGCGTGAGCGGCACGTCGGCCGCGCGCTTGGTCACGACGTTGATGCTGCCGCCGACGCTGCCGCTGGGGCCGACACCGTTGGCCAGCGCGCCCGGACCCTTGAGCACCTCGACGCGCTCGATCATCTCGAGCGGTACGCGCGTGGTAGGTGACAGGCCGAACAGTCCGTTCATCGCGATGTCGCCGTTGGGAACGGTGAAGCCTCGAATCTGGAAGTCGTCACCGAAGCCACCGCGCGACGTCAACGGGCGCACCGAGGCATCGTTCATCACCACGTCGGCCACGCTGAGCGCCTGCTGGTTCTCGATCAGCTCCGAGGTGTAGTTGGTCGTGCTGAACGGCACGTTCATCAGGTCGGTGATGCCCAGGATGCCCAGGCTCCCGCCGCGCGCGAACTGGCCGCCCGAGTAGGTCTTCTGCAGCCCGCCGATGGCTTCGGCCTGGTCGGAAACCACGACCTCCTGCAGGGTGGTGCCGGTGGTGTTCTGCGCGCTGGCACCGACGGCCAACAACGCGAGCGAGGCGCCGAGGCATTGGCGCATGCGGTGCGCGAGCGGCTTGGGCGCGAAGCGGGGGGCTGCGCGGGACGATGCGGCGATCGAGGACTTCATGGGTGGGGTCGAAGAAGGAAGGACGAAGAAAAGCCGGCGACGCCGGGGTGGAGATCGGGATCGGAAAGCTCATCGCCGGGCGGGCCGGCGGCAGCGCGCTCGCTCGGCGACGACCAGCGCGCCGAAGACGAGGCCGGCGCCGAGGCTGGTGTGGCCGCTGTAGCTCACCAGGCCCACGCCCCAGCCCTGGGCCTGGACGATGAGAACGAGCGCCAGCAGCAGTGCGGCCCAGCCGGCCACGCGCAGCCATCGGGTGGCCGTCGCCGCGAGCGCGTGGCCGAACAGGTCTTCCTGGTGGCGTTCCATGGCGAGCGCGAGCGCCGCGAAACCCAGCGTGCTCAGCAGCAAGGCGGTGAGGTGCGTCATGCGCGTTCTCCGATCGAGGGCTCGGTCGTGCGCACGGGCGCAGCCCGGCGCACGGGTCGCGCCTTGGCGCTGTGCCGTGCCGTGCGGACCGCCAGCAGCGCGTGCAGCGCGGCCAGTGCCCATAGCATCCCGTCGACACCGACGAAGACCCAGTCGCCTTCGGCCAGGCTGTGCCACAGCGGGCGCTGGGTGGTGGCCGCGTTGAGCAGTGGCAGCAGCGCCAGCGCCGCGGTCGCCAGCCACAGCTGTTCCAGCCAGGCCCTCTTCGCGGGGCGCAGCACCGCGTGCACGGCCATCAGCCCCCAGACGATGAAGAAAGTGTGGATCTCCCAGGCGGCGCGTTCGGGCAGGCCGGTCGGCAGCAGGCGGTTGGCCCAGAGCATGCCGGCCATGGCGACCGACAGGCCGGCGATGGCGGCGATGTTCAGGCGCTCCACCACGCGAAAGCCGAAGTAGGGCTTGTCGGGGTTCGGCAGTTTCTGACGGCGCTTGACGGTCCACATGACCAGGCCGGTGCCCACCATCGCGGTGCCCGCGAGGCTGACGATGAAGTACAGCCAGCGCGTCACGGTGTCGCCGAAGCGGCCCAGGTGCAGCGCGTACATCACGCCACGCGTCTCGGCCGCGGGGCCGACGTGGTCCTTGGTCTCCAGCAGTTTGCCGGTGACGCCTTCGAAGAGCATGTACTGCGGGCTCATCGAGGCGCGGCCGGCGTCGCCGCGCGACACGCTCACGCGCGCCGCGGCGTCGCCCGCGTGGGTGATCGTCACGCGGCTGATGTTGTCGTGGCCCCAGCGCGCCTGGGCCTGCCGCACCATGTCTTCCACCGGCGCGAGGTCGGCCTTCTGCCCGCTCGGCTTGCCCGGCTGGATGAAGGTGCTGAGCTCGGCCGTGAGCTGCTGCCGCTCGGCCGGCGTCTTGAAGGCCGTCTGGCTGCCCCAGGGCATGTAGAGCGCCATCAGCGTCACGAGGCCGGTGTACGTGATCATCGCGTGGAAGGGCAGGCCGAAGACCGACAGCGCGTTGTGCGCGTCGAGCCACGAGCGCTGGCCCTTGCCCCATCGGAAGGTGAAGAAGTCGACGAAGATCTTCTTGTGCGTGATGACGCCGCTGACGATCGCCACCAGCATGAACATCGCGCAGAAGCCGGCCAGCCAGCGGCCCCACAACACCGGCATGTAGTGGAACTGGAAGTGGAAGCGGTAGAAAAAGTCGCCGCCTGCCGTTTCGCGCGCTGCGACCTTGTGGCCGGTGGCCGGGTCGAAGGTCGCACTCTGGAAGGCCCGCCGGCCTTCGACACCGGGCACGCGCCAGAAGGCGCTCGCCACGTTGTTGCGGGCGTCCGGCAGCGAGATGCCCCATTGGGAACTGCCGGCGGCGGTCACCTGCAGTTCGTCGGCGATGCGCCGCGCCACCCCGGCCGGGTCGGGCACCTCGGCCTGATGCTGCAACTCGGGCCGCATCCACTGCGAGAGTTCGTCCTTGAAGTAGCTCACCGTGCCGGTGAGGAACATCGCGTAGAGGAACCAGCCCGTCAGCAGCCCGGCCCAGATGTGCAGGTCGGACATGGTCTGGCGGATGCCACGGGCGAGGGGTTCAGCCTTGGCCCGGCGCGCGGTCGACGGCAGGTCGTGCTCGGTGCTCACGAGGCGGCGCCTCCGGCCCAGACGGACCACGCGGCGAGCAGCAGCGGCACGGCCGCGATCGCCAGCCCGGCCCATGCACGCCGCGCGCTGCGCACCGCGAAGACCCAGACCACCGCACCGGCGTAGATCGCGAAGCTCGCCAGCATCCCGGTGATGACCGCCTGCGGCTTCGCCATCGGCAGCGCGAGCGCGGCCACGCTGCCGAGCGCGGCCAGGCCGTAGCCACCGAACACGGCCGCAACGATGCGAGAGAGGAGCGGGCCCACGCTGCGGGCCCGGTCGAGCACGGCGATCACTTGTTGGGCGTGGCGGCCGGTCCTGCGGGGATCGGGGCGACGCCGTCGGCCTTGACGTAGGTGAGCGTGGTGACGTAGCTCACGCCGTCGTATTTGTCGGCGCCGCGTTCGCCGGGCGTGCGGTCGGTGTGGCTCGCTTCGGCCACGTAGGTGCCCTGCCAGGGCATGTCGAACTTCACCACGCCTTGCGCGTCGGTGCGGCCTTCCTTGGCCCAGCCGGATTGCGTGACCAGCGAGACCTTGGTCTTGGGCAGTGGCTGGCCCTTGAAGACGAGCTTCAATTCACCCGGCGTGCCGGTGGGCACGATGTCGAAGGCCAGCTTCGGCGTCTGTGCCGCGAAGCCGGTGATCAGCCGCGCGGCCGGGTGATACCAGTTCTTCGTTTCCTTGTCGCCCTGCTTCATCGTGTAGAGCGGGTAGCTTGCATCTTCGGCCACGATGCTCTCGCCCGGCGCGGCCTGGAAGGGCAGCATGAAGCCGTCGCTCGTCTTCGTGCCGTCGCCCAGCTTCTCGCCACGGGCCGACACCAGCGTGCCTGTCGGCTTGACGAACTTGTCCAGCAGGCCCGGCGATGCCTCGCGCAGGTTGTCGCCGAACTCGCCGAAGCGGATCACAGCGCGCTGGCCGGCGGGTTGCTCGAGCCAGATCTGGTGGGCCTGGGCGGCCGTGGCGAGGCCCAGCAGGGCGAGGGTGGCGATGAGGGTGTGCTTCATGGAAATGATGTCGTCGAAGGTCGAAGGAGACCGACCGTGCTTGCGCGCGCAGGCGCAAAAAAGAATGCGAACGGTTCGCATTCTAATTCCACATAAAGTCACAATTTGAATGTCCGACGATGCGCGCGGTCATTGCGAAGGCGCGATGCGCCGCGAGCCGCTTCGTCAGATGGCGCGTTGGCACCAGCGGGCGTAGAGCCGCTGCAGATGTCCGGTCATCCGCGCCGTGCGTGCTGGGAGGTCTTGCCGCGTCGCGGCCATCGACGCCACGGCCGGGTTGCCGGCGGCGTGCTGGCGCAGCAGCTGCGCCCCATTGCGTTCGAGCGAGAGTGCCACCAGCGCCGGCGTCATCTCCAGGTGCGACTGCACCAGCAGATGACGGCCGTCCAGCACATAGGCCTGCGCGGCGCAGTGCACGCCGGTGGCGATGCGCACCGCGCCCGGCGGCGGCGCGAAGGTGTCGCCATGCCACTGGAAGGTCTCGAGCGTCTGGCCGGCCGCGTCGCCCCACCAGTCGCGAGCCAGCGCATGGTCGTCGGTGACGATGTCGTTCCAGCCGATCTCCGGGCGTGTATGCGTGTGCACGCTGCCGCCCAGCGCGCGTGCCACCAGCTGGCTGCCGAGGCAGTGGCCGGCGACAGGGATGCCCTGTGCGGCGGCATCGCGGATGAGCGCTAGCTCCTGCGCGATCCACGGCAGCGAGTCGTTCGCGCTCATGAATCCGCCCATGAACACCAGCCCGCCGAACGCTGACGCATCGTCGGGCACGGGTTCTCCGTCGACGATGCGCACGATGTGCACCTCGCGGCCGAGCGATTGCAGGATGGGCACCACCGTGCCGGGTGTGCCGACCTCGGTGTGCTGGAAGACGGCGATGGGTTTCACGCGTTCATGCGGTCAGGCGGCGATGCCGACGCCCAGCAGGCCGTCGAGCAACGCCGCGTCGGCCGCCAGCGCGGCACTGGTGCCGGCGTGCACGACGGTGCCGCGTTCGAGCACGATGGCCTGGTGCGTCATCTCGAGCGCGAGCACCGGGTGCTGCTCGACCACGATTGATGCCAGGCCTTCGCCTTCGCACAGGCGGCGTATCGAGGCTGCCAGCTCTTCCACGATGATCGGCGCGAGGCCTTCCATCGGCTCGTCGAGCAGCAGCAGCTTTGGGTTGGTCATGAGGGCGCGGCCGATGGCCAGCATCTGCTGCTCACCCCCCGACAGCTGGTTGCCGTAGTTGCCGCGGCGCTCGCGCAGTCGCGGAAAGAAGCCGTACACGCGCTGCAGGTTCCGGGGGCCGGGGCTGGCGACCACGGTGAGGTTCTCCTCCACCGTGAGCGAGGGGAATACCTCGCGTTCCTGCGGCACCCAGCCCAGGCCGGTGCGCACGCGGCGGTGCGCCGGCCAGCGCGTGATGTCTTCGCCGCACCAGCGGATGGCGCCCTGCGTGACGCGGGTGTTGCCCATCAGCGTCTCGAGCAGCGTGGTCTTGCCCACGCCGTTGCGGCCGAGCACGGCCAGGCTCTGGCCCTCGGCCAGCGTGAAGCCCAGGCGGTGCAGCACCACCGCGTTGCCGTAGCCGGCGACGACATTGTCGAAGGCGAGCAGCTCAGCCATGGGCGACTTCTGCGTGGGCGTGGCCCAGGTACACCTCGCGCACCCGCGGGTCGGTGCCGATCTCGGCGGGCGTGCCCTCGGTCAGGATCTGCCCGGCCACCAGCACCGAGATGCGGCGCGAGAAACGGAAGACGAGTTTCATGTCGTGTTCGATGAACAGCACGCTGATGTCCGGCGGCAGTTCGGCAATCGCTTCGAAGAGTTCGCCGCTCTCGTCCTCGGGCACGCCGGCCGCGGGTTCGTCGAGCAGCAGGATGCGCGGCCGGGCCGCCATGGCGAGCGCGATTTCCAGCAGCCGCTGCTTGCCGTAGGCCAGCTCGGCGACCGGCACGTCGGCCAGCGCGTCGAGCTTCAGGCGGCCGAGCAAGGCGTGCGCTTCGTCGAACAGCGCCGTGTGCCGCGTGAGCGGCCGCCACCACACCGCGCCCAGGCCCTCGCGCTCGCTGATGGCGAGCACCACCGACAGCAGCGGCGTGAGGCTGGGGAACAGCGTGTTGATCTGGAAGGTGCGCGCCAGGCCCATGCGGGCGCGGCGGTCGGCGGCGAAGCCGGTGATGTCCTGGCCGCCCATCTCGATGCGCCCGGCGGTCGGCCGGATCACGCCGGTCAGCAGGTTGATGAGCGTGGTCTTGCCGGCGCCGTTGGGGCCGATCAGCGCCTGGCGTGCGCCGGGCTCGAGCGAGAGGTGCACGTCGTTCACCGCCTGGAAGGCGCCGAAGCGCACGCCCAGGCCGTGGGTTTGCAAGGTTGGCTTCATGGCGCGCTCCGCTTCGCGAGGCGCGACAGCGCGCCCATGATGCCGCCGCGCCCGACCATGACGGCCGCGATCAGGAAGATGCCGAGCCAGAACATCCAGTACTCCGGGTTGAGGTCGGCGAAGGCGTCGTGCACCAGCATGTAGACCAGCGCGCCGATCATCCCGCCGTAGAGCCGGCCGGTGCCACCGAGCACCAGGATGATCAGCACCTCGGCAGAGCGGTTGAAGCCGATCGATTCGATGCCGACGAACTGCGTGGTCTGCGCCAGCAGCGCACCGGCCACGCCGGCCACCGCGGCCGACAGTGCATAGGCCATGCGCAAGCGCGACTCGACCGGCGAGCCGATGGCCAGCATGCGCTTGCGGCTGTCGTGGATGCCACGCAGCGCCAGGCCGAACGGCGAACGCAGGATCAGCCGCACGCCCAGGAACATGACGAGCACCACGCCGAACGCGTAGAGAAACGCGGTCTTGCCGTAGAGGTCGAAGTCGAACAGCCCGAGCACCGGCCACATCACCATGCCCTGCAGGCCGTCGGTGCCGCCGGTGATGCCCGACAGGCGGTTGGCGAGTTCAGCCAGCAGCACGCATACGCCGATGGTGATCATCAGCCGCGTGAGGTCGGCGCCGCGCACCACCAGGTAGCTCAGCAGGTAGCCGAGCGCGGCGCAGACGACCAGCGCCACCAGCAGGCCCGTGAAGGGCTCGCCCCAGCCGTGCTTGGCGAGCAGGCCCGCCGCGTACGCGCCGGCGCCAAAGAAGGCCGCGTGCCCGACGGTGAGGATGCCGGCGTAGCCCAGCGCCATGTCGAGCGACACCGCGAACAGCCCGAAGATGAGGATCTGGCTCATCAGCGTGAGCTTGTCCGGCAGCAGGAAGAAGCAGGACGCGAGCGCGAGCCAGAAGGCGACCTCGACCCAGCGCAGACGGTGCGGAGAAAGGGTGATGCGCGTCATGCGATGCCTTTGCGCGGAATGATGCCGTTGGGCCGCAGCAGCAGCATGACGATCATCACGACGTAGATGAGGAAGGCGCCTGCTTCGGGCCAGTAGTACTTGCCGGCCATGTCGACGATGCCGACCAGCAGCGCCGCGACGAAGGGGCCGGTGATGGTGCCGGCCCCGCCGACGCACACCACGATGAGGAAGTACACGAGGTACTTGAGCGGGAATGTGGGTTCCAGCCCGAGCATGCCCAGGCTGAGCGCGCCGCCCAGGCCCGCCAGGCCGCAACCCAGCGAGAAGGTCAGGAAGAACAGGCGTTGCACATGGATGCCGGTGCCGGCGGCCACGCGCTGGTTGTCGACCGCTGCGCGCACCATCGCGCCGTAGCGCGTCTTGCCGATGCCCAGCAGCAGCACGGCCAGCACGAGCACGCCGCAGACGATGAGGAAGAGCCGGTAGCGACCGACCTCGAGCCCGCCCAGCGACACCCGTCCGTCGAGCATCGGCGGCAGCTGGAAGGGCTGCATCGTCGGGCCGAAGAAGTAGGTGAAGACGGCGATCGAGACGAACACGATGCCGATCGACAGCAGCACCTGGTCGAGCGGGTGCGCCTTGTAGAGCCGCCGGTAGAACACGAGCTCCAGCACCGCGCCGACCAGCGCCGCCGCGACGAAGGCCGCGGCCAGCGCCGGGAAGAAGCCCACGCCGTAGCGGCTCATCAGCACGCTCGCGGCGTAGCCACCCACCATCGCGAAACTGCCATGGGCGAGGTTGACGAAGTTCATCAGGCCCATCGTGATGGACAGGCCCACCGCGATGAGGAAGAGGAGCATGCCGTAGGCCACGCCGTCGAAAATCACAATGCCCATGGAACAGCCCGATTACTTCGCGGCTTCCTTGGCCGGGTCCTTGACTTTGTCGAACTTGTCGAACTCGACGTTCACAAGCTTGCCGTCGACCTTCTCGGTCTTGCGGATGTAGACGGTCTGCACGATGTCGCGCGTGACGGGGTCGATCTCGATCGGGCCGCGCGGGCTCTCGAAGGCGAGGCCCTTGAGTGCTTCCATGAACTTGTCGCCCGACACGTCGCCCTTGGTCTTGGCGAGCGCGAGGTCGATGGCGGCCATGGCGTCGTAGGCGGTCACGGCGAAGTAGCTCGGGCGCATCGTGGTGCCGAACTGCGCGACGAAGTCCTTCACGAACTTCTGGTTCTTCGGCGAGGGATGTGCGTACGAGTAGTGGTGGCTGGTGACCAGGCCCAGCGCCACGTCGCCGGTCGCGTCGAGGTAGCTGTCGTCGGTGGCTTCGCCGGTCGCGAAGAGCTTGATGCCGGCTTCTTCCATGCCGCGTTCCTTCCAGACCTTGAGGAAGGCCGGCGGCATCACGCCCGAGGGGAAGAAGAAGAACACCGCCTGCGGCTTCGCGTCCTTGATGCGCTGCACGTAGGCAGAGAAGTCGGGGTTGTTCATGGGCGTGCGGACCTCGCCCACCACCTTGCCGCCTTCGGCCGTAAAGGCCTTCTTGAAGGCCGTCTCGGCGTCGACGCCGGAGGCGTAGTCGGCCACCACCGTGTAGGCCTCCTTCACGCCCTGCTTGGCCATCCAGCGGGCCATCGGGTCGGTCACCTGCTGCACCGTGAACGACAGCCGCGCGACATAGGGCGAGCTGGTGGTGATGGCGGACGACGCCGCGTTCATCACCAGCGTCGGGATCTTCGCCTGCGTGGCGATGGCGCCCACCGCATAGGCGTTGGGGCTGAAGTCGAGGCCGGTGAGGATGCTCACCTTGTCCCGCACGACCAGTTCCTGCGCGATGCGCTTGGCCGCGTCGGGCGCCGGGCCGGCCGTGTCCTTCTTGATGATCTCGACCGTGCGGCCCGCGATCTTGCCGCCGTGTTCCTTCAGGTACAGCGCGACGCCGGCGTCGAACTGCCGGCCGTAGTCGGCGTACGGGCCGGAATAAGTGGCGATCATGCCGATGCGCAGCGGCTCGTCGGCCGCGTGCGCACTGAATGCGCCCATGGCAGAGAGCGCGGCCAGCGCGAGGGTGGCGAGGGTGCTTCGCTTGGTCATCTTCATCGTGGAACTCCGAGGGTTGCGGTAAGGATCAGGGGGTCGCGGTGGGCACGGTCTTCAGGTCGAAAGACGTGTCGGCCAACTGGGCGGCGGTGGGCTGCGCGCGGGCGGCGATCAGCTTGCGGCTCTGCATATGCTCGGCCGGCTTGTTGACCGAGTGCGCGCCGACCAGCACGCCGTCGCGCAGGTAGAACAGGCTGAACTTGTCGGTCGTGATGTCGCCGCGGGTCACGACCTCGTCGCCGTGCACCGGCAGGCCGGCCATCTGGAACTTGAGGTCGAACTGGTCGCTCCAGAACCAGGGCACCGCGGTGTTGGGCTGCTCGCGACCGACCACCACCGAGGCCGCGGCGCGCGCGCCATCGTTGGCCGCCTGGATCGATTCGAGCCGCACCCGCGTCGGGCCGCCGGGCACCGGCGCCAGCGCCATGTAGGCCACGTCGCCGGCCGACAGCACGCGCGGTGCCGAGGTGCGGCCGAACGCGTCGACCACGATGCCGTTGTCGACCGCAATACCTGCGGTCTGCGCCAGCTCGACGTTCGGCAGCACGCCGACGCCGAGCACCACCAGGTCGCAGTCCACGCGGTGGCCATCCGTCAGCTCGACGGCATCGACATGCCCGTTCGTGCCGTGCAAGGCGCGAACGCCGCGGCCGGTCAGCAGTTCGATGCCGCGGCGGCGGTGCGCGTTCTCGACATAGGCCGACATGATGGGCGGGAAGCTGCGCGTCAACAGGTGCGGCTGGGCCTCGACCACCGTGACCTCGGCGCCGCGCGTGCGCAGGGCCGACGCCACTTCGAGGCCGATGAAGCCGCCGCCGATCACACACGCGCGTTTCGTGCGACCGGCCGCGTCGGCCACGCGCAGGGCGTCGTCGAGCGTGCGCAGTTCGACGACGCCGTCGAGCTCCGCACCCGGCACCGTGAAGGGCCGGCAACGCGCGCCGGTCATCAGGGCGAGCCAGCCGTAGTCGAGCGTGCGGCCATCGGCGAGCGTGACCGTGCGCGCGCCGGCATCGACCGCCGCCGCGCGCTGGCCGAGCTGCAGGTCGATGCGGTTCTGCGTGAAGAAGTCGGGGCCGCGCAGCTGCAGCTGGTCAAGCGTCGTTTTGCCGGTGAGCAGGCCTTTCGACAACGGCGGCCGTTGGTAGGGCTGGTGGCGTTCGTCGCCGAGGATGGTGATCGGCGCCTCGAAGCCGAGCTCGCGCGCGGTGGCTGCGAGCTGCACGCCGGCGTACGAGGCGCCGACGATCACCAGGGTCTTCGCGCCGGGCATCAGATCTGCGTCTCGGGCACGCGCACGGTGATGCCGTCGAGCGCGGCCGTCATCGTGATCTGGCAGCTCAGGCGGCTGCCGGGCTGGCGTTCGGCGGCGACGCCGTCGAGCAGGTCGTTCTCCATGTCGTCGGCCGGTGGCAGCAGGGCGATGAAGGCGTCGTCGACGTAGACGTGGCAGGTCGCGCAGGAGCAGGAGCCGCCGCATTCGGCGTCGATGCCGCGCACGTTGTTGCGCACGGCGTTCTCCATCACGCTGCTGCCGGGCTTGGCGTCGATGGCGCGGGTGCTGCCGTCTTTGAGGATGTAGTGGATCGTGGGCATCGTAGGTATCGGGATCGTGTTCAGAACATGTCGAAGTACTCGCGATGTTCCCATTCGCTGACGTCGAGGTTGAAGCGGGCGATCTCCGCTTCCTTGATGTGGCAGAGGTAGTCGACGAAGGTCTTGCCCATCTGTTCGTTGAGCATGGCGTCGTCGCGCAGGCAAACGAGCGCGTCGCCGAGCGAACGCGGCAACTGCTGCGCGGGCGTCTCGTAGGGCGCATCGGCCGACGGGCCAGGGTCGGTCTTGTTGCGGATGCCGTCGAGGCCGGAGAAGAGCTGCGACGCGAGGTACAGGTACGGGTTGGCTGTCGGCTCGCCCACGCGGTTCTCGATGCGCGTCGCCTTCTGGCCGACGCCGCCGAGCACGCGCAGCATCGCGCCGCGGTTGTCGCGCGCCCAGATGGCGCGGTCGGGCGCCAGCGAGAAGGGGCGGTAGCGGCGGTAGCCGTTGATGGTCGGGCTCGCGAGCGCCGCAGCGCCGCAGGCGTGTTCCTTCAGGCCGCCGAGGTAGTGCAGGCCGAGCGGGCTCAGGTCTTGGCCTTCGGCCTCCGGCATGAACGCGTTCACGCCGTCGCTCTTGCGGCGCAGCGACTGGTGCAGGTGCCAGCCGCTGGACATCACGTTCGGGATCTTCGGCCGGCACATGAAGGTGGCGTGGTAGCCCGCACGCTGGCAGATCTGCTTGATGGCGCTGCGCAGCAGCACCATGGTGTCGGCGGGCAGCACGCCCGCGGTCGGGCCGAAGGTCAGCTCGAACTGGCTGGGGCCGTATTCGATTTCCAATGAGCGCAGCGGCAGGCCGAGCGCGATGAGGTTGGAGCGCAGCAACTCCATCACCGGGTCGAGCCGGTCGTAGCGCAGCTCGGTGAGGTACTGGTGGCCGTGCGACAGCAGCGACACGCGCGGCGGCTCGCCCGGCTGGCCCGAATCGCCCAGGCCCAGGCGCGGGTCGTCGAGCTTGAAGACGTGGAACTCGACCTCCAGCCCGGCGATGAAGTCCAGGCCGAGTTCGTCGAGCTGTTTGACCGCGCGCTGCAGGATCTGCCGCGTGGCGAAGGGGCAGGGCTTGCCGTCGGCCATGTAGGCGTCGCACAGAACCCAGCCCGTGCGCGGCGACCACGGCAGCACCTTGAAGGTGGCCGGGTCGGCCACGACGGTGAAGTCGGCGCCGCCCTGGAAGCCTGGCAGCGCGAAGCCGCCGCCGGCGCTGAACACCGGAAACACGGTCTTGTGCGAGGTGTCCTTGGCGAGCAGGGTCGACGTGAGGTTCACGCCGTCCCACAGCGCGTCGCGCGCCTCGCTGGCCACCAGCGTCTTGCCGCGCAGGATGCCGTGCTGGTCGGGGAAGGCGAAGCGCACCACGTCGACCTCGCCGCTGTCGAGCCGGCGCACCAGCTCCTTCGCCTGCTGCTCCTGGTCGTCGGACCAGAGGCCGAAGCGGTTCACGAAATTGCTCATGGTGTGCAGTGCCTCACGCGGTGTGCAGTGCCTCACGCGCCGAGCCGTGCGGCGGCCCAGCTGGACTTCAGGCGCCGCTCGCGGTCGGCCTGCTGCCAGTACGCCTCGGGGCCGACCCCTTCGCCGGCCTTCTCGTTCACGCCGTCGATCGATGGCGGGCCCGACATGGCGGTGGCCTGTTCCTGGCCGATGACCATCGGCGCGCCTTCGCCGGCCTGCGTGCTTTCGATGGCCTTCACCAGCATGCGGCGGTAGGCAATGATCCCCTTGTCGGTCGTGCCCAGGTGTTCGCGCGTGCGGTCCTGGATCGGGCCTTGCGACTCGACGGCCCACTGGTCGTGCACGTTGATGTCCTCGCCCATGCCGGTGTAGGTCTTGGTGAGCTGTTCGTTGACGTCGTAGCCGTAGTCGTTGCGCTTGTTCTTGCGCGAGGTGTAGTTCGGCAGTTCGTACAGCTCCAGGCGCTGGTCGCGCATCTGCTGCTTGTCGACCGGGCCGGTGAAGCTGGTGAAGATCGCGTACCAGTAGCAGTGCGTGTCGTCGACCGGCACATGCCATTGCGAGATGGTCATCTCGGTGCTCATCGGGATCACGAAGGCCTGCGGGAACACGACGTTGGTGACGCGCACGTGCGTGTCGGTGTCCGACACCTTGCGCAGCGTGGTCAGGCGCATGCCGTAGTCGGTGCTGGCGACGTTGATCTCGGGCAGGTCGAATTCGCGCAGCACCTTGGTGATGGGCAGGTCGGAGTCGGCCGAGGCGCCACGGAACTGCTTGCCGTAGCTCTCGGACGTGTCCTCGTCCTCGAAGAAGCGGTGCAGGTACGACGCGTGCGCGGGGTCGATGCCCACTTCGAGCGCCTGCAGCCAGTTGCACTCGAACAGCCCCTTGAAGGCGAAGGTGTGCGAGTCGGGTGCGACGAAGCAGTCGAACTCGGGAAATGCGGGCGGCTCGCCTTCACCGATGTACGCGAAGATGGTGCCGCTCTTCTCGACCACTGGATAAGCCGCCTGCTTGATGCGCGTGCACAGCTTGCTGCCCACGGGCTCGGCGGGGGTTTCGAGACAGTTGCCCTTCGCATCGAACAACCAGCCGTGAAAAGGGCAGCGCAGGCCGCCGCCTTCGAGCCGGCCGAAGGCCAGGTCGGCACCGCGGTGCGGGCAATCGCGATCGAGCATGCCCAGTTGCCCGTTCTCGTCGCGGAACAGGACGAAGTGCTGACCCATCAGCTGCACGGGCTTCACCGGGCGCGGCCCGGCAAGCTCGTCCGAGATCGCCACCGGCTGCCAGTAGCGGCGCAGCAACTGGCCGGCGGGCGTTCCGGGGCCGACCCGGGTGATGAGATCGTTCTGTTCGGCGCTGATCATGCGTGGAGCTCCATCGAGGTTTTGACAGGCATGCATTGCATGCAATTGCATACATTGTCGAAGCTGTCTTTGTCGAAGGTCAATGTCTTTCTACGGATTTAGTGGGTTATCAGCCTGAAATCAGCGCTTCGAGCTCATTTTTGAGCGCACCTTTGATGTGCGTCAAGGTTCTGATTTGGGGTGCTGAGGGCAATGTATGCAACAACCGGACCAAGCGCTGTCTCCTGTGTGCATGCAGCCGCCGCTCCTTAGAATGGGTCTTCTTTGCTGCGCCTTGCGAATCCCATGGACTCCCAACAATCCCGCGTGCTGGTCCAGTTGCGCGACATGATCCTCAAGGGCGAATTCGTGCCCGGCGAACGGCTCGCCGAGATCCCGCTGGCCGAAAAGCTCGGTGCCTCGCGCACGCCGGTGCGGCTCGCGCTTACCAGCCTGGAGCACGAAGGCCTGATCGAGCAATCGCCTTCCGGTGGCTACCAGATGCGCCGCTTCACCTCCCGCGAGATCGCAGACGCGATCCGCGTGCGCGGCCTGATCGAAGGCTTCGCTGCGCGCCTGCTGGCGGAGGACGGTGCGCCGCGCCAGTTGATGCGCGACCTGAACGAATGCCTCGACGCCGGCGACAAGGCGGTGAACAAACCGACGATGGAACTGGACGACTACGCCGCCTACGTCGAGATGAACGACCGCTTCCACAAGCTCATCATGGACGGCTGCGGCAACTCGGCGCTGCGCCGCGTGATGGACATGCTCGACGGCCAGCCCTTCGCGTCGCCGAGCGCGATGCTGCCAATGCAATCGTCGATGGAAGAGGGCCAGCAATGGATGAAGCAGGCGCACCGCACGCACCATGCGCTGGTGCAGGCGATCGAGCGGGGGCAGGGGTCACGTGCGCAGGCGCTGGGCGAGGAGCATGTCGAGATTGCGCGGATGAATCTGGACTATGCGTTGGAGCGGCCGGAGCTGGCTGCTGAACTGATGCCTGGGATGCGGTTGGTGGCGGGGAAGGTTCGGGGCTGACGTTCTATCGTTGGTTCTGGTGAGGGCGCCCGGCAGGCGGTGCGGGCCGATCGACCCTGGTGCGCCGGCCGCTTCGCGGCTTCCCTGCGGTGCTCGCGCCATCGGCTGCGTCGCAGAACTCGCTGCGTTCACTTCGTTCTCTGCGCTCAGACAGCTGCGACGAGTCAGATGTTGAAGCGCGCTGCGCGCGCAGCCGATGGCGCTGCGCGCCTTGGCGACGCACAGGGGATCGCCCGGCCCGCACCGCCTGCCGGGCTTGGGGTGGCGCAATCGCTGCGCTCGCTGGAGAGAGGTGCACAACGGCCGCGTCCACGTCGGTGGGCGGTAGGCCTGTGGGCGGCTGTCCGGCTGCGGCGAGCACCGCAGCGAAAGGCGGATCAGGGCCGCGCGTGTTTGAGCGAAGCGAGTTTGCGCGGACCCCGCCTTTCGTGAGGAGCAGCAGCGAAGCCCGAAGGGCCGCAGTCGTCTGCCGCCCACAGGCCTACTGCCCGCCGACGCCCCCTCAACAACACCTCATTTTTTCGCCACCCCGCGCCCCGCATGCCGCTGCATCATCACCACGAACGCTTCCGCAGCCGGTGACAGCGCCATCCCCCGCCGCTGGTAAACATAGAACTGCCGCCGAATCTCCGGCCCGCGCAGCGGCACGAAGCGCACCTTGAAGTTGTCCGCGAACATGCGTGCGTAATCGGGCACGGCGGCCAGCCCCGAACCCACGCCCACCATGGCAAGTGCGGTCGTCAGGTAGCCGACCTCCACAGCGGTCTGCATCGACAGCGAGGCATCGTGCGACTGCAGGATGCGTTCGAGCTGGCGGTTGAACTCGCTCGAATAGATCACCCATCGCTCGTCGCGCAGCTCGTCCCACGAGACGCCGCGTCGTCCGGCCAGCGGGTGCGTCGCTGGGCACACCATGCGGATGGGCACGTCCATCAGGAAGGTGCGCAGGACGTCTTCGCCCACTGTGCGTTCGGGGCCGACGCCGATCTCGGCTTCGCCGCGGCGCACCACGCCCACCACGTCGTCGGTCGTCGCGTCCGTCACGCGCAGCCCGATGTCCGGGTGCGTCGTCGCGAACTCGCCCAACACCGTCGAGATCCAGGTGCAGCTCAGCATCTGAGGCGCGACGACCCGCAGCAGGCCGGTGCGCAGCGAGCGCAGGTCCGACGCGCCTTCGACCACCTGGTTCACGTCGTCGAGGATGCGGCGCGCCAGGGGCAGCAGTTGCTGGCCGGCTTCAGTCAGCGTGACGGCGCCACCGCGGTCGAACAGCACCACGCCCAGCGCCTCTTCCAACTGCTGCACCAGCATGCTCACGGCCGACTGCGTGAGGTTCACCTGCTTCGCTGCCGCGGTGAAGCTGCCGGCACGCGCCACGGCGGAAAAAGCGCGCATCTGGCGAAAGCTGATGTTCATGGCTGCACCAGGGTGGGACGGTCGAAGAAGGGCATGGCGCTCGATTATCAGAATGTCTGATGCCTGCATCAAAAGAATTGGCTTGATTGATGGTGACACCGCTTCGCAGAATGCGCCGCATGCACATCGCCGTCATCGGAACCGGCATCGTGGGCGTCTGCACCGCAGCATGGCTGCAGCGCGACGGTCACCAGGTCACCTTCATCGATCCCCTCGAACCGGGCGAAGCCTGCTCGTTCGGCAACGCAGGGTCGCTCTCGCCCAGCGCCTGCCTGCCGGTCGGCATGCCTGGCATGTGGAAGCGCGTGCCGCGCTGGCTGCTCGACCCGTTGGGGCCGCTCACCGTGCGCTGGCGGTATGCGCCGGTCGTGCTGCCCTGGCTGGTGCGCATGCTGCAGCATTCGAGCCGCGAAGAGGTCACGCGCATCGCCACCGCGCTGCGCACGTTGCTCGAGCCCATCTTCGATTGCTACGACCCGCTGCTGGAACACGCCGAAGCGCAATCACTGGTGCGCCGCAGCGGCTGCCTGTACGTCTACTCGTCGCGCGAAGCGGCGGCCCAGTGGCAGTGGGGCATGAACCTGCGCCGTTCGCTCGGCGTGAAGCTGGTCGACGTCGAGCGCGATGAGCTGGAGGCCCTGGAGCCCGACCTGAAGGGCCGCTTTCGCTTCGGCCTGCTGGCGCCGGACAACGGCTCGACGGCCGACCCGTCCGCGCTGGTGAAGGCGCTGCATGCGCGCTGCATGGCCGATGGTGCCAAGCAGAATGGGCAGAGCGTCGTGGGCTTCGAGCGCCAGGGTGCACGGGTCACCGGCGTGAAGCTCGATTCGGGCAACACGTTGGCCGTCGACGGCGTGGTCGTCGCCGCCGGTGCCTGGTCTGCGCCGCTGGCCGCGCAGCTCGGCGAGCGCGTGCCGCTCGAAACGCAGCGCGGCTACCACGTCACCGTGCGCAGCTCGAACCTCGCCTTGCGCCACACGGTGATGGCGGTCGAGCACAACCTGATGGTCAACCCGATGGCGATGGGCCTTCGGCTTGCGGGCACGGTCGAGTTCGCCGGCCTTCAGGCGCCGCCTAACTACGAACGCGCCGACGCGCTGCTGCAGCAGGGGCGCCACCTGTTCCCGCACCTCGACACCTCCGAAATCACACGCTGGATGGGCCACCGGCCCTGCATGCCGGACAGCCTGCCGGTGGTCGGCCGCGCACGCGGTGCCGACAATGCATGGTTGGCCTTCGGCCACGGCCATATGGGCATGTGCATGGGCGCCAGCACCGGCCGCGAGATAGCGCACTTGGTGGCCGGCCGCGCGCCGCAGGTCGACCTGACGCCGTTCCGGCCCGATCGATTCTGATGCCAGTGCCCGACACGTCACGCTGGGCCATCGGGGTCGACATGGGCGGCACCTTCATCGACGCTGTCGCTGTCGCCGACGACGGGCGCCTGGTCAGCCTGAAGCATCCGCGCGAAGCGGGAAAGCTGGCGGAACCCGTGCTGGCCGCCATCGACCGCCTCTGCGCCGAGAACGCCATCGCACCGCCGCAGGTGGCCCGTATCGTGCACGGTTCCACCGTGGTCACGAATCTGCTGCTCGAACAGAACGCCCCGCCGGTCGCGGTGCTGACGACCGCCGGCATGCGCGACGTGCTGGCGCTCGCCCGCCAGGAGCGGCGCGAGCTGTACCTGCCGGTCATCGCGAAGCCGACGCCGGACGAGCGCCTCTTCCCTGCGCACCTGCGCTTCGAGATCGCGGGGCGCATCGATGCGCAGGGTCGCGAGACGGCACCGCTCGCGCGCGACGACTTCGACCGCATCGTCGATGCCATCGCGCAGTCTGGCGTGCGTGCCGTGGCCGTGTGCCTGCTCTTCGCGCACCGCAATCCCGCGCACGAGCAGCGACTGCGCGACCTGCTCGCCGCGCGCCTGCCGGATCTGATGGTGTCGCTGTCGAGCGAGGTCGACCCGAAGCCGCGCGAGTTCGAACGCTTTCTCACCACCGCGCTCGACGCCTACGCCAAGCCAATGGTGGCCGACTACTTGCGCGAACTGGCGAGCGCGCTCACCACGCGCGGGTTGCCCGAACCGTTCCTGATGCGCTCCGAAGGCGGCACCGGCGCCTGGCCTGACGTAGCCGCGCGGCCGGTCGGCCTGGCGATGTCGGGGCCGTGCGCTGCGCTCGAAGGCGTGGCCGCAAGCCTGGGCGGGCGGGCTGGCGCAACGGCCGTGGTGATGGCCATCGACGTCGGCGGCACCAGCACCGACATCGGCATCGTCGAGCACGGCCGGCCGGCCTTCGGCGATGCGCTGCAGGTCGGCGAGCTGAGCCTTCGGCTGCGTTGCGCCGATGTCGAGTCGCTGCCGGTCGGCGGCGGCAGCGTGGTGCGCGCGCTGCCGGGCGGCGCGTTGCGGCTCGGTCCGCGCTCGCAAGGCGCGTGGCCCGGCCCGGCGGCCTACGGCCTGGGTGGTGAGCGCGCGACGCTGACCGATGCGCTGTGCGTGCTCGGTCGCTTGCCGGCGCAACTCGCGGGCGGCGTGTCGCTGGACCGCGCGGCGGCCGAAGCCGCATTGCAGCGCGACGCCGCGTTGCCACTGGGCATCGATGTGAAGGACGCGGCGCAGGCCGTCGTTCGCACCGCCGCGTCGGCGATGGCCGAGGCGCTGAAGATGCGCAGCTTCCAGCGCGGGCTCGACCCGGCCGACAGCCAGCTCGTGGCCGCTGGCGGCGGCGGCGCGCAGCACGCGGCGGAAGTCGCCGACCTGGCCGGCATGACGCAGGTGCGCGTGCTGCCGCAGGCCGGCGTGATCGCCGCGCTCGGCATGCTGTGTGCCGCACCGACGCGCACCGTCGAACAGGCCATGGACGTGCGGCTGGATGACGACCAGTTGCAGGCACTGCGTACGCAGGCTGATGCGCAGGGCCAGGCCACGCACTGGCACCTCGCGCTGTGCCACGCCGGCCAGGAATTCGCCATCGACGTGCCGTGGTCACCCGACACCGACGCGGTCGATGCGCTGGCCGAGCGCTTCGAACAGCGTCATACGCAACTGCGCGGCAACGTGCCGGTGCGCCAGGCCTTGCAAGTGCGCCAGATGCGCACCGTGTTCGAAGAGGCGCAGCCGCAGCCCGCGCCTTTCACCGTGCCCGCATCGGAAGCGGCTGCGAGCGCGTGGGCCGGCCTGCCGCCGTCGGGCAACGGCCCGGCCTCGCTCTTCGCCGCGCTGACCACCGTGTGGGTGCCCGACGGCTGGCGCTGGCAGCGCTTGCCCGATGATTCGCTGCTGCTCGAACGCAGCGTGGAGGTCGCTGCATGAGCGGCCTGAACGTCACCACCCGCATGGAGCCATTGCGCCTCGCGCTGCAGGGCGCCGTCGACCGGATGCAGACCGGCATGATGCGCGCCGCCTATTCGTCCATCGCCCGCGAAGGCGGCGACTGCGCGGCGGCCTTGTTCCTGCCCGACGGCCGGCTGCTGGCACAGGCGCGCTCGCTGCCGCTGCTCCTGGGCTCGTTGATTCCCGCGGTCGGCGGCGTGCTCGCGCGCTTCCCTGCCGCGTCGATGCGCGAAGGGGAGGGCTATCTGATGAACGACCCATGGTCCGGCGGCACGCATTTGCCGGACATCGTCGTGGTGCGGCCGGTGCTGCTCGACGGCCAGGTCATCGCCGTGGCCGCGACCTGCCTGCACCACCAGGACGTGGGCGGCATGACGCCGGGCTCCATCCCGCCGAACGCCACCGAGATCTACCAGGAAGGCCTGCGCCTTCCGCCGCTGCGCTGGCGCACGGCCGACGGCATCGATGCCGCCGTGCAGACCATCCTCGATGCCAACAGCCGCACGCCGGTCAACCTGCGGGGCGACCTGGCGGCGCAATGGTCGGCGGTGAGCCTCGGCGCGCGTGAACTCGCGGTGCTGGCCGAGCGCACCGGCGATGTGTTCGGGCCCGTGTGCGACGCGCTCATCGCGCAGGCCGAGCAGATGACGCGTGCCGCGCTGCGCGACGCGCCCGATGGCGACTGGGCCTGGCACGACCAGCTCGACGGCGACGGCGTCAGCAACGACCCGGTGCGCATCGCGGTACGTATCCGCAAGACCGGCGATGCCATCGACATCGACTTCGCCGGCAGCTCGCCGCAGGTGCGCGGGCCGGTCAACGCCTCGCCCGGCAGCGTGCTGTCGGCGGCGCTTTTCTTCATGCGCACGCTCGCGCCCGATGCACCGAACAACGCCGGTTGCCTGGCGCCGCTCACGCTGCATCTGCCGACTGGCAGCGTGTTGAACCCCGACTTGCCTGCCGCGGTGAACGCGCGCACAGCGACTGTAAAGATGGCCTGCAACGCGATGCTCGGCGCCTGGTTTCAGGCGAACGCGGGCGTGTCGGTGGCGCCGCATGCAGGCGTTGCGACCGTGATGTCGCTGAGCGGCACACGCGACGATGGCCGGCGCTGGATGCTCACCGAGATCATCGCCAGCGGCGCCGGCGCGAGCGCGCAGGGCGCCGGTACGCCGGGCGTGTCGACCGACATCGGCAACGCGCGCAACACGCCGGTCGAGGTGATCGAGAGCGAAGCGCCGCTGCAGGTGGAGTGCTATGCGATTCGCCACGGCTCGGGCGGCGCCGGCCTGCATGCGGGTGGCGACGGCGTGCGCCGCGTGTACCGCCTGCTCGAAGGCCGCGCGTCGCTGTCGTACCGCGGCGAGCGGCATGTGTCGCAGGCGCGCGGTGCGCAAGGCGGCGGCGCAGGTGCGTCTTCGGCCGCGCGCATCGAGCGCGCGAATGGAGCGGTGGAGACGCTGGGCGCACGCGCCCGGACCGAATGGCATGCCGGCGACCGTCTCGTGATCGAGACGGCCGGCGGCGGCGGCTGGGGCGCGATCGACGCTGCCACCGCGAACGACCCCCATGCAACGAACCCAGGAGTGAATCGATGAAACGCAGCCCCCTTCTTGTCCGCACCGCTCGCCGTGTTGCCCTCGGTGGCGCCCTGGCGCTGGCCGCCACCGCGCTGCTGCCTTCGATGGCCGCTGCGCAGAGTTTCCCGACCAAGCCCACCCGCATCGTCGTGCCCTTTCCGCCGGGCGGCAGCACCGACCTGCTGGCGCGGCGCATCGGCGAGAAGCTGGCGGCGGCCTGGGGCCAGCCGGTGGTGGTCGAGAACCGCGCGGGTGCCGGCGGCACGCTGGGCGCCGACTATGTCGCCAAGTCGGCTCCCGACGGCTACACGCTTCTCATGGGCGTGACCGGCAGCAACGCCATCGCCGGCGCGCTGTACCCCAAGCTGCCCTACGACGTGGTGAAGGACTTCGCGCCAGTGTCGCTGGTGGTCTCGTCGCCGCTGGTGCTGGTGCGCAACCCGAGTTTCGCGCCGAAGACGGTGCAGGAGCTCGTGGCCGCAGCCAGGGCCAAGCCGGGCTCGATCAGCTACGGATCGCCGGGCAACGGCACCTCGATGCACCTGACGGGCGAGATGTTCAAGCTGTCGGCCAAGGTGTCGATGCTGCACATCCCTTACCGCGGCAGCGCGGGCGCGTTGAGCGACCTGATGGGCGGGCAGATCGACACCATGTTCGGCGACTTCCTCGTCGTGTGGCCGCAGCTGGAAGCCGGCAAGCTGCAGCCGATTGCGGTGACGTCGAAGACGCGCCACAAGATGCTGCCCAACGTGCCGACCATCGCCGAGAGCGGCTACCCCGGCTTCGAGGCGCTGTCGTGGCAAGGCCTGTTCGCGCCGGCCGCCACGCCGCCGGCCATCGTCGAGCAACTGAACCGCGAAGTGAACAAGGCGCTGGCCAGCGCCGACATCCAGGAGTACTTCGGCTCGCGCGGCTTCACGCTGGGCGGCAGCAGCGCCACGGAGTTCAAGGCCTTCGTGAAGGTCGAGGCCGACAAGTGGGCCAAGATCGTCCAGGCGTCCGGCGCCAAGCCCGATTGAGCGATGGGCGCGATCACGCACATCGGGCCGCCGGTGGTCCGCGCGGGGAAGACACAACCGATCTCGCCGGCCGTGGTCGTCGAGGGCGCGCTGGTCTTCGTGTCGGGGCAGGTGCCGATGCGCGACGGGAAGCCCGCGGCGCCGGACATCGCGGGGCAGACGCATGTGGCGCTCGACATGATCGAGGCCATTCTCGAGCGCGCCGGTTGCACGCTGGCCGACGTGGTCAAGGCGACCGTGTGGCTGGTCGACGGGGACGACTACCCGGCCTTCAATGCGGCCTGGGGCGAGCGCTTTGCGCCGGAAACGGCGCCGGCGCGATCTACTGTCATTTCAGGGTTGATCGCGCCGGTGCTGGTGGAGATCGAAGCGGTGGCGGTGCGGCGCTGACCGCCACGGTCGATCAGAGCCCGGCAGCAGCCCGCAGGTCCGCGGCCTTGGTCGTCGCTTCCCAGGTGAACTCCGGCTCTTCGCGGCCGAAGTGGCCGTAGGCGGCGGTCTTCTGGTAGATCGGACGCAGCAGGTCGAGCATCTGGATGATGCCCTTGGGGCGCAGGTCGAAATGCTCGCGCACCAAGGCGGCGATCTGATCGTCAGGGATCACACCGGTGCCTTCGGTGTAGACCGTGATGTTCATCGGCTGGGCCACGCCGATCGCGTAGGCCACCTGGATCTGACACTGGCGCGCGATGCCGGCCGCCACGATGTTCTTGGCCACATAGCGCGCGGCGTAGGCGGCCGAGCGGTCGACCTTCGACGGGTCCTTGCCCGAGAACGCGCCACCGCCGTGCGGGCAGGCGCCACCGTAGGTGTCGACGATGATCTTGCGGCCGGTCAGGCCGCAGTCGCCTTGCGGGCCGCCGATGACGAAGCGGCCGGTCGGGTTGATCAGGTAGCGCGTGTTCTGCAGCCATTCCTTGGGCAGCACCGGCTTGATGATCTCTTCGATGATGGCTTCGTTGAACGAGGCCTTCATCTTGGTCGACGTCTCGCTCTGGTCGGGGTGGTGCTGCGTTGACAGCACCACGGTGTCGATGCTGTGCGGCTTGCCGTCGACGTAGCGCATCGTGACCTGGCTCTTGGCGTCGGGGCGCAGGAAGGGCAGACGGCCGTCCTTGCGCAGCTGCGCCTGGCGCTCGACCAGACGGTGCGCATAGTAGATGGGCGCAGGCATCAGCTCGGGCGTCTCGTCGCAGGCGTAGCCGAACATCAGGCCCTGGTCGCCGGCGCCGATGTTCAAGTGGTCATCCGATGCATGGTCGACGCCCTGGGCGATGTCGTTGGACTGCTTGTCGTAGCAGACCATCACGGCGCAACCCTTGTAGTCGATGCCGTACTCGGTGTTGTCGTAGCCGATGCGCTTGATGGTGTCGCGCGCGACCTGGATGTAGTCGACGTGCGCGTTGGTGGTGATCTCGCCGGCGAGCACCACGAGGCCGGTGTTGGTCAGCGTCTCGGCAGCCACGCGGCTGCGCGGGTCTTGTTCGAAGATCGCGTCGAGGATCGCGTCGGAGATCTGGTCGGCGACCTTGTCGGGGTGGCCTTCGGAGACGGATTCGGACGTGAAGAGGAAATCGTTCGCCATATGCTTTGAATACTCCAAAAAGTTGAAAGGCGCGTTGCCGATTCCTTTTGGAGCTCTGGCGAACGCTTTAGCAGACGGCCCGTTCGGCCAAGGCACAATCGCGCGGCGCTTGTGCGTGTCGCCCTGCAAGTAGTTCCATAACTCAGCGACAATTTCATTCTATTCCAGCCCGGCCGCCCCTGCACTGGGCCATCAAGCGGGCAACCTCCCCCCACTTCCCCGAATGACCTTCCTGTTCCGATTGCTCGCCCGCGTGCCGCTGCCCTGGATGCAGCGGTTCGGCGTGGCCTTCGGATGGCTCGTGTGGTGGGCGGCGCCGGACTACCGGCGGCGCTTTCGCAGCAACGCCGAGGCGGCGGGCTTCACACCTGCGCAGTACCGGCCGGCCATCGGCGCGGCCGGTGCGATGGCCGCCGAACTGCCCTGGCTGTGGTCGCGTCCGCGCGGCGAGAGCGTGCTGCCGCGCATCGTGCGCTGGGAAGGTACCGAAGACTTCGAGGCGGCGATGAACGAACGCAAGGGTGTCATCTTCGTCACGCCGCATCTTGGCTGTTGGGAACTGTGCGGCCAGGCGGTGGCCGAGCGCTACGAGCGCACCTATGGACCGCTGACCGCCTTGTTCCGACCCCCGCGCAAGGCCTGGATGGCTGAACTGGTGAAGGGCTCGCGCGACCGCGCCGGTCTGCAGATGCTGCCGACCAGCGTGGCAGGCGTTCGGGGCCTCATGCGATCGCTGCGCGCGGGCGGCTACACCGGCATGCTGCCCGACCAGGTGCCGCCGCTCGGGCAGGGCGTGTGGGCGCCGTTCTTTGGGCGGCCGGCCTACACGATGACTCTGCTGCAGCGCCTCGCGCAGCAGACCGGCGCGCACGTGTTCCTGTGCGTCTGCGAGCGCCTGCGCGGGGCGCGCTACGCGATCCGCTTCGAAGCCTTCGACGGCACGGCGATGAGCGACCCGGGCTCGACGCCCGAGCAGGCGGCGGCGGCGCTCAACCGCGGCGTGGAGGCGCTGATCCGGCGCCTTCCCGGACAGTACGTCTGGGACTACGCGCGCTTCAAGCAACCCAAGGCCGAAGCGCCCGAAAGCGCGCTGGTATGAGCCTCGGTAGCCGTCTGGGCATCGTCTTCATGCGGGCGATGGCCCATGTTCCGCTGCGGATGTCGCGCGGGTTCGGTGTGGCCCTCGGCCGTCTGCTGCATGCGGCGGCCGTGTCACGTCGGCGTGTGGTCGATGTCAACCTGGCCCTGTGCTTTCCGCAGAAGTCGGCGGCCGAGCGGCGGCGCATCGCTCGCGAGACCTTCGTCTTCGTCGCGCAGTCCTGGCTCGACCGCAGTTGGCTGTGGCATGCGCCGGAAGCGGTGGTGCGACAGCGCCTGCGCGTGGTCGGGGCGGCGCCCGAGATCGAGGAGATGGCGCATGGCAGCGCGCCGATGATCCTGTTCGCGCCGCACTTCTACGGGCTCGACGCGGCAGCCACGGCGCTGACCATGCACACGGCGCGGCCGTCCACCACCATCTACACGACGCAGCGCGATCCGCTGATCGACGACTGGATCCGCGAAGGCCGCAAGCGCTTCGGCAATGTCATCACGCTCAACCGCACCGAGGGGATCAAGCCCATCGTGGCCGGGCTGCGCAAGGGTGGGTTGCTGTACCTGCTGCCCGACATGGACTTCGGACGCGACCAGACGGTCTTCGTGCCCTTCTACGGCGTCCAGGCCTCGACCATTCCGTCGCTCTCGCGCTTCGCGCGGCTGGGCAAGGCGAAGGTGGTACCGATCGTCTCGCGGCTGACCCCCACCGGCTACGACATCGAGGTGCTGCCGGCCTGGCAGGACTTCCCGAGCGACGACGCGGTGGCGGACACGGCGCTGATGAACCGGCGCCTGCAGGGCTACATCGACGCGATGCCGTCGCAGTACTACTGGGTGCACCGACGCTTCAAGACGCGTCCCGAAGGCGAACCACCCGTCTACTGAGTTCGCTCGATGAAGGCAGCGATCTCGGCGATCACCCGCTGCGGTTGCTCGTGGACGATCCAGTGCGTCGCGTCGGGGATTTTCACCACCTCAAGTGCGGGCACGTAGTCGTCGAGCCCGTCGAGCAGCCCGGGCAGCAGCGCGGTGTCGTCGAGCGCCCAAAGCACCAGCGTCGGTACGTCGACCGTCAGCCGCTCGCGCGGCAGCAACGGGATCGCGTCGATCGACTGGCCCTCCTGCGGCGGCTTCAGCGGTGTCACCGCATAGAGGTTGCAGGCGCCGCGCAGTCCCGCACCCCACAGCGCGCGGTACTGATCCTTGACCGTCTCGGTCAGCCAGCCGAAGCGCTCGGCGCCCGCACCCATCGCCGTGAAGAAGGGCCACATTCGCCGGTAGTCGTCTTCGGCGAGCAGCGCCGGCGCGTCCGTGCGCGCGAGGAACTGCATGTAGGCACTGGCCTTCTGCTGCGCGGGGTTCTCGCGCAGTTCTCGCGCGAAGGTGCCGGGGTGGGGCGAGTTCAGGATGACCAGGCGCCGCAACTGCGTCGGGAAGGCATTGGCGAAGCCCCAGCCGAAGGCGCCGCCCCAGTCATGCGCCACCAGCGTGTCGATGACGCCGTCGGCGCTTTCGGTGGCGGCGAGCTGGTGGATGTCCTGCACCAGCAGATGGGGCCGGTAGTCTGCGACGGCAGGCGGCGCGCTGGACTTTTCGAAACCGCGCAGGTTGGGCGCAATGCAGCGGTACCCGCCGTGGGCGGGCTGTGCGAAGTGTTCCAGCAGTTCGTCCCAGATGAAGGCCCCCTCGGGGAAGCCGTGGAGGAACAGCATCACCGGGCGGCCGGGGGTGCCGCTCGCGCGGCAACTGAGCGTGATGCCGTTGGGCAGCGTGCGCTGGAAGGTTTCGATCATGCGGGGTCTCCGGTCAAGGGCGCAGGGCCGGCCGACCGGTGCCGCGGCGTCAGGGCTCGGGGTGGGCCCAGCGCCAGAGCAGTTCGGCGGCCTCGTCGACGCCGTGCTTCTTCAGCGCCGAGAACAGTTTGACCTCGCCGCCGCCCGCCTGCAGTCGCACGATGGACAGCGCCTTGGCCCCTTCGGAGCGGGTCAGCTTGTCGGACTTGGTCAACAGCACGAGGAACTTCAGCCCGGCCTCGACGCGTGGGCGGATCACCTCGAGCAGGATCTCGTCGAGTTCGGTCATGCCGTGGCGCGGGTCGCACATCAGCACCACACCGCGCAGGTTCTCGCGCGTCATGAGGTAGTTGCCCATCACGCGCTGCCAGCGCAGCTTGGCTTCGCGCGGCACCGCGGCGTAGCCGTAGCCGGGCAGGTCAGCCAGCACGGCGTCGTCGACCTTCTGCTTGCCGACGCCGAACAGGTTGATGTGCTGGGTGCGGCCGGGCGTCTTGGAGGCGAAGGCCAGGCGGGTCTGTTGCGTCAGCGTGTTGATGGCCGTCGACTTGCCGGCATTGGAGCGCCCGACGAAGGCAATCTCGGGCAGATCGAAGGCCGGCAGGTGCTCCAGCTGGGGGGCGCTGGTGAGGAAATGGGCGGTGTGCAGCCAGCCCATGGCTGCGCGAATTCGGTCGGGTGCAGGCGCCGCCGACGGCGTTGCGGTGGCCGGTGAGGGCGCAGGGGAGGTCATGAGAAGGCTTTCGGTACGATGCACCATTGTAGAATCGCGGGGTTTTGCGCCACAAAAACGAGCCCCCCGATATGAAGTTGTTCGCCCATTTCCTGCTTGCAGCCCTCATGGGTGCCGCTGTCGGTGCCGCCTCCGCCCAGGCTCCGGCCAAGCCCGCGAAGCCCGACTTGGCCAAAGGCGAGGCGGCCTACACCGCCAAGGCTTGTGCCTCCTGCCACAACGCCGACGGCAACTCGGCCATCGCCGCGAACCCCAAGTTGGCCCAGCAGCATCCGGAATACATCCTCAAGCAATTGCAGGAGTTCAAGTCGGGCAAACGCAAGAACGCCGTGATGCAGGGCATGGCGGCCACGCTCAGCGACGAGGAAATGCGGGACGTGGCCTGGTTCGTCGGCTCGAAGACGGCCAAGCCCGGCTTCGCCAAGGAGAAGGATCTGGTTGCCCTCGGCGAAAAGATCTACCGTGGCGGCATCGCCGACCGCACGATCCCGGCCTGCGCCAGCTGCCACAGTCCGAACGGGGCCGGCATGCCGGCGCAGTACCCGCGCCTGGGCGGCCAGCATGCCGACTACACCGCGGCCCAGCTCGTCGCCTTCCGCGACGGCGTCCGTGCCAACAGCGCTCAGATGACCGGCGTCGCCGCCAAGCTGAACGACCGCGAGATCAAGGCGGTGTCGGATTACATCGCCGGCCTGCGCTGATAGCGGCGTCCTGCGCGTGAACTAAGCGCCGACAAACCAACCCAACCAGGCGGGCCGATCCAGACGGATGGCCCGCCTTTTTGCTTTTCGCAGCCACCGTTCGTCCTTTCCGCACCTCGCATGTCAGTTTCCACCCACGGTCTCCGCGTCCGCCGCGGCCCCCAGGCACTTCGCGCCGGGGTGGAGCTGTTCTCGTCGATGCGCTTTGCGATCGCCCTGCTGACGATCATCTGCATCGCCTCGATCATCGGCACGGTGCTCAAGCAGCACGAGCCCTTCGGCAACTACGTCAACCAGTTCGGGCCGTTCTGGGCCGAACTGTTCCGTGCCGCGCGCCTCGACGCGATCTACAGCGCCTGGTGGTTCCTGCTGATCCTCCTGTTCCTGGTGATCAGCACCTCGCTGTGCATCGCACGCAACACGCCGCACATCCTGAAGGACCTGAAGACCTTCAAGGAAGACATCCGCGCGCAGAGCCTCAAGGCCTTCGGCCAGCGCGCCGCGACCACGCTCGGCGAAGCGCCCGAGGCGGCGGCGCAGCGCATCGGCGGGCTGCTGACCGGGGGCGGCTGGAAGGTCAAGCTGCAGCACCGCGAAGGTGCCGGCTGGATGGTCGCGGCGCGTGCCGGCGGCGCACACAAGCTTGGCTACATCGCCGCGCACAGCGCGATCGTGCTGATCTGCATCGGCGGCCTGTTCGACGGCGACCTGGTGGTGCGCGCGCAGACCTGGTTCAACGGCAAGAGCGTGTTCACCGGCGGCGGCATGATCGCCGACGTGCCGGCCGAGCACCGGTTGTCGCCGTCCAACCCGACCTTCCGCGGCAACATCCTGGTGCCCGAAGGCGGCCGCTCGAGCGTGGCCATCCTGAACCAGTCCGACGGCGTGCTGCTGCAAGAGCTGCCCTTCGCCATCGAGCTGAAGAAGTTCATCGTCGACTACTACTCGACCGGCATGCCCAAGCTCTTCGCGAGCGAGGTGGTGCTGCACGACCGCGAGACCGGTGCCGAGGTGCCCGCACGCATCGAGGTCAACCACCCGGCGAGCTACAAGGGCGTGGAGATCTACCAGTCGAGCTTCGACGATGGCGGATCGACCGTGAAGCTCAAGGCGGTGCCCATGGGCGCGGCGGCCAAGCCCTTCGAGCTCGAAGGCACCATCGGCGGCAGTTCCGACATCACCAATGGCAGCGATAAGCTGACGCTTGAATACGTCGCGCTGCGCATCATCAACGTGGAGAACTTCGCCGACGAGGCGAATGGCCCGATGACCAGCGGTGCCGACGTGCGCAAAGTGGACCTGCAGCACAGCCTCGAGTCGCGCCTGGGCGCGGCCAACAAGACCAATAAGCCGAAGGTGCTGCGCAACATCGGCCCGAGCATCGGCTACAAGCTGCGCGACGCGGCCGGCCAGGCACGCGAGTACCAGAACTACATGGTGCCGACCGATACCGGCGACGGCCAGCCGGTGTTCCTGCTGGGGATGCGCGAGCGGCCCGAAGACCCGTTTCGCTACCTGCGCGTGCCGGCCGACGAGAACGGTTCGATGGATGGCTTCACCCGCATGCGCGATGCGCTGGCCGACGATGCGCTGCGCGCGCGCGCGGTCGATCGCTACATCGCGCGCGCGACCGATCCGCAGCGCCCTGAGCTGGCCGAGCAGCTGCGTGCTTCCACCACGCGCGCGCTGGCGCTGTTCGCCGGGACCGAGCGCGTCAAGGCCGATGCGACCAGCAAGGGCGGCTGGCAGGCCATCGCCGAATTCATGGAGACGAACGTGCCCGAGGCCGAGCGTGCGCGCGCCGGCGCGGTGCTGGTGCGCATCCTCAACGAGGTGCTGTTCGAGGTGCTTAACCTGAGCCGCGAGCGCGCCGGCTTGGCGGCCTTGCCCGGCGACGACAAGTCGCAGGCCTTTCTCACGCAGGCGGTGCTGGCCATGAGCGACGCGCATTTCTACCCGGCGCCCTTCGCGATGATGATGACCGACTTCAAGCAGGTGCAGGCCAGCGTGTTCCAGGTGGCACGTGCCCCTGGGAAGAGCGTTGTCTACCTCGGCTGCCTGTTGCTGATCATCGGCATCTTTGCCATGCTCTACGTGCGCGAACGCAGGCTGTGGATCTGGCTGGTCCCCGAAGGTGCGAGCGGTAGCGGTGCCACGATGGCCTTCTCGGTGAACCGCCGCACGATGGACAGCGACCGCGAATTCGACAATCTCAAGAACAAGCTGCTCGACCTCCACAAGGAACCGGCGCCATGACGACCACGACACTGACCCTCAACGACAGCTGGCTGACACGCCGCAACGCCCTCGACTGGGTGTTCGCGGCACTGGTCGTGGCCGGGGGGCTCTTCGCCTTCTCGCGCTACGCCGCATCGATGGACATCTACGAGAAGGCGATCCTGCTGGGCACCATGCCCGCGATGGTCTGGCTCGGCTGGTTCTGGCGGCCGTTGCGCGTGCTGGCCGTCGTGGTCGCCGCCGCGGCGGTGCTCGCCATCACGTCCTACCAGGGCGACCTGGCGCGGGCCGACACGGTGTTCTGGCTCAAGTACTTCCTCTCGAGCCAGTCGGCGATCCTCTGGATGAGCGTGCTGTTCTTCATGAGCACGGTCTTCTATTGGCTGGGCCTGTTCGGCGGCAAGCAGGGCGATGCGCTGGAGCTGATCGCGTCGCGCCTCGCGTGGGCGGCGGTCACGATGGCGCTCATCGGCACCATGGTGCGTTGGTACGAAAGCCACCAGCTCGGCCCGGACATCGGCCATATTCCCGTCAGCAATCTGTACGAAGTCTTCGTGCTGTTCTGCTGGCTCACCGCAGCGTTCTACCTCTACTTCGAAGAGCGCTACGCCACGCGCGCCATGGGTGCGTTCGTCATGCTGGTGGTCAGCGCGGCCGTGGGCTTCCTGCTCTGGTACACGCTGGTGCGCGAAGCCCACGAGATCCAGCCGCTGGTGCCTGCGCTGCAGAGCTGGTGGATGAAGCTGCACGTGCCGGCCAATTTCATCGGCTACGGCACCTTCGCGCTGGCTGCGATGGTGGCCTTCGCCTACCTGATCAAGGAACAGGCGCAGGAGACGCGCTGGTACAAGCTCACGCCGATCTGGCTGCTGGGCGTGGCGCTGTGCTTCGTGCCGGTGGCCTTTCGTCAGCGGGTGCAGGAGGCGGGCGGCAGCTACTGGGTGGTCTACGCGGGCATCTCGGCGCTGATCGCCGCGGGCATCCTGCTCGGGCGTAAGCGCATCGCGGCACGCTTGCCGGCCAACGAGGTGCTGGACGACGTCATGTACAAGTCGATCACGGTCGGCTTCGCCTTCTTCACCATCGCCACGGTGCTCGGCGCGCTGTGGGCGGCGGACGCGTGGGGCGGCTACTGGAGCTGGGACCCGAAGGAAACCTGGGCGCTGATCGTCTGGCTCAACTACGCAGCCTGGCTCCACATGCGCCTGGTCAAGGGCCTGCGCGGCACCGTGGCGGCCTGGTGGGCGCTGGGCGGCCTGGCGGTGACGACTTTCGCGTTCCTTGGCGTGAACATGTTCCTGAGCGGGCTGCACAGTTACGGCACGCTCTGATCCAACGGCGGGCGCGCTGCGTAACCAAATCGGCTTCAGCCACGAATTGAGGGTGAACCACCCCGTTATTGAAAGGCGCGTCATGCCCCCCCGTTCCCATCAAGATCTCGTCGACCGCGGCTTCATTCACGCGACCTCCAGCGACATCACACCCCGCGCGGCCTACGAAGGCCGTCGCGACATGCTCAAGCTGCTGGCCGGCGGTGCGGCCGGCGCCGCGCTGGCGTCGTGGGCCGCACGCGATGCGCTGGCACAGACCGTCGCGCCCGGCAAGCTGGCGGCGCTGAAAGGCGTGAAGTCCAGCGTGGCCGGGGCCCAGACGATGGAGAAGCTCACCGACTACAAAGACGCGTCGACCTACAACAACTACTACGAGTTCGGTGTCGACAAGGCCGACCCTGCCAAGAACGCAGGCACGCTCAAGACCCGCCCCTGGACCGTCGAGGTCGAGGGCCTGGTGAACAAGCCGGGCAAGTACGGCATCGAAGACCTCCTCAAGCTCAGCGCACAGGAAGAGCGCATCTACCGCCTGCGATGTGTGGAAGGCTGGTCGATGGTCATTCCGTGGGTCGGTTATTCGCTGGCCGAACTCATCAAGAAGGTCGAGCCGCAGGGCAGCGCGAAGTACGTCGAGTTCGTCACCCTGGCCGATCCGAAGACCATGCCCTACGTCGGTTCGCGCGTGCTCGACTGGCCCTATGCCGAAGGCCTGCGCATGGACGAGGCGATGCACCCGCTCACACTGCTGACCTTCGGCATGTACGGCGAGGTGCTGCCCAACCAGAACGGCGCGCCGGTGCGCCTCGTGGTGCCGTGGAAGTACGGTTTCAAGAGCGCCAAGTCGATCGTCAAGATCCGCTTCGTCGAGAAGGAGCCGGGCACCGCGTGGAACAAGGCCGCCGCCAACGAGTACGGCTTCTATTCCAACGTGAACCCGAATGTCGACCACCCGCGCTGGAGCCAGGCGACCGAGCGCCGCATCGGCGACGGCAGTGGCCTCTTCGCCAAGCGCACCAAGACGCAGCTCTTCAATGGCTACGAAGCGCAGGTGGGGCAGCTCTACGCGGGCATGGACCTGAAGAAGTTTTACTGAGCGCGGGCCTCGCTTGATCCAGACCGTGAACAGGCTGCTGCTGCACCCGGCCGCCAAGCCGATCGTCTTCCTCGCGTGCCTGGCGCCTTTCGCATGGCTCGTCTACGGCGCCTTTACCGATGGGCTCGGTGCAAATCCCGCGGAGTACCTGATCCGCTCGGCTGGCGACTGGACCCTGCGCTTCCTGTGCATCGTGCTGGCCGTGACGCCGCTGCGCGTGATGTTCAAGCTCAACGGGCTGGCGCGCTACCGGCGGATGCTCGGGCTGTTCGCGTACTTCTACGTCGTGATCCACCTTTTGAGCTACGGCTGGTTCGACATGGGCTTCGATGTGCCCGAGATCGCCAAGGACATCGCCAAGCGGCCGTTCATCCTGGTCGGCTTCGCCGCCTTTGTGTTGCTCACGCCGCTGGCAGCCACCTCGTTCAACCGCGCGATCAAGGCCCTGGGCGCCAAGCGCTGGCAGCGGCTACACAAGCTGGTCTATGTGATCGCCGGGCTGGGGCTGCTGCACTTCTTCTGGCTGCGCGCGGGCAAGAACAATTTCGACGAGGTGTTCGTCTATGCCGGCATCGTGGCTGTGCTGCTGGCTTGGCGCGTGTGGCACTTCGTGCGCCAGAAGCAGGCCGCGGCGTCGCGCCCCGCAGCCGTGCCGCGCGCGCACCCCTTGAAGTGAGGGGGCTGCGCCGCGGCTGGCGTCAGAACGTGTGAAGGAACCGTCGTGAGCGCCCCGAGCTCGCGTCGAGGACCGGAGCCGCACTGGCGTGCGGTGAGGACCGCAGATGCGAGATCGGGGCGCGCAGCAGGTTCATTCACATGTTCTCAGTCGAAGCGCTCGGTGCGCAACTGGTCGTCGAGGCTCTCGCGCCGGCGGATGAGCGTCGCGCGGTCGCCTGCTACCAGCACCTCGGCGGCTCGACCGCGGGTGTTGTAGTTGCTGGCCATCGACATGCAATAAGCACCGGCCGAGAGCACCGCCAGCAGGTCGCCGTCGACCACGTTCAGCGCCCGGTCGCGACCGATCCAGTCACCGCTTTCGCAGATCGGGCCGACCACGTCGTAGGTCGTCGCGCCAGCCATGGCGCGCTCGGCCACCGGCACGATCCGATGGAAGGCCTGGTACATCGCGGGGCGCGGCAGGTCATTCATGGCCGCGTCGACGATGCAGAAGTTCTTGTCTTCGCCGGGCTTGGTGTAGAGCACCTCGGTCACGCAGACGCCGGCATTGCCGACGAGCGACCGGCCGGGCTCCACGATCAGCTTGCGGTTGCCAAAGCCGCGCGCGTCCAGTCGCGCGAGCAACTGCTTCCACAGCACGTCGGCGGCCGGCGGGGTGTCGTGGTTGTAGTCGATGCCCAGGCCCCCGCCGAAGTCGAGGTGGTGCAGGCGAATACCGGCCCGCTCGATGGTCTCGACCAAGTCGAGCACGCGCTCCAGCGCATCAAGGTACGGCGAGGCTTCGGTGATCTGCGAACCGATGTGGCAATCGATGCCCACCACCTCGATGCCCGGCAGCGATGCCGCGTGGAGGTAGGCGTGCAGTGCGCGGTCGTGCGCCACGCCGAACTTGTTGCCCTTGAGGCCGGTCGAGATGTACGGGTGCGTCTTCGGGTCGACGTTCGGGTTGATGCGAATGCTGATGCGGGCGCGCTGCTGCTGCGCGAGCGCCACCGCATTGAGCACGTCGAGTTCCGCCTCGCTCTCCACATTGAAGCAGGCGATGCCCGCGGCCAGTGCCTGGCGCATCTCGTCGCGCGTCTTGCCGACGCCCGAGAAGATCACCTTGGCCGGGTCGGCACCCGCGGCCAGCACCCGTGCCAGTTCGCCGCCCGAGACGATGTCGAAGCCGCAGCCTGCTTCGGCGAAAACCCGCAGCACGCCGAGTGACGAGTTGGCCTTCATCGCATAGCAGACCAGCGCGTCGCGCCCCTCGAAGCCGCGGCGGTAGGCTGCGAGCGCGTCGAGCATCCACTGCTTGGAGTAGACGAACAGCGGCGTGCCGTGTTCGCGGGCCAGGGCGTCTAGCGAGAGCGCTTCCACATGCAGAATGCCGTCGCGGACGGCCACATGGGGATGTCCAGGGAGGAGGGGAGCCGTCACTTCATGCCTCCAGGGCTCGTCGGCGCACTGCCGGCTGCGGCGGGCGGCGCGATGGCGGCATCGGCTGGCGCTGTCTTCGCCGCGTCGTCGCGCGAAGGCAGGATCAGGCTCGGCAGCGTGGCGCGGTTGGCGGCCTCCGGCACCGTGGGCATGTACAGCGGGCCCTTGAGACCGCAGCCGGACAAGCCGACCCCGATGGCGAAGAGGCCGGCGGCGCTCATTAGAATTTGACGGACGTTCAACATCGCGAAATTGTAATGACCGACTCCGAGTACATGGATCGTGCGGAAGCCGCACTGGCCGCCATCGAGCGCGCCTGCGACCGCATCAACGACGCCACGGAGGCCGACATCGACAACCAGCGCGTCGGCGGGATGATCACGCTGAGCTTTCCGAATGGCAGCCAGCTGATCGTCAACCTGCAGAAACCGTTGCAGGAAATCTGGCTGGCTGCACGCTCCGGTGGCTACCACTACCGGCACGATGGCACCGCATGGGTCGACACCAAGACCGGCGAAGAGTTCTTTTCGAACCTGTCGCGCGAGGCCTCGCTGCAGTCGGGGCTGCGACTCGCGTTCGCCGCCTGAGCGATAGGCGCTCGAAGGCGGCGCTCAGTTGCGGAACAGGTCGAGGATGCGGTTGCGCTCCTCGGGCGGTGGTGGGGCACCGATGGGGGCGCCGACGTTGGGGTCGCCTGTGGGGGCCGCTGCTTCGACACCCAGGCTGGTGACGCCACGGCCCGGGCCGTAGTCGTCGTAGTACAGCTCCCCGCCGACATTCACGATCCCCGCTGGCGCGGTGGGCTCGGTCACCGGCACGCCCTTGAGGGCGGTTTCCATGAAGCTGATCCAGATCGGCAGGCTCAAGCCGCCACCGGTTTCGCGGTCACCCAGTTTGCGGGGCGTGTCGTAGCCGATCCACGCGATGGCGGTCATGGTCGGCTGGAAGCCGGCGAACCAGGCGTCGAGCGAATCGTTGGTGGTGCCGGTTTTGCCGTAGATGTCGGGGCGCTTGAGCGTGGCCTGCGCCTTGGCGGCGGTGCCGCCGCTGGCCACCGATTGCAGCAGGCTGTCCATGATGAAGGCGTTGCGCTGGGGTATGGCGCGCATGCTTTCGTTGAGAAGCGGGGGCTGGGTCTCGACCAGGACCTTGCCCTTGTGATCGGTCACGCGGGTGATCAGGTACGGATTCACGCGGTAGCCGCCGTTGGCGAACACCGAATAGGCCGTCGCCATCTGCATCGGCGTGACGGACCCGGCGCCGAGTGCCATGGGCAGGTAGGCCGGGTGTTTTTCCTTCTCGAAGCCGAAGTTGCCGATCCAGTCCTGCGCGTAGCGCGTGCCGATCGACTGCAGGATGCGGATCGACACCATGTTCTTGGACTTCATCAACGCCCGGCGCATCGACATCGGACCTTCAAAGCCGCCGTCGTAGTTCTTCGGCTCCCAGGGCTGGCCGCCGGTGGTGCCGGCATCGAAGAAGAGCGGGCCGTCGTTGATCACCGTTGCGGGGGAGAAGCCCTTCTCGAGCGCCGCCGAGTAGATGAAAGGCTTGAAGCTCGAGCCCGGTTGGCGCCAGGCTTGCGTCACGTGGTTGAACTTGTTCTTGCTGAAGTCGAAGCCCCCGACCATGGCCTTCACTGCGCCGTCGCGCGGGTCGAGCGCCACGAACGCCCCCTCGACTTCGGGCAGCTGCGTGATCTCGAAGGTGTTCTTGGGCGTGCGTGTGACGCGGATCACGGCGCCGCGGCGCACCTTGATGTTCGGTGGCGCCTTGTCGGACAGGCCGGACTGCGCCGGCTTCAGCCCGTCGCCGGTGATCTGCAGCGTGTCGCCATTGGCGCGTACGGCGACGATTTCCTTGGGGCTCGCCTTCAGCACCACCGCCGACATCACGTCGCCGTTGTCAGGGTGTTCGGCCAGCGCGTCGTCGACGGCCTCGTCCAGTTCCTTCGGGTCGCTCGGCAGTTCGACGAATTTCTCGGGACCGCGATAGATCTGCCGACGCTCGTAATCCATGATGCCCTTGCGCAGCGCCCGATAGGCCGCGGCCTGGTCGGCAGCCACCAGCGAGGTATAGACGTTGAGGCCGCGTGTGTAGGTGCTGTCGCCGTACTGGCTGTACATGAGTTGACGGACGGTCTCGGCCACGTATTCGGCATGCAGCCGCGTGGGGTCGGCGCCGTCGCGCAGGTGAAGCTCTTCCTTCTTCGCCTCGGTTGCCTGTTCGGCGGTGATGAAGCCCGCATCGCGCATGCGATCGATCACGTACAACTGGCGGCCGCGGGCGCGCGACGGGTTGTTGACCGGGTTGTTCGCCCCGGGCGCCTTCGGCAGCCCGGCGAGCATCGCGGCCTGGGCGATGGTGACGTCCTTCAGGGGCTTGCCGAAGTAGGCCTCCGATGCGGCGGCGAAACCATAGGCGCGGTTGCCGAGGTAGATCTGGTTCAGATAGATCTCGAAGATCTGGTCCTTGCTTAGCAGGTGCTCCAGCTTGAAGGTCAGCAGGACTTCGTAGATCTTGCGCGTCAGTGTCTTCTCGGAACTGAGATAAACGTTGCGCGCCACCTGCATCGTGATGGTGGACGCGCCCTGGCTCTTGATGCGATTCATGTTGGCCAGACCGGCACGGACCAAGCCCTTGTAGTCGACGCCGCCATGGTCGTAGAAGCGCGCGTCTTCCGCGGCCAGCACGGCGTCCTTCATGACCTTCGGAATGGTCGAGATCGGCGTGAGGTTGCGGCGTTCTTCACCGAACTCTCCGATCAGCGTGCCTTCGGACGAATAGACCCGCAACGGCAGCTTCGGGCGATAGTCGGCCAGCTCGGAGATGTCGGGAAGGTTCGGATACGCCACGGCCAGGGCAACCGCGATGATGCAGACGATCGCAACGGCACCGGCAACGGCAACCCCGGCGGTCCAACCCAGCAGCCGCAGCAGCCAGGTCACCCAGCGAGAGCGTGCCAGGACGGGTTTTTGGGGGCGCGCTGGGCGGGGAGATTCGGGCATGGAGGGGGGCTGAGTCACCGCGCATTATAAAAACGCCGGCTCTGCCAGCGACGAACCATCGCGCGCCAGCGCATGAAAATGGGGGCGTCGTCACGTAAGTTGCAGAAGTGAACGTTTGCGTGAACTTTTGACAACGCCACGGTGGCCGCCCGATCGTGATTCTTGGAGGTCACGCAATGTTGCTGCTAGCATGCAACCATACGCAAATTTTTCCAATCGTTACAAACGGATGGGATCGACCTTGACCGCTTTCGGATCGTTGTTTCGTCGTCAGCCCGCGCCGTTGGTCGGGTTGGACGTGAGTTCGTCCAGCGTCAAGCTGGTCGAACTGGGCCGCGATGCCGGCGGAAAGCTGGTGCTGGAGCGCTGTGCCATCGAGCCGCTCGAGCGCGGCTGGATCACCGACGGCAATGTCGAGAAATTCGACGAGGTGGCCGAAGCCGTGCGTCGGGTCGTCCGCAAGAGCGGGACCAAGACGCGCAACGTCGCGCTGGCGCTGCCGCCCTCCGCGGTGATCACCAAGAAAATCATCCTTCCAGGCGGCATGAGCGAGCAGGAGCTCGAGCTTCAGGTGGAGTCCGAGGCCAACCAGTACATCCCCTTTTCGCTCGACGAAGTGAGCCTCGACTTCTGCGTCATGGGGCAGAGCGCCAGTTCGGCCGGCGATGTCGAGGTGCTGATTGCGGCGTCGCGCAAGGAGAAGGTGCAGGACCGCCAGGGCCTCGCGGAAGCAGCAGGCCTCAAGGCCATGATCCTCGATGTCGAGTCGTACGCCTCCCGGCTTGCCACGGCACGGCTGATCGAGCAACTGCCCAGCCAGGGGCGCGACGCGGTCGTGGCGCTGTTCGAAGTCGGTGCCTACACGACCAGCATGCAGGTTCTGCGCAACCAGGAAGTGCTGTACGACCGCGACCAGGCTTTCGGCGGCGCCCAGTTGACGCAGCTGATCGTTCGTCAGTACGGCTTCTCGGTCGAAGAAGCTGAAGCGAAGAAGCGCAGCGGTGACCTGCCCGACGACTACAACGCCGGCGTGCTCAAGCCCTTCGTCGCCAGCATCGCCCAGGAAATCGCGCGCGCGCTGCAGTTCTTCTTCACCAGCACGCCGCACAACCGGGTCGACTACGTTCTTCTCGCGGGCGGCTCCGCTGCGCTTCCCGGCCTGACCAGTGCGGTGACCCGCCAAACCTCGTTCGCCTGCTCGCTCGTGAACCCGTTCGACGGCATGGAAATCAGCGCAGGCATTCGCGAGAAGAAGGTCAAGCGCGAAGCGCCGTCGTATCTGACCTCGTGCGGCCTGGCGATGCGGAGGTTTCTGCAGTGATCCTGATCAACCTACTGCCGCACCGTGAGGCGGCGCGCAAGCGTCGTCGCGAGAGCTTCTACGCCGCGCTCGGCGCTGCTGCGCTTTTGGGCGGTCTGATCGCTGGCGCGGCCTACGTCTGGTTCCAGGCGCAGATATCCAGCCAGCAGGCCAAGAACAACTACCTGCAGTCCGAGATCAAGAAGCTCGAATCCGAAATCAAGGAGATTGCGACGCTGCAGTCTGAAATCGCCGCCTTGAAGGCGCGACAACAGGCGGTCGAAGACCTGCAGGGCGACCGGAACATGCCGGTGCATCTGCTGAACGAACTGGTGCGTCAGCTGCCGGACGGCGTGTATCTGGCCAGCATGAAGCAGGACGACCGAGCCGTCACGCTGCAGGGCATGGCGCAGTCGAACGAACGTGTGTCCGAGTTGCTGCGCAACCTGGGCAACAGCAGCCCCTGGTTGGTGAAGCCCGAGCTTGTCGAAATCACGGCCGGAACCGTGGCCCTGAGCCCGCGCGACCAGCGCCGCGTAGCGAACTTCACGATGCGCATCGGCCTGAAGCGCCCGACCGACGTCGAGAAGCCGGCCGCGGGTGCCGCTCCCGGGCCGGCCAAGGGCGCCGCTGCAGCGCCTGCCAAAGGCTAAGGGGACCGTCCATGGCGACCAGAAAATCTGCTCCTAAAGTCGATATCGGCGATGCGCTGCGGCGCTTTTCCGATCAGTTCAAGGGGCTCAATCCGAACGATCCTTCGGTGTGGCCAGCGGTGCCGCGTTACCTGCTGTGCGCGGCGGTCACGGCACTCGTGTTGGTATTGCTGTGGTTCGTCTGGCTGACCAATGCCAACGACGAGCTGGAGGGGGAGCGCGCCAAGGAAGTCACCCTCCGCGCCGACTACCAAAGCAAGGTGGCGCAGGCGGCCAACCTCGACCTGTTGAAGAAGCAGCGCGAGCAGGCCCAGCAGTACGTCACGCTGCTTGAAAAGCAGTTGCCCAGCAAGGCTGAGATGGACGCTTTGCTGTCCGACATCAACCAGGCCGGTCTCGGCCGCAGCCTGCAGTTTGAGCTGTTCCGTCCGGGACAGGTGTCGGTTCGCGACTACTACGCCGAGCTGCCGATCGCCGTCCGGGTCAGCGGCCGATACCACGACATGGGCGCCTTCGTGGCCGACGTTGCCAACCTGTCGCGCATCGTCACCTTGAACAACCTCTCGATCACGCCGCAGAAGGATGGCGCCTTGACAATGGACGCCACCGCGCGCACCTACCGCTACCTCGACGACGAAGAGCAGGCCGCCCAGCGGCGCGCAGCGGCCTCCGGAGCAAAGAAGAAATGAGAAGCGCCAAAGCGTTCGGGCTCTGCGCCGTGGTGATGCTCCTCAGCGGATGCTGGGGCGCCGAGCAGACGGACCTGCAGCAGTGGATGGCGGAAGAGCGTGCCAAGGTGCGGCCGACCATCAAGCCGCTCAGCGAGCCCAAGAAATTCACGCCGCAGGCCTACACCGAAGGCGCGGCCTTCGATCCCTTCAACAGCCAGAAGTTGACGCAGGCGCTGCGCCGCGATTCGGCCCAGCCGAGCACGTCGGGGCTCATCGGCCCCGAACTGACACGCCGCAAGGAAGCGCTTGAGTCGTACCCGCTGGACGCCATGGCGATGGTCGGTAGCATGAGTCGCAACGGTCAGCCGATCGCCCTGGTTCGCGTGGACAAACTGCTCTACCAGGTCCGTGTCGGGAACTATCTGGGACTGAATTACGGGCGCATCACGCGCATCAACGAAACCGAGCTCGCCTTGCGTGAGATCGTGCAGGACGCTGCCGGCGAGTGGATCGAACGCGTTGCGACGCTGGAATTGCAAGAGAGGTCGAAATGAGTCAACAAAAAACGATGGTTGTACGGTGGCTCCGCGGTGCCGGCCTCACGCTCGGAATGTTCGCTGCTGTGGCAGTGGCACAGGCGCAGAACGCGATCGAGTCGGTGACCACCTCGATGCAGTCTGGCGCAGAGGTCGTCCGCATCGACCTGACGCAGCCGCTGAGCACGGCGCCAACGGGGTTCGCCATCCAGACGCCGGCACGCATCGCACTGGATTTTCCCGGCGTCACCAACGCGATCGGGCGCTCCGCGGTCGAGGTGAACCAGGGCAACCTGCGCTCCATCAACGTGGTCCAGGCCGGTGAACGCACCCGCCTGGTGTTGAACCTGAAGCAGGCCACCGCCTACAAAACCGAAATTCAGGGCCGTTCGCTGCTCGTGGCCCTCGAGCCGGTGGCCGGGTCGGCGCTGGCGGCGTCCGCGGCGGGCAGCTTTGCTGAGAACCGCAACCGCGACACCTTGCCGCTGCGCGACGTCGATTTCCGCCTGGGTGCGGACAACACCGGTCGCGTCATCGTCGATCTGGCCAACAACCAGGTGGGTGTCGACATTCGTCAGCAGGGCAAGAACCTCGTCGTCGAATTCACCAAATCGACCTTGCCCGAAGGCCTACGCCGGCGACTCGATGTGGCCGACTTCGGGACGCCGGTTCAGTTGATCACGGCGCAGCAGTCTGGTGACCGCGTGCGCATGACCATCGAGCCGAAAGGCGACTGGGAACACAGTGCGTACCAGAGCGAGAACCAGTTCGTGGTCGAAGTGCGTCCCCGCAAGGTCGACCCGACCAAGCTGACGCAGGGCGTCGGATACAACGGTGAAAAGCTCTCTTTGAACTTCCAGAACATCGAGATCCGCTCGCTGTTGCAGGTCATCGCCGATTTCACGAATTTCAACATCGTCACTTCCGATTCGGTGACGGGTGCGCTGACACTGCGATTGAAGGACGTTCCCTGGGATCAAGCGCTGGACATCATCATGCAGGCGAAGAACTTGGGCATGCGCAAGAACGGCAGCGTGCTCTGGATCGCGCCCAAGGACGAGATCAATGCGAAGGAAAAGATGGAATTCGAGGCCAAGGCGGCGATCGAAACCCTCGAGCCCCTGCGCACCCAATCTTTCCAGCTGAACTACACGAAGGCCTTGACGATCGCCCAGGGGTTGACCGGCACCGGGGCCAGCGCAGGCGGTGCGGGTGGCGGCTCCAACACGTCGCGTATCCTGAGCCCGCGCGGCAGCGTGATCGCGGAATCGCGCACCAATCAGCTCTTCGTCTCGGATGTGCCCACGCGCCTGGCACAGGTGGCCGAACTCATCCAGAAGCTGGACATTCCCGTGCGTCAGGTGCTGATCGAAGCGCGCATCGTCGAGGCCTCTGACACTTTCGGCAAGTCGCTGGGGGTGCGGTTGGGTGGTGGCGCCGTCAATTCGCGCACGGCGCTCGGCACCTATCCCAATGTGACCGGCGGCGGCACTACCACCACGGTGACGAATGGTGTGGCCACCAGCACGTCGACCAGCCCCACCGTCTCCTTCCCGCAGTTCACACAGAGCAACTTCGTGAATCTGCCGTCGACCGGTGTGGCCGGCAATGGCAACGCTGCGGGCACTTTCGCGATCTCCCTCTTCAACTCCAGCCTGTCGCGCATGCTGAATCTGGAGATATCGGCGCTCGAGGCGGACGGCAAGGGCAAGGTAGTGTCCAGCCCGCGCGTCGTCACGGCTGATCAGACCAAGGCGCTCATCGAACAGGGCACCGAGCTGCCCTACCAGGTGGCGACCTCCAGCGGGGCAACGTCCATTGCGTTCCGCAAGGCCAACCTGAAGCTGGAAGTGACACCGCAGATCACGCCGGAGGGCAACATCATCCTGACGCTCGACGTCAACAAAGACACGGTGGGTCAGGCGACCACCGCCGGTTTCGCGATCAACACGAAGCATGTGCAGACCGAGGTGCTGGTCGAAAACGGCGGCACGGTGGTCATCGGCGGCATCTTCGAGATGACAGAAAACAACAACGAATCGCGCATTCCGTTGCTGGGTGAAGTCCCTTACCTGGGCGCTCTGTTCCGGACGCGCGAGCGCACCTACAACAAGACTGAGATGCTGGTTTTCATCACGCCGAAGATGATCACCGACCGCAACGCCGCCCGTTGATGAAGCGTGAGCATCCCTAACGCTGTTGGCGCGTCGACGATTGCGCTTGTCGGATTGCCGGGTTCGGGGAAGTCTGCGATCGGGCGGCGGCTCGGGCAGCAATTGGGGTGGCGGTTCGTCGATAGCGACCACTGCATCGAGGAGCGGATCGGTTGCACGATTCGCGAGTTCTTCGAGCGCGAAGGGGAAGCGGCCTTTCGAGACGTCGAAGAGCAGGTTCTGGCCGATTTGACGTCGTCGCTTCGGCAAGGCGTCGTCGCCACGGGCGGCGGTTCGGTGTTGCGGGCAGCGACTCGTCAGCACCTCCGTGAGCGGACCCATGTCGTCTACCTTCGCTCCTCTCCCGAAGATCTGCTCAAGCGGCTGCGTCATGACACGAAGCGGCCCCTGTTGCAGGTGGCAGATCCGCTCCAGCGGCTGAAGGATCTGCATGCCGTGCGTGACCCGCTGTATCGGGAAATTGCGCACACCACCGTCGACACGGGGCGACCTTCGATCGCGATGCTTGTGGGTACGCTTGTTCAGCAGATGGAGGATGCGGGCGTGGCCCCTCGGAAATTCGGCTCGGAGAGCGACCCGACGACCTGAGGCCCCGCAACCGGCGCGCCGTGCCAGCGCCTAAACTTGCCGGATGCTCACACCGGTTTCTTTTACGGCGCCTCAGCGTGTCGACATCGCGCTCGGCGAGCGCAGCTACCCGATCCTGATCGGCTCGGGCCTATTCGACCAGCCCGCCAATTTCGCCGCCGTGCCGTCGGCATCGAGCGCGTTGATCGTGACCAACACCACCGTCGGGCCGCTCTACACGGCGACGCTGCAGAAGGCGCTGGCAGGCCGCTTCAACGCCGTCCACGTGCTCGAACTTCCGGACGGTGAGGCGTACAAGGACTGGACCACGCTCAACCTGATCTTCGACGCCTTGCTGGGCCACGGCTGTGATCGGAAGACCGTGCTGTTCGCCCTCGGTGGCGGCGTGGTCGGAGACATGACGGGGTTTGCTGCCGCGAGCTACATGCGCGGCGTGCCTTTCGTTCAGGTGCCGACGACGCTGCTGGCGCAGGTGGATTCGTCGGTGGGCGGCAAGACCGCCATCAACCATCCGCTGGGCAAGAACATGATCGGCGCCTTCTACCAGCCGCAACTGGTGTTGTGCGATTTGGCGACGCTGAAGACGCTGCCGCCGCGCGAGCTCAGCGCCGGCCTGGCCGAAGTCATCAAGTACGGGCCGATCTACGACATGGCCTTCTTCGACTGGATCGAGGCGAACCTCTCGGCGCTGCGTGCGCAGGAACCCGCCGCGATGGCCTATGCCGTGCGGCGCAGTTGCGAGATCAAGGCCGAGGTGGTCGGGCAGGACGAGCGCGAGAACGGGCTGCGCGCCATCTTGAATTTCGGCCACACCTTCGGCCACGCGATCGAATCGGCGCTCGGCTACGGCGAGTGGCTGCATGGTGAGGCCGTCGGTTGCGGCATGGTGATGGCAGCGCAGCTGTCGCAGCGGCTCGGTGGCGTCGACAACGCCTTCGTGCAGCGGCTGACCACCTTGATCGAGAAGGCCGGCCTGCCGATCGTCGCGCCGCGCTTCGGCGCCGAGCGATACATCGAACTGATGCGCATCGACAAAAAATCCGAAGGCGGCGAGATCCGCTTCGTGGTGATCGACAAGCCCGGCTCCGCCGTGATGCGCCCGGCCCCGGATGCGATGGTGCGCGAGGTCTTGGCGGCATGCGGCGCGGCGTGAAAACGGCGCGTACCGGCGAGCGGCCATGAGCGAACTCGCCCCGTTCGCCAGCCATCCGGCGCGCTCGCGTGGCCGCCGTCATCCGGAGCCGGCCGCGCCCACGCGCGACGACTTCCAGCGCGACCGCGACCGCATCGTGCATTCCACCGCCTTTCGCAGGCTGGTCTACAAGACGCAGGTCTTCTTGAACCACGAAGGCGACCTGTTCCGCACCCGGCTCACGCATTCGCTGGAGGTCGCGCAACTCGCGCGCTCCATCGCGCGCGCGTTGAAGCTGAACGAAGACCTGGTCGAGGCCATCGCGCTCGCGCATGACCTGGGGCACACGCCTTTCGGTCATGCAGGCCAGGACGCGCTCGACGACTGCATGCGCGAATACGGCGGCTTCGAGCACAACCTGCAGAGCCTGCGCGTGGTCGACACGCTCGAGCACCGCTACCCGCAGTACGACGGCCTCAATCTCAGCTTCGAGACGCGCGAAGGCATCCTCAAACACTGCTCGCGCACCAACGCCGAGCAGATCGAGGCGGCCGAGCCGAACGGTGTCGCCCACCGTTTTCTCGATCGCACGCAGCCCAGCCTTGAAGCCCAGTTGTGCAACCTGGCCGACGAGATCGCCTACAACGCGCACGACATCGACGACGGCGTGCGCTCGGGGCTCATCGGCATCGAACAACTGGCCGATGTCGAACTCTTCGAGCGCTACCGCCGCGAGGCGATGGACGAATACCCCGATCTCGCCGGTCGCCGCGTGTTGTACGAAACCATTCGCCGCATGCTGAGCGCCCAGGTCTACGACGTGATCGACGCGACGCGTGCGGCCATCGCCGCCGCCTCGCCGACCGATGCAGATGCGGCGCGGCGGGCCGGGCCACTCGTGCTGTTCGGCGACGCGATGCGCACGCAATCGTCAGCACTCAAGCGCTTTCTGTTCCAGGGGCTTTACCGGCATCCGCAGGTGATGCAGACCACGGCGCAAGCCCGTGTGGTCGTGCAGGAGCTGTTCGGCGCGTACATCGACAAGCCCTCGGAAATGCCGGAATCCTTCGCCGCGCGTGGCGACGGGCACCGTGCCGTGGCCGACTACATCGCCGGCATGACCGACCGTTTCGCCATGCGCGAGCATGAACGTCTCACGGGGCGGGCATGGGTGGAATGACCCGCGGCCGTTCGGGCCTGCCGTCCGCGACCCTGGCTGTTCTCTTCGCCGGCGTGAGCGCCGCACTGCATCTCGGCAAACTGCCGCCCGCGGTGAGCGCGTTGCAGGCATCGCTGGGCATCGGCCTGGTCGAGGCCGGCTTTCTGCTGGCGCTGGTGCAGGTCGCCGGCATGACGCTCGGGCTGCTGGCGGGCCTGGCCGCCGACACGATCGGCCTGCGCAGGAGCATGCTGATCGGCCTGAGCACGCTGACTGTCGCGAGCGTGCTCGGTGGCGCGGTCGGCGTTGCAGACCTGGCCGCCGCCGATGCCGTGCACGCGCTGCTCGGTCTGCGCGCGCTCGAAGGGCTGGGTTTCCTGATGGTCGTGATGCCGGCCCCGGCGCTGATCCGCATGACCGCGCCGCCGGACCGCGAGAAGTCGGCGCTGGGGTGGTGGGGCGCCTACATGCCGCTCGGTGTGGCGGCGGCGCTGCTCATCGGCCCGTTCCTGATCGGCGCGGCCGGTTGGCCGGCATGGTGGTGGGCGATCGCGGCCGTCTCCGGTGCGGCGGCGTTAAGTGTCGCGGTTTGCGTGTCGGCTGACGATGCACGCGTGTCACCGTCGACTGCAGCCGCGGCCGCGTCATGGTCGGAACGATCGCGCAACACGCTGCGTTCGACCGGGCCATGGTTCGTCGCCGCCGCCTTTGCCGTGTATTCATCGCAATGGATTGCGGTGATCGGTTTCTTGCCCGCGATCTACGCCGATGCCGGCGTTCCCTTGCAGTGGAGCGCGGTGCTCACGGCGCTGGCGGCGGCGATGAACATCGGTGGCAACGTGTTGGCCGGACGTTGGTTGCAACGGGGTGTGCCGGCGGGTCGCCTGCTGCGCTGGGGATACGCGTCGATGGCGATCGGCGCCATGGCCGCCTTTGCGCAGCTCGGTGTGGGGGTCGACGCCGTGGGCCTGCCGCCGGTCGTGCGCTACCTGGCGGTCTGCGGCTTCTCGCTCGCCGGTGGCATGGTGCCGGCCACATTGTTCGTGCTGGCCGTGCGTGTGGCGCCCGGCGCGTCCACCGTGGCGACCACGGTGGGGCTGATGCAGCAGGCCTCGGCATTCGGGCAGTTCGCGGCGCCGCCACTGGTCGCCTGGCTGGCCCACCGTGTCGGCGGCTGGCAGTGGACCTGGGCGGTGACCGGGGCGTGCGCGCTGATCGGCATCCTGCTGGCCGGCCAGCTCGCGCGGCGCAGTACACCGGCCGGAGTGCCCGCATGACGCATGAGGCCCATTCCGGCGCCGGCGAGCCGGCGCGCGCCGCGGCTGAGACAATCACCGCCGCGCAGGCCGAAGCCGACACGCGCCACTGGCTCGAAGCGGCGGTGATCGGCCTGAACCTCTGTCCGTTCGCGAAGGCGGTGCACGTGAAGCGGCAGGTCCACTACGCGGTGCACCTCGATGATGACGCCGGCCTGCTCGACCGGCTGCTGGCCGAGGCGGATGCCCTGGCCGGCCTCGACGCGAGCGAGCGCGACACCACCCTCCTGATGGCACCGAACACCTTGGCCGATTTCCTGGACTTCAACGATTTCACCGCGCGCGCCGAGCGCCGCCTGGCGCGCGCCGGTTTCGAGGGCACGCTGCAACTGGCGAGCTTTCATCCGCGCTTCCAGTTCGCAGGCACCGAGGCGGACGACATCGGCAACGCCACCAACCGTGCGCCGTACCCGACGCTGCACCTGCTGCGCGAAGAGAGCATCGACCGGGCGGTGGAGGCGTTTCCGGAGGCCGAGGCGATCTTCGAGCGCAACATCGAGACGCTGGAGGCACTGGGCACCGACGGCTGGGCAGCGCTGCATGTCGGCCCTGGCGGAGCCGCGCGATGAGCAAGATCGACAAGGCCGCGAAGGCCGAAGCCGACGTGCTGCAGGAGCTGCGCCCTGGCCAGTCCATCGAGCTGCTCAAGGAACTGCACATCCTCACGCGCGAAGGCCGGCTGAACCAGGATTCGCGGCGCAAGCTCAAGCAGGTCTACCACCTGTTCCAGTTCATCGAGAAGCTGCTGCGCGAGTTGCCGGGGGAGGGCGCCGGCGCCACACTGGCGGACCATGGCGCGGGCAAGTCGTACCTCGGCTTCATCATCTACGACCTGTTCTTCAAGGCGCTCGGCGGCGGCCATGTCTACGGCATCGAGACGCGTGGCGAGCTGATCGAGAAATCGCGCGCGCTCGCCGCGCGGCTGGGCTTCGACCGCATGGCCTTCCTCAACCTGACGGTGGCCGAATCGACCCATGCCAGCGAGCTGCCGGCGCAGATCGATGTGGTCACGGCGCTGCATGCCTGCGACACCGCGACCGACGACGCCATCGCCTTCGGCCTGGCGAAGCAGGCGAAGTTCATGGTGCTGGTGCCCTGCTGCCAGGCCGAGATCGCCGCCTGCCTGCGCCAGACCAAGGCGCTGGCCCTGTCGCGCACGCCGCTGGCCGAGCTCTGGCGGCATCCATTGCACACGCGCGAAATCGGCAGCCAACTCACCAACGTACTGCGTTGCCTGTACCTCGAGGCGCAGGGCTACCAAGTGACCGTGACCGAGCTGGTGGGCTGGGAGCACAGCATGAAGAACGAGCTCATCATCGCGCGCCGCACCGGCCACGCGAAGCCCAGCGCCGCCGAGCGCCTGCGCAGCCTGCTGGCGGAGTTCGGCCTGTCGTCGCTGCTGGAAACGCGCTTCCGGCTGCCCTGAAGCCCGCGCCGCCATGGCCCGCCTGCCCCGACTCACGCTGCCCGGCCAGCCGCACCACGTGATCCAGCGCGGCAACAACCGCCAGGCCATCTTCGTCGACAACGTCGACCGCGAGCGCCTGCTGGCGCTCTGGGCAGAACATGCGCCGCGCTTCGACGTGGCGCTTCACGCCTACGTGCTGATGGACAACCACTTCCACTTGCTGGCCACACCGGCGACGGCGGACGGCCTGCCGAAGTTCATGCAGGCGGTCGGGCGCAGCTACGTCCGCGCGTTCAACGACCGCCATGGCCGCAGCGGTACGCTGTGGGAAGGGCGCTACCGCGCGACGGTGCTGCAGGCAGAACGCTATCTGCTGCCCTGCATGGTCTACCTGGACCTCAATCCGGTGCGTGCCGGGCTGGTGACGGAGGCGCGCGACTTCGCGTGGTCGAGCCACCACCACTACGCCGGATTTCGGACGGATCGCTTCCTGTCGCCGCATCCGCTCTACTGGACGCTGGGCAATACGCCCTTCGCCCGCGAGGCCAACTACGCCGAACGGGTGCGCGGCGGGGTCCCTGCGCGTGAGCAGCAGGTGCTGACCGAATCCGCGCTCCAGGGCTGGGCGGCGGGGGACGAGCGCTTTGTTGCGCAGCTGCAGGAGGCGACCGGGAGGAGACTGGTCAAGGCACGGGCCGGGCGGCGGCCCTTGCCGAAGTCCTAACCAGCTCGATTCCGAAACGACGCTGTGCGCATTGCTAGATATGTCCCTAATTAATATCTGAACATAACAATCGGAATTAATTAAGTATCCGACCCCAATTAAAGTGCTTGGCATTGTTTGTGCAACGCAATATCCTCCGTTCCCCTGCGAAATTTCCCGCGATAAATGAAGGAGTGCGTCCCCATGACGACGGAAGCCGAAATCCAACACCTGGAACAACACGGTCTGTACTCGGCCAGCAACGAGCATGACGCTTGCGGCCTGGGCTTCGTGGCGCACATCAAGGGCGAGAAGCGGCACGACATCGTGACGCAGGCGCTCAAGATCCTAGAGAACATCGACCATCGCGGTGCAGTGGGCGCTGACAAGCTGATGGGTGATGGCGCCGGCATCCTGATCCAGATCCCCGATGCGCTGTACCGAGAGGAGATGGGCAAGCAGGGCGTCGAACTCCCGCCGTACGGCGAGTACGGCGTCGGCATGATCTTCCTGCCGAAGGAGCACGCGTCGCGCATGGCTTGCGAGCAGGAGATGGAGCGCGCGATCAAGGCCGAGGGCCAGGTGCTGCTGGGCTGGCGCGACGTGCCGGTCAACCGCGACATGCCGATGTCGCCGGCGGTCAAGAAGACCGAACCCATCCTGCGCCAGGTCTTCATCGGTCGCGGCAGCGACGTCATCGTGCAGGATGCGCTGGAGCGCAAGCTGTACGTGATCCGCAAGACCGCCAGCGCCAACATCCAGAACCTCGAACTCAAGCACAGCAAGGAATACTACGTTCCGAGCATGTCGAGCCGCACCGTGGTCTACAAGGGCCTGCTGCTGGCCGACCAGGTGGGCGTGTACTACCTCGACCTGTCCGACGTGCGCTGCGTGTCGGCCATCGGCCTGGTGCACCAGCGTTTCTCGACCAACACCTTCCCCAAGTGGCCGCTGGCCCACCCATACCGCTACGTCGCCCACAACGGCGAGATCAACACGGTGCGCGGCAACTACAACTGGATGAAGGCGCGCGAAGGCGTGATGTCGTCGCCGGTGCTTGCAGCCGACCTGAAGAAGCTCTATCCGATCAGCTTCGCCGGCCAGTCCGACACCGCCACCTTCGACAACTGCCTCGAACTCATGACCATGGCCGGCTACCCGATCAGCCAGGCCGTGATGATGATGATCCCCGAGCCGTGGGAGCAGCACGACACGATGGACGAGCGCCGCCGTGCGTTCTACGAGTACCACGCTGCGATGATGGAGCCGTGGGACGGCCCGGCCTCGATCGTCTTCACCGACGGCCGCCAGATCGGTGCCACGCTCGACCGTAACGGCCTGCGCCCGTCGCGCTACTGCGTCACCGACGACGACCTGGTCATCATGGCGTCGGAATCGGGCGTCTTGCCCGTGCCCGAGCACAAGATCATCAAGAAGTGGCGCCTGCAGCCCGGGAAGATGTTCCTGATCGACCTCGAGCAGGGCCGCATGATCGACGACGACGAGCTCAAGGCCTATGTCGTCAACACCAAGCCCTACAAGCAGTGGATCGAGAACCTGCGCATCAAGCTCGACAGCGTCGAGGCGCCGGCCGCGGCCATTCCTGAAAGCAAGGTTTCCCTGCTCGATCGCCAGCAGGCCTTCGGCTACACGCAGGAAGACATCAAGTTCCTGATGTCGCCCATGGCCCAGGCCGGCGAGGAAGGCATCGGCTCGATGGGCAACGACAGCCCGCTGGCCGTGCTGTCGAGCAAGAACAAGACGCTCTACAACTACTTCCGGCAGATGTTCGCCCAGGTGACCAACCCGCCGATCGACCCGATCCGCGAGGCGATCGTGATGTCGCTCAACAGCTTCATCGGCCCCAAGCCGAACCTGCTGGACATCAACCAGGTCAACCCGCCGATGCGGCTCGAGGTGGCCCAGCCGATCCTCGACTTCGCCGACATGGCGAAGCTGCGCAACATCGAGCAGCACACGCAGGGCAAGTTCCGCTCGAGCACGCTCGACATCACCTACCCGGCCGACTGGGGCCGTGAGGGCGTCGAAGCCAAGCTGGCGTCGCTGTGCGCCGAGGCGGTCGATGCGATCAAGGGCGGCAGCAACATCCTGATCGTGAGCGACCGCGCGGTGAGCGCCACGCAGGTGGCCATCCCCGCGCTGCTCGCCTCGAGCGCGATCCATCAGCACCTGGTGCGTGAAGGTTTGCGCACCACCGCCGGCCTGGTCGTCGAAACGGGCAGCGCCCGCGAAGTGCATCACTTCGGCGTGCTGGCCGGCTACGGTGCCGAAGCCGTGCACCCCTACCTGGCCATGGAAACGCTGGCTGCGATCCATAAGGACCTGCCGGGCGACCTGTCGGCCGAGAAGGCGATCTACAACTACGTGAAGGCGATCGGCAAGGGCCTGTCGAAGATCATGTCCAAGATGGGCGTGAGCACGTACATGAGCTACTGCGGCGCGCAGCTGTTCGAGGCCATCGGCCTGAACAACGACACCATCGGCAAGTATTTCTCGGGCACCGCCAGCCGCGTCGAGGGCATCGGCGTCTTCGAGATCGCGGAAGAAGCGCTGCGCATGCACGCCGCCGCCTTCGGCGACGACCCGGTGCTGGCGAACATGCTGGATGCCGGCGGCGAATACGCCTGGCGCACCCGCGGCGAAGAGCACATGTGGAGCCCGGACGCGATCGCCAAGCTGCAACACAGCACGCGTGCCAACAACTGGAACACCTACAAGGAATACGCCCAGATCATCAACGACCAGAGCCGCCGCCACATGACGCTGCGCGGCCTGTTCGAGTTCAAGATCGATCCGTCGAAGGCGATCCCGGTCGAGGAGGTCGAGCCGGCGGTGGAGATCGTCAAGCGCTTCGCCACCGGTGCGATGTCGCTGGGCTCGATCTCGACCGAGGCGCATGCCACGCTGGCCGTGGCCATGAACCGTATCGGTGGCAAGAGCAACACGGGCGAGGGCGGGGAAGACCCGGCGCGCTACCGCAACGAACTCAAGGGCATCCCGATCCAGCAGGGCGACACGCTCAAGAGCGTGATCGGCGAGGCCAACGTCGAGGTCGACCTGTCCCTCAAGCCCGGCGACTCGCTGCGCTCGAAGATCAAGCAGGTCGCGTCGGGCCGCTTCGGCGTCACGGCCGAGTACCTGAGCTCGGCCGACCAGATCCAGATCAAGATGGCGCAGGGCGCGAAGCCCGGCGAAGGCGGCCAGCTGCCCGGCGGCAAGGTGACCGAGTACATCGGCAAGCAGCGCTACTCGGTGCCGGGCGTGGGCCTCATCAGCCCGCCGCCGCACCACGACATCTATTCGATCGAAGACCTGGCGCAGCTCATCCATGACCTGAAGAACGTTGCACCGCACGCCAGCATCAGCACGAAGCTGGTGAGCGAAGTGGGCGTGGGTACGGTGGCCGCGGGCGTGACCAAGTGCAAGAGCGACCACATCGTGATCGCCGGGCACGACGGCGGCACGGGCGCATCGCCCTGGTCGTCGATCAAGCACGCCGGCGGTCCGTGGGAGATCGGCCTGGCCGAGACGCAGCAGACGCTGGTGCTCAACCGCCTGCGCGGCCGTGTGCGGGTGCAGGCCGACGGCCAGATGAAGACCGGTCGCGACGTCGCCATCGGCGCACTGCTGGGTGCCGACGAATTCGGCTTCGCGACCGCGCCGCTGATCGTCGAGGGCTGCATCATGATGCGCAAGTGCCACCTCAACACCTGCCCGGTGGGCGTGGCGACGCAGGATCCGATCCTGCGCAAGAAGTTTTCAGGCAAGCCCGAGCACGTCGTCAACTACTTCTTCTTCATCGCGGAAGAGGTGCGGCAGATCATGGCGCAGCTGGGCATCCGCACCTTCAACGAGATGATCGGCCGCGCCGACCTGCTCGACATGAAGAAGGGGCTGTCGCACTGGAAGGCCAGCGGCCTCGACTTCAGCCGTCTGTTCGCGCTGCCGAACGTGCCGGACGATGTGCCGCGCTTCCATGTAGAGAACCAGGAGCACGGCCTCGAGCACAACCTCGACACCAAGCTGATCGAGAAGTCGCGCGCGGCCATCGACAAGGGCGAGAAGGTCCAGTTCATCGAGGTGGCGCGCAACGTGAACCGCACCGTCGGCGCCAAGCTGTCGGGCGCGCTCACGCGGGTGCACCCCGAGGGCCTGCCGGACGATTCGATCCGCATCCAGCTCGAAGGCACCGGCGGGCAATCGTTCGGCGCCTTCCTGGCGCGCGGCATCACGCTGTACCTGATCGGCGATGCCAACGACTACACCGGCAAGGGCCTGTCGGGCGGCCGCATCGTGGTGCGCCCGAGCCTGGACTTCCGCGGTGAAGCGGTGCGCAACACCATCGTGGGCAACACCGTGATGTACGGCGCGACCACCGGCGAGGCGTATTTCTGCGGTGTGGCCGGCGAGCGTTTCGCGGTGCGGCTCTCGGGTGCGACGGCGGTCGTCGAAGGCACCGGCGACCATGGCTGCGAATACATGACCGGCGGCACGGTGGCCGTGCTGGGCAAGACCGGCCGCAACTTCGCCGCCGGCATGAGCGGCGGCGTGGCCTTCGTCTATGACGAAGACGGCAAGTTCGCCTCGCGCTGCAACCTGTCGATGGTCACGCTCGAGAAGGTGCTGACCACGACCGAGCAGACCGCGACCGTCAAGCCCGCAGTCTGGCACAACGGCACGACCGACGAGGTGCAGCTCAGGAAGCTGCTGGAGGACCACCACCGCTGGACCGGCAGCAAGCGCGCGCGCGAGCTGCTGGACGACTGGACCGTGAGCCGCACGAAGTTCGTGAAGGTGTTCCCGAACGAGTACAAGCGCGCGCTGGCGGAAATCCACGAGCGCAAGGCCCTTGCCGCCGCCAGCGGCAACGACGCCAAGGCCGGCCTCGAGCCGCACGCCACGCGCAAGACCGCCGCCGTCTGACGCGCAGCCGCCAAGAACAAAGGAACAGGACAGCACGATGGGAAAGATCACCGGCTTCATGGAGTACGAGCGCGTCGAAGAGGGCTACAAGCCCATCGAGGAGCGCCTCAAGCACTACAAGGAATTCGTCGTCGGCCTCGACAAGGACCAGGCCAAGGTCCAGGGTGCGCGTTGCATGGATTGCGGCACGCCCTTCTGCAACAGCGGATGCCCGGTCAACAACATCATTCCGGACTTCAACGACCTGGTGTACCGCGACGACTGGCAGAACGCCTTCGCGGTGCTCGACTCGACCAACAACTTTCCGGAATTCACCGGCCGCATCTGCCCCGCCCCATGCGAGGCCGCCTGCGTGCTCAATGTGAACGACGACCCGGTCGGCATCAAGTCGATCGAGCACGCGATCATCGACCGCGCCTGGGACGAAGGCTGGGTCAAGCCACGCGTCGCCAAGCACAAGACCGGCAAGAAGGTCGCCGTGGTCGGTGCCGGCCCGGCGGGCATGGCGGCCGCCCAGCAGCTGGCGCGTGCCGGCCATGACGTGACGCTGTTCGAGAAGAACGACCGCGTGGGCGGCCTGCTGCGCTACGGCATCCCCGACTTCAAGATGGAGAAGACGCACATCGACCGCCGGGTCGAGCAAATGAAGGCCGAGGGCGTGACCTTCCGCACCGGCGTGATCGTCGGCGCCGCCAAGGACACGCTGGGCAAGGGCTCCAAGGTCACGAACTGGGCCAAGGAAACCGTCACGCCCGAGCAGCTCGATAAAGAGTTCGACGCGGTGCTGCTGACCGGCGGCGCCGAGCAGTCACGCGACCTGCCGGTGCCCGGCCGCGATCTCGATGGCATCCATTTCGCGATGGAGTTTCTGCCGCAGCAGAACAAGATCAACGCGGGCGACAAGCTCAAGGGCCAGCTACGCGCCGACGGCAAGCATGTCATCGTGATCGGTGGCGGCGACACCGGTTCCGACTGCGTGGGCACGAGCAACCGCCATGGCGCCGTCAGCGTCACGCAGTTCGAACTGATGCCACAGCCGCCGGAAGAAGAAAACCGCCCGATGACCTGGCCGTACTGGCCGTACAAGCTGCGCACCAGCTCCAGCCACGAAGAAGGTTGCGAGCGCGAGTTCGCTATCTCGACCAAGGAATTCATCGGTGAAAAGGGCAAGGTCACCGGCCTGAAGACCGTCCGCGTCGAGTGGAAGGACGGGAAGATGGTCGAGGTGCCCGGCAGCGAGCAGATCCTCAAGGCCGACCTCGTGCTGCTGGCGATGGGCTTCGTCAGCCCGGTCGCGAACGTGCTCGACGCCTTCGGCCTCGAGAAGGACACGCGCGGCAACGCCAAGGCCACGGTCGACTTCACCGGGGGTTATGCCACCAGCATTCCGAAGGTCTTTGCCGCCGGCGACATGCGCCGCGGCCAGTCGCTGGTGGTGTGGGCCATCCGCGAGGGTCGGCAGGCCGCGCGCTCGGTCGACGAGTTCCTGATGGGCTTCAGCGACCTGCCACGCTGAAACGTGCCGTAACGTCAACCGGTGGAGTCCCTTATCATGGGGGCCGACCGCGAGCCGGGATGCCTGAAAAGGCGCCCGGCTTTTCTTTTTTGGATATGGACGCAAACCCCCCTTCGCTCATCGAATTCCGTGACGTGACCTTCGGGTACGGCGCGCGCGCGATCCTGGACGGCGTGTCGCTCGCGGTGCCGCGTGGCAAGGTCACGGCGCTGATGGGCGCCTCCGGCGGCGGCAAGACCACCGTGCTGCGCCTGATCGGCGGCCAGCTGCGCGCGCAACGCGGCGAGGTGCTGCTCGACGGCGCCGACGTCGGGAAGATGAAAGCGCCTGCGCTCTATGCGGCGCGGCGCCGCATGGGCATGCTGTTCCAGTTCGGCGCGCTGTTCACCGACATGAGCGTGTTCGACAACGTGGCCTTTCCGTTGCGCGAGCACACCCAGCTACCCGAAGCGCTGGTGCGCGACATCGTGCTCATGAAGCTCGATGCGGTGGGCCTGCGAGGCGCGCGCGACCTGCGGCCCAGCGAAGTTTCGGGCGGCATGGCGCGCCGCGTGGCGCTGGCCCGTGCCATCGCGCTCGACCCCGATCTGGTGATGTACGACGAACCCTTCGCCGGCCTCGACCCGATCTCGCTGGGGACCGCCGCCCGGCTGATCCGCCAGTTGAACGACACGCTCGGCCTCACCAGCATCATCGTGTCGCACGACCTGGAAGAGACCTTCCGCATCGCCGACCACGTGATCATCCTGGCCAATGGCCGCATTGCGGCGCAAGGGCGGCCCGCCGATGTGCGTGAAAGCGTCGACCCGCTGGTTCACCAGTTCGTCAACGCGCTGCCCGACGGGCCGGTGCATTTCCATTACCCCGGAGCCACCGTCGAAGACGACTTCGGCCCCGCGCCGGGAGGCCACCGATGAGCTTTTGGAATCCGGCCGACATCGGATATGCCGTTCGCAGCAAGCTGGCCGACCTGGGCCAGGGCGCGCGACTGTTCGCGCGCCTCGCGGGCCCCGGCGCCCGCAGCCTCGGCCGCTTCTCGCTGGTGCGCGACCAGATCCATTTCCTCGGCAACTACTCGCTGGCGATCATCGCGATCTCCGGGCTGTTCGTCGGCTTCGTGCTCGGCCTGCAGGGCTACTACACGCTGCAGCGCTACGGCTCGGCCGACGCGCTGGGCCTGCTGGTGGCGCTGAGCCTGGTGCGCGAACTCGGCCCGGTGGTGGCTGCGCTGCTCTTCGCTGGGCGTGCCGGCACGTCGCTCACGGCCGAGATCGGCCTGATGAAGGCGGGCGAGCAGTTGAGCGCCATGGAGATGATGGCGGTCGACCCGGTGCGACGCATCCTCGCACCGCGCTTCTGGGCCGGCGTGATCACCATGCCGCTGCTGGCGGCCGTGTTCAGCGCGGTCGGCATCCTCGGCGGCTACGTGGTCGGCGTGCTGATGCTGGGGCTCGATCCGGGATCCTTCTGGGGACAGATGCAGGGCGGCGTCGATGTCTGGAAGGACGTCGGCAACGGTGTCGTCAAGAGCGTCGTCTTCGGCTTCACCGTGACCTTCGTGGCGCTGCTGCAGGGCTTCGAGGCGCAGCCGACGCCCGAAGGCGTATCGCGCGCCACCACCCGCACGGTCGTGGTGGCTTCGCTGGCCGTCCTCGGCCTGGATTTCCTGCTGACGGCGATGATGTTCAGCATCTAGTAGAAACGCACAACGAGACCGAACCATGCAACGTTCCAACAATGACATCTGGGTGGGCCTGTTCGTGCTGATCGGCGCGGCGGCGCTGCTTTTCCTGGCGCTGCAGTCGGCCAACCTGTTGAGCCTGAACTTCCAGAAGACCTACACGGTGACGGCGCGCTTCGACAACATCGGGGGGCTCAAGCCGCAGACCGCGATCAAGAGCGCGGGCGTGGTCGTCGGTCGTGTCGAGTCGATCACGTTCGACGACAAGAATTTCCAGGCCAGCGTGACGCTGTCTTTGCAAAATCGGTACAGTTTCCCCAAGGACAGTTCGCTCAAGATCCTGACCAGTGGCCTGCTCGGTGAGCAGTACATCGGGATCGAGGCGGGTGCCGAGGAAAAGAACCTGCAGCAGGGCGACGTGATCATCTCCACGCAGTCGGCCGTCGTTCTCGAGAACCTGATCAGCCAGTTCCTGTACAGCAAGGCCGCCGAGGGCAGTCCGCAGCCCGCATCCACCACCAAGAAATGATGCCTCGTCCCACTTCCGCCTCCTTGGCCATGCCGGCACCGACCTTCTCGCGGTGCTTCCGCATCGCGGCCGCCGGGTTCGCACTCGTGACGCTGGCCGGCTGCGCCAGTGGGCCCTTTCCCAACAAGGCCGACCCGTTCGAGCCGTTGAATCGGGGCGTCTTCGGCTTCAACGACGCGGTCGACCGGACCGTGCTGGTGCCAGTGGCCACCGCGTACGAGAAGGTGTTGCCGTCGCCGGTGCGCACGGGGGTCAACAATTTCTTCGCCAACCTGGGCGAGGTCTGGAATTTCGCCAACAACGTGCTGCAGTTGAAGGCCCAGAACAGCGCCGAGACCCTGATGCGTTTCAACGTCAACACCTTCCTCGGCCTGGGCGGACTGATCGACGTGGCCAGCGAACTGGGCATCGACCGTCACAGCGAGGACTTCGGCCAGACGCTGGGCCGCTACGGCGTGCCGAGCGGCCCCTACGTGGTGCTGCCGATCCTCGGGTCGTCGACGCTGCGCGACACGGCGGCCCTGCCGCTCGACATGAAGGGCGATCTGGTTGGCTACGTGGACGACATCCCGGTGCGCAATTCGATGTATGTGCTGCGTGCGGTCGACACCCGTGCCAGCTACCTGCGCGCCGGCCGGCTGATCGGCGACGCTGCGCTCGACAAGTACTCCTTCACCCGGGACGCGTACCTCCAGCGCCGACGCAGTGATGTCTACGACGGCAATCCGCCCGACGACGGCGCGGGTGCCGACTGAGGGCGCTGTGCTTGCATCCGGTTGCAAGCGTCCGCGCCGGGCGTGGAACCCCTTGCATGATTTTCCCTTCCAACAGGCCTGAGTGACGACGCTCCGCCTTTTCGATTTGTCCGAGGAAATTGTTTTGACCATGAACTCCACCGCTACCGTGCAACGCCGCCACATCGTTCGGCTTGCCCTCGCCAGCGCCTTGCTGTTCAGTGCAGCCGCGCTCTTCGTCTCGCCCGTTCGTGCCGCCGACGAGGCGCCCGACGCCCTGGTGCAGCGCATTTCCGGCGACGTGCTGGACACGATCAAGGCCGACAAGTCGATCAAGGCCGGGGACATCGACAAGATCATGTTGCTGGTCGACAGCAAGATCATGCCCAACGTGAATTTCCAGCGCATGACGGCTTCGGCGGTCGGCCCAGCCTGGCGCCAGGCCACGCCGGAGCAGAAGAAGCGGCTGCAGGACGAGTTCAAGGTCCTGCTGGTGCGCACCTACGCTGGCGCGCTCGATCAGGTGAGCAACCAGACCGTCAACGTTCGTCCGTTCCGCGGTTCGGTGGACGACAAGGACGTGCTGGTACGCACCGAGATCCGCGGCGGCGGCGACCCGGTGCAGCTCGACTACCGTCTCGAGAAGACGCCGGGCGAGGGCAGCGGCTGGAAGGTCTACAACCTCAATGTGCTGGGGGTCTGGCTCGTCGACACCTACCGCACGCAGTTCGCACAGCAGATCAACAGCCAGGGCATCGACGGCCTGATCGCCGCGCTGGCCGCCCGCAACAAAACCAACAACAAGAGCTGATCCGATGTTGGTCCTGCCGCCCCGGTTGACGCACGACGAAGCCCCGGCCTGCATGCGCATGCTGCAGCAGGGGATGGCCGGCCAGCAAGGCTCCGCCGCCGTGGTCGATGCGAGCGCGCTGGAGCGCTTCGATTCATCGGCCCTGGCGGTGTTGCTCGAATGCCGCCGCGAGGCGAGCGCGCTGGGACGCAGCTTCGCGGTCAGGGGCTTGTCGCCGCGCTTGCGCGAGCTGGCTTCGCTCTACGGTATCGCGGGCCTTTTGCCTGCCGCGCCCTAGAAAAGTGCGGCCGGCCTAGAATCCCGGGCTCCCATGCCCGCGATCTCCTTCCAGTCGGTCTGCAAGACCTATCCCGCCTCCCGTCAACAACGCGCCCTCGGTAAACCGGGGCTGCGCGCCGTCGACGACGTGAGTTTCCAAATCGAAGAAGGCGAATTTTTCGGCCTGCTCGGGCCGAACGGCGCGGGAAAAACCACCCTCATCAGCATGCTCGCCGGCCTCTCCCGGCCGACTTCGGGCACCGTCAGCGTGCACGGCTTCGACGTGCAGAAGGATTACGCCGAGGCGCGACGCCACCTGGGCATCGTGCCGCAGGAACTGGTGTTCGACCCCTTCTTCAATGTGCGCGAGTCGCTGCGCATCCAGTCAGGCTACTTCGGCATCAAGAAGAACGACGCCTGGATTGACGAGCTGCTGCACAGCCTGGGCTTGGCCGACAAGGCGAACGCCAACTTGCGGCAGCTGTCGGGCGGTATGAAGCGCCGCGTGCTGGTCGCGCAGGCGCTGGTGCACAAGCCGCAGGTCATCGTGCTCGACGAGCCCACGGCCGGTGTCGACGTCGAGTTGCGCCAGACGCTGTGGCAGTTCGTCGCCAAGCTCAACAAGCAGGGCAGCACCGTGCTGCTGACCACCCATTACCTCGAGGAAGCGGAAGCCCTGTGCAACCGCATCGCGATGCTCAAGCAAGGCCGCGTGATCGCGCTCGACCGCACCAGCGAATTGCTCAAGTCTGCTGCCAGCAACGTGCTGCGCTTCAAGACCGACGCCGACCTGCCGTTGGCGATCGCGCAGCATGCGCGCATCACCGGGCGCATCGTGCAATTGCCTGCGAAGAATGCGCATGAGGTCGAGCAACTGCTCGGCGCGTTGCGCCAGGCTGGCGTGGCCGTCGAAGACGTCGAGATGCGCAAGGCCGACCTGGAAGACGTGTTCATCGACCTGATGGCGGGCGAGCAGACGCCGCTGGAGGTGGCCCGATGATCGCTACCACCGGCTGGCGCACGCTGCTGTACAAGGAAACGCTCCGCTTCTGGAAGGTCGGCTTCCAAACCGTTGGCGCGCCGATCCTGACCGCCGTGCTTTACCTCATGGTCTTCGGGCACGTGCTGGAAGACCACGTGAAGGTCTACGGCACCGTCAGCTACACCGCCTTCCTCATCCCCGGCCTGGTGATGATGAGCGTGCTGCAGAACGCCTTCGCCAACAGCTCGTCCTCAATCATCCAGAGCAAGATCATGGGCAGCCTGGTCTTCGTGCTGCTCACGCCGCTATCCCACTGGGGCTGGTTCCTGGCTTATGTCGGCTCGTCGATCATCCGCGGGCTGGCCGTGGGCCTGGGCGTGTTCGTGGTGACGATCTTCTTCGCGATGCCGGACTTCGCCGCGCCGCTGTGGATCCTCGTGTTCGCCTTCCTCGGCGCCGCGATGCTCGGCACGCTGGGCCTCATCGCCGGCCTGTGGGCCGAGAAGTTCGACCAGATGGCGATGTTCCAGAACTTCCTCATCATGCCCATGACCTTCCTGTCGGGCGTGTTCTATTCGATCGGCTCGCTGCCACCGTTCTGGCAAGGCGTGAGCCACCTCAATCCCTTCTTCTACATGATCGACGGCTTCCGCTACGGCTTCTTCGGCATCAGCGACACCTCGCCGTGGCTCAGCCTCGGCATCGTGGGTGGTGCCTGGCTGATCGTCAGCGCCGTCGCCGTCCACCTGCTGCGCATCGGCTACAAGATCCGAGGCTGACCCCATGACCGCCGACCAACTCCAAGCCATCATCGAAGCCGGACTGCCCTGCGAGCACATCGCCCTCGAGGGCGACGGGCGTCACTGGTACGCCACCATCGTCTCGGCCGAATTCGACGGCCTGCGCGCCATCCAGCGGCACCAACGGGTCTACAAGACGCTCGGTGCGAAAATGCATACCGACGAGGTGCATGCGCTGTCGATGAAGACGTACACGCCCGCCGAATGGGCCGCAGCACCGCGCTGAGCCTCCCGCTCCCCTTTCCTGCTGGATTTCTCATGGACAAACTTCTCATTCGCGGCGGGCGCACGCTCGGCGGCGAGGTACTCGTTTCCGGCGCCAAGAATGCCGCGCTGCCCGAGCTTTGCGCTGCGCTGCTGACCGACCAGCCGGTGACGCTGCACAACGTGCCGCGGCTGCAGGACGTGTCGACCATGCTCAAGCTGGTGCGCAACATGGGCGTGACGGCCGAACGCCACGACAACGGGACCGTGCTGCTCGACGCGGGCGATCTGAACAACCCCGAGGCCCCCTACGAGCTGGTCAAAACCATGCGTGCGTCGGTGCTGGCGCTCGGCCCGCTACTCGCGCGCTTCGGCCACGCGAAGGTGTCGCTGCCCGGCGGCTGCGCGATCGGTTCGCGCCCGGTTGATCAGCACATCAAGGGCCTGCAGGCGATGGGCGCCGAGATCGTGGTCGAGCATGGCTACATGCTCGCCAAGCTCCCGGCTGGCCGCACGCGGCTGCAGGGCGCGCGCATCCTGACCGACATGGTGACCGTCACCGGCACCGAGAACTTCCTGATGGCCGCTGCGCTGGCCGAAGGCGAGACGCTGCTCGAGAACGCCGCGCAGGAGCCCGAGATCGTCGACCTGGCCGAGATGCTCATCAAGATGGGCGCGAAGATCGAAGGCCACGGCACCAGCCACATCCGCATCCAGGGCGTCGACAAACTGCACGGTTGCGAGCACGCCGTGGTGGCCGACCGCATCGAGGCCGGCACCTTCCTGTGCGCCGTGGCTGCAGCCGGCGGCGAGGTCTTCCTGCGCCATGCGCGCGCCGACCACCTCGACGCCGTGATCGATAAGCTGCGCGAGGCGGGCTGCGACGTGAAGCCGGTCGACGGCGGCGTGCGTATCGCGTCGCGCGGCGGCGCCACGTTGAAGGCGCAGGCCTTCCGCACCACCGAATACCCGGGGTTCCCGACCGACATGCAGGCGCAGTTCATGGCGCTCAATTGCGTGGCGCAGGGCACGGCCGCCGTCACCGAGACGATCTTCGAGAACCGCTTCATGCACGTGAACGAGCTGGTGCGACTCGGCGCGACCATTCATGTCGACGGCAAGGTGGCGGTGGTGGAGGGCGGCACTGCGCTGTCGGGCGCGAGCGTGATGGCAACCGATCTCCGTGCGTCCGCCAGCCTGGTGATCGCCGGCCTGGTGGCCGACGGCGAGACGATGGTCGACCGCATCTACCACCTCGACCGGGGCTACGACCGCATGGAAGCCAAGCTGCGCGGCCTGGGCGCTGACATCGAGCGCGTGACGGGAGCCGCAGGATGATCACGCTGGCGCTGTCCAAAGGCCGCATCTTCGACGAGACCCTGCCCATGCTGGCCGCCGCCGGCATCGAAGTCACCGAGGACCCGGAGAAATCGCGCAAGCTGATCCTCGCGACCACCCAGCCCGACGTGCGCGTGGTGCTGGTGCGCGCGTCCGACGTGCCGACCTACGTGCAGTACGGCGGCGCCGACATCGGTGTGACCGGGCTCGACGTGCTGCTCGAGCACGGCAACCAGGGCCTGTACCAACCACTCGACCTGAAGATCGCCGCCTGCCGCTTGAGCGTGGCGGTGCGCGCCGACTACGACTACGCCTCGGCCGTGAAGCAGGGCTCACGCCTGCGCGTGGCGACCAAGTACGTGGGCCTGGCGCGCGACTTCTTCGCCAGCAAGGGCGTGCACGTCGATTTGATCAAGCTTTACGGCAGCATGGAACTCGCGCCGCTCACGGGCCTGGCCGACGCCATCGTCGACCTGGTGTCGACCGGCAACACCCTGCGTGCGAACCACCTGGTCGAGGTCGAACGCATCATGGACATCAGCGCCCGCCTGGTGGTCAACCAGGCGGCGCTCAAGCTCAAGCAGGCGCCGATCCGCCGCATCCTCGACGCCTTCGCGTCGGCCATTCCGCAAGACTGAAAGTCATGACCCTCTCCGCCGCGCCCCTTCGCCTGTCCACCGCCTCGGCCGATTTCGATTCGGCCTTCAAGGCGCGGCTGCATTGGTCGGCGGAGGCGGACGCGGCCATCGAGCAGCGCGTGGCCGAGATCCTGGCCGACGTGCAGCAGCGTGGCGACGCGGCGGTGCTCGAGTACACCAAGCGCTTCGACCGGCTCGACGTCGCTGACATGACGGCGCTGGAACTCACCGCGGACGAACTGCGCACCGCCTTCGAGTCGCTGCCGGCTGTGCAGCGCGAAGCGCTCGAAGCGGCCGCGCGCCGTGTGCGCAGCTACCACGAGGCCCAGAAGAAGGCGAGTGGCGAGAGCTGGCAGTACCGCGACGAAGACGGCACGCTGCTCGGTCAGAAGGTCACGCCGCTCGACCGCGTCGGCATCTACGTGCCGGGCGGCAAGGCAGCCTACCCGTCGAGCGTGCTGATGAACGCGATCCCCGCGCACGTGGCCGGCGTCGGCGAGATCATCATGGTGGTGCCCACGCCGGGCGGCGAGAAGAACCCGCTGGTGCTGGCCGCCGCGCACGTCGCCGGCGTCAGCCGCGCCTTCACCATCGGCGGCGCGCAGGCCGTGGCGGCGCTGGCCTACGGCACGGCCACGGTGCCGGCGGTCGACAAGATCACCGGCCCCGGCAATGCCTACGTGGCCGCAGCCAAGCGCCGCGTGTTCGGCACGGTGGGCATCGACATGATCGCCGGACCCAGCGAGATCCTGGTGCTGGCCGACGGCAGCACGCCGCCCGACTGGGTGGCGATGGACCTCTTCAGCCAGGCCGAGCACGACGAGCTGGCGCAGAGCATCCTGCTGTGCCCCGACGCGGCCTACATCGACCGCGTGCAGCAGGAAATCGACCGCCTGCTGCCGACCATGCCGCGCGCCGAGATCATCGCTGCGTCGCTCAACGGCCGCGGCGCGCTCATCCACACGCGCGACATGGAAGAAGCCTGCGCCATCAGCAACCGCATCGCGCCGGAGCACCTGGAAGTGAGCAGCCGCGACCCGCACCGATGGGAGCCGCTGCTCAGGCATGCCGGCGCGATCTTCCTCGGCGCCTTCACCAGCGAAAGCCTGGGTGACTATTGCGCCGGCCCGAACCATGTGCTGCCGACCAGCGGCACCGCACGCTTTTCGAGCCCGCTGGGCGTCTACGACTTCCAGAAGCGTTCCAGCCTGATCGAGGTGAGCGAGCAGGGCGCGCAGACGCTGGGCCGCATCGCGGTCACCCTGGCCGAAGGCGAGGGCCTGCCGGCGCACGCCGAGGCGGCCCGGATGCGCCTCAAGCCCAACCGCTGAGACCCCGACGATGGCCGTGTTCGCACGCACCGTCCTGCTGGTCTGTCTCGCCGTGGGCGCCGGTGCGCACGCCATGAGCATCCGCGAGCTGCGCACCCTCGAGGCCAACGAGAAGGACGGCAAGCTGTACGCCAATTACTACCTCGTCGGCGTGATGGAAGGCCTGCGCGAGGCGAGCGAGGCGGCGCAGCGCGCCGGCCAGAAACCGCTGTTTTGCCCCGAAGGCCGCAAACTGGAGCCGGCAATGGCCCGCTCGCTCTACCAGACCGAACTCTCGCGCAACGCCGACAGCTACGAGGCCGACATGCCGGTGCAGCTCGTGCTGTCGTCGGCCCTGCGCAGCAGCTACCGCTGCACCCACTGAGACCCCATGACCGCTTCGACCACCCCTGCCGCCCTCCAGCGCATCCGCGCCGATGTCCAGTCCATGCACGCCTACGCGGTGCAGGACGCGACCGGCTTCCTCAAGCTCGACGCGATGGAGAACCCGTACGGCCTGCCGCCGGCGCTGCAGGCCGAGCTCGGCGCGCGGCTGGGCGCGCTGGCGCTCAACCGCTACCCCGGCACACGTGGCGAGGACCTGAAGCGCGCGCTGGCGGAGTACGCCCGGATGCCCGCCGGCTTCTCGTTGATGCTGGGCAATGGCTCCGACGAACTGATCTCGCTGCTCACGGTGGCCTGCGACCAGCCCGGCGCAAGCATCCTGGCCCCGGTGCCGGGCTTCGTGATGTATGCCATCTGTGCCCAGCTGCAGGGCGTGAACTTCGTCGGCGTGCCGCTCACCGCCGACTTCGAGCTCGACGGCCCGGCCATGCTCGCCGCGATTGCTGCCGAGAAGCCGGCCATCGTGTACCTCGCCTACCCGAACAACCCGACCGCCAACCTCTGGGACGACGCGACCATCGAACAGATCGTCGAAGCGCAAGGCGCCCAGGGTGGCCTGGTGATCATCGACGAGGCCTACCAGCCCTTCGCCGCCCGCAGCTACATCGACCGCGTGGCGCGCCATGGCCACGTGCTGCTGATGCGCACGCTCAGCAAGTTCGGCCTGGCCGGCATCCGCCTGGGCTACCTGATGGGGCCGCAGGCGCTGATCGCCGAGATCGACAAGGTGCGCCCGCCCTACAACATCAGCGTGCTCAACTGCGAGTGCGCGCTGTTCGCGCTGGAACACGCCGAGGTGTTCGCCGCCCAGGCGGCCGACCTGCGCGCCCAGCGTGAGCGCCTGGTCGCCGGCCTGGCGAAACTGCCTGCCGTCCAGCAGTGGCCCAGCGAGGCCAACATGGTGCTGGTGCGGGTGCCCGACGCGACAAAAACCTTCGAGGGCATGAAGGCACGCGGGGTTCTGATCAAGAACGTTTCTAAAATGCACCCCTTGCTGGCGAACTGCCTGCGCCTGACCGTCGGGACCGCCGACGACAACGCGCGGATGCTCGCGGCGCTTGAATCCTCCCTATGAACACCCCCACGGCACCCGAGGCCGTCGTCGCCACCGGCGACCGCACAGCCTCCGTCACGCGCAACACCGCCGAGACGAAGATCAGCGTTTCCGTGAACCTCGACGGCAGCGGCCGCGCGACGCTGTCGACGGGCATCGGCTTCTTCGACCACATGCTCGACCAGATCGCCCGCCACGGGCTGATCGACCTCGCCATCGACTGCCAGGGCGACCTGCACATCGACGGCCACCACACGGTCGAAGACGTCGGCATCACGCTCGGCCAGGCGGTCGCGAAGGCCGTCGGCGACAAGAAGGGCATCCGCCGCTACGGCCACGCCTACGTGCCGCTCGACGAAGCGCTCAGCCGCGTCGTCATCGACTTCTCCGGCCGCCCGGGCCTGGTGATGCACGTGCCCTTCACCAGCGGCATGATCGGCGGCTTCGACAGCCAGCTGACGTACGAGTTTTTCCAGGGCTTCGTGAACCACGCCGGCGTGACGCTGCACATCGACAACCTCAAGGGCGTCAACGCGCACCACCAGTGCGAGACCGTGTTCAAGGCCTTCGCCCGCGCGCTGCGTGGCGCGCTGGAGCTGGACCCGCGCTCGGCCGGTGTCATCCCCTCGACCAAAGGCTCCCTGTAAGCTTTTCCCACCGCGCAGGCCCGACCGCCTGTGCCGATGCATCCACATGACCACCGCCGCCAACACCGTCGCCGTCGTCGACTACGGCATGGGCAACCTGCGCTCCGTGTCGCAGGCCGTCCAGCACGCCGCCGACCAGGTCGGCGTGGAAGTCTTCGTCACGTCCGACCCCGAGGTGGTGCGCAAGGCGACCCGCGTGGTGCTGCCGGGCCAGGGCGCCATGCCCGACTGCATGCGCGAGCTGCGCGATTCCGGCCTGCAGGCTTCGGTGCTCGAGGCGGCGGCCAGCAAGCCGTTGTTCGGCGTGTGCGTGGGCATGCAGATGCTGCTGTCGACCAGCGAAGAAGGGCCGACGAACGGGCTGGGCCTCATTCCCGGCGCGGTCATCAAGTTCGACCTGGCCGGTCGCATCCAGCCCGACGGCAGCCGCTACAAGGTGCCGCAGATGGGCTGGAACCAGGTGCGCCAGGCGCAGCCGCACCCGGTGTGGGCGGGCGTGCCGGACGAGGCGTACTTCTATTTCGTCCACAGCTTCTTCGCGCGACCGGCCGACCCGAAGCACAGCGTCGGCGAGGCCGACTACGGCGCGCCGTTCACGGCCGCCATTGCGCGCGATAATATTTTCGCCACCCAGTTTCACCCCGAGAAGAGTGCGGACCACGGTCTGCAGCTCTACCGCAACTTCCTCCACTGGAACCCCTGAGCCTTCCGGCTCGCCCTGCCATGCTGCTGATTCCCGCCATTGACCTCAAAGACGGCCACTGCGTTCGCCTCAAACAAGGCGACATGGACCAATCGACCATCTTCAGCGAAGACCCGGCCGCCATGGCGCGCAAGTGGGTCGAAGCGGGCGCCCGTCGGCTGCACCTGGTCGACCTGAACGGCGCGTTCGCCGGCAAGCCGCAGAACCACGCGGCGATCAAGGCGATCCTGCGCGAAGTGGGTGCCGAGATTCCGGTGCAACTCGGTGGCGGCATTCGCGACCTCGACACCATCGAGCGCTACATCGACGACGGCCTGCGCTACGTGATCATCGGCACCGCGGCGGTCAAGAACCCGGGCTTTCTGAAGGACGCCTGCACCGCCTTCGGCGGCCACATTATCGTGGGCCTCGACGCCAAGGACGGCAAGGTCGCCACCGATGGCTGGAGCAAGCTCACCGGCCATGAAGTGGCCGACCTGGGCAAGAAGTTCGAGGACTACGGTGTCGAATCGATCATCTACACCGACATCGGTCGCGACGGCATGCTGTCGGGCATCAACATCGACGCGACTGTGAAGCTCGCGCAGGCGCTCACCATCCCGGTCATCGCCTCGGGTGGCCTGTCGAACATGGCCGACATCGACCAGCTCTGCGCGGTCGAATCCGAAGGTGTCGAAGGCGTGATCTGCGGTCGCGCCATCTACTCGGGCGACCTCGACTTCGCCGCGGCGCAGGCTCGCGCCGACGAACTCGCGCCGAGCTGAGGCGCTCGGCGGCTAACGGCTGCCCAGTCGTTCCAGGATCTCGTCGGCGTCCGCACCAACCTTCGCCTGCCACTGCGTCACCGCGCCGGCCGATGCTGCCTTCAGCCCGCGCATCACGTCGGGCGCGACCCGTGGTCGATCGCGACGCCGTTGCTGCGCATGGTCTTGTAGTTCTCGTCAAGCCGGCTGCGGATGCGTTGCCACTGCACCGCTTCGGTCTCTGCACCGGCCTGGTCGACGGCCACTTTTCCGGCGGCGTCGAGCCCTTCGTACGCGGCCAGATTGATCGTCGTGATCGAGATCGGCATGGCGTAGTTGATCTCCGCGAAGGCCGGCAGGTATTGCCACAGCTTGCGGCCCGCTCCGCCGTCGCCGGACGACAGCACGGCATCGACATCGCCCGCCGCGATGCGCGGCATGGCGTCGGCGAACGAGATGTTGAAGGCCTGCGCGCCGGCGCTTGTCATCGTCGACTGCGAGATGTCGTCGTAGGTGCGGATGCGCAGCGCCCTCAGCGCATCGAGCGACCCCACGGGCTTCTTCGACCAGATGCCCGAGGCCGGCCAGGGCGTGGTGTAGAGCAGCTTCTGGCCGTGCGCCTGCAGGAAGCGTTCGTAGGCCGGGCGCGCGGCCTTCAGCAGCGCTTCGGCCCGCGGCAGAGAGTCGGCCAGGAAGGGAAGCGACGACACCGCGAACAGCGGGTACTTGTTGGCGATGCCGCCGGCGAAAGCATCGGCTGCGTCGATCTTGCGGGCCTGGACCGCGTCGACCATGTCGCCGGACTTGAGGCCGGCCGACGCGTCGAAGCTGGGCGTGAAGACCACGCGCCCGCCGCTCTTCTGCGCGACCTTCTCGGCGAAGGTCGACACGCCGAGACCCGGCATTGACGTGGCGGGGTATTCGGTCGTTATCTTCAGCGTGGTGGCCGGCTGGGCAGCCGCGGTGGTGGCGACGAGGAGGACGATCAGGCCGGAGAGACAGAGAGAGGGCGAGCGCGACATGGTGGTTCCTTGGGTGGTGCGACGTCCTTGCAAGTTGCAGACCGTCGGTGAACCGGGTGCTCCGATGACCGGGCTAAATCTAGAATCGGGCCATGCCCTTGCAAACCCTCGACGTCCGCGGCCAGCCCGCGGTGCGCCTGACCCTCTCCGAGGGCAGCACCTGCACCATCGCGTTGCACGGTGCCCATGTGTTCGGCTGGACCACGGCCGACGGCGTCGAGCGCCTCTACCTCAGTCCGGACGCCGTCTTCGACGGCCAGGCCGCCATCCGAGGCGGTGTGCCGGTGTGTTGGCCGCAGTTCAACCAGCGCGGGCCGCTGGCCAAGCATGGGTTCGTGCGCAACATGGCGTGGCGGGTCGAGCCGCAAGATTCGGCCGTGCCGGGCGAAGTGCGCCTGGTGCTGACCGACAGCGATGCGACCCGCACGCTCTGGCCGCACGGCTTTCGCGCGACCCTGACCGTCACGTTGACGCCGCAGGGCCTGCACACCGCGCTCGACGTGGTGAACACCGGCGCCGCCCCCTGGTCCTTCACCGCCGCGCTGCACACCTACCTGCGGGTCGACGAGATCGCGGATGCGCGCCTGGAAGGCCTGCAGGGCACCGCTCGCTGGGATGCGGTACGCGACCTGCGCCATCCTGAAACTGCCGAGGCGCTGCGCTTCGGCGAGGAATTCGACAGCGTCTACGCCGCGCCAGCCGCACCCCTGCGGCTGGTCCAGCCGCGCGGCACCGTCGAGATCGCACAGAGCGCAAGCTGCACCGAGACGGTGGTGTGGAACCCGGGCCCCGTGCTCGCGGCCAAGCTGTCCGACCTGCCGGACGACGGCTGGCGCCACATGCTGTGCGTCGAGGCGGCGCGCATCGACGAAGCGGTGCTGCTTCAGCCGGGTGCCGCCTGGCAGGGCTGGCAACAATTCAGCGTGCGCTGATCCTTCTCTTCTTTTCAGTACCGATTCCATGCTCGCCAAACGCATCATTCCCTGCCTCGACGTGACCGGCGGCCGTGTCGTGAAGGGCGTCAACTTTGTCGAACTGCGCGACGCCGGTGACCCGGTCGAGATCGCAGCCCGCTACAACGCCCAGGGCGCCGACGAACTGACCTTCCTCGACATCACCGCGACCAGCGACGGCCGCGACCTGATCCTGCCGATCATCGAAGCGGTGGCCTCGCAGGTCTTCATCCCGCTGACGGTGGGCGGCGGCGTTCGCACGGTCGACGACGTGCGCCGCTTGCTCAATGCGGGCGCCGACAAGACCAGCTTCAATTCAGCCGCCATCGCCAATCCGCAGGTGATCGAGGACGCCTCGCACAAGTACGGCGCCCAGTGCATCGTGGTCGCCATCGACGCCAAGCGCCGCACGCCCGAAGATGCCGCCACGCGTGGCCCGGGCTGGGACGTGTACAGTCACGGCGGGCGCCAGAACACCGGGCTCGACGCCGTGCAGTGGGCGGTCGAGATGGCGCGCCGCGGCGCCGGCGAGATTCTGCTGACCAGCATGGACCGCGACGGCACCAAGAGCGGCTTCGACCTGGCGCTGACCCGCGCGGTGAGCGACGCGGTCAGCGTGCCGGTGATCGCCTCCGGCGGCGTCGGCGCACTCGACCACCTGTCCGACGGCATCCAGCTCGGTGGCGCCGACGCGGTGCTGGCCGCCAGCATCTTCCATTACGGCGAGTTCACCGTGGGCGAAGCGAAGGCGCAGATGGCTGCGCGGGGTATCCCGGTGCGGCTTTGAGTCCGTTGGCCGATCCGGCGCTGACGGTTTGCGACAATCCGCCGATGGATTGGCTCAACGAAGTGAAATGGGACGCGAACGGCCTGGTGCCGGTCATCGCGCAGGAGCAGGGCAGCAACGACGTGCTGATGTTCGCCTGGATGAACCGGGAGGCGCTGGCGAAGACGGCAGAACTCGGCCGCGCGGTGTACTTCAGTCGCTCGCGCAACAAGCTGTGGTTCAAGGGCGAGGAATCGGGGCACGTGCAGACGGTGCACGAGATCCGCCTGGACTGCGACAACGACGTCGTCCTGCTGAAGGTGACGCAGCTCGGCCACGAGCCAGGCATCGCCTGCCACACCGGCCGTCACAGCTGTTTCTTCAGCCGCTACGAGAATGGCCGATGGATGGCCGTCGAACCGGTCTTGAAAGACCCTGGGACGATCTACAAATAATGGAAACGATGACCACCGACGCGCTCGCCCGCCTTGCCGCCACGATCGAAAGCCGACTGCCTGCGCGCGGCGGCGACCCCGAGAAAAGCTACGTCGCTCGCCTGCTGCACAAGGGCCCCGACGCCTTCCTCAAGAAGATCGGCGAAGAGGCGACCGAGGTGGTGATGGCAGCCAAAGACGCCGACCACGGCGGCGACCGCCAGAAAATAGTGAACGAAGTGGCCGACCTGTGGTTCCACAGCATGGTGGCGCTCGCGCACTACGGCCTCACGCCGCGCGCGGTCATCGACGAACTGGAGCGCCGTGCGGGCACCAGCGGCATCGAGGAAAAGGCGCTGCGCAAGGCGCAGGCCCGCGACGCGTCCAACGACTGAAAGAAAAGCCATGGCCAACGACATCGTGAACGCCGAACCCGACGAATCGCTCCGCACCTGGGGCTGGGTGAGCTACATCCTCCACCTGATCGTCGCCGTCGGCGCCGTGCTGCCGGGCGCCCAGGCCTCGGTCGTGCTGCTGCTGATCGCGCTGGTGATCGATCTGGTCAAGCGCGACGATGCGCGCGGCACCTGGCAGAAGTCGCACTTCAGCTGGCGCATCCGTTCGGTGCTGTGGGCGGGCATCCTGTACGTGCTGACGTCGTGGCTGTGGCTGTTGTTCGTGGTGCCCGGCTGGATTGCCTGGGGCCTGATCTCGCTGTGGTTCCTCTACCGCATCGTCAAGGGCATGGTCCGCATGAACGCCAGCCGTCCGATGGAGCCTGCCGATGTCGTCTGATCCGAACTGCATCTTCTGCAAGATTATCGAAGGGAAGATCCCGTCGAAGAAGGTCTACGAGGACGAAGACGTCTTCGGCTTCCACGACATCGCGCCGTGGGCGCCGGTGCATTTCATGCTGGTGCCCAAGCGGCACATCGCCTCGATGGCGCAGCTGACGTCCGACGATGCGGCGCTGATGGGCAAGATCATGACGCTGGCCCCTCTGCTCGCGCTCGAGCAGGGCTGCCGGCCTTATCCCGAAGGTGGCTACCGCGTGGTGGTCAACACCGGCGCCGAGGGCGGCCAGGAAGTGCACCATCTCCATGTTCACGTCATGGGCGGCCCCCGCCCTTGGCTCAAGGGCTGATATTCAGCCCGGTCTAAAATTCTTCACATTCTTCAGGAGTCTTCCATGGGTTCTTTTTCTATCTGGCACTGGCTGATCGTGCTGCTCGTCGTGGTCATGATCTTCGGCACCAAGAAGCTGCGCAACATGGGCTCCGACCTGGGCGGCGCCGTGAAGGGCTTCAAGGACGGCATGAAGGACGGCTCGACCACCGACCCGTCGGCCACCCCCACGCAGCACGTGACCGGCACGCCGGCTGCCGACAAGTCGACCATCGACGTCGAAGCGCGTCAGAAGTCCTGAGTCGACCCGCGTGATCGATCTCGGCATTTCGAAGCTCGCGATGATCGGCGCGGTGGCGCTGATCGTCATCGGCCCGGAGAAGCTGCCGCGCGTCGCGCGCACGGTGGGCATGCTCCTGGGCAAGGCGCAGCGCTACGTCAATGACGTGAAGTCCGAAGTCAATCGCTCGATGGACCTCGACGAGCTGCGCAAGATGAAGGACACGGTGCAGGACGCTGCCCGCGATGTCGAGCAGAGCATCCACACGGGCGCGAGCGACTTCGAAAAGCAGTTCTCCGAGAGCGGGCAGACGCTGTCGGCCCTGGCCGAGCCCGATGCACCGTCGTTTCCCGAATACAAACATCCCCGCAAGAACTGGCGCCTGAAGCAGGGCGCCACGCCGCAGTGGTACAAGTCGCGCAACGGCGTGCGTACCAAGGCGCTTTCCGGCGCGGCGCGTGTCGCGCGCTTTCGCCCCCACAAGATCAACTAGCCGCGCGCCGAACCCGGCCGCGCGCAGTGCGTCTCCGATTTCCTGCCCGCAGCGTCTCCCATGGCCGATTCCACCGACAAGAACAAAGAAGACGAGCTGGCCGGCACCGAGCAGCCTTTCGTCGCGCATCTCGTGGAGCTGCGCGACCGGCTGCTCTACTGCGTTTACGGTCTGGCCGTGGCGGCCGCGCTGCTGGCCTTCTGGCCCGGCCCGGCGGGGCTCATCGACCTGATCGCGGTACCGATCCGCGCCCACATGCCCGAAGGCGCCAAGCTCATCGCAGTGGGCGTGTTCTCGCCCTTTTTCGTACCGCTCAAGGTGCTCGGCATGACGGCCGTGCTGCTGGCGCTGCCTTGGCTCATGTACCAGATCTGGATGTTCGTCGCGCCGGGGCTTTATAGCCACGAGAAGAAGTTCGCGCTGCCGCTGATTCTGTTCGGCAGCCTGCTGGCCTACACCGGCATCGGCTTCGTGCAGTTCTTCGTGCTCGACAAGATGTTCGGCTTCATCCAGAAATTCACGCCACCGAGCGTGAACGCCACACCCGACATCTCCTCCTATGTGGAGGCGATCCTGTCGCTCTACATCGCCTTCGGTTGTGCCTTCCAGGTGCCGATCGTCGTGATGCTGCTGGTGCGTTTCGAAATGGTCACCATCGAGAAGCTGCGCAGCTTCCGTGGCTATTTCATCGTGCTGTCCTTCGTGGTGGCCGCGGTGCTCACGCCGCCCGACGTGGTGTCGCAGCTGGCGCTAGCCATCCCGATGTGCCTGCTCTACGAGGTCGGCATCATCGCCGCGCGCTATTTCGTGAAGCACAGCGCCGCGCCGGCGGAAGAGGGCGCCGATTCGCCGCAGTCCTGATCGAGCCTGAGCCGTTTGTGGCGCCGCGTGGTGCCGCCTGCCATCACTCGGGATCGTTCGGGGTGCGACGCACCGGCGTCTTCGGCCGCAGCCCCGGCACCACGTTCAGCTCCATCTTGTCGGTCCCACGTTGCAGCGCGAAGCGCGATTCGCTGCCGGGCTTCAGTCCGGCCACGGCCGTCAGCAGTTCCTGCACGTTGTCGACCTTCTTGTCGTCGACGCTAGTGATCACGTCGCCCGGGCGGATGCCGGCCTGCGAGGCGGGGCCGTTCTGCAGCACACCAGTGATGATCACGCCGGCATTGGCCTTCACGCCGAAGGTCTCGGCGAGTTCGGGCGACAGGTTGTTCGGCTCCACGCCGATCCAGCCGCGGGTGACCTTGCCTTCCTTCACGATGTCGCCCAGCACTTGCTTGGCGATCGAGACGGGGATCGCGAAGCCGATGCCCATGCTGCCGCCCGAGCGGGAGTAGATCGCGGTGTTGATCCCGCCCAGGTTGCCGTTGATGTCGACCAGCGCGCCGCCCGAGTTGCCAGGGTTGATCGCCGCGTCGGTCTGGATGAAGTTCTCGAAGGTGTTGATGCCGAGCTGGTTGCGGCCCAGCGCCGAGACGATGCCGCTGGTGACGGTCTGGCCCACGCCGAAGGGGTTGCCGATGGCCAGAACCTGGTCGCCCACTTCCAGCGTGTCGGAGTTGCCCAGCACGATGACCGGCAGCTTGTCGAGTTCGATCTTCAACACCGCGAGGTCGGTGTCCGGGTCGGTGCCGATCACCTTGCCGTGTGCATGGCGGCCGTCGTTGAGCGTCACCTCGATCTCGTCGGCGCCGGCGACCACGTGGTTGTTGGTGAGGATGTAGCCCTCAGTGCTGACGATCACGCCGCTGCCCAGTCCGACCTGCGGCTGGTCGGCGCCCTGGTCGCCGAAGAAGAAGCGGAACCACGGGTCGTTGCTGCGCGGATGGCGCTGCGCGGCCTTGCTGGTATTGATGCTCACCACGGCGGGCGCCGCCTTCTTGGCCGCGCTGCTGAGACTGCCCGGCGCTGCCGAGGCCGGCGTGGCGCTGCCCGGTGCTTCGATCACCGGAACAAGACCGCCGAGCGAGGTGCGCCGGTTCAGCCATTCGGGCTGGAGCGTGGCGACGACGAAGTAGGCCGCCAGCAGGACGGTCACGGCTTGGGCAAACAGCAGCCAGGTGCGTTTCATGGAGAGGTCGGAGAGATGGGGAAGCGCGCACTGCAGCGTGGCGCCGGGGGCGGTCATTGTCCATCAAAGGCCTTCATCGCTTCGTCAGCGAAGGCCGGGACCGCTTGGGACCAGAGGGGCAACGGCTGTGTCTAGGGAAAACCCTTAAGATCGCCGCCCTTGCGCTGCCGCGATGCCGTGCCGCCCGCTTCCCTTCCCGCCTGCCCATGACTGCCTCCACCCTTGCCGAACATGACGCGTCCGCTGGCGCGCCCGGCCGCACGCTGAACGCGCGCGACTACAAGACGCTCTCCCTCTCCGCCCTCGGCGGCACGCTCGAGTTCTACGACTTCGTCATCTACGTGTTCTTCGCGACGGTGCTGGGGGCGTTGTTCTTCCCGGCCGACATGCCTGACTGGCTGCGCCAGCTGCAGACCTTCGGCATCTTTGCCGCAGGCTATCTGGCGCGGCCGCTCGGCGGCATCGTCATTGCGCACTTCGGCGACATCCTCGGCCGCAAGCGCATGTTCACGCTGTCGATTTTCCTGATGGCCGCGCCCACGCTGGTGATCGGCCTGCTGCCGACCTACGCCAGCATCGGCGTGGCGGCACCGCTGCTGCTGCTGGCCATGCGGGTGCTGCAGGGCGCGGCCATCGGCGGCGAAATGCCCGGCGCCTGGGTCTTCGTGGCCGAGCACGTACCGGCCAAGCGCTACGGCTTCGCGGTGGGCACGCTCACTGCGGGCATCACGGGCGGCATCCTGCTGGGTTCGCTGGTGGCCGTGGCCATCAACACGCACTACGCACCGGCCGAAGTTCACGACTTCGCCTGGCGCATCCCGTTCATTCTGGGCGGTGTGTTCGGCCTGGTGTCGGTGTACCTGCGTCGCTTTCTTCACGAGACCCCGGTCTTCCAGGAGCTGGCCGACCGCCGCAATGTCGCGCGCGAACTGCCGGTCAAGACCATCCTGCGCGAACACCGCGGCGCCATCGCCTTCGTTGGCCTGCTGACCTGGGTGCTGTCGGCCGCCATCGTGGTGGTGGTGCTGTACACGCCGACCTACCTGCAGAAGGTGCACCACGTGCCGGCCGCGCTCGCGCTGCAGGCGAATGCGCTGGCGACGCTGACACTGACCATCGGCTGCATCGTGGTCGGCTGGGCGACGGACCGCATCGGCACCCGCGCCGTGATGCTGATCGGCTGGGGCGGGCTGCTGGCCACGTCGTACCTTTTCTACACGAGCCTGCCCGGCACGCCGACGTCGCTGGTCTGGCACTACGGGCTGGTCGGCTTCTTCGTCGGCACGATCGCCACGGTGCCGATCGCCAGCGTGCGCGCCTTCCCGGCGCCGGTCCGCTTCTCGGGCCTGTCCTTTGCCTACAACATGTCGTATGCGATCTTCGGCGGCCTCACGCCGGTGATTCTCACGCTGTGGCTGCAGAAGGACCCGATGGCCCCTGCGCATTACGTGGCCGCGCTGGCGGTGCTCGGCCTGGTGCTGTCATTGCTGCCGATGGCCACGCGCGGTTACCCCATGCGGGCGACGCCGAAGGCGTAACAATGGCGGGATGACGACCACCCGCCACGAACTTCTCCACGCGTTCGACCTGCTGCTGGCGCCCGAGCGCTTCAAGGACTACGGGCCGAACGGGCTGCAGGTCGAAGGCCGCACCACGGTGCGCAAGATCGTCTCCGGCGTGACCGCCAGCCGCGCGCTGATCGAGGCCGCGATCCACGCCGAAGCCGATGCGATCTTCGTTCACCACGGGCTCTTCTGGCGTGGCCAGGACGGCCGGGTCACCGGCTGGATGCGGCAGCGCCTGGGCCTGCTGCTCGGAGACGACGTGAACCTCTTCGCCTACCACCTGCCGCTCGACGCGCATCCGGAGCTCGGCAACAACGCGCAGCTCGGGCTGCAGCTCGGCCTGGTCGCGCACAACGGCGGCGCAGGCCGTTTCGGCGAACAGGGTCTGGGCTTCATCGGTGGCCGCGTCGATGATGGCGACGTGTTCGCCGACGCGGCCGCGCTGGCCGCGCATGTTGAAGGCGTGCTGGGCCGCCACGTCACGCTCGTCGAGGGCGCGCGAAAGCCGATCCGAACGGTGGCTTGGTGCACCGGCGGCGCCCAGGGCCACTTCGAGGCCGCCATCGCGGCGGGCGCCGATGCCTTCATCACGGGCGAGCTGTCCGAGCCGCAGGCGCACTACGCACGCGAACTGGGCGTGGCCTTTCTCGCGTGCGGTCACCATGCCACCGAGCGCTACGGCGCGCCGGCGGTGGCGGCGCATGTCGCGGCGCAGCTCGGGCTGGTGCACGAGTTCATCGACATCGACAACCCCGCATGAGTGCCGCCCGGCCGCCCGAAGGCGCTCAGCACCGCAGCCCGCAGGGCGGAGGTCATCCAATGAACACGCCGCCAGACACACGCGGCCTGCCCATCGCGGTCACGATGGGCGACCCGGCCGGCATCGGCCCCGAAATCATCGTGAAGGCCTTCCGTGATGCGCGCGCACTGACGCGCGGCTGCTTCGTCGTCGGTGACGTGGCCACGTTGCGCGCTGCACAGCGCTTGCTGAGCGATCCGGCGGGCGTGTCGATGCCGATCGCGTCGATCGAACATCCTGACGAGGTTCTGCGCCTGCCCCCGAACTGCCTGCCCGTGCTCCAGGCTATTGCGCCGCCGCAGGGCGTGGTGACGGGGCAGGTCGGTGCCGCGGCCGGCAAGGCGGCCGGCGACTGCGTGGTGTGGGCCGCGCGCGCGGCGCTCGCCGGGCAGGTGTCGGCCATCGTCACCGCGCCGCTGCACAAGGAATCGCTGGCCGCAGCGGGCTTCACTTATCCCGGTCACACGGAACTGTTGCAGGCCGAGGCTGCGGCGCATCGCCATCGCCCGATCGCCGAGGTGCCCGTGCGGATGATGCTGGCCAACGACGAGATGCGCACCGTGCTCGTGAGCATCCACATGTCGCTGCGCGACGCGATCGAGGCAGTGCATTTCGACGGCGTGTTGGCGACGATTTGTATCGCACATCACGCGCTGAGTGCCGCCCTCGGCCGAGCGCCGCGCATCGGTGTGGCCGGGCTGAACCCGCATGCGGGGGAGGGCGGGTTGTTCGGTTCGGAAGAGCAGACCATCATCGCGCCGGCGATCGCCGCTGCGCGGGCCGAGGGCATCGACGCGCATGGCCCCTATGCGCCCGACACGGTGTTCATGCGGGCGCGTACGACGCCGACGAAGCCGGGCGAATTCGACGTGGTGATCGCGATGTACCACGACCAGGGTTTGATCCCGGTCAAGTATCTGGGTGTGGAGAAGGGCGTGAACGTCACGCTCGGGTTGCCGCTGGTACGCACCAGCCCGGACCATGGCACGGCCTTCGACATCGCCGGCACCGGGCGCGCCGACGCATCGAGCCTGATCGAGGCGATCCGTACGGCGCGATCGCTCGCGCCGGGTGCATTCAGGGGCGCTTGAGGCTGTCGCGGATTTCGCGCAGCAGCGCGATGTCTTCCGGCGGTGCGGCCACGGCGGGCGCGGCTTCTTCCTTCTTGCGCAGCTTGTTCACCTGCTTGACCATCATGAAGATGATGAAGGCCAGGATGATGAAGTTGACCGCGACGGTGATGAAGTTCCCGTACGCCAGCACGGCCACGCCGGCCTTCTTCAGGTCGGCCAGGTTGTTCGCCACGCCGGCCGGCACGGTGCCCAGCACGACATAGAGGTTGGAGAAGTCGAGCTTGCCGAAGACCAGACCGACGATCGGCATGATGAGGTCGGCGACCAGCGAATCGACGATCTTGCCGAAAGCCGCACCGATGATCACGCCGACCGCGAGGTCGACCACATTGCCCTTGACCGCGAATTCGCGGAACTCTTTCATGACGCTCATCGGAAGCTCCTCGCGGGTGTGAAGGCTGGCGAGTATAGAAGGCATGGAAGGGTATGCACACAGCGTGCCATGCCATGCATCGCGCGGCCATGCGCGTTGAATCCGTCTGTGACGCTCCGCTACAATCGCGGGCTGCCCCCCACCCCAGCGACAAGATTGAGGACCCCCATGAGTGACACCCCCGTCGGCGCCCCCCGGTTAGACAAGAGCAAGCGGACGTGGTTGATCGCCTCCGGCTGTGCCGGTGCAGTAGGGGGTGTGGCAACGGCGATCCCGTTCGTGAGCACGTTCCAGCCGTCCGAGCGCGCCAAGGCCGCCGGTGCGCCGATCGAAGTGGACATCGGTGCCATGCAGGTCGGCGAGAAGCTCACCGTCGAATGGCGCGGCAAGCCGGTATGGATTCTCAAGCGCTCGCCGCAGCAGGTCGCAGAGCTGCCCAAGCTCGATGCGCAGCTGGCGGACCCGAAGTCCGAGCGCAACCCCGCCGAATTCACCCCCGAGTACGCTCGCAACGAAGCCCGTTCGATCAAGCCGGAAGTGCTGGTGGTCGTCGGCATCTGCACCCATCTCGGCTGCTCGCCGATCGACAGGCTCCAGGCCGGGCCGCAGCCCTCGCTGCCCGACAACTGGGAAGGCGGCTTCCTCTGCCCGTGCCACGGCTCGACCTTCGACCTGGCCGGCCGCGTCTTCAAGAACAAGCCCGCACCCGACAACCTGCCGGTGCCGCCACACATGTACCTGTCGGACACCCGCCTGCTCATCGGCGAAGACAAGAAGGCCTGAGGGAAGAGACGACATGGCTGAATTCAAGGACATCTCCCCCAACGCCCCGGTCGCCGAACGGGCGCTCAACTGGGTCGACAACCGGTTCCCGCTGACCAAGCTGTGGAACGATCAGTGGGGCAAGTACTACGCGCCCAAGAACTTCAACTGGTGGTACATCTTCGGCTCGCTCGCGATGCTGGTGCTGGTCATCCAGATCGTGACGGGCATCTTCCTGGTGATGCACTACAAGCCCGACGCGAACCTCGCCTTCGCCTCGGTCGAGTACATCATGCGCGACGTGCCCTGGGGCTGGCTCATCCGCTACATGCACTCCACCGGCGCCTCGGCGTTCTTCGTGGTGGTGTACCTGCACATGTTCCGCGGCCTGATCTACGGCAGCTACCGCAAGCCGCGCGAGCTGATCTGGATCTTCGGCTGCGCGATCTTCCTGTGCCTGATGGCCGAAGCCTTCATGGGGTACCTGCTGCCCTGGGGGCAGATGAGCTATTGGGGCGCGCAGGTGATCGTGAACCTGTTCGCGGCCATTCCCTTCGTCGGCCCCGACCTCGCACTGCTGATCCGCGGCGACTACGTGGTGAGCGATGCCACGCTCAACCGCTTTTTCAGCTTCCACGTGATCGCCGTGCCGCTGGTGCTCCTCGGCCTGGTGGTCGCCCACCTGATCGCCCTGCACGAGGTTGGATCGAACAACCCCGACGGCATCGAGATCAAGGCCCATCGCGGCCCGGACGGCCATCCGCTCGACGGCATCCCGTCGCACCCGTACTACTCGGTGCACGACATCTTCGGCGTCGTGATCTTCCTGACGATCTTCTCGGCGATCATCTTCTTCGCCCCGGAGATGGGCGGGTACTTCCTTGAGTACAACAACTTCATCCCGGCCGATTCGCTGAAGACGCCGAACCACATCGCGCCGGTGTGGTACTTCACGCCCTTCTATTCGATGCTGCGCGCCATCACCAGCGAGATGATGTATGCGCTCATCGCCTGCGTCGTGGCCGCTGCGGTCTTCGGTGTGTGGAAGGCGCGGGTCGCGACACTGGTCAAGGGCGCGATCGTCGTCGCCGCCGTCGCCGTCGCCGTGCTGATGCTGTCGATCGACGCCAAGTTCTGGGGCGTGGTCGTGATGGGTGGCGCCGTGATCATCCTGTTCTTCCTGCCGTGGCTGGACCACAGCCCGGTGCGGTCGATCCGCTATCGCCCGACGTGGAACAAGTACCTCTACGGCGTGTTCGTCATCAACTTCCTGATCCTGGGCTACCTGGGTGTGCAGCCGCCGTCGCCGCTGGGCGAACGCGTGTCGCAGGTGGGGACGCTCTTTTATTTCGGTTTCTTCCTGCTGATGCCGTGGTGGAGCCGCCTCGGTGAATTCAAGCCGGTGCCCGAGCGTGTGACCTTCACCGCGCACTGAGCTGGAGAGAAGAACCATGAAGAAACTGATCCTCACGCTGATCGCCGCCCTCGGTATCGTCACTGGCGCCCATGCCGCGGAAGGCGGCATCGCCTGGGACAAGGCGCCGAATCGCACCAACGACCTCGCGTCGCTGCAAAACGGCGCGAAGCTGTTCGTCAACTACTGCCTGGGCTGCCACTCGGCCGCCTTCATGCGCTACAACCGCCTGCAGGACATCGGCATCTCCGAGCAGCAGATCAAGGACAACCTGCTGTTCACGACCGACCGGGTCGGTGACGTGATGAAGGCCAACCTCGATCCGCGCCAGGCCAAGGAATGGTTCGGCGCGAATCCGCCCGATCTGACCCTGGTGGCGCGCTCGCGCGCCGGCCACGGTGGCACGGGTGCCGACTACCTCTATACCTACCTGCGCACCTACTACCGCGACGACACCAAGGCGACCGGCTGGAACAATCTGGTCTTCCCGAGCGTCGGCATGCCGCACGCGCTGTGGGAACTGCAGGGCGACCGTCGCCCGGTCTACACCAAGGTCGAGCAGCATGGCCATGAGGTGGATGTGTTCAAGGGCTGGGAGCAGGTCCGCCCCGGTACCATGACGCCCCTGCAGTACGACCAGGCCGTCGGTGACCTGGTCAACTACCTGCAGTGGATGGCCGAGCCGGCGCAGAACACGCGTGTGCGCGTGGGTGTCTGGGTGCTGTTGTTTCTGCTGGTGGCGCTGGTCTTCGTTTGGCGACTGAACGCGGCGTACTGGAAAGACGTCAAGTAGTCGTTCACATGCCGACCGACGGGCCCCGACCGGGGTGTCGTCGGTCTTGCGGAGTGGGTTGCCAACGCAGCCCACTCTTTTTGATTTTTAGGAGTCTCCCGCCATGATGGTTCTGTATTCAGGTACGACCTGCCCCTTTTCCCACCGCTGCCGCTTCGTCCTGTTCGAGAAGGGCATGGACTTCGAGATCCGCGACGTCGACCTGTACAACAAGCCCGAAGACATCAGCGTGATGAACCCGTACGGCCAGGTCCCGATCCTGGTCGAGCGCGACCTGATCCTGTACGAGTCGAACATCATCAACGAGTACATCGACGAGCGCTTTCCGCATCCGCAACTGATGCCCGGCGACCCGGTCGACCGTGCCCGTGTGCGCCTGTTCTTGCTCAACTTCGAGAAGGAACTCTTCGTGCATGTCGCCACGCTCGAGAACCGCACTGCCAAGGGCAACGAAAAGGCGCTGGAAAAGGCGCGTGCGCACATCCGCGACCGCCTGACGCAGCTCGCACCGGTGTTCCTCAAGAACAAGTACATGCTGGGCGACAACTTCTCGATGCTCGACGTGGCCATCGCGCCGCTGCTCTGGCGCCTGGACTACTACGGCATCGACCTCAGCAAGAACGCCGCACCGCTGCTGAAGTACGCCGAGCGCATCTTCTCGCGCCCGGCTTACATCGAAGCGCTGACCCCCTCCGAGAAGGTGATGCGCAAGTAAGCGCCATCCCACGCTTGCCCCGCTCTTCATGCTCAACGCCCTCGAATCGTCCTCGACACGCCCGTATCTGATTCGGGCGATGTACGAATGGTGTACCGACAACGGCTTCACGCCCTACGTCGCGGTGCAAGTGGACGACACCGTCCAGGTGCCGCGCGAGTACGTGAAGAATGGCGAGATCGTGCTGAACGTCAGCTTCGATGCCACCAGTTCGCTCAAGCTCGGCAACGAGTTCATCGAGTTCAAAGCGCGCTTCGCCGGGAGCGCGCGTGAGATCGTCGTGCCGATCGGGCGCGTGATCGCCATCTACGCGCGAGAGAATGGGCAGGGCATGGCTTTTCCTGCGCCGGTGCCCAGCGCCGCACCCGTCGATGGCGCGGTGCCCGCACCGTCGGCCGCATCACGCGCGCCGTTGCGTGATGCGTCCCGCGACGGTGAGAACGAGGCCGGCAAGGTCGTCCATCTCGTGACCGTTGACGACCATGAGGTCGTCGGCGACGACGGCACGGACGGCGACGGCGCTTCGCCGCCACGTCCGCCCGCAGGGGGCGGCGCCAAACCGTCCCTCAAGCGCATCAAGTAGGCTTCGGGCACCGGATCGCCGGACCCTCGTTGGATAGAATCCACCCCCACGCCGCTTTAGCTCAGTTGGTAGAGCAACCGCCTTGTAAGCGGTAGGTCGTCAGTTCGATTCCGACAAGCGGCACCATTTTCCTCAGTGGCAGAAGGCCGCCTGCGATCGTCTTGAAGCAGGTTGAACCACACGGCCCAACGTGCCCAACGTCTGGCCAAAGCTCAGGCCATGGCGATTCCGCTCAAGCCGGCAACGGCTGACGAGCCATCTCGGCGATCTGATGCAACGCTTCTGGCAGCTCCGCGATGCTGTCGATCACCAGATGAGCACCCGCCGCTCGAAGTCGACCCGCCGCGATCTGACGTCGCTCATCGATCTCCGTCGATGAGAGTCGGCCGAGTTCCTGCTGCGTCAAGCCCACCTCGTTGCCTGAGAGACTGATCCCGACGCACCACATGCCTGCGTTGCGCCCTTCCTCGATGCCCGGCGCTGTGTCGTCGACCTTCACGCAAGCGCGCACGTCGGGAATCCGAAGCGCGAGCACGTTGGCCAATGCCATGTAGGGGCCGGGGCGTCCACCGGCGGGCAACTCGTCACCAGCCACCACGTGATCGGGCGCGACGCCGAGCGCCGCGGCCAAAGGCAGCAACACGTCCAGCACCTGCCTCGGATAGCCTGAGCAGGAGCCGATCTTGACGCCTTGCGCCCGGAGCCACGCGAGCGTCTCCACCGCGCCGGGGATGGGCTGCGAGTAGTCGCCGACCTTCTGGACTTGCAAGGGCATGAAGCGCTCGTACAACGCATCGACATCTGGCGCGCCAGGCAGTGCGCCGAAGCGCTGCTGCCACTGGGTGCTGATCGCAGGCTCGTCGAGCAGGGTGCGAATGTGGTCGCGTTTGGACAGGCCCATCGGCCCGCGTGCCTGCGCCAGGCTGATGTCGATGCCGAAGGTGGCGAAGGCCTCGACGAAAATTTGCGTCGGTGCCAACGAGCCGAAATCCACCAGGGTGCCGGCCCAGTCGAAGATCACCGCGTGGATCTTGTTCGGGGGCAGCGCGGCTGGGTGTGTGGGTGCGTTCATGTCGGTGCCAAAGGCGCAAGGAGAGGGAGGGCTTGATCGTCGACGGTCGTGCTACTTCTCATCGCGCAGCCAGTACCACTTGTAGAGAACGCGCTGCCCCATTCGGCGGAACGGGGCGAACATGGGCGACTCGACCATGCCCAGCACGTTCGGGAACGGCAGCGGCGACCGGTAGATCGGCAGCTCGAAGACATCGCGTCCGCTGTCCTTGCCGACCAGGCGCTCGGCGAGCCGCTTGCCGGCCCAGGTCGAGAAGGACACACCGTTGCCCCCATAGCCCACGGCATACCAGACGGTCTTGTGGGCATCAGGCTGGACCATGCGCGGCATCATGTCGTGGCTCATGTCGACCCAGCCCCACCACGAGTAGTCGATCGGGATGCCGGCCAGCGGCGGAAACTTGCGTGCGATGGCGTCGGTGAGCAGCTTCAGGTGCACCGGGTCTTCCGCGTCGGCCCCGCTGACCGAACTGCGGCTGCCCAGCTGCAGCCGGTTGCCCTTGAGCAGGCGGTAGTAGAAGCGCAGCGTGCGCGTGTCGGTCAGGAAGGTGAGCGACTTGAAGTTGGTGGCGGCCAATTCCGCATCGGTCAGTGGCCGCGTGACCACCGAGTTCGACAGGATGGGCATGATCCGGTTCTTCAGCAGCGGGTTCAGGGCCTGGCCGGTGTAGCCGCCGGTGCACACGGCGACCCGTCTGGCCCGGACGATGCCGCCGGGCGTGCGCAGGTGGTGCACGCCGTCGATCGTCTCCCATCCCTGCACAGGGCTTGAAGTGTGCACCTTGACGCCCAGCGCGCGCGCCTTGCGCAGCAGGCCGAAGGTGAACTTGAGCGGATGGATGCCGACGCCCTCGGCTTCGAACATGCCACCAACCGCCTCGCGCTCGTCGCAGTAGTCGCGCCGCACCTCTTCGGCGCTCATCATGCGGGTGGCATAGCCGAAGGTCTCGCGCATCAGCGTGGCTTCGGCGGCCAGGCCGGCCATTTTCTCGGCGCGGTGGGCCAGGTGCAAATGGCCACCGTCGTAGGCGTCGCAATCGATCTGCGTGGTGAGGTCCTTGAAGTTCTCGAAGCCGCGACGAATCTCGGCGTCGAGCCGCTTGGCCGTGTCGATGCCCCAGCGCGCGATCCATTGCGAGCGCTTCAACCGGCCGCTGGCGTTCTGGCCCTGGCCACCGCTGCGGCTGGAACAGCCCCAGGCCGCCTGGTTGGCCTCGAGCACCGTCGCCTGGATGCCGTGCTCCTGGGCGAGGTAGAGCGCCGTCGACATGCCGGTCGCGCCCGAGCCGATGATCGCCACGTCGACGTCGATGTCGTGCATGACCGGGCCGTCGTCGTCGGGCGGCGTGCCCGCGCTGGCGACCCACCACGTCGGCGCATAGGCCCGGCCCGCGCCGGGGTCGGGCGCGACCAGCGGGTCGTAGCGCGGGTCGTAGGGCTTGCGGGCCGCGGCAGTAGGAACGGCGGTGAACGACGCGGGAGCAGTCATCGTCATGAGGCGGCTCCGGTTACTTGGCGGCCGGCAGGTTGGGGCGGGACTTGCGGAACACGTTCTTCAGATGGATCTTGCCGTCCTTGAAGGTGAACACATCAATCCCATCGACCTCGATGCGGCTGCCATCGGCCGCGGTGCCGGTGAAGGTCCACTGCGAGGTGCCGAAGTCGCCCTGGACGAAGTGCCGGCCGTTTTCCCATTGGGCGTCGGGCACTGCCTGCCACGCAGCCGCGAAGGCGGTGCGCACCGCCTCGGTGCCGGTGTGCCGCGTGCCGCAGGCGTCGGGGCCGGCGGCGGTCTGGAAGATGCAGTCGTCGGTCATGAAGCCCATGAGGGCGTCGATGTCATGGCGGTTCCAGGCGTCGCTGAAGGCGGCCAGGGTGTCGCAGGTCACGGGCATGGCGGGGGAAGACGAGAGGGTCACGCGGAAGCTCCTGGGATTGATGGTCCGAGCGTAGGCAGGCGAGGGCGCGAGCGCTAGGGCCAGATGCAGGGATTCGACCGAGCCAGTACGCCGCAGCAGCATGCGCGGCAAGGCCTGCCAGCCCCTAGACTGCATGCCCATGGCTTCCACGCGATCCATCCAATGGGCCCAGCTCTTCACGCTGCCCGACCAACCGGCACTGCCCTTGCAGGGGCGCTTGCGCGCCGCCGTGGTGCAGGCCATCTTCGACGGGCGGCTCGGCCCCGGCGCGCCGCTGCCGTCGTCGCGTGAACTCGCACTGCTGCTGGGCCTGAGTCGCAACACGGTGACCTCCGCCTACCTGCAACTCATGGACGAGGGGTTCCTGGAGGCGCGACCGCGCAGCGGCGTGTTCGTGGCGCTCGATGCGCACCCAATGTCGGCGGTCGCGGCCGAGCCGCTGGTCAGCCGCAGCGGGCAGCCCAGCCAGCCGCCGGACTGGACGGGGCGTGTGCTGCGCTCATTGCGTGATCGGCCGACGCTGACGAAGCCCGACCAGTGGCGCGGCTACCCCTACCCCTTCGTCTACGGCACCTACGACCCGCAGCTGTTTCCTACCGAGGACTTCCGCGAATGTTGCGCGCGCAGCCTCGCGCGCTCGCAGCTGCCGCACTGGACGCCCGATTTCGAGACCGACGACGTGCCCGACCTGATCGAGCAGATCCGCACCCGGCTGCTGCCCAAGCGCGGTGTCTTCGCGCTGAAGGAAGAGATCCTCGTAACCGTGGGCGCGCAGCATGCCTACTACCTGCTGGCCGAGGCCCTGTTCGACGAGCACAAGTACGTGGGCCTCGAAGAACCGGGTCATCCGCATGCGCGCAACAGCTTCGCGCTGCGCAACCCGAAGTGGGTCGAGGTCGCGGTCGACGAAGAGGGCCTGGTGGTCGATGCATTGCCGGCTGTCGACTACCTGTTCATCACGCCGTCGCACCAGAGCCCGACCACCGGCACGCTGAGCCTGGAGCGGCGCCAGTGGCTGCTGCGCAAGGCCGAGCTGCAGGACTTCGTCATCATCGAGGACGACTACGAAGCCGAGAATCTGTATGAAGGCGTGCCCATGCCAGCGCTCAAGAGCCTGGACAAGACCGGGCGCGTGATCTACGTGGGCTCGGTGTCCAAAAGCCTGTCGCCTGCGCTGCGCCTGGGGTACATCGTGGCACCGCGCGCGCTCATCACCGAGCTGCGCGCGATTCGCCACGCGATGGTGCGCCATCCGAGTGCGTTCCTGCAGCACGCCTATGCGCTCTTCCTGTCGCTGGGCCACCACGAGTCCCATGCGCGGCGCGTGAACCAGGCCATGCAGGAACGGTTGGCACTGGCTGCGCGGGCGCTGCACGAGCACCTGCCCGATTTCAAATTTCGCATGCCGCAGGGCGGTGCGTCGCTCTGGGTGCAGGCGCCCGACTGGGTGGACGCCGGCGAGCTCGCGCTGATGGCGCGCGCGCATGGCGTGTTGATCGAGGCCGGCGACGTCTTCTTCGCCAAGCCGCCGTATCCGTGTCCGTTCTTCAGGCTTCGCCTCTCGTCGATCGCGGCGGCGCAGATTCCGGCCGGGGTGCGCGCGCTGGGCCTGGCGGTGGAAGAACTCGCCGCCGCGCGCGGCGAGCATCGCGCTCGTACGACGCTCGCGGACTGAGGGCCGCGCACCCTCGGCGTGCACGTGCCGACGAGGCGCACCACAACGAGGGTAAGCCCTGAGCCACTGGCTCCATGGGCGTTGCCGCGCTGGCACTTCCGGGTACGTAGCGTTCGGTGCAAAGTACCGACGCGCTCTAACGCGGCAATCCCACGTGGCTTTGCACGACACCGTGCCAGGCGAATTCCAACCTCCGAGGAGAAGTCCCGATGAACCATTTCAAGCGTCTGACCCTGCAAAGCGCAGTCGTCCTTGCCACCGCCGTGTTGTGCGGCGGTGCCGTGGCCCAGACCAAGGAGGTGACCTTCGCCCACCAGGACATGCTGGTGCCGCTGCGTCTGGTGATGGAGTCCGGCGAGGTTGAGAAGGCCACCGGCTACAAGATCAACTGGCGCATGTTCTCGGGCGGTGGCGACGTGATCCGCGCGATGGCCTCGGGCGACGTGCAAATGGGCGAGACCGGTTCCAGCCCGCTCACCGCTGCGGCCAGCCAGGGCCAGGACATCCAGTTGTTCTGGATCTCGGCGGACATCGCCAACGCCGAAGCGCTGGTGGCGCGCAACGGTTCCAACATCAACAGCATGAAGGACCTCGCCGGCAAGAAAGTCGCCACGCCTTTCGTTTCCACGGCGCACTACCAGCTGATGGCCGGCATGAAGATGGACGGCGTCGACGCCAAGAGCGTGAACGTCATGAACATGCGGCCGCCCGAGATCGCCGCCGCCTGGGAGCGAGGCGACATCGACGCGACCTTCATCTGGGATCCGGTCCTGTCGAAGATCAAGGGCAACGGCAAGACCATCGCCACCTCGGGCAGCATCGGCAAGCGCGGTGCCCCGACCTTCGAGGGCATCGTGGTCAACGGCAAATGGGCGGCAGCGAACGAGCCGTTCATGGTCGCCTTCGTGAAGGCGCTCAACCGCGCCAACGACGAGTACAAGGCCACGGGCAAGGGTTGGACGCCCGACTCGCCGCAGATCAAGGCCATGGCGAAATGGACCAAGGCCGATCCCAAGGACGTCTCGGCCGCCATGGCGCTCTACACCTTCCCGACGATGGCCGAGCAGCTCTCGCCCACCTGGCTCGGCGGCGGCGCCGCCAAGGCGATGGCCGGCACGGCGGCGTTCCTGAAGGAGCAGGGCCGCGTGCAGGAGGTCAAGCCGGACTACAGCGCCTTCGTCACGACCCGGTACGTGACCCAGGCGATGGCGAAGTAAGCGTCTGCAGCATGCCCACGCTCGACATTCGCGACCTCACGGTCAACTACGCGGTCAAGGGCGGCACGCTGCAGGCCCTGGCACCTGTCAACCTGAAGATGCACGACGGCGATTTCGTCGTCGCGCTGGGGGCTTCCGGCTGCGGCAAGACGACGCTGCTCAACAGCATCGCGGGCTTCCTGCCGCCGTCGTCGGGCGAGATCCTGCTCGACGGCCGGCCGGTGGTCGGTCCGGGGGCCGACCGCGGCGTGGTGTTTCAGAAGCACGCGCTCATGCCGTGGCTCAACGTGCGCGACAACGTGGCGCTCGGCTTGCGCCTGGCCGGTATGGGCAGGGCCGAGCGCGACCGCATCGCCGAAGAGAAGCTGGCGCTGGTCGGCCTCACGAAGTACGCCGAGCGCGCCGTGTACGAACTGTCGGGCGGCATGCAGCAGCGCGTGGGCATCGCCCGTGCGCTGGCCAGCGACCCGGCCGTGCTGCTGATGGACGAGCCGATGGGCGCACTCGATGCCTTCACACGCGAGTCGGTGCAGGAGATCCTGCTGAAAGCCTGGTCCCGGTCCAACAAGATGGTGTTCTTCATCACCCACTCGGTGGAAGAGGCGCTGTTCCTGGCCACCCGGCTGATCGTGATGAGCCCCAGCCCCGGGCGCATTTCGCATGTCTACGACGCCGTGCCTTTCTCTCGTCAGTTCCTCGATCACGGCGACTCGCGCCGCGTGAAGTCGGAGCCCGCATTCATCCGCATGCGCGAAGAAGTGCTGTCCATCATCCATCAGAGGGAGGCCGCCCATGCCTGAGGCCATCGTTGCCGTTCCGGTCGCCGTGCAACCGGCTGCCACACCTGCCGACGCGCCGGCCCCAGCCGCCGGGGCCACGCTCAAGACCAGCGCCTTCAAGGTGCCGGGCGAGGGCTCGAGCGTGCTCATCAGCGTCGTCACCGTCGTCGGGTTGCTGGTGGTCTGGGCACTCGTCACCAACATGGGTTGGATCAAGCCGATATTCCTGCCGTCGCCGCAGGCCGTGTTCCAGCAGTTCTACGAATACCTCACCGGCCAGGCCAACGACAAGCCGTTGTGGCAGCACTTTCTGGCCAGCATGCTCCGGGTGTTTTCGGCCTTCCTGCTCGCCTGCGTGACGGCCATTCCGGTCGGCATCGCCATGGGGATGAGTCGGTGGGCCCGCGGCATCTTCGATCCGCCGCTGGAGTTCTACCGGCCTCTGCCGCCGCTGGCGTACCTGCCGCTCATCATCATCTGGTTCGGCATCGACGAGCTGCCCAAGGTGCTGCTGATCTTCCTGAGTTGCTTCGCGCCGCTCGCACTGGCTGCCCGCTCGGGCATGCGCAGTGCATCGCAAGAGCAGATCAATGCCGCCTACTCGATGGGCGCCAGCTACATGCAGGTGATCCGCCACGTCATCCTGCCGTCGGCGCTGCCCGACATCCTGGTCGGCATGCGCATCGCCATCGGCTTCGGCTGGACCACGCTGGTGGCCGCCGAGATGGTCGCCGCCAACATGGGGCTGGGTCAGATGGTGCTGAACGCCTCCAACTTCCTGCGCACCGACATCGTGATCATGGGGATCATCGTGATCGGCGTGGTGGCCTATCTGTTCGACCTGCTGATGCGCTGGCTCGAACGCCGGCTGGTGCCCTGGAAGGGGCGCATGTGACCTGAGGATCCTGTGCGCCGCGCTGCGCACAGGACGCCGGCGGGGCCGGTGGTGGGGCACATGCCCGTGCCCGCGAAGCCCCGCGGCGGCCCGCAGGAACGCCGCGGCACCCTGACTGCTCTTCCCCCGGAATCCGTCTGCTTGAAGGCCGGGTGACTGCGGCCCCTCCCAGGCCGCCAAGACGAAGCTCATGCCAAGGTGTGGGCCATGTTCATGTTGTGCACCTTCGCGGGTGAACCCGTGACCGACCTTGTCGAAGGCTCCGAACGCCTTGATGTCGATGTGCAGCCGCTGTGGATTCGGAAGAAGGGGGGGCGCAAGGGCGTCGCCGCCCTTGCGCAGACCGACGACCGACTCAGCGCGCGTTCTGGCGGGCGCGTTGCAGCGGCATGGCCGGTGACTCGACGATGTCGCCGGGTTGCGGCGAGCGGCCGATCAGCCACGCGCACCATGCGGACACCAGCCCGGCGAACAGCACGTACATGCAGATCTGCCAGGGTTCGCCGCCGCCCGACTTGAGCAGGGCGGTGGCGATGATGGGCGTGATGCCCGAGGCGAAGATGCCCGAGAACTGGTAGACGAAGGAGATGCCTGTGTAGCGGACCTTGGCGTCGAACAGGTCGCAGAACAGCGCGGCTTCGGGGCCGTACACCGAGGCATACAGGATGCCGAACGGGACGATGATCGCCAGCCAGATCATGAACATGTTGCCATTGCTGTGCATCATCAGCCAGAAGCCCGGGAAGGCCGCCAGCGCGGTGATGATCGAGCCCCACATGAAGACCTTGGTCCGTCCCATGCGGTCCGACAGGCGGCCGAAGAAGGGGATGGTGAAGCACATCACGACCGCCGCCGCCATCACGCCCAACAGCGCTTCGGTGCGGCTGATCTTGATGGTGTTGGTGAGGTAGTTGATCGAGAACACGCCGAAGATGTTGAAGAACACCCCGTCGATGTAGCGCGCCCCCATGCCCTTGAGCACGTTGCCGGGATAGCGGCGGATCATGTCCATGAAGGGGATGCGCGCTTCGGCGTTGCGCGCCTTCACCGCTGCGAACTCAGGTGTCTCCTGCACGTGCAGGCGGATGTACATGCCCACCAGCACCATCACCCCGGAGATCAGGAACGCGATGCGCCAGCCCCAGGACATGAATTGCTCGTCGGTGAGGAGCCAGGACAACAGAGCCACCACACCGGAGGCCAGGCACAGGCCGATGGCCAGGCCGATCTGCGGCAGCGACGCGTAGAAGCCGCGCTTCTCCTTCGGCGCGTACTCGTAGGCCATGAGCACGGCCCCGCCCCATTCGCCACCCAGGCCGATGCCCTGGGCCACGCGCAGCAGCAGCAGCAGCAAAGGCGCCGCGATGCCGATCTGCGCGTAGGTCGGCACCAGGCCGATCAGGAAGGTCGCAACGCCCATGATCATCAGCGTGATGACCAGCATGCTCTTGCGCCCGATCTTGTCGCCGAAGTGGCCGAAGATCACGCCGCCCAGCGGCCGTGTGACGAAGCCCACCGCGAAGGTGGTGTACGCCAGCAGGGTCGATACCACCGGGTCGCTGCCGGGGAAATAGAGTTTGCTGAAAACGATGCCGGCGACCACGCCGTAGAGAAAGAAGTCGTACCACTCGATGGTGGCGCCGACGAGCGCCGATATGACGACCTTGCGTATCGCCTTCTCGTCTGGGGTTGCTGCACTCATGTGTTTGTCTCCAATGAAGTGTCGTTATGGATGCCCTCGGGGGCCCTGCGCGCCTACTGAAATCGTGTGGGTTGCCTTGCGTCTTCTCGGATCATGTCGACGGCCTTCTCGGCCATCATCACGGCCGGTGCGTTGGTGTTGCCCGAGACCAGCGTGGGCATGGCCGAGCAGTCGATGACGCGCAGGCCGGCGATACCGCGCACGCGCAGGCGGTCGTCCAGCACCGCCTCCGGACCGCTGCCCATGGCGCAGGTGCCGCTCGGATGGAAGATGGTCGCGCCGTTGTTGCGGCAGAACTCCAGCAGGTCGGCGTCGCTTGCGGTCGCCGGCCCGGGCTTCACCTCACGCTTGACGTAAGGCCGCATGGCCGGTGCGTCGGCGATGGCGCGTGCCGCCTTCACGCCCGCCACGGTGGTGCGGCGGTCGAGCTCCGTCGAGAGGTAGTTCGGCTGCATCTCCGGCGGCTCGAACGGATCGAGCGATCGGATGCGAATGTGGCCGCGGGACTCCGGCCGCAACTGGCACACCGACATCGTGAACCCCGAGTACGGATGCACCTGTCCACCAGCCATGTCGGCGGACAGCGTGGCCACGTGGAACTGGATGTCGGGCGTCTTGGCCACCGGCTTGCCGTCGTCGTCCTTGAGCGCCTGCATGAAGCACCCGCCCTGGTTGATGCCGATGGCCAGGGCCCCGGTGCGGTGCAGCATCCATTCGAGGCCCAACTTGGCCTGGCCCACCCACGAGTTCAACTGGTCGTTGGTCGTGATCGGCTTGGTGCACTCGTAGCTCACGCGGATCTGCAGATGGTCTTGCAGGTTCTCGCCGACGCCGGGTAGATCGTGCAGCACCGGCACACCGCGCGCTTCGAGCAGCGCACGCGGGCCGATGCCCGACAACTGCAGCAACTGCGGCGACTGAATGGCGCCCGCAGAGAGCAGCACTTCGGCGCGACAACGGGCCGTCTTCATCTCGCCACCTTGGCGGTAGCGAACACCCACGGCGCGCCGGCCTTCCATGACGAGGCCGGCAGCGAACGCCTCGGTTTCGATGCGCAGGTTAGCCCGCTTCTTCGCGGCCGGCGTGAGGTAGGCCTTCGCCGTGCTGCAGCGCAGACCCTTGTGGGTGTTGAGCTGGAAGTAGCCGGCGCCTTCCTGGCGGGCGCCGTTGAAGTCGTCGGTGCGTGGCACCCCGATCTGCTGCGCGCCATCGATGAAGGCCTCGATGAGTTCGTGCCTGGCGCCGATGTCCGACACCTTCAGCGGACCGTCGCCACCATGCAGCGGGATGTTCCCGCGCTGGTTGCCTTCGGACTTGACGAAGTAGGGCAGCACGTCGTCGTAGCCCCAGCCCTGGTTGCCGAGCGCCGCCCAGTGGTCGTAGTCCTCGCGCTGGCCGCGGATGTAGATGAGCCCGTTGATCGAACTGCAGCCGCCCAGCGTCTTGCCGCGCGGCCAGTAGATGCGCCGCCCGTTCATGTTCGGGTCGGGATCGGTTTCGAAGCGCCAGTTGACCACCGGGCTCCACATCGTCTTGCCGTAGCCGATGGGCAGATGAATCCAGGGCGAGGTGTCGCGCGGCCCGGCCTCCAGCAGCAGCACCCGGGTGGCGGGGTCTTCGCTGAGCCGGCCCGCCAGCACGCAACCGGCAGACCCTGCGCCCACCACGATGTAATCGAATTCGTCTTGGTTCATTCTGGAAATCTTGGGCGATGGAACAATCGCGGTGTCTCGGCCCGGATCCTAGGCCATCGATTTCCGGAACACAACGTTCCACTTTAGAGGATTACCCGTATGACGCCCTCGCGGCGAAGCGCCCCCGTGGCCCCACGAACCGCTGCTGTTGCGGCCCCCGACACCGGTTCCGAACCTTCGACGGCAGAGTCGGCCTCCAGCTCGTCGGCCGAGCGCAGCCTGCGTCTGCTGGCGCTGCTCGCGAGCGAAGGCCGCGCGCTCACGTTGGCCGATTTGGCCGCACGGCTGGCGCTGCCCAAGGGCACGGCACATCGGATTTGCACGCAGCTCATGGGTGCAGGCTTTCTGTCGCGCGATGTCGACGAGCGCTCGTTCGTCGTCGGTCCGGCGTTGCGCAAGCTGGCCTTCGACACACTCAACCACGGCGTGGTGCGCGGCCTGCGGCACGACGTGCTGTCGGAGCTGGTGCGCCAGGTCGGCGAAACCTGCAACTTCACCACGCTCGACGGCACGCAGGTGCTCTACCTGGATCGGGTCGAAGCGCAATGGCCGCTGCGCCTCACGCTGGACGTCGGCTCGCATGTGCCGCTGCATTGCACCGCCAGCGGCAAACTGCTGCTGGCGCAGATGCCGCGCGCGACGCGCGATGCCGTGATCGCGGGGCTCACGCTGACCCCCATGACGCGCAACTCCATCGTCACGGCAGCCAAGCTGCGCACGGAGTGCGACGCCATCGCCGAGCGAGGCCATGCCTGCGACAACGAAGAGTTCATCGCCGGCCTGGTGGCCGTCGCCGCCCCGGTGCGCGATGCCGCTGGCGTGGTGCGTGCCGCGATCGCCGTGCACGCGCCGACCGCGCGCATGTCCCTGGACGATGCCCTGGCGCGTCTCGATCTCTTGAAGGTTGCGGCCGAGCGCATGGGCCCGCTGCTCTGAGCGTCGTCAGAGCCGCTGGCAGAAGTCCATGAGGTGGTTGCGAAACCACTGGTGGCTGGCATCGCCCGTGGCCGACTCGTGCCAGATGAGATAGACCGGAAAGCGCGGGATGCGTAGCGGCACGGTGTGCGACCTCAGATGGAAATGATCGGCGTAGAGGTGCGCCATGCGCCGCGGCAAGGTGCAGATCATGTCGGAGGTCTGCACCATCATCGGCATCGACAGGAAGTGCGGCACCGTCACGGCGATGTGGCGCTGCAGCCCCCGCTTGGAGAGGGCGAGGTCGATCATCGGCGTGGTGTTGGCGCGCGGCGCGAGCACCACGTGGCGCTGCGCCAGGTAGGTCTCCATGCTGAGCCGCTCCGACACGGTCGGATGGTCCCGGCGTGACAGGCTCAGCAGCGTCTCGGTCAGCACGCATTCGCTGCGGTAGCCGTGCTCCTGCAGTGCGAAATAGTCCAGGGCCAGGTCGACGGCGCCATCACGCATCTCGCCCTTGAGCAGCGCCGCCGGCTCCGGAAGGATGCGGATGCGGATGCGCGGCGCGACCTTGGCCAGCCAGTCGATGAAGCGCGGCAGGATGATCGTCTCGCCGTAGTCCTCGACCGCGATCACGAACTCGCGATCGGACTGCGCGAAGTCGAACTCGTCGTCGCCCCGGAAACCCCGCTCGAGCACGTCGAGGGCCTGGCGTATCGGCTCGGACAAGGTCTTGGCCCGCGCAGTCGGCAGCATGCCTTGCGAGCTGCGCTCGAAGAGCGGGTCTTGCAGCCGCTCGCGCAGCCGGGCCAGCGCGTTGCTCACCGTCGGCTGCGACAGATGCAGTTTGACGGCCGCCTTGGAGATGCTCCGCTCGTTGTAGACGGCATCGAAGATCAGCAAGAGGTTCAGATCCAGGGAACGCAGGTTCATGGCGGGATGCGGTGTCTCGAAGTCGCGGATGGTATTTGGAATCTGAATATCCGGCATTTGAGATGGAAAGTGGCCGAATGTGGAGCGGCCTTCCACAATGCCCGCAGAACACAGGAGACACGCGATGACAGAGGCCGCAACCATCTTGCGGACGGACCGCCCACGCCCGGGCGTGGTGCGTCTGACCTTGAACCGCCCCGAAGCGCGAAACGCGTTGAACACCGCGCTGCGGCACGCGTTGGCCCGCGCCTTTGTCGCGCTGGACGAGGACGACACGGTGCGCTGCGTGGTGCTGTGCGGCGGACCCACCTGCTTCGCCGCAGGCGCCGATCTCAAGGAGATCGCAGGGCTCGGCCCGGCGGCGGTGTCCGGCCTCGGCGTTCTTCGCTGCTGGAAGGCCATCGCCGATTTCTCCAAGCCGTTGATCGCGGCGGTGGCGGGCCCGGCACTGGGCGGCGGCTGCGAGCTCGCCCTGCATGCCGACATCATCGTGGCGGCACGCAGCGCGCGCTTCGGCCAGCCGGAAGTGAGCGTCGGCATCATGCCCGGCGGCGGCGCCACACAACGGTTGATGAAGGCGCTCGGCAAGTACCGGGCGATGAAACTGATGCTCACCGGCGAAGCCGTCGGGGCCGACGAGGCGTTTGCCATGGGCATGGTGAGCGAGGTGGTCGACGACCACGTGCTGGAGGCCCGTGCGCTCGACCTCGCCGCGCTGGTCGCGTCGCGGCCGCCCATCGCGCTGCGCCTGCTCAAGGAAGCCGCGCTGGCCGGTGCCGATGCGCCGCTGTCCACCGGGCTGCTGCTGGAGCGCCGCGCCTTCGAACTGCTCTTCGATACCGCCGACCAGAAGGAAGGCATGCAGGCGTTCGCCGAACGTCGAACGCCCGTGTTCTCTGGCCGCTGACGCGCGCTGATCACCACTCACCCCTCCAGGAAGGAAACACCTCGATGCGATCCGAAGTTGCCATCGTCGGCTGCGGCCGAACGCCGTACAGCCGCGCCAAGCCGGGCGAACCGGTACTCACCGTGGACGAATACATCGCCTGGGCGGCCGAGCTTGCGCTCCAGCAAGCGGGCATGTCGAAGAACGATTTCAACGGCCAGGGGCTGGGCGTCGCCCATGCCGAAGTGGCACACACGGTCAACTGGTCGGCCGCCACAGCGGAGAACCTGGGCATCAGCCCGCAGGTGCTGCTGCGCGCCGACCAGGGCGGCGCGTCGGCGTCGGCGATGCTGATTCGCGCGGCCGCGATGATCCGCGCCGGCATCGTCGATCGCGTGCTGGTGGTCGGCGCCGACACACCGCTGCACATCCCCTCGGTGGCGCCCGGTCTGCCGCTTTCGCCCGAACGCACGCGCGGCGTCTACTGGGACTTTCAGGGGCCCTTCGGCGTGATGGGCGCGAGCGCGCAGTTCGCGCTGGTGCTCACGCGCTACATGCACGAGCACGCGTTGAGCTTCGAGCAGCTCGGCAAGATCGCCGTCAACGCGCGTTACCACGCGTCGCTGCATCCGGGTGCGATCTACCGCAAGCCCTTCACGCTGGAAGAGTACATGGCGTCCCGCATGCTCTCCGACCCGATCCGGCTCCTTGACTGCGTCCCCATCGTCAACGGCGGGCTGGCCTACATCGTGACCTCGGCCGAGACCGCTCGCAGCCTGACCGACAAGCCGGTGTACCTGCGCGGCTTCGGCGAGGCGAACAACTTCTACAGCGGCCGCCGTGCGCAGCCCGACATCACGACCACCGGTTTCGCCGAGGCCGCCCCCAAGGCGATGGCGATGGCCGGCGTGTCGCACCGCGACATCCAGTTCCTGCAGCCCTACGACGACTATCCCTTCATCGCGATGATGACGATCGAGGACCACGGCTTCTGCAAGAAGGGTGAGGGCGGGCGGTTTGTGGAAGAGCACGACCTGCACTTCGACGGCGACTTTCCCATGTCCACCGACGGCGGCCAGCTCTCGGGCGGGCAACCCGGCGGTGCCATCGGCGGCTTCATGCCGCTGGTCGAGGCCGTCGCCCAGCTGCGCGGCGAGGCCGGCGAGCGCCAGGTGCGCGACGCCAGTGTGGGCGTGGCCTGCGGCTTCGGTGGCATCCCGTACGGCCGACCTGGCCGCAGCTGCATTTCCCTGGTCCTTGGAACGGAAGCCTGACATGAGCGACACCGCATCGAACGCCAACAAGCCGCTGCCCGCCATCACCGACCTGACGCGCCCGTTCTGGGCCGCAGCGAAGGCCGGGCGGCTGATGCTGCAGAAGTGCCAGCAGTGCAGCACCTTCAACTTCCATCCGAAGCCGTGGTGCATCGAGTGTGGCAGCCGCGCGCTGACCTGGACCGACGCGCAGCCCGGCGGCACCGTGTATGCGCACACCGTGTCGCGCTCGGTGGCGATGAACTTCCAGGGATGGGCCGACGAGCTGCCGGTGATCCTGTGCCTGATCGACCTGGACGACGGCGCGCGCATGTACGCGCAGGTGACGGACTGCGCACCAGCCGACATCCATGTCGGCATGCGCGTGGAGGTGCATTTCGAATCGATCAGCGAAGAGGCCGGCATTCCGAAGTTCCGGCCCGCCGGGATCGGACGATGAACGCCGTTGCTCCCCCGCAGGACACGGCGCCCGACGCGCATCTGCTGCGCAAGGCCGGTATGCAGCAGGTGCCGTTCGACTGGAAGGATCCGCTGCGGTTCGACGAGTTGCTCACGCCCGAGGAGGTGATGATCCGCGACGTCGCGCGCGACTACGCGCAGGAGCGGTTGATGCCGCGCATCCTGGAGGCCAACCGCCACGAGACCTTCGACATCGAGGTGATGCAGGAGATGGCCGGGCTGGGCTTCCTCGGCGCGACGATCGACGGCTTCGGCTGCGCCGGCATCAGCTACGTGGGCTACGGGCTGATCGCACGCGAATTCGAGCGCGTCGACACCAGCTTCCGTTCAGCGCTGGGCGTGCAGACCACGCTGAGCATGATGCCCATCTACCTCTTCGGGAGCCAGGAACAGCGCGAGCGCTACCTTCCCGCCATGGCGCGGGCCGAACGACTGGGCTGCTTTGGTCTGACCGAGCCCGACCACGGCTCCGACCCCGGTGGCATGGGCAGCCGCGCGCGGCAGGTCGAAGGCGGCTGGCGCCTGTCGGGGACCAAGACCTGGATCACGCACGCGCCCATCGCCGACCTCATGATCGTCTGGGCCAAGGATGACGAGGGTGTGGTGCGCGGCTTTGTGCTCGAGCGCGGCATGAAGGGCTTGGCGACCAGCAAGATCGAAGGCAAGTTCTCGGTCCGTGCATCTCCGACCGGACAGATCCTGATGGACGACGTGTTCGTGCCCGAGTCGCAACGCCTGCCGGGCGCACAGGGCATCGGCGCGCCCTTCGCCTGCCTCAACAACGCCCGCTTCGGCATCTGCTGGGGCGCCATGGGCGCAGCCGAGTTCTGCTGGCATGCGGCGCGGCAGTACGCGCTCGACCGCAAGCAATTCGGCCGGCCGCTGGCGGCCAATCAGCTGGTGCAGAAGAAGCTGGCCGACATGCAGACCGAGATCACGCTGGGGCTGCACGCCTGCCTGCACCTGAGCCGTCTGCGCGACGCGGGCCGCGCGAGCCCGGAGATGGTGTCGCTGCTCAAGCGCAACTGCGCCGGCAAGGCGTTGGACATCGCCCGCGTGGCGCGCGACGTCCACGGTGGCAACGGCATTTCCGACGGCTACCACGTGATCCGCCACGTGATGAATCTCGAGACGGTCAACACCCTCGAGGGAACGCACGACATCCACGCGCTGGTGCTGGGCCGCGCCCAGACCGGCATCTCCGCCTTCAACTGAGTCCACACGCTCCTCCACACGCCATGACCCTTTCGACCTTCGACCGCGCCGACGTGGTGAACCGCATGCTGCATCCGCGCTCGGTCGCGGTGATCGGCGCCTCTGCCGACCTGACAAAGATCAACGGCCGACCCCTCAAGCACCTGATGGACAAGGGCTACGCCGGCCGCATCCTGCCGGTCAACCCGAAGTACCGCGAGATCGCCGGCTTGGCCTGCTACCCGGACATCGCCAGCCTGCCCGAGGCAGCCGACCTGGCCGTCGTGGCGGTGCCGGCGAGCGAGGTCATCGCAAGCATCGAGGCGCTGGCGCGCCGCGGCATCCGCGCTGCCGTGGTCTTCAGCTCGGGCTTCGGCGAGATGGGCGGCGAAGGCCATGCATTGGAAGAGGCGCTGACCCGGCGGGCACGCGAATGCGGCGTGGTGCTGTGCGGCCCCAACTGCCTGGGCTTCATCAATGCCTTCGACAAGGTCTACGCGACCTTCAGCCAGTACGCCGATGGGGAGACCGGCCCGGGGCCGATCGCGTTCGTCACGCAGTCAGGCGCCTTCGGCACGGCCATCGCGGCGCTGGTGCGCCAGCGCGGCCTCGGGCTTGGCTACTTCATCAATACCGGCAACGAAGCCGACCTGGCCTTCAGCGAGCTGATGGGGACCGTGGTGGAAGACCCGCGCATCCGCGTGGCGGCCGGCTACCTCGAGGGCCTGAACGATGGTGCGGCGCTGGTGCGCCTGGCCCAGCGCTGCCAGGCCCTGGGCAAGCCGCTGGTGCTCACCAAGGTCGGGCGCATGGCGGCCGGCGCACGTGCGGCGGCCTCGCACACCGGCGCGCTGGCTGTGGAAGACGCGGTGTTCGACGCCGTCATCCGGCAGTACGGCGTGCTGCGTGCGCGCAACGAGGAGCAGATGCTCGACATGCTCGAGGCACTGAGCCAACCCCGTATCGCCGAGGGCAACGGCCTGGGCATCGCCACCCAGTCGGGCGGCGCCGGCGTGATGATGGCCGACCGCGCGGAAGAGATGGGCCTCACCGTCCCCGAGCTCGGCGCCGCGGCGCGTGCCCGCCTGGCCCAGGTCATGCCGGCCTTCGGCGCGGCGGGCAACCCGGTCGACGTGACGGGCCAGTTCGTCGCACGCCCGGAGTTGCTGAGCGAATCGGTCGTCGCGCTGATGGACGACCCCCAGGTGCATGTCGGCATCGTCTGGCTGCAACTCATGACCGCCCATGTCGACACGCTGGTGCGCATCTTCGGCGAGATCCAGGCGCGCACCACCAAGCCCTTCTTCGTGTGCTGGGTGGCCGCACCGCCCGAGGCGCTTTCGCGATTGCGCGCGCTGGGGCTGGTCGTCTACACCGCGGGTGAACGTGCGGTCGAGGCGGCGGCTGCGCTGGTGCGCTACCACGCGGCAGGCCGGCGCCTCGCGGCGTCGGCAGCGGCCCCGGAGGTGGCATCGCTGCCGGCCGGCGACTGGATCGACGGTGTGCAGCCGACCGTGCAGGCGGCGGCGCAGTTGGCCGCGGCCGGCGTGCCGATGGCGCCGGTTGCGCTGGCGCTCGACGAGGACGACGCGGTGCGACGCTGGCGGGCGGCGGGTGGTGCAGTCGCGCTGAAGATCGAATCGCCCGACATCACGCACAAGACCGAGGTCGGCGGCGTGCTGCTGCAGCGCGACGACGAGGCCGCGGTGCGCGAGGGCTTCCGCCTCCTGATGCAACGCGCCGCGCTCGCCGAGCCGTTGGCGCGGCTGCAAGGCGTGGTGGTGCAGCGCATGGCCGAAGGGCATGTCGAACTGGTGATGGGCGTGCAGCGCGATCCGGTCTTCGGGATGGTGGTCATGGTCGGCTCCGGTGGCGTGCTGGTCGAAGTGCTCAAGGACGTCGTGTTCCGCCGGGCGCCCTTCGACACCGACGAGGCGCTGCGCATGCTCGACGAACTGCGCATGGGCGCACTGCTCGATGGCGTGCGAGGAAAGCCGGCGGTCGACCGCCATGCCATCGCCCGCATGGTGTCGGAGCTGTCGCGCTGGGCCGCCACCATGGCGCCCGTGCTGGCCGAGCTCGACCTCAACCCGGTGCTGGTGGGCCCGCGCGGTCCGGTGGCCGTCGATTGCGTGATGGTGGTGAAGGACCTGCGCCGAAAGGGCCCGCCGACGCACTGACCGACATGCGCAGGCAACGCCGAGACCGAGACCAAGACAAAGACAAAGACAGAGACAAAGACAGTTCCAACCAGGAGACAACCCATGACTTCGATTGCTTGCATTGCCGGACGTTTCTCGCATCGGCGCCTCGGCGCCGCCGTGGGGGCGGGCCTCACGGCGATCGCCGTGCTGGCCGCGCCGACGGCTTCGGCGCAGGACCCGTACCCGAACCGGCCCATCACCGTTATCTCACCCTACAGCGCCGGTGGCGACGCCGATTTGGCGGCGCGCAATTTCGCCTTCGCTGCACAGCGCGCGCTGGGCCAGGCAGTGGTGGTGATGAACAAGACGGGCGCCAGCGGCGTGATCGGCTCGGCCCACGCACTCGCAGCGCCACCCGATGGCTACACGCTGCTGCTCGCGCGCACCGGCTCGCAGGCGATTCTGCCGGCCATCATGCCCGCCACCACCAAGTACAAGTGGGACGACTTCGACTTCATCGGCACGCTCGAGATCAACCCTTACGGCTGTGTCGTCAGCGGCAAGTCGCCCTACCGCAGCTTCGGCGAACTGGTCGACGCGATGCGCGTCAAGGGCAAGACGATGAACTTCGGGACGGCCGGCGTGCTCACGACCAACGACATGGGACCGCGCCAGCTGTTCAGGATGCTCAAGCTCACCGACCAGACGCCGACGCAGATTCCCTACAAGGGCACCGGGGAGGCCTCGATGTCGCTGGTCGCCGGCCAGACCGAGTTCGCCTGCGGCAGCCTCGGCTCGTTCCTGTCGCTGATCAAGGGGGGCCAACTGCGTGCGCTGATGGTGACCACCGCCGAGCGCATGCCCTCAATGCCCGACGTGCCGACGGCCCGAGAGCTGGGTTACTCCGACATGGAGGGCATCGTCGGCTGGAGTGCAGTCTATGCACCACCCAACCTTCCAGCGGAGGTGCGCGCCAAGCTCGTGTCGGCCATGAAGACCATTGCCGCCGATGCCGCATGGCAGGCGGCCACAGCGCAGTCAGGATCGCTGCCTTACGTGAAGTCGCCCGAGGAAACCAAGCTGTTCGTGCAGAAGCACTATCAGCTCTACCGCTCGCTGGGCGAGTCGCTCAACATCATCGATTCGAAGATGTAGCGCGCGCTGCTCAATGCAGCAGTCCGTGCAGCGAACGCAGCACGCTCACCGCCGCCAGCGCGATCAGGAGATTGAGCACATGGCGGCGGAACTGCGCCGGCGACACGTTGGCGAAGGAACGCTGGCCGAGCCAGATGCCCGCCAGCATGGCCGGGGCCAGCCACAGTGCCCAGCGCCACGTGGCGGGCCCGAGCAGCGTGCCGCCTTCGTGTGCCGCACCGGGCAGGAGCGCCGCGCTGGCCAGCGCCACCACGTCGCTCCAGAGCAGCAGCACGATCATCGTCGCGCGCAGGGTGGCGGGTGGCATGCGGGTGGTGCTCAGCAGCACCGCCAGCGCGATGCCGCCGATGGCGGCCACGCCGTTGATGAAGCCCGACATCGCACCAGCGAAGAGCCGCACGCCGCGCGTGGGTGCCAGGGATGCGTGGTGGCCGCCCCGCAACAAGATGGCGGCCATCATCAGCAGCGCGCCGATCAGCAGGCGCAGCGGTGTCTCGGGCAGCCAGGCCAGCAGGGCCACGCCCATGGGAATGAACAGGAGATTGCCAAGCGCCAGCCAACCGATCCATTGCACGTCGACGTCGCGCGCGATCCCGCGCAGCTGGCTCAGGCTGGCCAGGATTTCGAGCGCGAAGATCGCGGGGACCACCTTGGCCGGCGACACGATCAGCGACAAGCCGGCCACCGAGACGGCGGAGAAGCCGAAGCCCGCGAAGCCGCGAACCACGCCCGCGGCGCAGACGACGCCCAGGCTGTAGGCCAGGAGCAGCGGGTCGAGCGGTGCGTCGAGCAGCCCTGTCATTCGAACAGGGGGGCGAGCTTGAGCCGCTGCACCTTGCCCGACGGCCCACGCGGCACGTCGTCGACGAAGCGGAAATGGCGGGGCGTCTTGTAGCGGCCGAGCATGCGTTCGCAAAACGCGCGCAGCTCGGCTTCGTCGCATGTCACGCCATCGCGCAGCACGATGCACACGCCGATCTCCTGGCCGTAGTGCCGGTCGGGCACGCCGACCGCAGCCGCCTCCCGCACGGCCGGGTGCTGCAGCAGCGCCTCGTCGATCTCGCGCGGCGCGATGTTCTCGCCGCCCTTGATGATCAGTTCCTTGATGCGACCGGTGACGAAGAAGAAGCCGTCGATGTCGCGATGCCCCAGGTCGCCGGTGCGCAGCCAGCCGTCGGGCGTGAAGCTGGCGCGTGTCGCGTCGTCATTCTTGTAGTAGCCCTGCATCACCTGCGGGCCGCGGATCACCAGCTCCCCGGTGGTGCCGTCGGGCACCGCGTCAAGGGCGGCGTCGACCACCCGCGCCTCGCACCCGGAGGCACGGCCGACCGAACCGAGCTTGCGCGCGCGCGGCGCCATCGGGTTGGAAAAGGCGGGGGCGGCTGTCTCGGTCAGGCCCATGGTCTCGACGATGCCGATGCCGAACATCGCCTCGAAGGCACGGTGATGCTCCGGCGCCAGCGCTGCCGACGCCGAGCGGCAGAAGCGGATGCCGGTGGTCAGCGCCCGCGGTACCGGGCCCCCTTCGATCAGGTAGGAAATCATCGTGGGCACGACGTTGATCCAGGTGCAGTGCGCACCTGCGGCCTGCGCCCAGAACCGACCGGCCGAAAAGCGTGGCGGCATCGCCAGGCTGCCCCCATGCGCCAGCGGCGCTAGCATGGTCACGGCGAAGGCGTTGATGTGATAGAGCGGCAGCACCGCCAGCACACGATCGGACGGTGCGAGGCCATGCTCGGCGTCGATGGCATGCGCGTTGGCGGCGAGGTTGGCCTGCGTCAGCATCACGCCCTTGGGCTGGCCGGTGGTGCCCGAGGTGTACATCAGAAGCGCGAGCGCATCCGGCGCAGGCGGTGCCAGCGCGATGGCGGCCGCGTCGTCCTCGCCGGGCAGGGTCGGCGCGTCGGGGTCGACCACCCACAGCGTGACTGTGCGATCGATGGTGCCGAGCATGGCGCGCACGCGCTCTTCCCATTCGGGCGCGACGCACACGACGCGGCAGTCGGAATGGGCGAGCACGTAGCGCATCTGCTCGGGTTGCGCGACCAGGTTGATCGGGTTCACGCACAGTCCCGCATGCATCGCACCCAGCAGCAGGCGCAGGGTCTGCAGGCCGTTGGGCATGACCAGCGACACGGTGTCGTGGGGCTGCGCGCCGTGCGCGTGCAGCAGTGACGCGATGCGCCGGCAACCCTGGGCCAGCTCTGCATAGCTGATGGCGCGGTCGGCCTGTTCGGTCGGCAGCGCGTAGACGGCGTTCGGCTGGCGCCGCGCCTGCTGCTCGATCAGTTCATGAACGGTCGTGGCCGCCCCGGGCGGCAGGGCTGCGTTCACGCGGCACCATGCCGGGCGAAGTAGGCGCCGAAGATCTCGTCCTCGGTGGGCATGCGCTCGGGAATGGGGCGTGAGATGCGCGTGATGTTCAGGTAGTGCCGGTAGTTCATGTTGTCCGAGAAGTTGTTCTTCCCCCAGGTGCCACAACCCATCGACAGCGAGAAGGGCAGGCCGTTGTCGAAGTTGCCGCCGGTGGCCAGCGCATGTGGCTGGTCGACGATCACGCGCGAAACCGGCAGCGTCAGGCCCAGGTGCAGCGCGCGCTCCGGCACCGTGCTGTGCAGCCCGACCGAATGGCCCGCGCCTTCGTAGCCGTAGATGCGCTCGACCGTCGCCACCGCCGCATCAAAGTCGGCCGCGGCGTACACCGTGAGCACCGGGCTGAGCTTCTCGCCCGAGAAAGGATGGTCGTGCCCCACGCCGTCTTCCGGCACCATGAGGATGCAGGGGTCGCGCTCGGCGATGGCGAGCCAGGCGCTGCGCCCCGCGGCATCCTGGGCGGCGGCTCGCTCGGCGATGACCCGGGCCGACTGGCCGATCACCGCGGCCGACAGGCGGCCCTCGGGCCACATCAGGGCCTGCAGCACGGCCTTCTGCGAAGCGTCGAGCATCACGGCACCGCGTTCTTGCAGCGCCGCCAGCAGGCCGGCCCGCGCGGCGTCGACCACCACCAGGCTGTTCTCGGCCGAGCAGCTGGTCGCGTTGTCGAAGGTCTTCGAACGCAGGATGCGCTCGGCCGCGAGCCCGGCCTGCGCCGTTTCGTCGACGATGCTCGCCACGTTGCCCGCGCCCACCCCGAAGGCCGGCGTGCCGCTGGCATAGGCCGCACGCACGTTGGCCTGCGAACCGGTCGCCACCACCAGGTCGCACAGCGACATCAGTTCCGCAGTCGATTGCTTGTTGACCGGCGACGGCAGCAGCTGCACCAGATCGCGCGGCGCGCCGATGCGGTCGAACTGCGCGTGGATGTACTCGATCAGCCGCGCCGCCGTGGTCCAGCCTTTGGGCGAGGGCGCCACGATCACCGCGTTTCGACCTTTGAGCGCGTTGATGATCTTGTTGGCCGGCGTCGCACCCGGGTTGGTCGACGGCGTGACGGCACACACCACGCCGACCGGCCGCGCGATCTCGACGATGCCCAGCGACGGGTCTTCGGAAATGACGCCCACCGAGCGGGCGCCTTTCAAGTCGCGCAGCAGGCCGAAAGTCTTGCGGTGGTTCTTGCGGATCTTGTCTTCGACGTTGCCGACGCCAGTATCGGCCACGGCCATCTGCGCCAGTTCACGGTTGCGCGACGGCTCGATGATGGCCCAGCCGGCGGCGGTCACGGCCATGTCGACCTGCTCTTGGGACCAGGTCTCGTACACACGCTGTGCCGCGCGCGCCCGCGCGACCAGTTCGGCGATGGGGCTCTGTGGGGAGGATGTGGAATGTTCCATGGCGATCATTGGTTGCTGCGAAATGTTGAATGCGGGAGCTGCGGCGACGCTGCAGAACCGTGGCGCCGGGTCAGTCGACCTTGATGCTGGCTTCCTTCGCCAGCTTGTTCCAGCGCACGAGCTCGGTGGTCACGACCTTGCCGAGCGCTTCGGGCGGGCCGCCTGCGCCTTCGCTGCCCTGAGCCAGCAGCTTGTCGCGAATCTCCGGCTCCTGCACCACGGTGTTGATGACCTTGTTCAGCTTGTCGACGATGGCCCTGGGGGTCTTGGCCGGCACGAAGACGGCGTACCAGGAGTCGACCTCGAAGTCGGCGATGCCGGCCTCCTGCATGGTGGGCACGTCTGGAAAGGCCGCGCTGCGCTTGGTCGTCGACACGGCGAGCGCCTTGAGCTTGCCGGCCTTCACGAACTGGGCCGCTGCGGGGATCGAGACCCACAGCAGCGGCACCTGGCCGCCCATCACGTCGGTCACGGCCGGACCGCCACCGCGGTAGGGAATGTGCGTCATCTGAGTCCCGGTGCGCAGCTTGAGCAGTTCGCCGGCCAGGTGGCCGGGCGACCCGTTACCGACCGAAGCGAAGGAGATCGAACCCGGCTTCGCCTTGGCCAGCGCCGCCAGTTCGGCCACGTTGTTGGGCGCGAACTGCAGGTTCGCCACCAGGATCTGCGGCAGCGACGCCACCATGCCGACCGGCTCGAAGTCCTTGGCCGTGTCGAACGGCAGCTTGGGATAGATGCTTGGGTTGATGGTGTGCGAGGACAGGGTGAACAGCACGGTGTAGCCGTCGGGCGCCGCCTTGGCCGCAATTTCGGTCCCGATGGAGCCGGCCGCGCCGCCGCGGTTGTCGATCAGCACGGGCTGGCCGAGCAGCGTCTGAAAGCGTTCCTGCACGATGCGCGCGATGACATCGGTGCCGCCACCCGGTGGGTACGGCACGATGAACTTGATGGGCTTGGTGGGGTAGTCGGTGGCGTTCTGTGCCATCGCCCCAAAACTCGTCGCGAGGGCTGCGACGGTGACCAGGCCGGCCCGGAGCAGGGATGTGAAGCGGTTCATGGGTTATGTCTCCTTGTTTGTCTCGAATCATTCGAACCTCGGTGCTCAAGGGGTGCGGCGCAGCCGGTGTCGCCTTCGGGTGGGCGCTCGAAAAAAGGCAAATGGCGCACGGTGCTGGGCTCTCTGTTCTGCTGCGCTGCGAGGGGTTGACCGAACGTCTGTCGCGTTCGCAGGGCCGGTGCGCGCAGACCCTTCACGCGTGAACGCGTCGACGCAGGCATCGGTGGATCCGATGTCGCCTTGGCGGTCGCGGCCACGCAGGGGCCTCAGACGTTCAAGCGCCACAACGACGTCGCTGATGCGCTGCAGGTTCGTCATTCAAGACGGTCGCTCTTGGGCGGTCGGCTCGTCGGAAGACGCGTCGCCGGTGCCGGACGGCTTCGGTAACCGAGCGTGCTGCTGGCGTCACGTGCGCAGGCCATGACCTTCTCGGCCAGCTCACGGGCCTGGGTGCGCGCGAAGCGGATCGAAGGCACGCTCATGCCCAGCGCGGCGACCGCTTCGCCCCGCGCGTTGAACACCGGCACCCCCAGACCGCACACGCCTACGCGCCATTCCTCGCGGTTCTCGGCGAAGCCGCGGGTGCGCGCGCGCGCCAGGTCGGCCTGCAGCGCCTCGATGTCGAGGATGCTGTTCGGCGTGTGCGCGACCAGCGGGCCGAGCCGGGCCTGCAGGGTCGGCAGATCGAGCTCGGCAGCCGCCAGCAACGCCTTGCCCGAAGCCACGCAGGCCGCCGGCGCGCGACCGCCGATCCGTGAATAGGCGGCCACCGGCAGCGGGCTGTCGAACTTGTCGAGGTAGACGATCTCGGCGCCGTCGAGCGTGGCCAGGTGGATGGTTTCGCCGGTGGCCTGCGCCAGTGCGGCGAGGTGCGGGCGCATCAGCGCAGCGAGGTCGGCCACCTCCGCCACCAGCGCGCCCAGCTCGAACAGCCGAAGGCTCGGCCGGTAGGCGCTGGTGGTCGCGTCCTGCACGGCCCAGCCGCACTCGACCAGGGTCTGCAGGGTGCGGTGCGCGTTGCTGCGTGCCAGGCCCAGCGCCTGTGCCAGATCGGTCACGCGGCAGTCGCGTTGCTGGCGGGTCATCCATTCGATGGCGGCGAGGCCTTTGGCCAGGGTGGAGTCCATGAGCGTCCGGTAGAAAAACAAAGGGGATCTTGAGGTGTTCCAAATAACAGAACACGATTCGGCTATATGGAACAACTCTAGAAGCGGACGCCACGGCTGTCAATCGGGTCGCCGTGTGAAGCCGCCCATGGGGGTCTGCCACCGCGCGCGCTGCGGCCGCCACACACGAGGCGGCGCTATCGCCGCATCGCGGCTTAGCTTGGCGGCGCTGTCGCCGCGTCGGAGCTCAGTCGGGCGGCGCTGTCGCCGTGTTGCGGCTCAGCGGGGCGCCGCTGCGGTGCTGGCGCGCTGCATTAACTGCACCGGCAGCAGGGCCGGTACCGGCGACGTGGTGCCGTGCATCCTGGCGAGCAGCTGGCGCCCGGCCTGTTCGCCGATCTGGCGGATGGGCAGGCGCACGGTGGTCAGCGGCGGATGCAGGTAGGGCGCGAAATCGTTGTCGTTGAAGCTCGCCACCGACAGCCGCTGCGGCACGGCGATGCCGGCCTGGTCGAGCGCCGCGAGCGCACCTGCGGCCAGGTAGTCGCTGCCGCACACGATCGCCGTGACCGGTGGCCGGCGTCGTGCGATGGCGTTCATGGCCTCGAAGCCCTCGCGAAAGCCATGCTCGGTCTCGACCATTGCGTCGGGATGCAATGCGAGGCCCCGCTTGGCACAGGCCAGGCCCAGGTCGTTCAACCGCCGGCGGGCGCGTTCGCTGTCGGCCGTTCGCCCGCCGATGTAGCCGAGCGTGCGGTGGCCGAGCCCGGCGAGGTGCTCGATGACCAGCGCCGCGGCGGCCTGTTCGTCGAAGCCGATGCAATGGCCCGCTGCGTCCGGCGGCGCCCACATCGTGACGAAGGGCGTGCGGTGGGCCGCGAGCATGGCCAGCACCTGCGGTGGCTGTTCGATGCCGAGCAACGCCACCGCATCGACACCGCGCTCCAGCAGCGTGCGCAGGATGCTCGTCTCGTAGGAAGGCCGAGGGTCGGGCGCCGACAGAAGCAGCGTGTAACCCTCGGCCGCGAGCGTGGCCTCCAGCGCCTGCACCAGAGCCGGGAAGGAGGAGCTGCCGAAGCGCGGCACGATGGCGCCCACGGTCCGCGTGCGGCGCATGGCCAGCGCGCGGGCAGCGCCGTTGGCCACGTAGCCCAGCCGCTCGACCGCGTCCATCACGCGCTGACGCGTCGCGGCGCTGATCATGTCGGGCTTGCTCAGGGTGCGTGACACGGTGCCGGTCGACACGCCCGCGAGATTCGCCACGTCCGCGAGCGAGGCCGAGCGGGCAGCGTTCGGCGCTTCGGGCGGTGGGAGCGATGGGGCGGCGGCGGGCATGGCAAGAGCGATCTTAGTCAAGCCGCCTGCAAGCGGATGCAGTCGGTTGGCGTTTACCCGGGTTCCAGCCACAAGCCGTTGGGATTTATGCTGCCATGCAAGCGCTTGCATTATTGCCGGCGCCACAGGACGGGACGCCATGCAGCGGCCCGCGTTCCCCACCGCTGGAGACACCCCCATGAAGTCCATTGCGCGCCCTCGGCGCTTCCTGCTTGCCGCCGCCGTTGCGTCCGTCCTGGGAATCATGGGCTCGGCGCCCCCGGCGCTCGCGCAAGGCGCCTGGCCGATCGCCGGCAAGCCCATTCGCATCGTCGTGCCGTTTCCAGCCGGCTCGGGCTCGGACGCCACCGCGCGGGTGATCGCGAAGCTGATGACCGACGAGCTCGGCGGCCAGAGCGTCATCGTCGACAACAAGCCCGGGGCCGGCACGTTCATCGGCGCGCAGGACGTCGCACGTGCGCCTGCCGACGGCCACACGCTGCTCTACACCATCGTCATCACGCACACGCAGAACCCGCACCTCTATGCCAAGCTGCCCTACGACCCGGTCAAGGACTTCACGCCCCTGGCCCAGATGGTCAAGTCGGCCACGGTGCTGATCGCGCCGCCCGACGCGCCTTTCAACAACGTGCAGGAACTGGTGAGCTATGCCAAGGCCAACCCCGGCAAGCTCAACTACGCCTCGTTCTCGCAGGGCTCGACCTCGCACCTGAACGTCGAACTGCTGCAGATGCGCACCGGCACCAAGATGACCCACGTGCCCTACAAAGGCACGGCCGACGCGTCGCGGGCACTGGTGGCCGGCGAAGTGCAGCTGTACTTCGACGGCACGGCCACCGCGGTGGCTTTCATCAAGGCGGGCAAGGCCAAGGGCATCGCCACGGCGACCCCGGTGCGTGTGCCGGTGCTCCCCGAGCTGCCGACCTTCGCCGAGCAAGGCGTCAAGGGCCTGGACATCGTGGGATGGCAGGGCATCTTCGGCCCCGGCGCCATGGAGCCGGCCACCGCCAAGAAGATCGGTGACCTGCTCGCCAAGATCGCGCGATCGCCCGACATGCTCAAGTTGATCGAGACCCAGGGCAACGAGCCGTCCGGTGCGTCGGGGCCCGCCTTCGCCGCCATCGTCAAGAACGACAGCGAGCGATGGGGCGAGGTCATCAAGGCCGCCAACATCAAGCTGGACTGACCCCCGAAACGACTCCCAAGGATCCGACATGTTCGACACCATCATTCGCGGCGGCACGCTCGTCGACGGCAGCGGCCAACCGCGCTTCACCGGCGACCTCGGCATCACCGACGGCCGCATCGCCGAGGTCGGCGGCAAGCTCGGTGCCGCCCGGCGCGAGATCGACGCCAGCGGCGCGATCGTGACGCCCGGCTGGGTCGACGTGCACACGCACTACGACGGCCAGGTGACCTGGGACCCGTACCTCAGCCCGTCCACCGACCACGGTGTGACCAGCGTCGTCATGGGCAATTGCGGGGTCGGTTTCGCGCCGGTGCATGCCGACAAGCGCGACTGGCTCATCAGCGTCATGGAGGGCGTGGAAGACATCCCCGGCACCGTGCTGGCGGAAGGCATCGACTGGCAATGGGAGACTTTTCCCGAGTACCTCGACGCGCTCGAGCGCATGCCGCGCGCCCTCGACGTCGGCGCCCAGATTCCCCACTCGGCGCTGCGAACCTTCGTGATGGGCGAGCGCGGCATCACGCACGACGAGGCCACGCCAGCGGACATCCAGGCGATGGTGCAACTGGTGCGCGAAGGCATGCGCGCCGGGGCGCTCGGCCTGTCGACCAGCCGGACGATCATCCACAAGTACCAGGGGCGCAAGTACCCGCCGGGCACCTTCGCGTCGCCCGACGAGATCCTCGGCATCGCCCGCGTGCTCGGCGAGGTGGGCCACGGCGTGTTCCAGATGACGTCGAACCACTACCAGATGGAAACCGAGCTGCCCTGGATGACGCAGCTGGCAAGCGACAACAACCTGCCGGTGGCCTTTGCGCTGGTGCAGACCGATCAGACGCCCGACACCTGGAAGCGCCTGCTGGCCGCACTCGACGAGACGCACAAGGCGAACGTGCCCTTGTACGGCGCGGTGGCCGGCCGGCCCGCCGGCATCCTGATGGCATGGCTCGGCTCGACCCATCCCTTCATGACGCACCCGCTGTGGCAGGAGATCGCGCCGCTGCCATGGCCCGAGAAGCTGGCCCGTCTGCGCGACCCCGCGGTGCGCGCGCAGCTCACCGACATGGCGGCGCTGATGGGCTCCGCCCAGTACGACACGCGCTCCGCCTACCTGACCCAGAGCTTCCACAAGATGTATGCGTTGGGCGCCGAGCCCGACTACGAGCCCCCGCAATCGCAGAGCATTGCCGCCATCGCCCAGCGAGACGGCCGCACGCCGCTGGAGGTGGCCTACGACATGCTGATGGACCTGGACGGCAAGGGCATCGTCTACTTCCCCAGCTTCAACTACGCCTACAACGACCTGAGCCAGCTGCACACAGAACTGCAGCATCCGCGCACGATGATGAGCCTGGCCGACGGCGGGGCGCACTGTGGCTACATCTGCGACGTGAGCATGCCGACCTACATGCTCACGCACTGGGCGCGCGACCGCAGCCGCGGCCCGACGCTGCCGCTGGAGCTGATGGTCCAGCGCCAGACACGCGACACGGCGCGCATCTACGGGCTGAACGACCGCGGGCTGCTGCAGCCGGGGTACATCGCCGACATCAACATCATCGATTTCGACCGCCTGCGCATTCCGCCGCCGTTTGTCGCCTTCGACCTGCCCGCTGGCGGCCGGCGCCTGGTGCAGACCGCCGAGGGCTACCAGGCCACGCTCAAGGCCGGCGAGACGATCATGGAAGCGGGCCAGCGCACCGGCGCGCTCCCGGGCAAACTGCTGCGCGGCCCGCAACGGCGCGCCTGACGCGGCGCGGTCGGACGGACAGGCCTTCAGCGCGGCAGACGCGCCATCAGGCCGACGATCTCGGCGAAGACCGCGTTGCCGATCGACCCCGCGAGGTCGATCACCTGGCTGTGGCTGTAGTACGGGCTCAGGTCCAGCCCGACGCCGATACCGCCGATGGCGACGCGCCGGCCCTGCTCGTGGCGCGCCACCACGTTGCGCAGGTGGTGGTCGAGGTAGTGCGCGTCGTTGGCCAGTTCGGTGGCGCTGTCCATGGGCGAGCCGTCCGAAATGACCAGCAGCAGCTTGCGCGCTTCGGGTCGTGCGAGCAGCCGACCGCAGGCCCAGTCGACCGCCTCGCCGTCGATGCCTTCGCGAAACAGGTCGGCCTTGAGCAGCGCTGCGATGTCCGGTCGCGCGCGGCGCCATGGGGTTTCGGCGCCCTTGAACACCATGTGGCAACGCTCGTTGAGCCGGCCAGGGTGCGGCGGCTTGCCGGCGCGCTGCCAGTCGCGCCGTGCGCGGCCACCGTTCCAGGCGCCGGTCGTGTAGCCGAGGATCTCGCTGACGACGCCGGCCTGTTCGAGCGCACGGGCGAACACGTCGACCAGCATGGCGACGGATTCGGCGTGTTCCTTCATCGAGCCCGAGCAATCGATCAGGAAGCTGACCACGCAGTCGGCCACCGGTTCCTGGCGCTCTTTGCGGAACAGGCGCCGCTCGGTCGGCGATGCGACCAGTTGTGCCAGCCGACGCCCGTCGATATGGCCCTCTTCCTGGCCACCGTCCCAGCCGTCGCGTGTCGGCTCGGCCAGGAGTGCGCGCAGTCGGCGCGCCAGGCGTGCCACGTTCACGCCCTGACCTGCGATGCGGCGATCGAGCCGCTCGCGGTGCTCGACCAGCACCTGCTTGCGCGCTAGCGTCGCGGCCCGGTGTTCGCGGTCGTGGGCGGTGGTGAAGACGCGGTAGGCGCCGGCCGCGTCGTCCAGCGTGGGGCTGCGGCCCGAGGCCGCGGTGGTGAAGCGCTCGATGATCTCGGCGTCCATGTCGGCGACCAGGCTGAACAGGCCGCGCCGGGTGTCGGCCTCGGCGGCGTCGGGCGCGGCTTCGTCGTGGTCGCCCGCTTCGGCCAGCATCCCAGCCACGGTGTGCGCGATGGCGCGTGCGTGCACGGCGTACGCCGCCTGATCGGCGCGGTCCCGGCGCAGGCCGGCGAGCGCGTGGCCGATCAGCGGTGCCAGCGCGAAGCGGGTGGCTTCCAGCATGTCCTCGGTCTCTTCGACCACCTGCTGCCCGCTCACGCGGCCGCGGCAGATCTGCGCCACCGCGTAGATCAACAGGCCGCGCGCGGTGTCGGTCATCCCCGAGTGATGGAAGGTCAGCGACCAGGTTCGGTGACGGTGGCGAAGATTGCGCACCATGCCCGGCATGGCGTCGGGCGCCAGGGTCTCGACGCGGAACTGCTCGAGCATCTCGAACAGGAAGCGCTCGACCGGTGCCTCGGGCTTCAGTGTCTCGTGCAGCGCCGCGTCGGAGCGGCTCAGGCGCAGCGCGAGCCCGTCGGCCACGCCGCGGAAAGACCCGAAGTCGTCGGTGTCGGGCGAGGGGTGCAGGTGCGGCGCGAACCAGGGCAGGGCGTCGCGGCCACGGTGCAGGCGCCGACCGCGAAAGTGCAGGTCGCGTTCTCCGGCGATGGCGCGCACCACGGCCGCGCAGAGTTCGGCCACCTGCTGCTCCTGGCGGATGCGCTGCTGCAGTTCGCTCATGGCGCGGAAAGCGGGAGCGACTCCTTCAGTTCGCGGTCGAAGCAGCGCTGGAAGTACTCGGCCACCAGCGGCCGCTCGGCCTCGTCGCACTTGTTCACGAAGGACAGGCGAAAGGCCAGCGCCGGATCTTTGAAGATATCGACGTTCTCGGCCCAGGTGATGACGGTGCGCGGCGACATCAGCGTCGACAGGTCGCCGGCGGCGAAGCCCTTGCGGGTCAACGCGGCCACCGCCACCATGGAGCGCACGAGCGCGGTGCCCGCCGCGTCCGTCAGCGACGGCACGCGCGCCTGCACGATGGCCACCTCTTCGTCGACCGGCAGGTAGTCGAGCGAGGCGACGATGTTCCAGCGGTCGATCTGCGCATGGTTGAGCCGCTGCGCACCGTGGTAGAGGCCGTTGAGGTTGCCCAGCCCAACCGTGTTGGCGGTGGCGAACAGGCGGAAGAACGGGTGCGGGCGCAGCACGCGGTTCTGGTCCATCAGCGTGAACTGGCCGTCGCGCTCGAGGATGCGCTGGATCACGAACATCACGTCGGGCCGGCCGGCGTCGTACTCGTCGAAGATCAGCGCCACCGGCCGCTGGAGCGCCCACGGCACGATGCCTTCCTGGAATTCGGTGACCTGCTGGCCCTCGCGCAGCACCACGGCGTCCTTGCCGACCAGGTCGAGCCGGCTGATGTGGCCGTCAAGGTTGACCCGCACGCAAGGCCAGTTCAGGCGCGCGGCGATCTGTTCGATGTGGGTCGACTTGCCGGTGCCGTGCAGCCCCTGCACCATCACGCGCCGGTCGCGCATGAAGCCCGCCAGGATCGCCAGCGTGACGTCGGGCTGGAAGCGGTAGACGGCGTCGATCTCGGGCACGTGCGCGTCGCGGGTGCCGAAGGCAGGCACCTGCAGGTCGCTGTCGATGCCGAAGGTGTCGCGCACGCTCAGCAGGCGGTCGGGTGTCAGGGCAGCGGTGTCGGTCACGGTGGCTTTCTCTGTCGCAGAAGGGGGTCAGGCCAGCGCCTGGCGGGCGGGCGCGGCGTCGGCGTCGATGCGCGCCAGCGCCTGAGCGGCGCGACGCAGGGCGGGCATCAGCTTTTTCGCCTTGGCGATGTCCAGCCGCATCACCGGCGCCTGCACGGCGACGCAGAGGTTCGACGGGCCCTGACGGCTGGGCACCCGCATCGCGATGCACAGCAGCCCGGGCAGGAACTCTTCGTCGTCCAGCGCAAAGCCGTCCTGCTGCACGCGGGCGATCTCGCTTTCGATCTGGCCCAGGTCGGTCAGCGTCTTCGGCGTGTAGGCGTCGAGGGGGCTGTGGGCCAGCAGGCGCTTGCGCTGAGCCAGGTCCATCTGGGCGAGAAAGATCTTGCCGCTGGCCGAGCAGTGCACCGGGACCCGCGAGCCCGGGTGCAGGTAGAAGCGCAGCGGCGCGGCGGTTTCCACGCGGTCGAGGTAGACCACCTCGCTGCCGGACAGCGCCGTGATGTTGCAGCTTTCGCCGACCTCTTCGACCAGGTGGCGCAAGACGGCATGGCGCGCGCCATGCAAGCTGTCGTTGAGCAGCAGGTTCTCGGCCAGCCGGCGCAGGCGCGCGCCCATGCCGTAGTGCCGGCCGTCGCCTTCACGCTGCAGCAGCCCCGCGCCTTCGAGTTGCTGGAGCATGCGATGCAGCGTGGGCTTGGGCAGGCCGGTTTCTTCGACCAGGCCCTGCAGCGCATAACGCTGGTCCTTGGCGGCGATGGTCTCGAGCAGGGCGAACAGCCGGATCGCAGGCGTGTCGGCACTGGCGTCACCCGCCGCCACCGTGGGCATCGACTTGGAACTCTTGACGATCTTCATGGGGCGCGATCATAGTCATTTACAAAAAACAGTACATGCTGTTCCGTTTTTTGAAATTTGTTTGACGCCGGCGTGGTCGCGTCCTATAGTCGTCGCACGATAAATCGGTACGGGTAGTTCCAATTTTCGTAACGGCCCACTGCCACACCCAGACCCCTCAGGAGACAACCATGAGCAAGCAACCCCCCGCCACCGCCGCCCGCACCGCCGTCACCGGCGTGCAGAAGATGACCCCGTCGGAGGCCTTCGTCGAGACCCTGGTCGCCAACGACGTGACCGACATGTTCGGCATCATGGGTTCGGCCTTCATGGATGCGATGGACATCTTCGCCCCCGCGGGCATCCGGCTGATCCCGGTGGTGCACGAGCAGGGCGGCGCCCACATGGCCGACGGCTATGCGCGCGTGTCGGGTCGCCACGGCGTAGTGATCGGCCAGAACGGCCCTGGCATCAGCAACTGCGTGACGGCGGTCGCTGCCGCTTACTGGGCGCACAGCCCGGTCGTGATGATCACACCCGAGACCGGCACGATGGGCATGGGCCTGGGCGGCTTCCAGGAAGCCAACCAGCTGCCGATGTTCCAGGAGTTCACCAAGTACCAGGGTCATGTGGTCAACCCGAAGCGCATGGCTGAGTTCACGGCACGCTGCTTCGACCGCGCCATCTCGGAGATGGGCCCGACGCAGCTGAACATTCCCCGTGACTATTTCTACGGCGAGATCGAGTGTGAGATTCCCAAGCCGATGCGCGTGGAGCGCGGCGCCGGCGGCGAAAACAGCCTGAGGGCGGCGGCTGAGCTGCTGGCCACGGCCAAGTTCCCGATCATCCTGTCGGGCGGCGGCGTGGTCATGGGCGATGCGGTGGAAGAGTGCAAGGCCCTGGCCGAGCGCCTGGGCGCGCCGGTGGCCAACGGCTACCTGCGCAACGACTCGTTCCCCGCCAGCCACCCGCTGTGGGCCGGCCCGCTCGGCTACCAGGGTTCGAAGGCCGCGATGAAGCTGATGGCCCAGGCCGACGTGGTGATCGCGCTCGGTTCGCGCATGGGTCCGTTCGGCACGCTGCCGCAGCACGGCATGGACTACTGGCCGAAGAACGCGAAGATCATCCAGGTCGAAGCCGACCACACCAACCTCGGCCTGGTCAAGAAGATCACCGTCGGCATCCACGGCGATGCCAAGGCGACGGCCAAGGCGCTGCTCGCGCTGCTCAAGGACAAGACGCTCGCGTGCGACGCGACCAAGGCCGAGCGCGCCGCCACCATCAAGTCGGAGAAGGACGCGTGGGAGAAGGAGCTCGACGAATGGACCCATGAGCGCGATCCGTTCAGCCTCGATTCGATCGAGGAAGCCAAGGGCGAGAAGACGCCCAACGGCGGCACCTACCTGCATCCGCGCCAGGTGCTGCGCGAGCTCGAAAAGGCCATGCCGCCGCGCGTGATGGTCTCCACCGACATCGGCAACATCAACGCCGTGGCCAACAGCTACCTGCGCTTCGACGAACCCCGCAGCTTCTTCGCGCCGATGAGTTTCGGCAACTGCGGCTACTCGCTGCCCACCATGATCGGCGCCAAGTGCGCCGCCCCCGACCGTCCGGCCGTGGCGTACGCCGGCGACGGCGCCTGGGGCATGAGCATGGTGGAGATCATGACGGCCGTGCGCCACGACATCCCGGTGACGGCCGTGGTCTTCCACAACCGCCAGTGGGGCGCCGAGAAGAAGAACCAGGTCGACTTCTACAACCGCCGCTTCGTCGCGGGCGAGCTGGAAAGCGAAAGCTTCGCCGGCATCGCCAAGTCGATGGGCGCCGAGGGCATCGTGGTCGACAAGCTCGAAGACGTGGGCCCGGCGCTCAAGAAGGCCATCGACATGCAGATGAACGAGGGAAAGACCTGCGTCATCGAAATCATGTGCACCCGCGAACTCGGCGACCCGTTCCGCCGCGACGCGCTGGCCAAGCCGGTGCGCTTCCTCGACAAGTACAAGGATTACGTCTGAGCACGCGCTGACGTCACTGCCATGACTGCAGCGCTGCTTGCAGAGACCGGCGCGACGGCCACGCATCCCCGCCTCGACGAGCTGGTTCGTCGAGCGCGGGAACACGCGGCTGCAGCGCCCCAGCGCATCGCGCTGGTCTACCCGTGCGACAGCGCGGCCATCGATGCCGCGGTGCGCATCGCCGACACCGCACTCGGGGTGCCCGTGCTGGTGGGCCCGCGGGATGCCATGGCGCAGGCGGCGCGGGAAGCCGGCGTCGATATTGCGCGCTTCGAACGGGTGCACACGGCCGAGGCGCCCGCAGACGCGGCGCGGCGCGCCGTCGAACTGGCGCGCGAAGGCCGCGTCGCCGCGCTGATGAAGGGCTCCCTTCATACCGACGAGCTGATGTCTGCCGTCGTCGACCGCGAGGCCGGCCTGCGCGGCACGCGGCGCATCAGCCACCTGTTCCTCTTCGATCTGCCGCGCTACCCCAAGCTCCTGGGCCTGGCCGATTGCGTGGTCAACATCGCGCCGGACCTCAAGACCAAGCGCGACATCCTGGGCAACGCCATCGACCTGATGCAGGCGCTGGGCATCGCGCATCCGAAGGTCGGCATCCTGGCGGCCGTGGAGTCGGTCAACCCGGCGATCCCTGCGACGCTCGATGCGCAGGCGCTGGTCGCGATGGCGAACGAGGGTGCATGGCCCGGCGCACGGGTCGAAGGCCCCTTCGGTTTCGACAATGCGATCTCGGCCGAGGCGGCGCGCATCAAGAAAATGGATTCGCAGGTCAGCGGCGATGCCGATCTGCTGATCGTGCCCGACCTCAACGCCGGCAACATGCTCTACAAGAGCTTCAACTACGTCGGCGGCGGCGAGTGCGCCGGCCTGGTGCTCGGTGCCCGCGTGCCGATCGTGCTCACGTCGCGGGCCGATTCGGCGCTGGCCCGGATTGCCTCCGTGGCGCTTGCGGTGCTGGCGGCGCCGCGCTGAGTCGGCGCGGCAGCGAGAAGCGCTCGCTTCAGGCGGCCGCCTTCATGCAGTGCTCGACGAAGGCCAGCGCGCTGCGGCCCAGGTGCTTGTCGCGGTGCGTCACGATGGCCAGGTGCCGGAATGCCTTGGGCAGTCGCGTGCGCAGCTCGACCAGCCAGCCCCGCTCCAGCGCATCGGCGACGGCATAGCGCGAGACGCAGCCGAGCCCCACGTTGCGCGTCACGAACTGCTTGATGGCCTCGGTGCTCCCCAGCTCGAAGCCGACGTTCAGGCGGCCCAGATGCTCCAGCAGCCAGCGGTCTGCGGCCTCGCGCGTGCCGGAGCCGCGCTCGCGCAGCACCCAGTCGGCCTCGCGCAACTGTCGAAGGCCGGCCACCTGACCGGCAAGCGGGTGCGTGGGCGACGCCACGATGACCAGTTCATCGGTGAGCCAGCCCTGTGTGGAGAGTTCGGGGTGCGTCTGCGAGCCTTCGATGAAGCCCAGGTCGACATCGAAACCGGCCACGGCCTCGATGGCCTGCGTGGTATTGCCGATCTGCAGGCGCACCTGGCTGTCCGGGTGCGCGTCTTTCCAGCTCGCCACCAGGTTGGGCAGCAGGTACTCGCCGATCGTGAAGCTGGCCGCCATGCGCAAAGGCGCCGGATGCGCCGTGGCGAAGAGCGACTGCATCTCTGCCGCCTGCTCCAGCAGCGCGGCGGCCCTGGCGCGCAGCGCATGGCCGTTCTCGTTGAGCACCAGGCGCCGTCCGACCCGGTCGAAGAGGTGGACGCCCAGCACGGCCTCCAGCTCGGCCAGCGATGCGCTCGCGGCGGATTGCGAGCGCGCCACGCGCGTCGCGGCAGCGCGGGTGGAGCCTTCGCGCGCCGTGGCCACGAAGACCTCGAGCTGGCGCAGATTGAGACGAAGTCGCGAGTCGACGTGCTGATCGGTTTTACGGGTCATTGTGAGAAATATTCTCCGCTTTTTTGTTTGACCGCAATCCCTAGGATGAGCGCGGCCCCACACCAAAAGAACCGAAGGACCGCCCGTGTTCAAGTTCCTCTCGCGCGAACCGATCCACGATCCGCTCGACGCACCGACGCCGACCTCCGAGACCGAGGTCAAGACCACCACTTGCTACATGTGCGCCTGCCGCTGCGGCATCCGCGTGCACCTGCGCGAAGGCGAGCACGGGCCGGAGGTGCGCTACATCGACGGCAACCCCGAGCACCCGCTGAACCAGGGTGTGATCTGCGCCAAGGGGTCGTCGGGCATCATGAAGCAGGTGTCGCCCGCGCGGCTCACCCAGCCGCTGCTGCGCAAGCCCGGCAGCGAGCGCGGGGCCGGCGAGTTCGAGCCCATCAGCTGGGAACGCACCTTCGAGATCCTGACCGAGCGCCTGGGCAAGATCCGCTCGACCGATCCGAAGAAGTTCGCGCTTTTCACCGGCCGTGACCAGATGCAGGCGCTCACCGGCCTGTTCGCGCGGCAGTTCGGCACGCCCAACTACGCGGCGCACGGCGGCTTCTGCTCGGTCAACATGGCCGCCGGGATGATCTACACCATCGGCGGCAGCTTCTGGGAGTTCGGCGGCCCCGACCTCGAGCGCGCCAAGCTGTTCGTGATGATCGGCACCGCCGAAGACCATCACAGCAACCCGATGAAGATCGCCATCAGCAAATTCAAGCGCGATGGCGGACGATTCATTTCGATCAACCCGGTGCGCACCGGCTACTCGGCGATTGCGGACGAATGGATTCCCATCAAGCCGGGCACCGACGGCGCGCTGTTCATGGCGCTGCTGCACGAGCTGATCGCCAGCGACCTGATCGACCACGCCTTCCTCAAGCGCTTCACCAACGCACCACAACTGGTGGTGCTGGACGAAGGCGAACGCGAAGGCCTGTTCGCTTTCGACCCCGACCCCGAGCGCGGCCCGCCGGGCGATGGGCGCCACCCGCACAACAAGCTGATCTGGGACCGCGCCGACGGCGCCGTGAAGGCGGCCTATCCCGAAGGCGTCGGCGAAGGATGCGACCCGGCGCTCGAAGGCCACTACACCCTGGCCGACGGCACCCGCGTCGCGCCTTCGTTTCAGCTGCTGCGCGACCGCGTGGCCGACTGCACGCCTGAGTGGGCCGCAGCCATCACCGGGATCGATGCCGAACGCATCCGCAAGCTGGCGCGCGAAATGGGCGAGACGGCGCTGCACCAGGCCTTCGAGATGCCGATCCCGTGGACCGACGCCTGGGGCAAGGTGCACCCGACCACCCAGGGCCGCCCGGTGGCCTTCCACGCGATGCGTGGCCTGGCGGCGCATTCGAACGGCTTCCAGACCATCCGCGCGCTGGCGGTGCTGATGAGCGTGCTGGGCACCATCGACGCGCCGGGCGGCTTCCGCCACAAGGCGCCGTACCCGCGCCACATCGTGCCGAACTATCGGGCCTTCAATTCGCCCGAGATGATCAAGCCCAACACGCCGCTCAACGCCGCGCCGCTGGGTTTTCCGGCCAGCCCCGACGAGCTGGCCATCAACCCCGACGGCTCGCCGATCCGCATCGACCACGCCTTCTCGTGGGAGCATCCGTTGTCGGCCCACGGGCTGATGCACAACGTGATCACCAATGCCGTCAAGGGCGACCCATACCGCATCGACACGCTGATGATCTTCATGGCCAACATGGCGTGGAACTCCAGCATGAACACGATGGGCGTGCGCGAGATGCTCAACCGCAAGGACGAACACGGCGAGTACATGATCCCTTTCCTGGTCGTGTGCGATGCCTTCCAGAGCGAGACCGTCGCCTTTGCCGACCTGGTGCTGCCCGACACCACCTACCTCGAGCGCCACGACGTGATGGGCATGCTCGACCGGCCGATCTCCGAGTTCGACGGGCCGGTCGATTCGGTGCGCATCCCGGTGGTGCCCCCGACCGGCCAGTGCAAACCCTTCCAGGAAGTGTTGATCGAACTGGCCTCGCGCCTTCAGTTCCCGGCCTTCACCACGCCCGAAGGCGGACGCAAGTTCACGGGGTACCCGGACTTCGTCGTCAACTTTCAACCGTCCCCGGGCATCGGATTCTTGATGGGTTGGCGCGGCAAGGACGGCACCGAACATCTCAAGGGCGAGCCCAATCCGAAGCAGTGGGACATGTACGCGAAGAACAACTGCGTCTTCCAGCACCACATGCCCGAGACCATGCACTACATGCGCAACTGGAATCGGGAATACCTCGACTTCGCCAAGGACAAGGGCTGGCGCCAGCGCAACGACCCGGTGCAGATCGCCATCTACTCGGACACGCTGCAGAGCTTTCGCCTGGCGGCCCAGGGCAAGACCCCGGGGCGCCAGCCGCCCGACGAACTGCGCGAGCGCATCGACACTTACTTCGACCCGCTGCCCTTCTGGTACCCGCCACTGGAAGACGGCGTGACCGACCGCGACACCTACCCGCTCAATGCGCTCACGCAGCGGCCGATGGCGATGTACCACTCGTGGGATTCGCAGAACGCCTGGCTGCGGCAGATTCACAGCCACAACTACCTGCACGTGAACCCGGTGACCGCGAGGGCCGCCGGGATCGAGGACGGCGGCTGGTGCTGGGTCGAGAGCCAATGGGGCAAGGTGCGCTGCATGCTGCGCTACAGCGAGACGGTCGAGCCCGGCACGGTCTGGACCTGGAACGCCATTGGCAAGGCCGACGGCGCCTGGCAGCTGGCGCCGGGTGCCGACGAAGCGCGCAAGGGCTTCCTGTTGAACCACCTGATCACCGAAGAACTGCCCTTTGCCAATTCGCACGGCGGCACCACCATCAGCAACTCCGACCCGATCACGGGACAGGCCGGCTGGTACGACGTGCGGGTGCGTATCCGGCCCGCCGACCCCGAAGAGCCGAAGGAGACCTTTCCCCAGATCGCGAGCATGCCGAGCGCGCCGGGTGTGGTCGGCAAGGCGGCGAGCGTGCTGACCTACTTTGCGGGGCGCCGGAAATGATTCAATGGCTCAAAGACCTGATCACCGGCGCAGCACCGCCGATGGCGCTGGTGGAGGAGGGTGTGCGACCGGTGTCGATCGCGCGCGACGGCCACGTGAGCGTGCGTGCCGACCCCGGTGAGACGCTGGCCAAGCAACTGGCGCTGGTGATCGACCTGAACGTGTGCGTCGGCTGCCATGCCTGCGTCACCTCCTGCAAGCAATGGAACACCTCCGGCAGCGCCGGTCCGCTGTCCGACGAGAAGCCCTATGGCGCCGAGCCGACCGGCACCTTCTTCAACCGCGTGCAGACCTACGAGGCCGGCGCCTTCCCGGTCACGGAAACCATCCATTTCCCCAAGAGCTGCCTGCACTGCGAAGACCCGCCCTGCGTGCCGGTGTGCCCCACGGGCGCCAGCTACAAGCGCAAGGAAGACGGCATCGTGCTGGTCGACTACGACAAGTGCATCGGCTGCAAGTACTGCGCATGGGCCTGCCCTTACGGCGCGCGCGAACTCGACGAAGAGCGCCAGGTGATGACCAAGTGCACCCTGTGCGTCGACCGCATCTACGACGAGAAGCTGCCCAAGGAAGAGCGCAAGCCGGCTTGCGTGATGGCTTGCCCGACCGGCGCGCGCATCTTTGGCGACGTGAAGGATCCGAACTCCGCAGCGTCGATCGCCGTGCGCGAGCGCGGCGGCTATTCGCTCATGCCGGAGTGGAACACCAGCCCGGCGAACCAGTACCTGCCGCGCCGCGTGACCGACGTGGCCGGCGGCAGCTCGAAGGTGCAGCCCACCATCGGAGGCGAGCAATGAACCCGGCCTTCTCCGTCGTGATCTTCACGACCATCGCCGGTGCAGCGCAGGGCATGGTCGTCGCGCTCGCGCTGGCGCGGCTCGCCGGCATGGCACTGGCGCCGTCGTTCGTGGGCATGGCCCTGATCGTGGCCGAGGCGATGCTGCTCATCGGCCTGGGTGCGTCCTTCGCCCACCTGGGCCGGCCCGAACGCGCGTGGCGCGCTGTGCTGATGTGGCGCACCTCGTGGCTGTCGCGCGAGGTGATCGTGCTGCCCGCCTTCATCGCCGTCGTCGCCCTGTGGTGGCTGGCGCTGTCTGCCGGCATCGACACGGTGTGGCTGCCGCTCGCGGCCATCGTCGTCGCCGCGCTGCTGTGGTACTGCACCGCCATGATCTACGCGTGCCTGCGCTTCATCCAGGAATGGGCGCAGCCGCTGACCATCGTCAACTTCACGCTCATCGGGCTGTCTTCGGGGCTGATCCTGACGAGCGCGCTGGCCGTGCTGCTGGCGCAGCCGCAATTGCTGCAGGCCAGCGGTCCGGCGGCGCTGGCGGTGACGGTCATCGCATGGATCACCCGAACCATGGCGCTGCGCCGCAACGCGCTGATCAAACACCAGTCCACGCTGCAATCGGCCACCGGCATCCGTGCGCCGAACCTGGTGCAGAAGTCGATGGGCATGTCGGCCGGCTCCTTCAACACGCGCGAGTTCTTCCACCGGGCCAGTCGGCTGGCCATGAAGAACGTGAAGCTGGCACTGCTGGTGCTCGGATTTGCACTGCCGACGCTGCTGTTGGTTTGGGGCGTGACCGCCTCGGCAGGCCTGGCCTTCGTGCTGGCGCTGGTGGTGCAGGTGCCGGGGCTGGTGGCAGACCGGTGGTTCTTTTTCGCGCAGGCCAGGCATCCGCAGAACCTCTATTACCAGGTCGTGTCCTGAGATCGTGAGGGCGGGCGCCGCAGGGCAGCAGAGTATATTCATGCGGTCTTCAGGCCACCGCGGCCCTCGTCGCCGCCCGACCCATGCCCGTCATCCCTCTGAGCCGAAACCCGCCCGACGACGACGCGGACGTCCGTACCGACACGCTCGCCGACCAGGCCTACCGGCGCCTGCAACGCGCACTCATGACCGGCGGGCTGCTGCCCGAGCAGGTGTTGACCGTGCGCGGCATCGCCGAGAGCTACGGCGTCAGCCTGACGCCGGTGCGCGAGGCGGTGCAGCGGCTTGTCGCCGAGCGCGCGCTGACCGTGGAGAATGGCCGGACGCTGCGCGTGCCGCGGCTGGGGGTCGAGACCTACCGTGAGATCCTGAAGATCCGGATCGAGCTCGAGCCCATGGCGGCGCGTGAAGCCGCAGCACGGATGGACAACGCCGAAATGGACCGGCTCGACCAGGTGGTGGCCCTCCACCTCGCGGCCATCCAGGGCGGCAGGGCGCACGAAACGCTGAGCGCCAACACGGATTTTCACCTGTCGATATATCGTGCATCCGAGCAGCCGGTGCTCATCGGCATCATCGAAAGCCTCTACCTGCGGGTGGGCCCGACGCTGAATCTCTTGTTCCCGCAGTACTGCGGCAGCCTCACGGGGCACGAGACCCATCTGCAGGCGATCGATGCCCTGCGGCGGCGCGATGGAGACGCCCTGGCGAAGGCCATTCGGGACGACCTCACCCAGGGTGCGAAGTTTTTGATCCGACTGCTCCAGCCCTGATGGGCGGCGTCGGGCGCGACCACCGAGGGTCGCGAAATTACGCTTGAGAATATATTCAAACGCCTCTATTCTTCATCGGACCCCAGGTCGACGCCTGGTTTGTGCTCCCGCCCTTTCTGAAAGGCATCCGATGAAGCTCACTCTGTCCCGGCGCGATTTCGGTGTGACCGCCGCCCACATGATGGTCGGTTCGATGGCGGGAGGGGCGTTGATCGGCGCCGGCCCGGTCTTCGGGCAGGCCCCGAAGACCGTCAACCTGGGGACGTTCGGCAGCATCGACGCGCAGAACTACATCCGCGCCAAGGGCCTGGCGCCGAAGATCTTCGGCGCCGGAACCAAGGTGGACTTCGTCACCGTGCGGGCGGGTTCCGAGGTGATCTCGGCCATGGCCGGCAACAGCCTCGACATGTGCAACCTCGGGTCCAGCCCGATGGTGGTGGGCTATGCCAACGGCGTGCAGGCCTCGCTGGTCTACATCTACAAGAACATCATCGACAGCGAAGCGCTGGTGGTGCAGAACAGCGCCAACATCAAGAAGCTGGCCGACCTCAAGGGCAAGCGCGTCGGCCTGCCGTTCAACACCTCGGTCCATTTCGCGGCCCTGGCGGCCTTCAAGACCGCGGGCCTCGGCGTCAACGACGTGCAGCTGATCAACATGCGCGCGGACACCATCGCTTCGGCCTGGACGCGCCGCGAGATCGATGCCGCCTACATCTGGGTGCCGGTGATTCCCAAGCTGGTCGAAGATGCGGGCACGGTGATCTTCAAGACCGGTGACCTCAACGCCGCTGCCGGACTGGTGATGTTCGATGCGTTCCTGGTGCGCGACGACTTCAAGAAGAAGAACCCCGACATGGTGCTGGCCTTCCTCAAGGACTTCGAACAGATCGCCGCCACCTTCAAGCAGAACCCGAAGGAGGTGGTCGACACCATGACCAAGTTCCTCGGCGTCGACGAGGCCGCGGTGATGCGTTCGCTGAACACCTTCTACCCGGTGCCGGCCAGGGAACAACTCACCGCGAAGTGGCTGGGCAAGCCCGGCGAGAAGAACTCCGCTGTCGTCAAGACGCTGCAAGTGCAGGCCGAGTTCCTGAAGGAGACGGGGCAGATCAACGCACTGCCCAAGGACATGAACGGGCTGGTCGACAGCAGCTTCGTCGCGCAGCTCGCCTGATGCAGGGCGATCTTTCCGCCCGCGGCGGCGGTCTGGCGTCGCCGGTGGTCAAGGCACGCTTCGACAAGGTCACCAAGCGCTTCGGCTCGGGCGACGACGCGGTGCAGGCGCTGGAACCGATCTCGCTCGACATCGCCGAGAACGCCTTCGTCTGCCTGGTCGGGCCTTCGGGTTGCGGCAAGAGCACGCTGCTCAACATCCTGGCCGGCTTCGAGAAGCCGACCAGCGGGGAGGCGCTCATGGACGGCGTGCCGGTGCGCGGGCCTGACCCGCGGCGCGGCGTGGTGTTCCAGCAGGGCGCGCTGTTCACGTGGATGAGCGTGCGTGACAACGTCGCCTTCGGACCGCTCGCCACCGGCGCGTCGTCGGCCGAAGCGAGCCGCATCGCCGACCGCTACCTCGAGATGGTCGGCCTCACGGCCTTCGCCAGGCGCTACCCCTACGAGTTGTCGGGCGGCATGCAGCAGCGCGTGGGCATCGCCCGGGCGTTGGCCAACGACCCGGAGATCCTGCTGATGGACGAGCCCTTCGCCGCGCTCGACGCGCAGACGCGCGAGCTGCTGCAGGAAGAGATCAAGCGCATCTGGCAGAGCACGCGCAAGACGATGCTGTGGATCACGCACAGCATCGAAGAGGCGCTGTTCCTCGCCACCGACATCGTCGTGATGTCGGCGAGGCCGGGCCGCATCAAGGCGCGCCTGGCGCCGCAGTTCGCGCTGAGCGAGGACCCCGCGGTGGTCGCGAGCGTGGAGTTCGTCCGCATGAAGGCCGAGATCTTCGGCCTGCTGCGCGAAGAGTCGCTGGCGGCGCAGCGCCAGGAGGGTGGTCGATGAGCAGCACTTCGCACCACGGCGCCAGTGGTCGCACCCGGCGCTCGCTGGGAATCAACCTGGCTTCCTTCGCCGGCCTGCTGCTGTTGTGGGTTCTGGTGACCACACCCCTGGGCCAGAAGCCGCTGGTCGCGCCGTTGTTCCTGCCGTCGCCAGGGTCGGTGTGGGACACGTTCCTGATGCTGCTGAACAACGGCTACCAGGGCAAGACGCTGGGCTATCACCTGGGCATCAGCCTGTTTCGCTTCGGCACCGCCTTCGTGCTGTCGGTGGTCGTCGCGGTGCCGCTCGGGCTCTGGATGGGCATGAACGAAACGGTCAAGGCCGTGCTCGATCCGCCCATCGAGATCAGCCGCCCGATGCCCAAGCTCGCGCTGTTGCCGCTGCTCATCATCTGGTTCGGCATCGGCGAACTGGCGAAGGTGGTGATCATCGTGCTGGCGCTGTTCCCGATTCTCTCGATCAGCGCGATGCAGGCGGTGCGCGGCGTGGGCCGACGCAAGGTGCAGGCCGCGCTGGCGCTCGGCGCGTCGCGCGCGACGATCTTTCGGCGCGTGATTTTCCCGGCCAGCCTGCCCGGCATCTTCACCAGCATCCGCGTGTGCATCGGCCTGGGCGTGACCATGCTGGTCGGCGCCGAGATGATCGCCACCAGCGCGGGTATCGCGTACATGGCGATGTCGGCGTCGGACTTTCTGCTGACCAACGTGGTGATCGTCGGCGCGCTGATCATGGCCGCGCTCGGCTATTTGCTCGATCTGTGCGCTCGCGCGCTCGAAAACCGCATCGTCCATTGGGGCGGGAAAGAAGGCTGACATGACTGTGTTGCCCAAGGAAGGCATCGGCTGGCCCGCGTTGAAGGCGCAGTTGCAGGAGGCCGGCCAGCGCGATGCCGACTGGCGCGGCGGCCGCGTGCCGATGTTCATCCACTATGCCGGGGACGATGTGCTCGAGGTGGCCAAGCAGGCCTACCTGATGTATTTCTCGGAGAACGGCCTGGGCTTGCGCGCCTTCGGCAGCCTGGAACGCTTCGAATCCGAGGTGGTGGCGATGGGGCTCGGTCTGTTGCACGGCGGCCCACTGGCACGCGGCGCCATGACCACCGGCGGGACCGAGAGCATCTTTCTCGCCGTGAAGGCCGCGCGCGATCAGGCGCGTCGGCGAAACCCCGCGATGGGGACGCCGCAGATCGTGATGGCCACGAGCGCGCACCCGGCCTTCGACAAGGCGGCGCATTTCATGGGCCTGACGCCGATCCGCACGCCCTTGCGCGCGGACTTCACCGCCGACCCGCAGGCCATCGCCGCGGCCATCACGACCGACACGGTGATGGTGGTCGGCTCGGTGCCGGCATTTCCGCACGGCGTGGTCGACCCGATCGGCGAAATCGCCGCGGTGGCCAGCGCGAAGGAGGTGTGGATGCATGTCGATGCCTGTGTCGGTGGGTACTTCGCACCCTTCGCGCAGCAGCTCGGCGTGCAGTTGCCGGACTGGGATTTCAAGGTGCCCGGTGTGGTGTCGATCTCGGCCGACCTGCACAAGTACGGCTACACCGCGAAGGGCGCCTCCACGCTGTTCTTCCGCGATGCCGACAGCTTTGCGGGCATGGGCTGGTACTTTGACCAGTGGCCGCGCGGCCAGTATTTCACCAATACGCTCGTCGGCACCCGCGCCGGCGGTGCGATCGCCGCGGCCTGGGCTGTCATGAACTACCTCGGCGAGGCGGGCTACCGTCGCATCGCCGCACGGGTGCTCGCCACCCGCCGCGCGTTGCAGGACGGTGCTGCCGCACTCGGCCTGCCCACCATCGCCGACCCGCAACTGTCGATCCTGGCCTACGGCTCACCCGAACGCGACATGGCGGCCATCGGTGCCGGCCTCACGCGGCGCGGCTGGGTCGCGGGCTACGTGACCCAGCCGGCCGGGCTGCACCACATGCTCAATCTGACGCACGAGCCGGTCGTCGACCAGTACCTCGCAGATCTGGAAGCCGCGATCGCAGAAGCACCGCAGCGCGCGGGCGGCAAGGTCGACGCGCGCTACTAGCGCGCCGAGGCGCCGATCAGCGCCGCGTCTGCACCTTGATGCGGATGCTCGCCACCTTCCAGCCCCGGGCGTTGAGCCGTGCCACCAGCGTCGGCGCCAACTGACGTAGCTTGGCCGCCGCTGCACTGCCCTGCACGAGGAGGCACCACACGTCGTCCTCCGCCGGACCGGGCTTGATGGCCGAACGCATCTCGACCGGGATCAGACCCTCGATCGCCTGCAGCCTGTCGGCGGCATCCTGCGCACGCGCCAGCAGCCCCGCCAGCGTGGGCGATCCGTCCGCGGCCTGCAGCAGCGTGAAGGAATTGAATCGGCGGTTCGATGACATGAGGGGAGGAGGTCAAGTGGCTAAAATGCCCGGTTAGCCGGTGTTCGCGCCGGCACGGGCCGCTTGCTTTTGGCAAATGCGCGCCCATGTGCTTTCACCCTATCTTAGGGATTTCATCGCGGCGTCCGAATCCGTTCGGGCGCTCGATCGATCCTTCACACATGGCCACCAACTTCCTGACCCAAATCTTCGGCAGTCGCAACGACCGGCTACTCAAGCAGTACCGCAAGACCGTTGAACGCATCAACGCCCTCGAGCCGCAGTTCGAGAAACTCAGCGACGATGCGCTGCGCGCCAAGACCGTGGAGTTCAAGGATCGCGTCGCCAAGGGCGAGTCGCTCGACGACCTGCTGCCCGAAGCCTTCGCCACGGTGCGCGAAGGCTCCAAGCGCGTCATGAAGATGCGCCACTTCGACGTCCAGATGCTCGGTGGCATGGCCCTGCATAACGGCAAGATCTCCGAGATGCGCACCGGCGAAGGCAAGACGCTGACGGCCACGCTGCCGGTGTACCTCAATGCCCTGGCCGGCAAGGGCGTGCACGTGGTCACGGTCAACGACTACCTGGCCAATCGCGACGCGCAATGGATGGGTCGCCTCTACAACTTCCTGGGCCTCACGGTGGGCATCAACCTGCCGAACATGCCGCGCGAGGAGAAGCAGGCCGCCTATGGGGCGGACATCACGTACGGCACGAACAACGAGTACGGCTTCGACTACCTGCGCGACAACATGGTCTACGAGTCGCGCGACCGGGTGCAGCGTTTGCTGAACTACGCGATCGTCGACGAGGTGGACTCGATCCTCATCGACGAGGCGCGCACCCCGCTGATCATCAGCGGCCAGGCCGAGGACCACACCGACCTGTACCTCGCGATCAACAAGGTCGTGCCGCTGCTCGAGAAGCAGGAAGGCGAGGAAGACCCGCGCACCGGCGAGGGCGTGACGAAGCCCGGCGACTTCACGGTTGACGAGAAGACGCACCAGGTGTTCCTGACCGAAGCCGGCCACGAGAAGGCCGAGCAGCTGCTGTCGGAGTTCAAGCTGCTGCCCGAAGGCGCGTCCCTGTACGACCCGGCCAACATCACGCTGATGCACCACCTGAACGCGGCACTGCGCGCGCGTCACCTGTATCACCGCGACCAGCACTACGTGGTGCAGCAGGGCGAAGTCGTCATCGTCGACGAGTTCACCGGTCGTCTGATGAGCGGACGCCGCTGGAGCGATGGCCTGCACCAGGCCGTGGAGGCCAAGGAAGGCGTGGAGATCCAGGCCGAGAATCAGACACTGGCGTCGATCACCTTCCAGAATTACTTCCGTCTGTACGGCAAGCTGGCCGGCATGACCGGCACGGCCGACACCGAGGCCTACGAGTTCCAGGAGATCTACGGTCTGGAGACCATGATCATCCCGCCGAACCGCATCAGCAAGCGCGACGACCAGCTCGACCGCGTCTACAAGACGACACGCGAGAAGTACGACGCGGCGATCCAGGACATTCGCGAATGCTACGAGCGTGGCCAGCCGGTGCTCGTGGGCACCTCGTCGATCGAGAACTCGGAAATCATCGATGCGCTGCTGACCAAGGCCGGTCTGCCGCATCAGGTGCTCAACGCCAAGCAGCATGCGCGCGAAGCCGACATCGTGGCCCAGGCCGGCCGCGCGAAGATGATCACCATCGCGACCAACATGGCCGGTCGCGGCACCGACATCGTGCTCGGCGGCAACATCGAGAAGGTGATCGCCGCGATCGAATCCGACGAGGGCATGGACGAAGCCGCCAAGGCGGCCGAGATCGCCCGCGTGCGCGAGGAATGGACGAAGGACCACGAAGCCATCAAGGCGCTCGGCGGCCTGCGCATCATCGCGACCGAGCGGCACGAATCGCGCCGCATCGACAACCAGCTGCGGGGCCGTTCGGGTCGGCAGGGTGACCCGGGCTCGTCGCGTTTCTATCTGAGCCTGGACGACCCGCTGATGCGCATCTTCGCGGGCGACCGCGTCAAGGCCATCATGGACCGGCTGAAGATGCCCGACGGCGAGGCGATCGAAGCGGGCATCGTCACGCGCAGCATCGAGAGCGCGCAGCGCAAGGTCGAGGCGCGCAACTTCGACGTGCGCAAGCAGCTGCTCGAGTACGACGACGTGTCGAACGACCAGCGCAAGGTGATCTACCAGCAGCGCAACGACATCCTCGACGCGGCGGACCTCACGGCGCAGATCGCCGGCCTGCGCGAGGGTTGCTTCAGCGAGCTGGCGCGCCAGTACGTGCCCACGGAATCGGTGGAAGAGCAGTGGGACCTCGTCGGTCTCGAAAAGACCCTGGTGAACGACTGGGCGCTCGACCTTCCGCTGAAGCGCGAGGTCGAAGCCGCCACCGCCATCAGCGACGAGGACGTCGTCGAGAAGGTGGTGCAGGCCGCCCATGCCGCGTTCGACGCCAAGGTGGCGCAGGTCGGCCAGGAGAACTTCACGCCCTTCGAGCGCATGGTGCTGCTGCAAAGCATCGATACGCACTGGCGCGAGCACCTGGCGTCGCTCGACTACCTGCGCCAGGGCATCCACCTGCGCGGCTATGCACAGAAGCAGCCCAAGCAGGAATACAAGCGCGAAGCCTTCGAGCTCTTCGGCCAGTTGCTCGACGCGGTCAAGAACGACGTCACGCGCCAGCTCATGACCGTGCGCGTGCAGTCGGGCGAGCAGCTCGAAGAGGCGGCCGAGAACATCGAAAGCCGCGCCGAGGCCATCTCCAACATCACTTACACCGCGCCCACCGAAACGGGCGAGGTCGAGGTGCGTGTCGACGAGGAAAGCACCCGCCGTGCTGCCGCCGCCGGTCTTGGCCTGAGCGCCGAGGCTGCGGCCTTCGCGCGCGTCGGCCGCAACGACCCGTGCCCTTGCGGCAGCGGCAAGAAGTTCAAGCAGTGCCACGGCAAGCTGACCTGATTCACCTGTTCCTCCTTTTGAAGACCACGCCATGCCAGTGAACCTCACCCCTCCCGATCCGGCGAACCTGCATGCGGTGCCTGGCGTGCGCATCGGCGTGGCCGAAGCCGGCGTGCGAAAGGCCAATCGCAAGGACCTGACGGTCGTGCTGATCGATGAAGGCGCGGCGGTCGGAGGCGTGTTCACGCTGAACCGCTTCTGCGCCGCGCCGGTCCAGGTGTGCCGCGACCACCTGGCCAAGGGCTACGGTATCCGCGCGATGCTGATCAACACCGGCAATGCCAATGCCGGCACCGGCCAGGACGGCCTGGCGCGCACGCACCAGAGCTGCGTGGCGCTGGCGCGCGAGCTCGACATCGCGCCGGAGCAGATCCTGCCGTTCTCTACCGGCGTGATCATGGAGCCGCTGCCGGTCGACCGCATCGAGGCCGGCCTGCCCGCGGCGCTGGCGGATGCGTCGCCCGACCACTGGGCGCGTGCAGCCGAAGGCATCATGACCACCGACACGGTGCCCAAGGCCTTCAGCCAGCAGGTGCAGATCGGTGGCGCCACCGTGACCATCACCGGCATCAGCAAGGGCGCCGGCATGATCCGCCCGAACATGGCGACCATGCTCGGCTTCATGGCCACCGATGCGCAGATCGACCCGGCGCTGATCCAGCCGCTGGCCAAGGCGCTGGCCGATGCGTCGTTCAACCGCGTGACCATCGACGGCGACACGTCGACCAACGACTCCTTCGTCGTCATCGCGACGCAGAAGGCCGCGCATGCGCGCATCGATTCGCTCGATTCTGCCGATGGCCGTACGCTGCTCGCCGCGATGCAGAACGTCGCGCGCCAGCTGGCCCAGGCCATCGTGCGCGACGGCGAGGGCGCCACCAAGTTCATCACTATCCGCGTCGAGGGTGGCCGCGACGCCGCCGAGTGCCGGCAGGTCGCCTATGCCGTGGCGCATTCGCCGCTGGTCAAGACGGCGTTTTTCGCCAGCGACCCGAACCTCGGCCGCATCCTCGCCGCCGTCGGCTATGCCGGCATCGACGACCTCGACCAGACCGGCATCGACCTGTACCTCGACGACGTGCACGTGGCCGTCCAGGGCGGACGCAACCCGGCCTACCGCGAAGAAGACGGCCAGCGCGTGATGAAGCAGAGCGAGATCACGGTGCGTATCGCGCTCGGCCGCGGCGACGCGGCCGACACGGTGTGGACCTGTGACCTGAGCCACGACTACGTCTCCATCAACGCCGACTACCGCTCCTGATGGCCCCCACGTTCATCACTCCGTGTATTCACTGCCCCCCGAGGGGGTGCTCAACGCCCTTCGGGCGGCCGGGCGGGCGTCGTCGATGAACGAGAAGTTCGAGCACCTCATCGAGCGCGCCGAGCAGCTCATTGCCCGCATCGAGTCGATCCTTCCGCAGCCGCTGCAGGCACCCGCCGACTGGGACGCCGCCATCGCCTGGCGCTACCGCCGGCGCAGCTCGGGTCACGGCACGCTGGAGCCGGTGCGCCATGTGGCGCCGATGCCGCTCGAGGCGCTCAAGGAGATCGACGTCCAGAAGGAAAAGATCGAGCGCAACACCCGGCAGTTCGTCGAGGGCAAGCCGGCCAACAACGTGCTGCTGACCGGCGCTCGGGGCACGGGCAAGTCGTCGCTCATCCGGGCGTGCCTGCAGGCCTACGCGCCCCAGGGCCTGCGACTGATCGAGGTCGACAAGGCCGAGCTGACCGACCTGCCCGACATCGTCGATGTGGTGGCGAACCGCCCCGAGAAGTTCATCGTCTTCAGCGACGACCTGAGCTTCGACGAGGGCGAGCCCGGCTACAAGGCGCTCAAGTCCATCCTCGACGGCTCGGTGGCCGCATCGACGCCCAACGTGCTGATCTATGCGACCAGCAACCGGCGCCATCTGCTGCCCGAGTACATGAAGGACAACCTCAGCTACACGCACACCGAGGATGGCGAGGTGCATCCGGGTGAGGTGATCGAGGAAAAGATCTCGCTGTCGGAGCGCTTCGGCCTGTGGGTGAGCTTCTACCCTTTCAGCCAGGCCGAATACCTGGCGATCGTGGCGCAGTGGCTGTCTTCTTTCGAGGTCGATGCGGCCGCCATCGAAGCCGCCCGGCCCGACGCGCTCATCTGGGCGCTGGAGCGCGGCTCGCGCAGCGGGCGCGTGGCCTACCAGTTCGCGCGCGACTACGCGGGGCGTGCATGAGCACTGCAGCCGACACGCGCAAGCACACCGAGGTGGCGGTCGGCATCCTGATCCGCGATGCGGACGATGCACTGCTGCTCTCGACCCGGCCCGAAGGCAAGCCCTATGCCGGCTACTGGGAGTTCCCAGGCGGCAAGATCGAAGCGGGCGAGACCGTGGAACAGGCGCTGCGCCGCGAGCTGCAGGAAGAGCTCGGCATCACCATCGGCGGCGCCGAGGTCTGGAAGGTCACCGAGCACGACTACCCGCATGCGCTGGTGCGGCTGCACTGGTGCAAGGTGCGCGCGTGGGACGGTGACTTCGAGATGCGCGAAGGCCAGGCGATGCAGTGGCAGCAGCTGCCGCTGGACGTGACGCCGGTGCTGCCCGGCGCGCTGCCGGTGCTGGCCTGGCTGGCGGAAGAGCGCGCTCCAGGCGAATCACGCGCCGGCTGAGCCCTCGCTACTGCAGCCGCGGGTCGCCGAAGGGCTCGTCGTCCGGCGGCGCCTCGGCCGGCATGCGGAATTCTTCGCTGGCCCACGCGCCCAGGTCGACGCCCTTGCAGCGCGCGCTGCAGAAAGGGCGATACGCATTGCCGGGGCCGTAGACGCTGTCCTGGCCGCAGGCGGGGCACCGCACGATGCGGTCGCCGTTCGGGGTGGTGCGGGTGGTCATGGCTTCTCTCCTGCGCCCCGTACCGACAGGGGCAACGACGCCGGTTCGTTCATGCGCGCGTCAGGCGCACAGGGTCAGTTCAAAAGGGGTGTCTTCGAGGCTCGCGTGCAGGCGGTCGTCTGCCTCATGGCGCATCATCCGGACCGACACCATCAACCGGTTGCCGCTGATCTCGGGGATCCGGCCGAGCCGCGGATCGATGCGCAGGCGCAGCAGCTGGAAGCTGCGTCCCTGCGGCAGGTTCTGCTGGAACTGCCCGCCGGCGGCGATGACCTTGTAGGGCACGTCGGCATCCCGCAGCAGCTTGAGCAGCAGGTAGATCGACTCGGCCAACGGGGCCAATGTCGACGACCAGCGTTCGAGGTCGACGCGCCGCGCCGCAGCGGGGCGGTTCTGCCAGGCGTGGTAGGCCGGCAGGTCGAATTCGCAGGTGCCGCCGGGAATGCCCGCACGGCTGCGAATGCTCATGAGCCACTCGTTCTCCGTCAGCGCCTGCCCGGCCTTGCCCGGCACGGTGTTGAGGATGCCGAAATTGCGTTCGAGCTGGCCGACCACCTGGTCGAGCACAGCCTCGGAGATCGCGGGGTTGCCGCGGTAGCTGTTGAAAACGTTCTTGTGCTTGTCGAGGTCGCGCAGCACGTCGGACTTGAGGTCGGCGCGCGCGGCGACGTCCATGATCTCGAAGATCGTGACCAGCGCGTAATGGTGCGAGAGGGCGGATTCCGCGGGGACCAGCTCACCAAGACGGCGGAACAGGTGCTCCAGACGCAGGTAGGTCCGGATGCGCTCGTTGAAGGGGTACTCGTAAAGAATCACGCGATGTATCGTTTCCAGTCGCGGAATCATAGTCGCCCGCGTGCGGTGTCGTGTGTCGTGATGCTTCGTCGGGGTCCGTGCGCTCACTTAATCGTGCGGTACGCCAACCAGTGCGTCCACAGGCTGCGCACATCGTCGGCCAGCGCCTCGAGGCTCACGCCATCGTTGAAGAGCACGGCGTCTGCGGCGGCACGGCGATCACTGCGCCGGGCCTGCTGCGCGATCACGGCTTGTACGGCATCGGGCGCCCAGCCGGAACGCGCCACCACGCGCGCCAGTTGCGTCGCTTCACTCGCATCGACCACCAGCACGCGGTCGACGATGCGGCGCCATCGCTTCGATTCGACGAGCAGCGGCACGTCGAAGACGAGCGTCGTGCCCGTGGCCGCTGCGGCCTGCCGCTCGGTCTCGATGCCGATCAGCGGATGAAGGATGGCTTCGAGCCGGCGCTTGGCGTCGGCATCGGCGAACACGATCTCGCGCATGCGCGCCCGGTCCAGCCCGCCGGCGGCGTCGAGCACGTCACGACCGAACGCCAGTTCGATCGCGGGAATGGCCGCGCCGCCGGGCAGGGCGATGGCGCGCGCGATGGCGTCGGTGTCGATCAGCGTGGCGCCCAGGCGGGCAAGCATCGCGGCCACCGTGCTCTTGCCGCTGCCGATGCCCCCGGTCAAGCCGATGCGCATGGTTCGCCGTCTCCTGAGGTCAGAGCCCGACGACGCGCAGGATCGTGTCCGCGCCGAACAGCATGGCGGTGAAACCCGCGCCCGCCAGGAAGGGGCCAAAGGGCACGTAGCCACCTTCGCGCAGGCCGTTGTTGAATTTGAGCGCCAGACCCACGATGACGCCGATGACCGACGCCATCAGGATGATCGGCACCAGGGCCTGCCAGCCGAACCAGGCGCCGAAGGCCGCGAACAGCTTGAAGTCGCCGTAGCCCATGCCTTCCTTTCCGGTCGTGAGCTTGAAGAGCCAGTAGATGCTCCACAGCGACAGGTAGCCCGCGACGGCGCCCAGCACGGCGTTCGTCAGGCTCACGCCGGTGAAGCCGAGGAGGGCGGCCAGCAAACCGGCCCACAGCAGCGGCAGCGTGATGTCGTCCGGCAGCAGCGTGGTGTCCCAGTCGATCAGCGCCAGCGTGAGCAGCGCGGCAGAGAAGCCGCACCATGCGAGCGCCGCCCACTGCCCCGGCATGCGCCACACGCACCAGGCGAACAGCAGGCCAGTGACCAGTTCGACGATCGGGTAGCGTGGGCTGATCCGCGTCTTGCACGATGAGCAACGGCCGCGCAGGAGGAGGTAGCTCAACACCGGCACGTTCTCGTACCAGCGGATGGCGTGCCCGCACTGCTGGCAGCGCGAGTGCGGCACCATGAGGTTGAAGGCTTCGGCGGGCGCTTCGGGTGCGTCAGGCGTCGACCCGTCGAGGGCGGCACAGTCGCCTGCCCACTGCCGCTCGAGCATCTTGGGCAACCGGTAGATCACGACGTTGAGAAAGCTGCCGATCAGCAATCCCAGGACGCCGGCCAGTGCGGCCTCCACCCCCTGCGACACCCACATCAGACGACCTGGCCGAGCTTGAAGATGGGCAGGTACATCGACACCACGATGCCACCGATGATCACGCCCAGGAACACGATGATGATGGGTTCCATCAGGCTGGACAAGCCGGCGACCATGTCGTCGACCTCGGCCTCGTAGAAGTCGGCGGCTTTGCCCAGCATGTGGTCGATCGAGCCGGATTCCTCGCCGATCGCCGCCATCTGCAGCACCATCGACGGGAACACGTTGGCGTTCGTCATGGCCGAGGTCAGGCTGGTACCGGTCGAGACTTCCTGCTGGATCTTGGCGGTCGCGTCGGCGTACACCGAGTTGCCCGAGGCACCGCCGACGGAGTCGAGCGCTTCCACCAGCGGCACGCCGGCCGCGAACATCGTCGACAGCGTGCGGGTCCAGCGCGCCACGCAGGACTTGTCGATCAGCGTGCCGAAGATCGGCAGGCGCAGCAGCAGGCGGTCCATGACGCGCTGCACTTTCTCGTTGCGCTTCCAGGCCTGGAGGAAGAAGTAGATGCCACCCCCGAGCACGCCGAAGATCAGCCACCAGTAAGAGACGAAGAACTCGCTGATGGCCATCACGATCAGCGTCGGCGCCGGCAGGTCGGCCCCGAATGAGGAGAACACCTCCTTGAACGCCGGGATCACGAAGATCATGATGATCGCGACCACCACGAAGGCCACAACGACGACCGACGTCGGGTACATCAGGGCCGACTTGATCTTCGACTTGATCGCCTCGGTCTTCTCCATGTAGGTCGCCAGGCGGTCGAGCAGTTCTTCCAGGATACCGGCCGCTTCACCGGCCTCGACCAGGTTGCAGTACAGGTTGTCGAAGTACTTCGGGAACTTGCGGAACGCGGCGGACAGCGACGTGCCGGTCTCGACGTCGCTGCGGACATCGTTGAGCAGCTTGGCCACGCTCGGGTTGGCGTTGCCGCGGCCCACGATGTCGAAGGCCTGCAGCAGGGGCACACCGGCCTTCATCATCGTGGCGAGCTGCCGGGTGAAGATCGCAATGTCCTTGGGCTTGATCGACTTGCCCGCACGCATGCGGCGCTTCTTGACTTTGGTCAGCAGCACGCCTTGTCGCCGCAGGGCCGCCTGCACCTGGTTCGTGCCAGCCGCGCGGAGTTCGCCTCGGACCTGCTTGCCGTTGCGGTCCTTGCCCTCCCATTCGTACACAAATTCCTTGTGTCCGCGGGGCGTGGATGTTGCCGTTGCCATGGGAGATCTCCGCTTGTGAGTGCTATTCGTTGGTGACCGCCACCACTTCCTCGAGCGATGTCAGCCCCTGCATGACCTTCTTCAGGCCGGATTGGCGCAGGGACCGCACGCCTTCGGCTTCCGACTGCTTCGCGATGTCCAGTGCGCTGCCGTCGCGCAGGATGATCTTCTGAATCTCTTCGGACACCGGCATCACCTGGTAGATGCCCACGCGTCCCTTGTAACCGCCGTTGCAGGCAGAGCAGCCGACCGGGCGGTACGGTTTCCAGGAGCCGTCGAGATCTTCTTCCTTGAAGCCTGCATCGAGCAGCGCTTCGCGCGGCACGTCGGCCGGCGTGCGACACACGGTGCACAGCCGCCGTGCCAGCCGCTGCGCCGTGATGAGAATGACGCTGGATGCGATGTTGAAGGGCGCGATGCCCATGTTGCGCATCCGCGTGAGCGTGGTCGGCGCATCGTTCGTGTGCAGCGTGGACAGCACCAGGTGGCCGGTCTGCGCGGCCTTGATGGAGATGTCGGCCGTTTCGAGGTCGCGGATTTCACCGACCATGATGATGTCCGGGTCCTGCCGCAAAAAGGCACGCAGGGCTGTTGCGAAGGTCAGGCCGGCCTTCTCGTTGACGTTGACCTGGTTCACGCCCGGCAAGTTGATTTCGGACGGGTCTTCCGCCGTCGCGATGTTGACCCCGGGCTTGTTCAGCAGGTTCAGGCAGGTGTAGAGCGACACCGTCTTGCCGGAACCGGTCGGCCCCGTGACCAGCACCATGCCATAAGGCCGGCCGATGGCGGCCAGCAGGCGCTCCTTCTCGACCGCGTCGTAACCGAGCGCGTCGATGCCCAGGCGGGCGCTGCTCGGGTCCAGGATCCGGATGACGATCTTTTCGCCGAAAAGCGTGGGCAGGGTGCTGACCCGGAAGTCGATCACGCGATCGGGCCCGATCTTGAGCTTCATCCGACCGTCTTGCGGGATGCGCTTCTCGGAGATGTCCAGCCGCGAGATCACCTTGATGCGGGAGGCCAGCTTGTCCTTGATGACCGGCGGCGGGCTGGCGATTTCGCGCAGTTCGCCGTCGATGCGGAAGCGCACGCGGTACTGGTGCTCGTAGGGCTCGAAGTGAATGTCGGAGGCCCGCATGCCGAAGGCGTCGAGCAGCATCTTGTGGAGGAAGCGCACCACCGGTGCATCTTCGACTTCGGCCGTGGCCTGCTCGGCGGTATCGCTGGCGGTGTCGATCGTTGCTTCGTCGAACTCGAACTCGGCTCCGACGATCGTGTCGATGCTTTCGGCCGCACTGACGGCCGCCGCCTCGACCATCCGGGACAGCTTGTCGAATTCTGCGATCACCCAGTCCACGCCCATCTGCGACGCGAACTTGATCTTTTCGACCGCCTGTTGATCGGACGGATCGGCTGTCGCAACGATGAGCCGGTTGTTGCGCTTGCTCAGCACGACGATGCGGTAGGCCAGGCACAGCTTGGGGTCGAGCAGGTCCTTCGGCAGACGCTGAGGGTCGATCGCATCCAGGTCCAGCAGGGGGGCGCCGAAGGCGCTGGACAGCGTGTGAGCGAGGTCGGCGGCCGAGACGGCGCCGGTGCCGGTCAGTTCGGCGATGAAGCTCGACCGCGAGATGAGAGATCGCTGATAGATCTCCTCGGCCGTTTTCGCCGGAAGCTTGCCCGCAGAGATCAACGCTCGGGCAAGGCCCGGCAGGGCAACGGTCGAGCTATCTTTGACGGGAGGTTCGGCGGCGGCCATCAGCGAATGTAAAAAACGTGAAAAAGTGCTTCACGATCATCGCTGATCGCCCTTTGACTGTAAACCGGTGCGCCGTGACGACCGCGCAGCATTTGGCGTTACAGCCATAAAAGGCTGGTCGGGGTGAGAGGATTCGAACCTCCGGCCTCTACGTCCCGAACGTAGCGCTCTACCAGGCTAAGCTACACCCCGATGGTGGTTGCAGAAAAAGAGGAAGTCGTCTGGTTGCCCAATGGAATGGGCCTTCTAGGCGCGTCGCTCAAGCAACTGAGCCGCCAATTGTAGCAAACCCGTTGTGTGCGAATTCGCAGGAAAACCACGCAATGCGTCGATCGCGCGCTGCGCTTCGGCGGCTGCCGCCGCGCGCGTGGCGTCGAGTGCGCCCGTCTCCCGGACGATAGTGACGATATTGGCCAGTTGGCTCGTATCGCCGGTTTCGATCGCGTCGCGCACCAGCGCGCTCTGGGCGGGCGCTGCGCGTTGCATGGCCAGAATCAGCGGCAGTGTCGTCTTGCCTTCGCGCAAATCGTCGCCGACGTTCTTGCCGGTTTCGCTGGCATCGCCTTCGTAGTCAAGTACGTCGTCGATCACCTGGAAGGCGGTGCCGATCGCCTGGCCGTAGGAGGCGCAGGCTTCCTCGGTGGCGGCGTCCGAGCCGGTCAAGACCGCGGCGAGGCGGGTGCTCGCCTCGAAAAGCTTGGCCGTCTTGGAGCGGATCACCCGCAGATAGGCCGCTTCGTCGAGCGAGGCATCGTGCATGTTCATGAGCTGCAGCACTTCGCCCTCGGCGATCACGTTGGTCGCCTCCGCGAGGATCTGCATGACGCGCATGTCGTTCGCGTCCAGCATCATCTGGAAGGCGCGCGAATACAGAAAGTCGCCCACCAGCACGCTCGCCGGATTGCCGAAGGATTCGTTAGCGGTGGGGCGCCCGCGCCGCAGGGTCGACTCGTCCACCACATCGTCGTGCAGGAGCGTGGCGGTGTGGATGAACTCCACCACGGCCGCGAGGTTGAAGTGCTGTTCGCCCTTGTATTCGAGTGCGCCGGCCATCAACAGAAGCAAGGCCGGGCGCAGCCGCTTGCCGCCAGCCGAGATGATGTACTGCGACACGTGGCTGACCAACGGCACGCCGGTGTCGAGGCGTCGCGCGATGACGCGGTCGACCTGCGCCATGTCGGCGGCGATCAGTCCGAGGACGGAGGTGGTCGGGGAGGAGTCGGCGGCAGGGCGAGGCAAGGCGAGGGCGCTGGGCGCTGCGTGAGGTAGAGAGGGTCGGCCGAAGGGCCGGGAAGCCGCAAATTATAGGGAGCGCGGCGCAGGTGGCCGGGCGTACGGTCATGCGCCTTGGGCTGCGGGGGCGCCCGTGCTAGAATCTTGGGCTCTGCGGAATTCGCCGCCGAGACTCAATTTCTAAGAGGTTTACATGTACGCGGTCATAAAAACCGGCGGCAAGCAGTATCGCGTTGCTTCCGGCGAAAAAATTAAAGTAGAACAGATTGCTGCGGACGTAGGCCAGGAAATCGTGCTCGATCAGGTTCTCGCAGTCGGCAACGGCTCGGACATCAAGATCGGCACGCCCCTGGTGTCCGGCGCATCCGTCACGGTCACCGTGCTCTCGCACGGCTTGCATGACAAGGTCCACATCTTCAAGATGCGCCGTCGCAAGCACTATCAGAAACGTCAAGGCCATCGCCAGCAGTTCACCGAACTGCAAATCGGCGCGATCGCCGGTTAAGGAGTAGGCACCATGGCACAGAAAAAAGGCGGCGGCTCCACGCGAAACGGGCGCGATTCCAAGCCCAAGATGCTCGGCGTGAAAGCGTTCGGCGGCGAACTGATCAGCGCAGGCTCGATCATCGTGCGTCAGCGCGGCACCCAGTTCCACCCCGGCGTGAACGTCGGCGTGGGCAAGGACCACACGCTGTTCGCCCTCGTCGACGGCCATGTGTCGTTCGGCGTCAAGGGTGCACTGAACAAGCACATGGTCAACGTGACGCCGGCCTGAGCCTCGTCACTTCGATCTGCTCGAAGCCCCGCTTGTCGGGGCTTCTTCGTTTTCCACACCGCCGCCGCAAGTCGGCCACCCGTTTGTAAACTGGACACCCCATGAAGTTCGTCGACGAAGCCTTCATCGACATCGCCGCCGGCGATGGCGGCAACGGCTGCGTGTCGTTCCGTCATGAGAAGTACAAGGAATTCGGCGGCCCCAACGGCGGGGACGGCGGGCGCGGCGGCCATGTGTTCGCGGTGGCCGACATCAATCTCAACACGCTGGTCGATTTCCGCTACTCGCGCCGTCACGAGGCCAAGCGCGGCCAGCACGGCATGGGCTCCGACATGTTCGGTGCGGCGGGCGACGACATCGTCCTGAAGATGCCGGTCGGCACCATCATCACCGACGCCGAAACCGGCGAGGTGCTGTACGAGCTGCTGGTGCCGGGCGAGGTGATCACCATCGCCAAGGGCGGCGACGGCGGCTTCGGCAACATGCGCTTCAAGAGCGCCATCAACCGTGCGCCGCGCCAGAAGACGCCGGGCTGGCCGGGCGAGAAGAAGAGCCTCAAGCTCGAGCTGAAAGTGCTGGCCGACGTCGGGCTGCTGGGCATGCCGAACGCTGGCAAGTCGACTTTCATCAGCGCCATTTCGAACGCGCGACCGCGCATTGCGGACTATCCGTTCACCACGCTGCATCCGAACCTGGGTGTCGTGCGCGTCGGCCCGGAGCAGAGCTTCGTCGTGGCTGACCTGCCCGGCCTGATCGAGGGCGCTGCCGAAGGCGCCGGCCTCGGCCACCTGTTCCTGCGCCATCTGCAACGCACGCGCCTGTTGCTGCACATCGTGGACATGGCCCCGTTCGACGACGCAGTCGATCCGGTGGCGCAGGCCAAGGCGATCGTTGGTGAGCTCAAGAAATACGATGCGGCGCTGTTCGACAAGCCACGCTGGCTGGTGCTGAACAAGCTCGACATGGTGCCCGACGACGAGCGCGCGGCACGTGTGAAGGACTTTGTGAAGCGCCTGCGCTTCAAGGGTCCGGTGTTCGAGATCTCGGCGCTCACCCGCGAGGGCTGCGAGCCGCTCGTGAAGGCGATCTACCAGCACGTGAAGGCCCAGCAGGTGGCCGAGCAGCCGCCAGCGGACATCGACCCACGCTTCGCCTGAACGCCGCCCCTCGCACGGTGCCGGCGCGGTGCCGTCACCGCTTCACCTCCGACCATCGACAGACCCTCATGAGTTCCATTCCCGCTTCCAACGCACTGCGCGATGCGCGGCGGATCGTCGTCAAGGTGGGCTCCAGCCTGGTGACCAACGAGGGCCGCGGACTCGACGAGCAGGCGATCGGCGAATGGTGCCGCCAACTGGCTGCGTTGATGCGCGATGGGCGCGAGGTCGTGATGGTGTCCAGCGGCGCCATCGCCGAAGGCATGAAGCGCCTCGGCTGGCGCACCCGTCCGCGTGAAGTGCACGAACTCCAGGCCGCGGCCGCGGTCGGCCAGATGGGCCTGGCCCAGATGTACGAGACGAAGCTGCGCGAGAACGGTGTCGGCAGCGCGCAGGTGCTGCTCACCCATGCCGACCTGGCCGACCGCGAGCGCTATTTGAATGCCCGCACGACCCTGCGCACCCTGCTGGGTCTCGGCGTGGTGCCCGTGATCAACGAGAACGACACCGTGGTCAACGACGAGATCAAGTTCGGCGACAACGACACGCTCGGTGCGCTCGTGGCGAACCTGGTCGAGGCCGATGCGCTGGTTATCCTGACGGACCAGAAGGGCCTCTACACCGCCGACCCGCGCAAGCACCCCGAAGCGCAGTTCGTGCACGAGGCACTGGCCGGCGACCTAGCGCTCGAAGCGATGGCCGGCGGCGTCGGCTCGGCCATCGGCAGCGGCGGCATGATCACCAAGATCCTCGCGGCCAAGCGGGCTGCGGGGTCCGGTGCGTCGACCGTGATCGCCTGGGGGCGCGAGCCCGACGCGCTGCTGCGACTCGTGCGCGGCGAGCCCATCGGCACCTTGCTGGTCGCGCAGACCGCCAAGCACCAGGCGCGCAAGCGCTGGATGGCCGACCACCTGCAACTTCGCGGATCGGTCACCGTGGACGCAGGCGCGGCCGTCAAGGTGCGCAGCGAAGGCAAGAGCCTGTTGCCGATCGGCATGACGGGCATCGAGGGCGATTTTTCGCGCGGCGACGTGATCGCGGTGCGCGACCCGCACGGTGTCGAACTGGCGCGCGGCTTGGCGAACTATTCGAGCGCCGAAGCGCGCTTGCTGTGCCGCAAGCCGTCCGGCGAATTCGAGCGGCTGCTCGGCTATGCGGCCGAGCCGGAGATGGTGCACCGGGACAACATGGTCCTGACGGCGCGTTGAGCGGCGTCGCCGGTTACTGCACTTCCGGCAGCGGATTCTTCAGCCGTTGCACCATTTCTTTGGCCGATCCGCGCGGCGCGGCGCCGCGGCAGATCCCCTGCTGAGATAGCAGCAGGGTGTAGCTCGAATTGAGCGTGAACATCTTCTTCCACTCCGGGTTCGGCAACACGTCCCAGCCATTGCTGCCGTAGCGGGCATAGGTTTTCATCTCGCCGGTGGCGCAACGCACGCCTTCGTAGAACGCGTTGGTCGCACCGCCGGCCTTGTTGCTCGCCACCACGACGTAGCGCACCACGCCATCGCCCGTGATCGCGATGGTGGCCGGGTCGACGCCAAACTTCAGCGTCATGTAGCGCGGCATTTCGATCGGCACCAGCCGGCTTTCGTCGAAGGCCGGCGGCGGTGGCACGGGCGTCTCCTTCCACTCCGGGTCCGTGAACACCTGGGCCGACGCACCGCCGGCTGCGCCGAGCAGGCAGGCCAGCGCGAAGGCGCGGCTAGCGCGGTGCATGAAAGGGGTCGGGCGGCGGAAGATCGGTGGCAATGTTTGCATTGGGGTCCGGGTCAAAGCTGGCGCCCGGAGGCAGGTCGAAGTGGTGTTCCTGCCCGGCGAGAGGCATTTGGCGATCGAGTTCGCGGGTGCGGACGTTGCTGCGCAGGAAGCGGTTGCGGAAATCCTGCCGTGGCAGGTAGCGTGCAAGTTCGGTCAGCGCCATTTCATAGACGCCGCGCTTGAACTCGACGACGACGTCGAGCGGCACCCAGTAGTCGTGCCATCGCCAGGCGTCGAATTCCGGATGGTCGGTGGCGCGCAGGTTCAGATCCCAGTCGTGGCCGACAAGTTGCAGCAAATACCAGATCTGCTTTTGGCCCTTGTAGTGGCCTCGTGCGTCACGGCGGATGAACCGATCCGGCACCTCGTAGCGCAACCAGTCACGGGTACGGGCGATGATCCGCACATGCTCCGGATGGAGCCCCACTTCTTCATGCAGTTCCCGGAACATGGCTTGCTCGGGACTCTCGCCGCGATCGATGCCGCCTTGCGGAAACTGCCAGGAGTGGGTGCGTATGCGTTTGCCCCAGAAAACCTGGTTTCTCTGGTTGAGCAGGATGATGCCGACGTTGGGCCTGAAGCCGTCCCGGTCGAGCATAATCAAACCCCAATTTTTGAACTGCGTCGATTATGCCTGCCGGGTCGCACTCGGCAAGTGAGCGGTTCCTGCGGCGACCTGCAAACCGCCTGCGATCCCCACGTTCGACACCCCTTTTTCGACACCCTTTCGAGCGCGACCGATGAAAGCTTCCCGTTTCTTTGTCTCCACCCTGAAGGAAGCGCCGGCCGATGCCGAAGTCGCGAGCCACCGGCTCATGATGCGCGCCGGCATGATCAAGAAGCTCGGCGCGGGCATCTACACGTACATGCCGATGGGCCTGCGCGTCATCCGCAAGGTCGAGGCCATCGTGCGCGAGGAAATGAACCGTGCCGGCGCCGTCGAGCTGACGATGCCGGTCGTGCAGCCGGGCGAGTTTTGGCAGGAGACGGGCCGCTTCGAGAAGATGGGCCCCGAGCTGCTGCGCATCAAGGACCGGCATGAACGCGACTACGTCGTGCAGCCGACCAGCGAAGAGGTCGTGACCGACATCGCCCGCCAGGAGATCCGCAGCTACAAGCAGCTGCCGCGCAACTTCTACCAAATCCAGACCAAGTTTCGCGACGAGCGCCGCCCGCGCTTCGGCCTGATGCGCGGCCGCGAGTTCACGATGAAGGACGCCTACAGCTTCGACCGCGACCTCGACGCGGCCAAGCTCAGCTACCAGGCCATGGCGCAGGCCTACCGCCGCATCTTCGACCGCTTCGGCCTGACCTACCGCGCGGTGGCGGCCGACAGCGGCGCCATCGGCGGCGACCTGAGCGAGGAGTTCCAGGTGATCGCCGCCACCGGCGAAGACGCCATCGTCTACTGCCCCGACAGCGACTACGCTGCCAACCTGGAGAAGGCCGAGGCGCTGGCGCCGACCGCGCCGCGTGGTGCCGCCGCGAAGCCGCTCGCCAAGACGCCGACGCCGGGCAAGAGCACCTGCGCCGATGTGGCGGAACTGCTCGGCATGCCGCTCGCGACCACGGTGAAGTCGCTGGTGCTCGCGACCGACGTTCTCGACGACGCCGGCAACATCAAGGGCTCGAAGGTCTGGCTCCTGCTGCTGCGCGGCGACCACGACATGAACGAGATCAAGGTGAGCAAGCTGCCGGGCCTGGACCAGGGCTTCCGCTTCGCGACCACGGCCGAGATCGACGATCACTTCGGCTGCAAGCCCGGCTACCTGGGCCCGCTGAACCTGAAGAAGCCGGTGACGCTGGTGGCTGACCGCGAAGTCGCCGTGATGTCTGACTGGACCACCGGCGCCAACGAGGTCGACTTCCACATGACCGGCGTGAACTGGGGCCGCGACCTGCCCGAGCCCACGTTGGTCGCCGACATCCGCAACGTGGTGGCCGGCGACGCCTCGCCCGACGGCAAGGGCATGCTCGCCATCGAGCGTGGCATCGAGGTCGGCCACATCTTTGTGCTCGGCACCAAGTACAGCAAAAGCATGAACGCCACCTTCCTCGACGAAGGCGGCAAGCCTCAGTTCCTCGAGATGGGCTGCTACGGCATCGGCATCACGCGCCTGCCGGCCGCGGCGATCGAGCAGAACCATGACGAGCGCGGCATCATCTGGCCCGACGCGTTGGCACCGTTCACCGTCGTCCTGTGCCCTATCGGTATGGACCGCAGCGCCGAGGTCAAGCTCGCTGCCGAAACGCTTTACGAGCAGCTGCTGGCCGCCGGCGTCGACGTGCTGCTGGACGACCGCGGCGAGCGCCCGGGCGCGATGTTCGCCGACTGGGAGCTGATCGGCGTGCCGCACCGCCTGGTGATCTCCGACCGCGGCCTCAAGGAAGGCCAGTTCGAGTACCAGCACCGGCGCGACACGGCGGCCACCAAGGTGCCGTCCGCGGCCGCCATGAGCTTCCTGCAATCCAAGCTCGCTGCGTGACGATGAAGCCGACGGCGGACCGAGGCTCGCCCCTGTCCCGCCGGCTCGTGCTTGGCGGCACCACGATCGGTGCCCTGATGCTGGCTCTGCCGCGCAGCGCCTTCGCCGGCGCGCAGATCGAGGAGCCGCTGATCGATTCGGTGCGCAACGCGCTGAGCGCCGCGATCCGCAGCAGCGCCCCGCCCAAGCTCGAGTTCACGGATACCGAATCGCGCCTGGCGCATCTGCGCTGGCTCGGCGAGATGAGCCAGCGGCTCAAGCGCAAGATCCCGGGCCACCAGGAGCGCCTCGAGCTGCTCCAGACCGTCTGGTACGAGAGCAAGCGTGCCGGGCTCGACGTGAGCCTGGTGCTCGGGCTGATTCAGGTGGAAAGCAATTTCCGCAAATGGGCCATCTCGAGCGCCGGCGCGCGCGGGCTGATGCAGGTGATGCCGTTCTGGACGCGCGTCATCGGCGACGGCGACGCCAACCAACTGTTCAAGATGCAGCCCAACCTGCGCTTCGGCTGCGTCATCCTGCGCCACTACCTCGACCGCGAGCGCGGCGACCTCTTCATGACGCTCGGCCGCTACAACGGCAGCCGCGGCCGCGCGCCGTACCCCGACGCGGTCTTCGCCAACCAGCGGATCTACGCTTTCAACGACCGCGCCGCCGCCTGAGCTGCGCCCTCGACATCGGTCACCATGACCTGGTCGATGCGGTAGCTGTCCACGTCCATCACCTCGAAGGTGTAGCCGCCCCAGGTGACGCTATCGGTGCGCTTGGGCACGCGGCGCAGCATCACCATCAGGAAGCCGGCCAGCGTCTCGTACTCGTCGGCATGGGGCAGGGGCGCATCGAGGTCGAGCGCGCGCTGCACGTCCTGGATCGGCGTCACGCCGTCGATCAGCCAGGAGTTCTCGTCGCGCCGCACGATCTGCTGTTCTTCGTCCTGCGGGCCGACCAGGTCGCCCATCACCGTGCTCATCACGTCGTTGAGCGTGATCACGCCGACCACCAGGCTGTACTCGTTGACGATGATCGCGAAGTCCTCGTGCGCATGGCGGAACTGCTCGAGCACCTCGGTGAGCGACAGGCGGTCTGGCACTACCAGCGCCTTGTGCAGCGGCACGCCCTGGTCGAGCGCCAGCGGCTGGCCGCTCAGCACGCGCTGGAACATGTCCTTGGCGTCGACGTAGCCCAGCACATGGTCGATGTCGCCGTCGCACACCGGGTAGGCCGAGAAGGGCTCCGCGACGATGCGCGCGCGCAGCACAGATTCGGGGTCGTCCTTCTGGAACCACGCGATGCGGTCGCGCGAGGTCATCACGCTGTTCACCAGCCGGGTGTCGAGCTCGAACACGTTGGCGATCACCTGCTGCTCGCGCACCGCCAGCACGCCGGCCCGCGCGCCGGCCTCGGTCATGGCGAGGATGTCGGCCGAGGTGATCTGCTCGTCGCGGTGCGCCGGCATGCCCAGCAGCTTGAAGAGCAGGTCGGTGCTGCGGGTGAAAAGCCACACCAGCGGCATGAAGGTGGTGATGAGCACCTGCATCGGCCCGACCATGCGGACCGCGAGCTGCTCTGGGTTGTTCATGCCCAGCCGCTTGGGGAACAGGTCGGCGAAGACCAGGAACACCGCGATGATCGTGACGAACGACGCCGCGAACGCCGCGGCCTGCGCCGTGTCGGGGCTGAACCACAGGTCGAACAGCCGCGCGTAGTAGGGGCTGAGCGAGCCTTCGCCCACCACGCCGCCCAGGATGGCGACCGCATTCAGGCCGATCTGCACCACGGTGAAGTAGTGGCCGGGCTGTGCCTGCACGCGCAGCACCCGCTCGGCCCGCACGTCGCCCTCGTCGGCCATCTGGCGCAGCCGCAGGCGGCGCGAGGCGGCCAGCGTGATCTCGGCCAGCGAGAAGAAAGCGCTCAAGGCAATGAGCGCGACGATGAGAAGCAGGCTTTGGGTGAGGGTCATGACGGTCGCAGGAGCCGCCAATGGTGCCACGGCGGGCGCCTGGCGCCGTGACGCACCCCTTTACTGCACGAAGCCGATGCGGCTGCGGCAGGCGGCACTGCGTGGCAGATCGTCCACCTGCACGTCTTCGCGGTGCGCCAGCCGCGCATTGCCGAAGCCGGTCATCAGCGCCCGACGCATCTCGCGCGGCGCCACGGCGGCCAGGTGATCGAGCACGTCGTCGCTCGGCTCGGGCGACACGAGGCGGCCCCAGTCGTGGTCGGCGCGGATCGAGGCATAGAGCTGCCGCGCGATCTGCCGGGCCGCCTCGTGCGACGGCGCTTCGACCTCGAACACGTTCATCCGGTTGAGGATGGGTTCCGGGATGCCGCGCGCGTCGTTGGCGGTGGTGATCCAGATGACCTGGCTGGCATCGATCGGCACCTCGGCGAACTCGTCGACGAAGGCATGCGCGGTGTCGTGCTCCAGCAGGCTGTAGAGCGCGCCGAGCGGGTCGTACTGGGCATCGGTGCCGGCCTTGTCGATCTCGTCGATCACCATCACCGGGTTGGCGTACTGGCCGTCGACGAGCGCCTCGAAGACCTTGCCCGGCTTGGAACCCTTCCACTGCGAGGACGCGCCCGACAGCAGCCAGCCGGCCGTCATCGAACTCATCGGCACCAGCGACATGCCGGTGCCCAGCAGGTCGGCCAGCTTCTTCGCGAAATGGGTCTTGCCGATGCCCGGCGGGCCGAGCAGCAGGATGGGCGTCACTTCCAGCCCGTCGCGGCTGTCCTGCGCGAGGGCGACGTGGCGGCGCACGTCGTCGAGCACCTCGGTGAAGTTGGGCAGCTGGGCGTACAGCGAGGCCATGTCCGGCACGCCGCTGGGCTTAACCTGGAAGCGATCGGGGCCGCGCTCGAGCATGCGTTCGTAGGTGGTGCGCAGATGCTCGTGATCGCGGTCGGGGAGCTTGGCGAGCTTGCGTTCGACATCGTGCGGCTGCAACACGCTGCGCAGCTGCGCCACAGGCAGCTGGAACGACGAAGAAGCAGGGATCAGGTCGTGGGACGAGCGGGAATCCATGAACACCTCCAGTGACGTGCTGTCAAACACAGCATAAGCCGTGCCGGACACCATTGGATGTGGATGTTTTCGCGCTTTCCCGTGTTCGCGACAGCCGCGCGGCGTGTCAGACGGGCGCGTTGATCACCTGCTGCAACTCGCCGGACTCGTACATCTCCATCATGATGTCCGAGCCGCCGACGAACTCGCCCTTCACATAGAGCTGCGGGATCGTCGGCCAGTTGCTGTACTCCTTGATGCCCTGGCGGATCTCCTGGTCGTCCAGCACGTTGACGGTCTTGAGCGCCTTGGTGTCGACGCCGACCGCCTTGAGGATCTGGATCGCGCGGCCGGAGAAGCCGCACATGGGGAAGCTGGCGTTGCCCTTCATGAAGAGCACGATGTCGTTGGTCTTGACGAGGTCGTCGATGCGTTGCTGAGCGTCGGGCATGGTGGGAACTCCTGGATTGGGCTGAGAGGGATTATTTCACTGCAGCGGTTTGTCCGCCGCCGGTGGGGGTCAAGCCCCGGCGCGCCGTGCGCCGGAGCAGCGTTCGATGCCGGCCAGGTCGGGGCGCGACTGCACGGCCTCGAAGCCGGCGGCGGCCAGCAGCGCGCGCACCGCCGCCGCCTGGTCGTGGCCGTGCTCCAGCAGCAGCCAGCCGCCGGGCGCCAGGTGGGCCGGTGCGTCGGCGACGATGCGGCGGAGGTCGTCGAGGCCGTCGGCGCCCGAGACCAGCGCCGATGCGGGCTCGTGGGCCAGCGCCGGCAGGTGCGGGTCGCCGGCGGCGATGTAGGGCGGGTTGGAGACGATCAGGTCGTAGCCCGACGCGGCACCCGCCAGCCAGTCGGCCTGGGCGAAGCGCACCGCCAGGCCCAGCCGCTGCGCGTTGCCGCGCGCCACGGCCAGCGCCTCGGCGCTGGCATCGACCGCGTCGACCACGGCATCGGGCCGCGCATGCTGCAGCGCCAGGGCGATCGCGCCGCTGCCGGTGCCCAGGTCGAGCACCGTCGGCCGCGGGCGGTCCAGCGCGACTTCCAGCGCCCATTCGACCAAGGTCTCGGTGTCCGGCCGCGGCACCAGCACGCGGGCGTCGACCTGCAGCGCCAGGCCGTGGAATTCCTTCTCGCCGAGCAGGTAGGCCACCGGCTCGCCGGCCCGGCGTCGTGCGCACAGGGCGGCCAGCGCCGGCCAGGCGTCGGACGGCAACGCGTCGCCGTCATGGGCCAGCAGCCAGGCGCGCTCGTGCACCGGCCGGCCGAGCGTGTGCAGCAGCAGCAACTGGGCGTCGAGGCGGTCGAGGCCGAGCGCCGCGACGGCACGCAAGGCTTGGGCGACCGTGTCCGGTGCCGTGGTCATCCCGGCAGGCTCGATTCCAGCTCCGCCAGTTGCTCGGCCGCGCGTGCGGCCTGCAGCGCGGCCAGCACGTCGCCCAGGTCGCCTTCCATGATCGACTGCAGCTTGTAGAGCGTGAGGTTGATGCGGTGGTCGGTGAGCCGGCCCTGCGGGAAGTTGTAGGTGCGGATGCGGTCGCTGCGGTCGCCGCTGCCGATCAGGCCCTTGCGAACCGCCGCGTCCTTGGCGGCGCGCTCGCTGCGGTCCTTCTCCTGAATGCGGGCCGACAGCACCTGCAGCGCCTTGGCCTTGTTGCGGTGCTGGCTACGGTCGTCCTGGCATTCGGCCACGATGCCGGTCGGGATGTGCGTGATGCGCACCGCCGAATCGGTCTTGTTGATGTGCTGGCCACCGGCGCCGCTGGCGCGGTAGGTGTCGATGCGCAGGTCGGCCGGGTTGATCTGCACCGCCACCGTCTCGTCGGGCTCGGCCAGCACCGCCACCGTGCAGGCGCTGGTGTGGATGCGGCCCTGCGTCTCGGTGGCCGGCACGCGCTGCACGCGGTGGCCGCCGGATTCGAAGCGCAGCTGGCCGAACACGTCGTCGCCCACCACGCGGACCACGACTTCCTTGTAGCCGCCGAGCTCGCTCTCGCTCTCGCTCACCACCTCGCAGCGCCAGCCGGCGCGCTCGAAATAGCGCGTGTACATGCGCAGCAGATCGCCGGCGAACAGGGCCGACTCGTCGCCACCCGTGCCGGCGCGGATTTCCAGGAAGGCGTTGCGCGCGTCGTCCGGGTCTTTGGGCAGCAGCAGGCGCTGCAGCTCGTCGTCCAGCTTCCGCAATTCCTCCTCGGCGCCGGTGATCTCTTCCTGGGCCATCTCGGCCATGTCGGGGTCGTCGAGCATCTCGCGCGCCCCGGCCAGGTCGGCCTCGAGCTGCTGGTAGCGCGCGTAGCGCCCGGCGATCTGCGTGACCTCGGCATGCTCGCGCGAGATGACGCGGTACTGCGCCATGTCGGACATGATGTCCTTGCGCGAAAGCAGGAAGTCCAGTTCGCCGAGGCGTTGCGCATAGCGCTCGAGTTGGTGGCGGAGGAAGGGTTTCACGGGCAATGGACTCAGGATCGGGGCCGTACGCGAAGGGCGCGAAGGTTTCGCGAAAGGCGCGAAAAAAACCGCAAGAGGTTTTCGGGTTTCCTTTTGCGTCCTTCGCGAAACCTTCGCGTCCTCTGCGTCCGGAAACCCGTATTCGACCGAGCGTCGCTAACGCTCTTTGCGCAGGAACAGGCGCGAGATGGTCTGCGCCGTCTGCTCGCGCGAGGCGGCATCGCCGGCGTGCAGCTCGGCCAGCGCGCCGTGCAGCATCTTCTGCGTGAGGCCGCGCGACAGGGCTTCGAGCACCGCGTCGACCGATTCGCCCCGGGCCAGCAGCTTGCGCGCACGGGCCAGTTCGGCGGCACGCCACTCATCGGTCTGCGCGTTGAGTTGCTGGATCAGCGGCACGGTGCCGCGCTGGCCCAGCCAGTGCATGAAGTTCTGCACGCCGGCGTCGATGATGACCTCGGCCTGCGCCACCGCCGCCTGGCGGTTGGCCTGGCCCTGCTGCACCACCTGGGCGAGGTCGTCGACCGTGTAGAGGTACACGTCCTCCAGCGCCTTCACCTCGGGTTCGATGTCACGTGGCACGGCCAGGTCGACCATGAACATCGGGCGGTGCTTGCGCTGCTTGAGCGCCCGCTCGACCGCGCCCAGGCCGATCAGCGGCAGCGTGCTGGCGGTGCAGCTCACGACGATGTCGAAATCGGCCAGCCGCGCGGGCAGGTCGGCCAGCCGCATGGCGGTGCCGCCGAAGCGGGTGGCCAGCTTCTCGCCGCGTTCGAGCGTGCGGTTGGCGATGGTGATGGACTTCGGTTCCTTGGCGGCGAAGTGCGTCGCGGCCAGGTCGATCATCTCGCCCGCGCCCACGAAGAGCACGCGCGTTTCCTTGAGGTCCTCGAACAACTGGCCCGCCAGGCGCACCGCGGCGGCGGCCATGCTGATCGAATGCGCGCCGATCTCGGTGGCGCTGCGCACTTCTTTGGCGACCGCGAAGGAGCGCTGGAACAGCTGGTTGAGCGTGCTGCCCAGCGCGCCGGCGCTTTCGGCGGCGCGCACGGCGTCTTTCATCTGGCCGAGGATCTGCGCCTCGCCCAGCACCATCGAATCGAGCCCGCTGGCCACCCGGAAGGCATGGCGCGCCACGGCGTCGTCGTGCAGGGTGTAGGCATGCGAACGCAGCAGGGCCGGGGAGACGCCGCCGCTTTCGGCCAGCCAGCCGACCGTGTGGTCCAGCGCGGCGGCGTGCTCGGCGGCGCAGTAGATCTCGGTGCGGTTGCAGGTGGAGATGATCGCCGCCTCGACCGCCGGGTGCCGGCCGGAGGCGAACGAGGTGCGCAGGCTCTGCAGCGTGGGAGCGATCTGATCGAGCGCGAACGCGAAACGACCGCGCAGGTCGAGCGGCGCGGTCGTGTGGTTCAACCCGAGGGCCCAGACTGACATAGACCGCGATTATAAAATTTGTGGAGCGCCGCGCCGTTTGACGCCGCGCAAGTCCTGCCCCGCCGCTGCGGCATGCCCCGTTTCCCCTCTCCCTGATGCCGCCACTCGCCCTGATCGACCACCTGCTGAACTTCGTCGCGCCCGCCTTCTTCGTGGCGCTGACGCTGGCGATCCTCGCGCGGTGGATGTTCCGCCGCAACGCGGGAGCGCCGGGCTTCTGGACGCAGATCGCCATCAACGCCATCGCGGGCGTCGCCGTGCTGGCGGTCGGCCTCATGTACTTCGGCCGCGACGGGAAGATGGCCACCTATGCCGCGCTGGTGGCGGTGTGCGGCACCGTTCAGTGGTTCCTGGCGGGCGGCTATCGGCGCTAGGCCGCGGGCGGCGGTGGCGGTGCAGCCGTGACCGGCGGCGGCTCGCCCGGCACGGTCGGTTGTGGCGGCGGCGGTGCCGCGTAGGCGACCAGCGGCAGGTCGGCCTGCTTCAGGCCGTCGAGCATGCTGAAGAGCAGGTCGCTGCGCACGCCCCCGGCCAGCCGCGGGCTTTGCACGTACGCGATCACCTGAAAGATCAGGAAGCCGTTCTCGATACCATCGAGCATGACCGACGGCGCGGGTGTGGGCAGGATGCCGTCGTGCGCAGTGCAGGCCGCCATCAGCACCTCGCGCGCCCGGTTGGCGTCGGTGGTCAGCGGCATCGGCAGGCGGATCAGCACCCGGCCCTCGGCGTTGGCCAGCGTCATGTTGCGCACGGTCTTCGTGATGAATTCCGAGTTCGGCACGATCAGCGTCGAGCGGTCGCCCAGCTGGATCTCGGTGGCGCGCACGTTGATGCGCCGCACGTCGCCCTCGGCCGTGCCGAGCACCACCCAGTCGCCCACCTTCACCGGTCGTTCCGCCAGCAGGATCAGGCCCGAGATGAAGTTCTGCACGATCGCCTGCAGGCCGAAGCCGATGCCCACCGACAGCGCGCTGGCCACCCATGCGATGCGCTCGACGCCGATGCCCAGCGCCGACAGCGCCGAGGCGACCACCAGGATGCCGCCGACATAGCCCAGCAGCGTGGTGAGCGAACTGCGCATGCCCGGCTCGAGCGTGGTGCTCGGCAGGTAGCTGTTGTCGAGCCAGTGCTTGACGAGCCGCAGCGCAATGAAGCCGATCACCAGCACCCCGAGCGCGCCCAACAGCGCCCCCGGCACCAGCTCGAACTGACCCACCTTGAGGCTGTTGCCGACCTGGCCGCTGCGATCGAAGAGCTCGTCCGGCGTAGTGCCCAGCGGCGCCAGCAGGGCGATCACCAGGTAGAAGAACAGCGTGACGCGGCTCACGGCCGACAGCACCACGGCCGCCTGGTCGAGGGTCGTCGGTGCCACGTTCAGGCTTTTCTGCAGACGCTGGCCGACATTGCTGCGCGACGACAGCAGCGCCATCGCCAGGTCGTCGGCGAACTTGAACAGCAGGTACGCTGCCGCGGCCACCACGCCGGTCCAGATCAGCTGGCTGGCGATGAAGCTGGCCAGCGAGACGTAGCCGACAGCCACCAGCACGCAGATCGCGATCAGCACCGCCGCGACGCCGCCGGTCAGCAGGCCGACCCAGAGCGGGCGTTCCGGCAGGGGGGCGGGCGCATCGGCCGGCGTTTCGGCGGGCTTGGCGTCGGCCGGCTTGGCCGCATCGGCGGTGCCGAGCTCGGCCTCGGGCAGGCGCAACCGCATCACCATGATGGCAGTGAGCGCAGTGAGCGTCAGCGCGCTGGCGGCGTGCGTGAGCACGGTGGCCGCCAGACTCGCATCCATGATCGTATTGACCTGGGTCGTGAGCCAGCTCAAGGTGCTGACGCCGGCGATCAGCCAGGGGAAGAAGGCCATGCGCGCGGCCATGCCATCGGCCATCGGCGGCAGCCGCCAGGTCGGTCGGCGCTGCGCCAGCAGGGCCCGCCCGAGGCCGATGACGAAGCCCACGAAGAGCGCGAAGCGGGCCACCGCATCACCCAGTCGCAGTGCGAGCGGACCCCACTCGCCGGCTTCCTGCAGTGTCTGCCAGGCCCACTGCGCGGTCAGCCCCACGATAAGCACAGTGGCCACCACCGTGCTGAGCGCCAGCAGCGAGCGCCGCAGGCGGCCCTTCGGAAAGACGCGGGACGCCAGCTGCGTCAGGGCATGCTCGGCGGCCCAGGTGCCGACGAAGGCCAGCAGCAGCGCGCAGACGAGCGCGGCCACGACCATGCCGCCATGCGCGCCGCGCAGCGCGGTCGATGCGCCGGTACGCACCTCCATCGCGAACGCCTTCAGCCGTTCGCTGTCGGCCGGCCACGCCGCCGCGACACTGCGCCAGAAGGCGCCGCCCAGCGGCGAATGCGTTCGCTCGAGCAGCCGCGCCTCGAACAGGGCGCGGCGCTGCGACCGCAGGTCGCTGGCACGCTGCTGGGCGTCGACCGACACCAGCCGCGCGAGGCGGATGTCGGCATCGAGCGCATTGCGCTCCTTTTCGAGCGCGGCGCGCTGGCGCGTGATGTCGGGATCTTCGGCCGTACCCTTGGGGGGTGCCGCGCCCAACTCGCCGAGGCGGGCGTTGAGATCGGCCAACGGACCTTCGCGCGACGCCACGAAGCGCTGGGCGAGGCCCACGATGTCCTGCGCCTCGGCGACGAAAGCGGTGATGTCCTCGTTGCGTTCGACCGTCTCGGGAATCTTGTCCAGCCGCGCGCGCAGCGCGGGCACGGTCACCTCGGGGCCGAGCGGGGTGCTGCTGTCGGCAACGGGTGTCGCGGCGGCGGTCGACGATTGCGCCCAGACGGGGCTCGCGGCGGCGAGCAGCGCCGCCAGAAGCCCGGCCGCGAGCCAGCGTGGAAGGAATGTCATCGGGCCGATTATGGAAGCCCGGCCGGTGACAGAACGCTACCGGCGGCAGCGAGGCAGCGGCTCAGCGGCCGGGGCTGAACAGGTCGACCCGATCGGTGATGATGCCGTCGGTGCCGAGGGCGACGAGCCGCTCGGCCGCCCACTCGTCGTTCACGGTGTAGCTCAGCGTGCGCAGGCCGGCGTCGCGCGCCTGCGCGACGGTGTGCGCGTCCCACAGCGCGTGGTTGCAGACGATCGCCACGCATCCCAGGTCGAGCGCCGCAGTCAGCCAGCCGTCCCACAGCGTGTCGAGCAGCAGGCCGCGAGGCAGCCCGGGCGCCGTGTCGCGGGCACCGGCCAGCGCGTCGGTCTTGAAGGAGGTGAGCAGTGGCGGGGTCGCCTGCCCGGCCCACAGCCGGTGCGCGTCGCGCGCCACCACCTCGCCGGTGCGGCGCTCCACGCCCGGCGTCGGCTTGATCTCGATGTTGAGCAGGTGGCCGTTGTGCAGGCAGAAGCGCGCGATGTTCTCCAGCGTCGCCAGCGGCTCGCCCGCGAAGGCGCGCGAATGCCAGCTCCCGGCGTCGAGCTGCGACAGCGCGTGCCAGGGCTGATTGCCACCGACGCCATGGCCGCTGGTCGTGCGCTCCAGCGTGCTGTCGTGCATCAGGAAAGGCACGCCATCGGCGCTCAGCTTGACGTCGCATTCGAACATGCGGTAGCCGTGCTGCGCGCCCAACCGGAAGGCCGCCAGCGTGTTCTCCGGCGCCAGCTTGCCGGCGCCGCGGTGGGCGACCCAGCGGGGGTAGGGCCAGTTCTTCCCGATGCTCATGTCAGATATCTACCATTCCTCTGCGGGCCCCATGGCGGATGAGACCGGCGCAGCCAAATACCAGGGATACCGCGGAGCCGGCTCTGCCGGGCCGCTGGTATCGCTCCCTTGAGGGGGAGGCGCTGAAGGCGCTTCGGGGGTGTTTCATCACCCTGCGCGTTTTCCGGAGCCCGCGTCGAACCAGTGCAGGCTGTCCTGCGGTGCCGAGATGTGCACCGTGTCGCCGGCCGTCGGCGGCTGGTCGGCCGCGTCGGTGCGCATGATGATCTGCTCGTCGCCGATGCGGCCATACACCAGGCGCTCGGCGCCCAGCAGTTCGACGTGTTCGACCTGCACCGTCCAGCCGGTCTGGTCGAGCTTCAGGTGCTCCGGCCGCACGCCCAGGATATGGCCGGGGCGCACGCCCGGCGCGTGCTTGAGCAGGTTCATCGGCGGCGAACCGATGAAGCTGGCGACGAAGGTGGTGGCGGGGCGGTTGTAGACCTCTTCGGGCGTGGCGAACTGGTCCATCACGCCGCCGTTCATCACGATGATCCGCTGCGCCAGCGTCATGGCCTCGACCTGGTCGTGCGTGACGAATAGCGAGGTGATGCCCAGCTCGCGGTGCAGCTTCTGGATCTCGATGCGGGTCTGCGCGCGCAGCTTGGCGTCGAGGTTCGACAGCGGCTCGTCGAACAGGAAGACCTGCGGCTGGCGCACGATCGCGCGGCCCATGGCCACGCGCTGGCGCTGGCCGCCGGACAGCTCGCGCGGCTTGCGCTCGAGCAGGTGGCCGAGCTCGAGGATCTTGGCGGCCTTGTCGACGCGCGCCTTGATCTCGTCCTTGGACACACCCTGAATGCGCAGGCCGTAGGCCATGTTGTCGAAGTTCGACATGTGCGGGTACAGCGCGTAGTTCTGGAACACCATCGCGATGTCGCGCTGGGCCGGCTCCAGGTCATTCACCACGCGCGGGCCGATGGCGATATCGCCGGCACTGATTTCTTCCAGGCCGGCCACCATGCGCAACAGGGTGGATTTGCCGCAGCCCGAGGGGCCGACGATGACCACGAATTCGCCATCGTTGATCTCGGCGCTCACGCCGTGGATCACTTGGTTGGCCTTCGGGCCTTTGCCGTAGCGTTTGATGACGTTGCGAAACGAAAGAGCTGCCATTTTCTTCTCGGTATTGCCTCAACGCGAGGCGCGAATTCTTTTCGAGGAACACCGCGGAACTGGCTTTGCCAGTCCGCTGGTGTTGCCCCCGGTAGGGGGTGGGAGCTGCGACACGAAGCGCGCAGCGACCTGGGGGCGAGCCTATTTCTCGGTATCTACGAGGCCCTTGACGAACCATTTCTGCATCAGCATCACCACCAGCGTGGGCGGCAGCATCGCGAGCAGGGCCGTGGCCATGATGATGTTCCAGTCATTGGCGGCTTCACCGCCGGCCAGCATCCGCTTGATGCCGATCACCACCGGGTACATGTCCTCGGAGGTGGTCATCAGCAGCGGCCACAGGTACTGGTTCCAGCCGTAGATGAACTGGATCACGAACAGCGCCGCGATCGAGGTCTTCGACAGCGGCACCAGCACGTCCTTGAAAAAGCGCATGGGGCCTGCGCCGTCCACGCGGGCCGCTTCCACCAGCTCGTCCGGCACCGTCAGGAAGAACTGGCGGAACAGGAAGGTCGCGGTGGCCGAGGCGATCAGCGGCAGCGTCAAGCCGGCGTAGCTGTTGAGCATGCCCAGATCGGCCACCACCTTGTAGGTGGGCAGGATGCGCACTTCCACCGGCAGCATCAGCGTCACGAAGATGGCCCAGAAGCACAGCTTCTTGAACGGGAAGCGGAAATAGACGATGGCGAAGGCCGACAGCAGCGAGATGGCGATCTTGCCGACGGCGATGACCATCGCCGTCACGAAGCTGATCCACATCATGCGTGCCACGGAGGTGTTGAACCCCTGCTTGCTCTCGCCGAACAGCGCCGTGCTGTAGGTGTTCCAGAAGTTGCTGCCGGGCAGCAACGGCATGGGCGCCTGCACGATGGCATCGGGCGTGTGGGTGGAGGCCACGAAAGCCAGATAGAGCGGAAAGGCCACGATCAACACGCCGACGATCATGACGGCGTGCGACAGCACGGTGACCCAGGGGCGACGGTCGATCATGCGCGCGCTCCGTTGTGAAAGAAGGTGGGGGCGACGGGCGTCATTAGTATTGAACCTTCTTCTCGACGTAGCGGAATTGCACCACCGTGAGCGCGACGACGATGATCATCAGCACCACCGATTGCGCGGCAGAGCCGCCGAGGTCCAGTGCCTTGAAGCCGTCCTGGTAGACCTTGTAAACCAGGATCGAGGTGGACTGGCCGGGGCCGCCGGCGGTCATCGCGTCGATGATGCCGAAGGTGTCGAAGAAGGCGTACACCACATTGATCACCAGCAGGAAGAAGGTGGTGGGCGAGAGCAGCGGCAGCTGGATGCTCCAGAAGCGGCGCCACGGGCCGGCCCCGTCGATGGACGCGGCCTCGATGAGCGACTTCGGGATCGATTGCAGGCCCGCGAGGAAGAACAGGAAGTTGTACGAGATCTGCTTCCAGACCGAGGCGACGACGATCAGGGTCATGGCCTGGTCCTCGTTCATCAAGTGGTTCCAGTTGTAGCCGAGCTTCCCCAGGTAATAGGTCGCGACACCGAGGGACGGCGAGAAGATGAACAACCACAGCACGCCCGCGATCGCCGGCGCCACGGCATACGGCAGGATCAGCAAGGTCTTGTAGAACATGGCGCCGCGCACGATGCGGTCGGCGAAGATGGCCAGCCCCAGGGCCAGGCAGATGCCGGTGACGGCCACCAGCACCGAGAACATGGCGGTGGTCTTGAACGAGGCCAGGTAGCCAGCGTCGTTGAAGATGCGCTGGAAGTTCTCCAGCCCCACCCATTCGGTGCTCATGCCGAAAGCGTCTTCCGTCTGCAGCGACTGCAGCAGGGCCTGGCCGGCGGGCAGGAAGAAAAAGACGGTGATGATGACCAGCTGCGGCAGCAGCAGGATCCAAGGTAACCATTTCGACCGGAACAGGACGCGTTTTTCCATCGTCGCTCAGCTTTCGGGACAGGACAGGAGAGGGCAGGCAGGCCGCCGGCAAGGGGACAAACAGCAGGCGGCGCCGAAGCGCCGCCCAGTCATCAAACTGTCACATTGTCATCGAAATGCGCGCCGCCCCGGTGGGGCGAGGCGCTGCATCGTGACGATGCGACCGTGCGCGATTACTTCTTGCCGCCGTTGGCCGCTTCGAAGCGCACCAGCAGTTCGTTGCCGCGCGAGACGATGCTGTCCAGCGCATCCTTGGGCGACTTCTTGCCGCCCCAGACCTGTTCGAGTTCCTCGTCCTCGATGGTGCGGATCTGCACGTAGTTGCCCAGGCGGATGCCGCGCGACTTGTCGGTCGTCTTGCGGATCATCTGCGTCACGGCGATGTCGGTGCCCGGGTTCTTTTGATAGAAGCCGGACTTGTCGGTCAGGTCGTAAGCGGCCAGTGTGATGGGCAGGTAGCCCGTGCGCTGGTGGCTGGCAGCCTGCACCTTGGTCTGCGACAGGAAGTTGAAGAATTCGGCCACGCCCTTGTATTCGGCAGGCTTCTTGCCGGACATCACCCACAGCGAGGCGCCGCCGATCACGGTGTTCTGCGGTGCGCCCTTCACGTCGGGGTAGTAGGGCAGCGAAGCCAGGCCGTACTTGAACTTCGCGTTCTTGGCCACGTCGCCGTAGAAGCCCGAGGAGGTCTGGATCATGGCGCACTCGCCCGAGGTGAACGAAGCCTGTGCGTCCGAGCCGCGGCCCTTGTAGACGAACTCGCCGGCCTTGGCGGCGGCGGCCAGGTTCTCGATGTGCTTGACGTGCAGCGGCGAGTTGATCTTCATGCGCGCCTTGTAGCCGTCCTTGGACAGGCCGTTCTGCTCGGTCGCGAACTCCACGTTGTGCCAGGTCGAGAAGCTCTCGAGCTGCGTCCAGCCCTGCCAGGCGAGGGTCATCGGGCAGTTGTGGCCGCTGGCCTTGAGCTTCTTGGCCGCCTCGAACACTTCGGGCCAGGTGGCGGGCGCCTTGTCGGCGTTCAGGCCGGCCTTCGCGAAGGCGTCCTTGTTGATGTAGAACACCGTGGTCGAGCTGTTGAAGGGGAAGCTCAGCATCTGCCCGTTGGGCGCGGTGTAGTAACCGGCCACAGCGGGAATGTAGGTGGACGGGTCGAAGGTGAGACCGGCGTCGGTCATCACCTTGGCCACGGGCACGGTGGCGCCCTTGCTGGCCATCATGGTGGCGGTGCCCACTTCGAACACCTGCAGGATGTGCGGTGCGTTGCCGGCGCGGAAGGCCGCGATGGCCGCGGTCATGCCTTCGGTGTAGTTGCCCTTGAAGGTGGGCACGACCTTGTATTCCTTCTGGCTCTCGTTGAACTGGCGAGCCAGGTCATTGACCCACTCGTTGTTCACGGCGGTCATCGAGTGCCACCACTGAATTTCAGTCTGCGCCTGGGCAGTGGTGGCAAAGGTCGCCGCGAGCGCCGTGGTCAAGGCGAGCATTTTGAATCGCATGAAGACTCCTGAAGGGGAATTTGGAAAGCGTGAAAAGCGCGAATGCTAGGGGCTGTGTGTGACACAACCGCGTCACATTTGACGCATGGGCGGGGATGACGACCAAGCGGGGAAACCCTTTTGGTGCCATGTGCGCCCATGGCGCCCCATCGGCGTGCTGCGCTGCACCATGCTAGCATTTCCGCTTCGTTTTTCGGCTCTGCCTCCGAGCCCTGTCGGGGGCCTTCATGACCGCCATGAGCAAGACCTCCCTCGACAAAAGCAAGATCAAGTTCCTCCTCTTGGAGGGCATCCATGCCTCGGCGGTGGAGGTCATCCGCGGCGCGGGCTACACCCAGATCGAGATGCTGCCGAAGGCGCTTCAGGGCGAAGAACTCAAGGCCAAGCTGGCCGACGTGCATTTCCTCGGCATCCGCTCGCAGAGCAAGCTCACGGCCGACGTGCTATCGGCCGCGCCCAAGCTGGTGGCCGTCGGCTGCTTCTGCATCGGCACCAACCAGGTCGACCTGAACGCGGCGCGCGAGCGCGGCGTGGCGGTCTTCAACGCGCCGTATTCCAACACCCGCTCGGTGGCCGAACTGGTGCTGGCCGAGGCGATCCTGCTGCTGCGCGGCATCCCGGCCAAGAACGCGCTGGTGCATCGGGGCGGCTGGATGAAGTCGGCCGCCCAGTCGCACGAGATCCGCGGCAAGACACTGGGCATCGTGGGCTACGGCTCCATCGGCACCCAGCTGTCGGTGCTGGCCGAAGGGCTGGGCATGCATGTGGCCTTCTACGACGTGGTGAGCAAGCTGCCCCTGGGCAACGCGCGCCAGGTGCCGCAATTGCACGACCTGCTCGCGCAGAGCGACATCGTGAGCCTGCACGTACCCGAACTGCCGTCGACCAAGTGGATGATCGGCCCGGCCGAGATCGCCGCGATGAAGCCGGGCGGCATCCTGATCAATGCCGCGCGCGGCACGGTGGTCGACATCGACGCGCTGGCCGAAGGCATCACCAGCGGCAAGCTCTGGGGCGCGGCCATCGACGTGTTCCCGGTCGAGCCGGGCAGCAACAATGAAGAGTTCCAGTCGCCGCTGCGCGGGCTGGACAACGTGATCCTCACGCCGCACATCGGTGGCTCGACGATGGAGGCGCAGGCCAACATCGGCGGCGAGGTGGCCGAGAAGCTGGTGAAGTACAGCGACAACGGCACCTCCATCACGTCGGTGAACTTCCCCGAAGTGGCGCTGCCGGCCCACCCGGGCAAGCATCGCCTGCTGCATATCCACCACAACGTGCCGGGCGTGCTCTCGGCCATCAACCAGGTGTTCGCGGACAACCACATCAACATCGCGTCGCAGTACCTGCAGACGAATGAGAAGGTGGGCTACGTGGTGACGGACATCGACGCGGCGTCGTCGGAGCTGGCGCAGGAAAAGCTGGCGCAGGTGCCCGGCACCATCCGCAGCCGGGTCCTTTTCTAACCCGCGAGCGCTTGGGTCGGCGCTGACTTAAAATCGCCGGCCCGGTTCAAGGGCGCGCAGCGTCCTGCCGAGGCTGCTCCCCGATGAACGCTCCGATCGCGCTGACTGCGTTGTTGACGCAGGCCGCAGAGCCCGCCCGACTCCGCGAGATCCCGTACAACTACACCAGCTTCTCCGACCGAGAAATCGTCATTCGCCTGCTCGGCGAACGCGGCTGGTCGCTGCTGCAATCGCTGCGCGACGAGCGCCGCACCGGGCGATCGGCACGCATGCTCTACGAGGTGCTTGGCGACATCTGGGTGGTGCAGCGCAACCCGTACCTGGTCGACGACCTGCTCGACAACCCGCGCCGGCGCGGGCAGCTGGTCGATGCGCTGAACCATCGGCTGACAGAAGTTGGCAAGCGCCGCACCCCCGACGTGGATGCGCAGCGAGACCTGCTGGTGGGCGAATTGACCGCGTTGGTGGCCCAGGCCATCGCCACCTTCGACACGATGTTCAACGATGTGGCCGCGCTGCGCCGCAAGGCCACCCGCGCCTTCCGCCGGCTGACCGCCAAGGACAACATCAAGTTCGACGGCCTCTCCCGCGTGTCGCACGTGACCGACGCGACCGACTGGCGCGTCGAATATCCGTTCGTCGTGCTGTGCCCCGACACAGAGGCCGAGATGGCAGGGCTGGTCAAGGGCTGCATCGATCTGGGCCTGACCATCATTCCGCGTGGCGGCGGCACCGGCTACACCGGCGGCGCGATCCCGCTCACCTGGAACAGCGCGGTCATCAACACCGAGAAGCTCGAGGCGATGACCGAGGTCGAGCTGATGGCGCTGCCCGGCCTCGACGACGCCGTGCCGACCATCTGGACCGAGGCCGGCGTGGTCACGCAGCGCGTGGCCGATGCGGCCGAGCGCGCGGGCTACGTCTTCGCGGTCGACCCGACCTCGGCCGAGGCTTCGTGCGTCGGCGGAAACGTCGCGATGAACGCGGGCGGCAAGAAGGCCGTGCTGTGGGGCACCGCGCTCGACAACCTGGCCTCGTGGCGCATGGTGACGCCGCAGGCCGAGTGGCTCGAGGTCACGCGCGTGGGCCACAACCTCGGCAAGATCCACGACGTCGACAGCGCCGTGTTCGACCTGCAGTACTTCGCCGCCGACGGCCGTACCAAGCTGCGCAGCGAGCGCCTGGAAATCGCCGGCAAGACCTTCCGCAAGGAGGGCCTCGGCAAGGACGTGACCGACAAGTTCCTCTCGGGCCTGCCGGGCATCCAGAAGGAGGGCTGCGACGGCCTGATCACCAGCTGCCGCTGGGTGGTCCACAAGATGCCGGCGCACACGCGCACCGTGTGCCTGGAGTTCTTCGGCAACGCCAAGGACGCGGTGCCCAGCATCGTGGAGATCAAGGACTTCATGTTCGCCGAGCAGAAGCGCTCGGGCGTGCTGCTGGCCGGCCTGGAGCATCTCGACGACCGTTACCTGAAGGCCGTCGGCTACGCGACGAAATCGAAGAAGCACGGCGGCCTGCCGAAGATGGTGCTGTTCGGCGACATCGCCGGCCACGACGCCGACGATGTGGCGCGCGTCACGTCGGAGGTGGTGCGCATCGCCAATTCGCGCAGCGGCGAAGGCTTCATCGCCATCAGCCCCGAGGCGCGCAAGAAGTTCTGGCTCGACCGCAAGCGCACGGCCGCCATCAGCCGCCACACCAACGCCTTCAAGATCAACGAAGACGTGGTGATCCCGCTGCCACGGATGGCCGAGTACACCGACGGCATCGAGCGCATCAACATCGAGCTGTCGCTGCAGAACAAGCTGGCCTTCGCCGATGCGCTGGAAGCCTTCTTCGCCCGCGGCAACCTGCCCCTGGGCAAGACCGATGACGCCAACGACATCCCGTCGGCCGAGCTGCTGGAAGACCGCGTGGCGCAGGCCATCGCGCTGGTGCAGGACGTGCGCGCGCTGTGGGCCGGTTGGCTGCAGGACGTCGACGCGCTGTTCCCGCAGCTGCAGGACCATTCGCTGCGCGCCAGCTGGAAGACGCAGATCCGCGCGCCGCTGCAGCAGATCTTCACCGGTGCCGAATTCGCGCCGATCCTGGCCGAGTGCAATGCCATCCACCAGCGCGTGCTCAAGGGTCGCGTCTGGGTCGCGCTGCACATGCACGCCGGCGACGGCAACGTGCACACCAACATCCCGGTCAACAGCGACAACTACGAGATGCTGCAGAGCGCGCATGCCGCCGTGGTGCGCATCATGGCGCTGGCGCGCTCGCTCGACGGCGTGATCTCGGGCGAGCACGGCATCGGGATCACCAAGCTCGAATTCCTGACGGATGCCGAGCTGCAGCCCTTCACCGACTACAAGCAGCGCGTCGACCCGGAAGGGCGCTTCAACAAGGGGAAGCTGCTGCGCGCCGACACGCCCGCCTCGCACGGTCTGCATGCTGACCTGACCAACGCCTACACGCCGAGCTTCGGCCTGATGGGCCACGAGTCGCTGATCATGCAGCAGAGCGACATCGGCGCCATCGCCGATTCGGTCAAGGACTGCCTTCGCTGCGGCAAGTGCAAGCCGGTGTGCGCCACGCACGTGCCGCGGGCCAACCTGCTCTACAGCCCGCGCAACAAGATCCTCGCGACCTCGTTGCTGGTCGAGGCCTTTCTGTACGAAGAGCAGACGCGCCGCGGCGTGAGCATCAAGCACTGGGAAGAGTTCGAGGACGTGGCCGACCACTGCACGGTCTGCCACAAGTGCCTGTCGCCGTGCCCGGTGAAGATCGACTTCGGCGATGTGTCGATGAACATGCGCAACCTGCTGCGCAAGATGGGGCAGAAGAGCTTCCGCCCCGGCAACGCGGCGGCGATGTTCTTCCTGAACGCGACCAACCCGTCGACCATCAAGGCGATGCGCGTGGGCATGGTCGACATCGGCTTCAAGGCGCAGCGCCTGGCCAACGATTTCTTCCGCCTGCCGGCGAAGAAGCAGACCGCTGCGCCGCCGGCCACGCTCGGCCCGGCGCCGATCAAGGAACAGGTCATCCACTTCATCAACAAGAAGATGCCCGGTGGCCTGCCGAAGAAGACGGCCCGCGCCCTGCTCGACATCGAGGATGCCGACTACGTGCCGATCATCCGCAACCCGAAGGCGACGACGGCCGAGACCGAGGCCGTCTTCTATTTCCCCGGCTGCGGCTCGGAGCGCCTGTTCTCGCAGGTCGGCCTCGCGACGCAGGCGATGCTGTGGCACGCCGGCGTGCAGACGGTGCTGCCGCCAGGTTATCTCTGCTGCGGCTACCCGCAGCGCGGCAGCGGCCAGTTCGACAAGGCCGAGAAGATGATCACGGACAACCGCGTGCTCTTCCACCGCGTCGCGAACACGCTGAACTACCTCGACATCAAGACCGTGGTGGTGAGCTGCGGTACCTGCTACGACCAGCTGCAGGGCTACCAGTTCGACAAGATCTTCCCCGGCTGCCGGATCATCGACATCCACGAGTACCTGCTCGAGAAGGGCATCACGCTGGGCGATGCCGGTGGTGGCGGCTACCTGTACCACGACCCGTGCCACAGCCCGATGAAGCTGCAGGACCCGATGAAGACAGTGAAGGCGCTGGTCGGCGACAACGTGCTCAAGAACGACCGCTGCTGCGGCGAATCCGGCACGCTGGGCGTGACGCGGCCCGACATCTCGACGCAGATTCGCTTCCGCAAGGAAGAGGAACTGAAAAAGGGCGAAGCCCAGCTGCGCGACAGCGGCAAGGTCGAGGCGAAGGGCAACGTGAAGATCCTCACCAGCTGCCCGAGCTGCCTGCAGGGCCTCTCCCGCTACGGCAACGACCTGAACAACGGCCTGCTCGAAGCCGACTACATCGTGGTCGAGATGGCCAACCAGATCCTCGGCGACCAGTGGCTGCCCGATTACGTGGCCGCGGCGAACAACGGCGGGATCGAGCGGGTGCTGGTTTGACCCGCGTGTCGGGCTGTGTGCTGTGCGAAGGCGCTGGCGGGCGCCTGGTGTGCGAGGCGTCCGAGTTCCGCGTGATCCATGCGGACGAGGCGGGCTTTCCCGGCTTCTACCGCGTCATCTGGCGCGACCATGCGGCGGAGTTCTCCGACCTGTCGGCGGCCGACCGCGCGACGTGCATGGAGGCCGTCACCACGGTCGAGCAATGCCTGCGCGACCATCTGGCCCCCGCCAAGATCAATCTCGCCGCGCTCGGCAACATGGTGCCGCACCTGCACTGGCACGTGATCGCGCGGTACGAATGGGACACGCATTTCCCCGCGCCGGTCTGGGCCGCTGCACAGCGAGACCGCGACGCCGACAGGGAGGCCGCGGTGCGGGCGCGACTGCCAGCCGCCGAGGCTGCGATGATCGCGGCACTCAGCAAAAGGACATCCTGATGGCAGGTCTGCAAGCCGGCGCTCCGACGCCGCAATCGATCACCGTGCACAACAAGTCGAAGGTGCTGGAAGTCGGCTTCTCCGACGGCGCGAGCTTCCGCATCCCCTTCGAGCTGATGCGCATCTATTCGCCGTCCGCCGAAGTGCAGGGCCACGGCCCAGGCCAGGAAATTCTGCAGACCGGCAAGCGCAACGTTGGCCTGCTCGAACTCGAATCGGTCGGCAACTACGCCGTGAAGCCGGTCTTCACCGATGGCCACGAGAGCGGCATCTTCTCGTGGAACCTGCTCTACGAACTCGGCCAGAAGCAGGACGAACTCTGGGCTGAGTACGAGCGCCGCCTAGTCGCTGCCGGCGTCGACCGCGACGCGCCCATGATGCCGGCCGCCCCCGCAGGCGGCCATGCCTGCGGCAGTCATTGATCGTGCCCAACGCCAAAGCCCGGCGTCCGAGCGGGGTCGTCTGCTTGATCCCGGCGCCAACGACCTAACATCTGAGAAACCATGAGCACCACCCACTTCGGATTCGAGAACGTCGACGAGAGCGAGAAGGCGCGCCGCGTGCGCGGTGTCTTCGACTCGGTCGCGACGCGCTACGACCTCATGAACGACCTCATGTCCATGGGCTTGCACCGCGCCTGGAAGGCCTACACCGTGATGGTCGCGAACGTGGGCGAAGGCTCGCGCGTGCTCGACATCGCCGGCGGCACCGGCGACCTGGCGCTGGCCTTCGCGAAGAAGGTGGGCGCCAGCGGGCAGGTCGTGCACACCGACATCAACGAAGCCATGCTGCGTACCGGTCGCGACCGCTTGCTCGACGCCGGCGTGTCGCTCCCGACGATGGTGTGCGACGCCGAGAAGCTGCCGTTCCCCGACAACCACTTCGACGTCGTCACCGTGGCCTTTGGGCTGCGCAACATGACGCACAAGGATGTGGCGCTCAAGGAAATGAACCGCGTGCTCAAGCCCCACGGCAAGCTGCTGGTGCTGGAGTTCTCGAAGGTCGCCAAGCCGCTGCAAAAGGCCTACGACCTGTATTCCTTCAAGGTGCTGCCGCGGCTGGGCAAGGCGGTGGCGGGCGACGACGCGAGCTACCGCTACCTGGCGGAGTCCATCCGGATGCACCCCGCGCAGGAAGAGCTCAAGACCCTCATGAAAGAGGGTGGTTTCGGTCATGTGGACTATCACAACATGACGGGCGGCGTGGTCGCCCTGCATGTTGGAATCAAGTGTTGAATTCGCGAAGTTCCTTCGCGCATGAGGAGATGAAATGAAGAAGTTGGGATCCCTTTTGATGGTGTGCGTGCTGACCCTGGCGAGCGTGCACGCCGAAGCCGCCCGCATCGGCGGCGGCAAGTCCTTCGGTCGCCAGTCGGGCAACGTGACCCAGCGGCAAGCCACGCCACCGGCCAATCAGGCCACGCCGGGCGCGCCTGCGCAGAATGCCAACCCGGCCGCACGCCCCGGCACGCCGGCCGCCGCTGCCGCACCGAAGCGGCCATGGGGCGCGATGCTCGGCGGCCTGGCCGCCGGCCTCGGTCTGGCCTGGCTCGCGAACTCGCTGGGCCTGGGTGCCGCCTTCGGCAACATCCTGCTGATCGCGCTGGTGGTCATGGCCGGTCTGATCGCCTGGCGCATCTTCGCCGCGCGCCGCAACAATGCGCCGCGCAGCAGCAACCAGGGCGGCTTCGCCTTCCAGGGCGCGGGTGCTTCGCCGTCCGACGCCGCCACGCCGGCGCAGTACAGTCCGGCCAAGGTCGGCAACGATGCCTCGGCGCGCCCCTGGGAAAGCAACACGGCCGCCTTCGACGCAGCGCCCGAGCGCAGCAGCGGCTCCTCCATGGCCGGCGCCGCGGGTGCTGCCGGCGGCAGCATGATCGGTTCGGCACTGAGCGGCGCGCAGTCCTGGGGCATCCCCGCAGGCTTCGACGTCGACGGTTTTCTGGCGGCAGCGAAGCGCAACTTCGTCACCCTGCAAGACGCCTGGGACCGGTCCGATATCACGCTGCTGCGTTCGATGATGACCGACTCGATGGTCGGCGAGATCCGTTCGCAACTGGCCGAGCGTGAGACCCACACCGGCGGTCAGCCGAACAAGACCGAGGTCGTGATGCTCGACGCGCAACTGCTCGGGATCGAGGAGACGCCCGACGCCTACATGGCCAGCGTCGAGTTCTCCGGGATGATCCGCGAGGACGCATCCTCCGGCCCGAGCCCTTTCCGCGAGGTTTGGAACATGACCAAGCCGATCGACGGTCGTGGCGGCTGGGTGGTCGCAGGCGTTCAGGCGCTGCAGTAAAAGCGGCGCTGTCCGGCGGCAACAAGCCGTCGGCGCCATCGATAATGGGGACATGGCCACACCATCGTCCCCTTTTTCTTTTCTCGACGGCTTGTTCGAGCGCATCGGCAGCCGAATCCAGCCGCCCGCCTGGGCAGTCCACGAGATCCAGCATCGCGCGGTTCTGTTCCTGAACCACGTGCTGCAGCAGGAGCCCGAAGCCCAGCAGCGGCTGGTGCGCCAGAAGGGCCGGGTGGTGCAGTTCGAATGGCGCTTCGTCACCATGCGGCTGGTCGCGACACCCGCGGGGCTGCTCGACCTCGCACCCGAGGGCGCGATTCCCGAACTCACGCTGATCGTGGCTGATGCGTCGCCGCTGGACATCGCGCGCAGCACCTTGCGCGGCGACAAGCCGACCGTGCGCATCGTCGGTGACGTGCAGCTGGCGGCCGAGGTCAATTGGCTGGTCGACCATGTGCGCTGGGACGTCGAGGACGACCTGGCCCGCCTGATCGGCGACGTGCCTGCTCATACGGTGGCCGGCGTTGCGCGCAAGGTCGCCGGCGCGGTGCGTCAGTTCGCATCCGGCAAGCCGGGACAACCGGGCTCCCGCGGCGCGAGCGCCGAATGAGTCGCCTGTACCGCGGCGTCTTCATCGTCTGGGTCGCGCTGCGCTACGGCCTGGACGAGCTCGTGCTCACGAGCTTCCAGAAGCCTTGGCTGCGCATCGTGGCCCGCATCGTCTCGATCGGACGCAACCTCGATGCGCCGCGCGGCCAGCGGCTGCGTGAGGCGCTGGAGCGGCTCGGCCCCATCTTCGTGAAGTTCGGTCAGGTGCTGTCGACGCGGCGCGACCTGCTGCCGCCCGACATCGCCGACGAGCTGGCCTGGCTGCAAGACCGCGTGCCGCCGTTTCCCTCCGCCATCGCGATTGCGACCATCGAACGTGCCTTCCGCCGACCGCTCGCGGACATCTTCGTGCAGTTCGACGAGACGCCAGTGGCCAGCGCGTCGATCGCGCAGGTGCACTTCGCGACCATCCGAGACCGCCAGGGCATCGTGCGCGATGTGGCCGTCAAGGTGCTGCGTCCCGGCATGCGCAGCATCATGGAGAAAGACCTGGCGCTGATGGCCATGATGGCGCGCTGGGTCGACAGCCTATCGGCCGACGGCAAGCGCCTGAAGCCCCGTGAGGTGGTGGCCGAATTCGACAAGTACCTGCACGACGAGCTCGACCTGGTGCGCGAGGCCGCCAACGCCGCGCAGCTGCGCCGCAACATGGAAAAGCTCGAGCTGGTGATGATCCCTGAGATGTTCTGGGACTTCTGCCACCCCGAGGTGATGGTGATGGAGCGCATGCATGGCGTGCCGATCGCCCAGCTCGACCGCCTGCGCGCTGCCGGCGTCGACATCCCGAAGCTGGCGCGCGACGGCGTCACCATCTTCTTCACCCAGGTGTTCCGCGACGGCTTCTTCCACGCCGACATGCACCCTGGGAACATCCAGGTCAGCCTGGCCCCGGCGACCTTCGGGCGCTACATCTCGCTGGACTTCGGCATCGTGGGCACGCTCACCGAGAGCGACAAGGAATACCTGGCGCAGAATTTCGTCGCCTTCTTCCGGCGCGACTACAAGCGCGTGGCCGAGCTGCACCTGGAGAGCGGCTGGGTGCCCGAAGGCACGCGCATCGACGAGCTCGAAGCAGCCATCCGCACGGTTTGCGAGCCGTACTTCGATCGGCCGCTGAAGGAAATCTCGCTGGGCATGGTGCTGATGCGCCTGTTCCAGACCTCGCGCCGCTTTCATGTCGAGATCCAGCCGCAGCTGGTGCTGCTGCAGAAGACGCTGCTCAACATCGAGGGGCTCGGCCGCCAGCTCGACCCCGAGCTCGACCTCTGGGCCACGGCCAAGCCTTTCCTCGAAAAGTGGATGGTCGACCAGATCGGCCCGAAGCGGCTGTTTGCGCAGTTGCGCGCCGAGGCGCCGCGCTACGCCAAACTGCTGCCGCAGTTCCCGCGCCTGCTGCATGAATTCCTGGACAACCGGCCCGCCGACCACCGGCGCGAACTGCTGGAACTTCTCGCCGCGCAGAAGCGCACCAACCGTCTGCTGCAGATCGTGATCGCGGTTGGCATAGGTTTTGTATTGGGTTTGATCGTGATGCAGGCCGTGGTCCGCATCCGTCTGTTCTGAGCCCCCACCGTCCGCTGCCGGATTGATCAACGAGGAGAGCCCGTCGTGTTGTTGACCCTGGTCATCGTCTATCTGCTTGTCACGATCGCCATCGGCCTGTACGCCGCAAAGCGCGTCAAGAACACCACCGACTTCGCGATCGCCGGGCGGCACCTGCCGCTCTTCATGATCGTCACGACCACCTTCGCCACCTGGTTCGGCTCCGAAACGGTGCTGGGCATTCCGGCGAAGTTCATCGAGGGCGGGTTGGGCAGCGTGGTCGAAGACCCCTTCGGCGCCGGCACCTGCCTGATCCTGGTGGGCCTGTTCTTCGCGGGCAAGCTCTACCGCATGACGCTGCTGACCATCAGCGACTATTACCGGGAGCGTTACGGCCGCGTGGTCGAGGTGGCCTGCTCGCTCATCATCATGCTGAGCTACCTGGGCTGGGTCTCGGCGCAGGTCACGGCGCTGGGCTTGGTGTTCAACGTGCTCTCGGGCGGCGCCATCGGTGTGTCGCTGGGCATGGTGATCGGTGTGGTGTCGATCCTGGCGTACACGCTGTTCGGCGGCATGTGGTCGGTCGCGGTCACCGACTTCATCCAGATGATCATCCTGGTCGTCGGCCTGGCCGTGATCGCCGTCTTCGCAGGCCAGATGGCTGGCGGTGCCGACAAGGTGGTGGCCTTCGCCGTCAGCAAGGACCTCTTCAGGTTCTGGCCCGAGCCCAACTACAAGGACATGGTGTTCTTCTTCGCCGCGGCCATCACCATGATGCTGGGCTCGATTCCCCAGCAGGACGTGTTCCAGCGCGTCATGTCCGCCAACAGCGTGAAGGCGGCCACGCGCGGGCCGGTGATCGGGGGCATCGCGTACATCCTGTTTGCCTTCGTCCCGATGTTCCTGGTCGCGAGCGCTCTGTTGATCATGCCGGAGCAGACCGCCGCGCTGCTCAAGGACGACCCGCAGAAGGTGCTCCCGACGCTGGTGCTCGAGAAGATGCCCTTCGTGATGCAGGTGCTGTTCTTCGGCGCGTTGCTCTCGGCCATCAAGTCGACCGCCTCGGCCACGCTGCTGGCGCCGAGCGTGACCTTCACCGAGAACATCTGGCGCCAGTTCCGGCCCGCCGGCACCGACCGTGAGAACCTGCTGACCATGCGTATCACGGTGCTGGTGTTCAGCGCGGCGGTGCTGGCCTATGCGATCCGCATGCAGGGCACGCCGATCTACGAGCTGGTGTCGGGCGCCTACCAGGTGCCGCTGGTCGGCGCCTTCGTGCCGCTGGTGTGCGGCCTGTACTGGAAGCGCGCCACGACGCAGGGCGCGATGGCGGCGGTGGTGGGGGGTATCGGCACCTGGCTGCTGTTCCTCGCCATGCCCTGGGGCGAAGCATTCCCGGCGCAGCTGGCCGGGGTGCTCGCCGCTTTCGTGGGCATGGGGGTCGGTTCGCTGGCGCCGCAGTGGGTGGCCAACACCCACACGCCGCACCGACCGCTGGCCGTCGACCCGGCCTGAAGGGTGGGGCGCCTGCAGGGCGCGACCCTATAATCGTGGGCTTTGCGAGCGGCCGCTGCGCCGCCTATTTTCCGCTCCACATCCCATGCCCATCTACGCCTACAAGTGCAGCGCCTGCGGCTTTGCCAAAGACGCGTTGCAGAAAATGTCCGACGCCCCTCTCACGGTGTGCCCGGCATGCGGGGCAAGCACTTTCCAAAAGCAGGTCACGGCCGCCGGTTTCCAGCTCAAGGGCTCGGGCTGGTACGTGACCGACTTCCGCGAGGGCGGCGGCAAGACCGCTGCCGCCCCGGCCGCGGATGCAGCCACCCCGGCCAAGCCGGCGGCGGACGGTGCGGCTGCGCCGGCGCCGGCGCCCGCTGCGGCCGCCCCGAGTCCTGCGCCGGCGCCCGCACCGGCGCCGACGACCAAGAACGACTGAGGCCGCGTCATGCACGCGCTGCGCAAATGGCTGTTGTCGGGCCTGCTGGTCATCGTGCCGCTGGTCATCACGCTGGGCGTGCTCAACTGGATCATCGGCACGCTCGACCAGACGCTCTGGCTGCTACCCGAGCACTGGCAGGTCTGGCTGACCGAGCACCGCGTGCGCGGCCTGGGTGTGCTGTTCACCCTCGCCATCCTGCTGGTAGTCGGTGCGGTCGCCAGCAACTTCGTCGGCAAGCGCCTGCTGGGCTGGGGCGACGCGGTGGTGCGGCGCATTCCGGTGGTGCGCTCGATCTATTCGAGCGTGAAGCAGGTGTCCGACACGCTGTTCTCGGAAAACGGCAACGCCTTCCGCACGGCGGTGCTGGTTCAGTGGCCGCGTGAAGGTGTCTGGACCATCGCATTCGTCACCGGCACGCCCGGCGCCGACGTGGTCGAACACCTGGGCGGCGGCGACTATCTCGGTGTCTACGTGCCGACCACGCCGAATCCCACCGGCGGCTACTTCGTGATGCTCAAGCGCAGCGACTGCATCGAACTCAAGATGAGCGTGGACGATGCGCTCAAGTACATCGTCTCGATGGGTGTGGTCGTCCCTGGCGGCCCTGCCACCCTCGCAACCTCCAAATAACGCGCCGTTCCCGGCGCCGGAATCGACTTATGGCCATGCGTTCTCACTATTGCGGTCTCGTGACCGAAGCCCTGATGGGCGAAACCGTCACCCTGTGCGGCTGGGTCAACCGGCGACGCGACCATGGCGGCGTGATCTTCATCGACGTGCGCGACCGCGAAGGCTACGTGCAGGTGGTGTGCGACCCTGACCGCGCCGCGACCTTCGCCGTCGCTGAAGGCGTGCGCAACGAGTTCTGCGTGCAGATCAAGGGCCTGGTGCGTGCGCGCCCCGAAGGCACGACCAACGACAGCCTCAAGAGCGGCAAGATCGAAGTGCTCTGCCACGAGCTGAAGGTGCTGAACCCCTCGGTCACGCCGCCTTTCCTGCTCGACGACGACAACCTGTCGGAAACCACCCGCCTCACGCACCGCGTGCTCGACCTGCGCCGCCCGGCGATGCAGCGCAACATGATGCTGCGCTACAAGGTCACGATGGAGACGCGCAAGTTCCTCGATGCCAACGGCTTCATCGACATCGAGACGCCGATGCTCGGCAAGTCGACGCCCGAAGGCGCGCGCGACTACCTGGTGCCCAGCCGTGTGCACGACGGCAGCTTCTTCGCGCTGCCGCAGTCGCCGCAGCTCTTCAAGCAGCTGCTGATGGTGGCCGGCTACGACCGCTACTACCAGATCGTCAAGTGCTTCCGCGACGAGGACCTGCGCGCCGACCGCCAGCCCGAGTTCACCCAGATCGACATCGAGACGTCCTTCCTCGCCGAGGAAGAGATCCGCGAGATGTTCGAAGGCATGGTGCGCACCATGTTCCGCAACGCCGCGGGCATCGACCTGCCGGTGTTCCCGACCATGACGTACGGCGACGCGATGTTCAAGTACGGTTCGGACAAGCCCGATCTGCGCGTGAAGCTCGAGTTCACCGAACTCACCGAGCTGATGAAGCGTGTCGAGTTCAAGGTGTTCTCGAACGCCGCGACCATGAAGGACGGCCGGGTGGTGGCCCTGCGCGTGCCGGGCGGCGGCGCCGAGGGCGGCATGTCGCGCGGCGAGATCGACGCCTACCAAGAGTTCGTCAAGATCTACGGTGCCAAGGGTCTGGCCTACATCAAGGTCAACGACGCGGCCGCCGGCCGCGACGGTCTGCAGAGCCCGATCGTCAAGAACCTCGACGACGCGACGCTGGCCGAGATCATCGCGCGCACCGGTGCGCGCAACGGCGACATCCTGTTCTTCGGCGCCGACAAGGAAAAGGTCGTCAACGACGCCATCGGCGCGCTGCGCGTGAAGATCGGCCACAGCGCCTTCGGCAAGAAGGCCGGCCTGTTCGAAGACCGCTGGGCACCGCTCTGGGTGGTGGACTTCCCGATGTTCGAGTTCGACGAGGAAGGCCAGCGTTGGTCGGCGGTGCACCATCCGTTCACCGCACCGAAGGACGGCCATGAAGACCTCATGGACACCGCGCCCGAGAAGTGCATCGCCAAGGCCTACGACATGGTGCTCAACGGCATCGAGATGGGCGGCGGATCGGTGCGTATCCACCGCGAGGAAGTGCAGAGCAAGGTGTTCCGCGCGCTCAAGATCAGCGCCGAGGACGCCCAGCTCAAGTTCGGCTTCCTGCTCGACGCGCTGCAGTACGGCGCGCCGCCGCACGGCGGTATCGCCATCGGCCTGGACCGCCTCGTGATGCTCATGACCGGTGCCGAGTCGATCCGCGACGTGATCGCCTTCCCCAAGACCCAGCGCGCGCAGGACCTGCTCACGATGGCGCCGAGCCCGGTCGACGAGAAGCAGCTGCGCGAACTGCACATCAAGCTGCGCAACACACCCCAGGCCGTCTGATGCAGCCATGACGACCAGCCCCCGGCCCTGGAAAATCCCGGAGTCGGTGTTGGTCGTGATCCACACGCCGGCCCTCGACGTGCTGCTGATCCGCCGCGCCGACGCCGAAGATTTCTGGCAGTCGGTGACGGGCAGCAAGGACACGGCCGACGAACCGATCGCCTGGACCGCTGCGCGCGAGGTGGCCGAGGAAACCGGCATCGACTGCAGGCCCGGCACCGCGCTGGCATCGCAGCTGCACGACTGGCAGTTGCATAACGTCTACGACATCTACCCGCGCTGGCGCGCGCGTTACGCGCCCGGCGTCACACGCAACACCGAGCATCTGTTCGGGCTGTGCGTGCCCGAACGCATCGTGCCGGTGCTGTCGCCGCGCGAGCACACGGCCTGGCAATGGCTGCCTTACCGCGACGCGGCGGACGCCTGCTTTTCCCCTTCCAATGCGGAAGCCATCCTGCTGCTGCCACAATTTGTCCGATGAACGCGACCGCGAACACCTTTCGGGTGGCGACCTACAACATCCACAAAGGCGTGCAGGGCATCGGGCCGGCCAGCCGGCTGGAGATCCACAACCTCGGCCACGCCATCGAGGGCCTCGACGCCGACATCGTCTGCTTGCAGGAAGTGCGCAAGATGAACCGGCAGGGCGCCTTGCGCTTCGCCCGGTGGCCCGACATGCCGCAGGCCGACTTCCTGGCACCCGAGGGCTACACCGCCGTTTACGAAACCAACGCCATCACCCGCCATGGCGAGCACGGCAATGCGCTGCTCACGCGCTGGCCGGTGGTGCGCACCACGCACCGGGACATCTCCGACCACCGCTTCGAGCAGCGCGGCCTGCTGCATGTGCAGATCGAGGTCGACGGCCGGATGGTGCATGCGATCGTGCTGCACCTGGGTCTGATCAAGGGCAGCCGGGTGCGGCAGATCGCGCAGTTGAAGGACTTCATCGACCGCGAGATACCGCCGGAAGACGCGCTGATCGTCGCCGGTGACTTCAACGACTGGGGCGCGCGCATGCGCTATGCGATGAATGCCATGGGCCTGCGCGACTCCAGCGACCTGCGCGGTCCGCCCACGCTGACCTATCCGTCGCGCCTGCCGGTCACGCAGCTCGATTTCATCTACGCACGTCAGTTGGCGCCTGCCGCTTGCACGGTCCCGCGCGGCCCGATCTGGGCACGGATGTCGGACCACCTGCCGCTGCTGACGGATTTCGCGCTCCCTCACTCATAGCGCCTCACGGCGCCAGAGTGCCCTGGGTGGCATGTGTTTCGGCCTTCGCTGGTACGATTCCCGGATGCTCAGGAAGACCGACGCCCCCCCGCCCTCCGACACCCCGGCCGATGACGAGGGTACGCCCGTGTCCGTCAAGATCCGCGAGCGCCTGAAGGCTGCGCGCAAGCGCTTCAACGCCAACGACAACATCGCGGAGTTTCTGCAGCCGGGCGAGCTCGATGCATTGCTCGACGAGGTCGAAGTCAAGATGAAGGCTGTGCTCGACAGCCTGGTCATCGACGTCGAGAACGACCACAACACCGACAACACGGCCCGCCGTGTCGCGAAGATGTATCTCAACGAGGTCTTTCGCGGTCGGTATGTACCCCCACCCTCGCTGACCGAATTCCCGAACGCGGAGCATCTGAACGAGCTGATGATCGTCGGCCCGATCACCGTGCGCAGCGCGTGCTCGCACCACTTCTGCCCGATCATCGGCAAGCTGTGGATCGGCGTGATGCCCAACGAGCACACCAACGTGATCGGCCTGTCGAAGTACGCCCGCCTCGCCGAATGGATCATGGGCCGCCCGCAGATCCAGGAAGAGGCGGTGGTGCAACTGGCCGACCTGATCCAGCAGAAGACACAGCCCGACGGCCTGGCGCTGGTCATGGAGGCCGAGCACTTCTGCATGGCCTGGCGTGGTGTGAAGGAAATGGACAGCAAGATGATCAATTCCGTCATGCGCGGCGTGTTCCTGAAAGACCCGAACCTCCGCCGCGAATTTCTTTCCCTCCTGCCGCGCAACCGCTGAACGCCATGCTCGTACGCCTCCTCTATGCCAGCCGCGCCGTCGACACCAGCAGTCCTGCGATCGATGCGATCCTGGCCCAATCGCGGGCGCACAACACGGCCTGCGGCATCACCGGCATCCTCTGTTACGGCGCGGGCATTTTCCTGCAGGCCATCGAGGGTGGGCGCAATGCGGTGAGCGAGCTCTACGGCCACATCCAGCAGGATGTTCGTCACAAGGATGTGGTGCTGCTGCATTACGAAGAGATCGACGAGCGCCGCTTCGGCGGCTGGACGATGGGGCAGGTGCAACTCACCAAAATCCACGCCGCGATCCTGCTGCGCTATTCCGAACGCCCCGAGCTCGACCCCTATGCGGTGTCCGGCAAGGTGTCGCTGGCGCTGCTCGAAGAGCTGATGGCCACCGCGGCCATCGTCGGGCGCAACTGAGCCGCGCCGCACCAGTGGCTGGCGCTGCGGCCCGCAGAGCGACCGCATGACCCCACCGCTGCTGGGCTGTGATTTCTCCAGCGCACCCACTGCGCGCAAGCCGATCGTCGTGGCCCTTGGCCACGAGCGCGGCGGACGTGTGACGCTGTCGCAACTGCTGCCCTTCACGACACTCGATGGCTGGGGCCAATGGCTGGTCGACACGCCCGCTTGGGTCGGCGGCTTCGATTTGCCCTTCGGCCTTCCGCGTGAATTGGTGCTTCAACTAGGCTGGCCGACGACTTGGCCCGAACTGATGGCGCACTACACGGCGATGAGCCGTGCGGACATCCGCACCGCCTTCGTCGCCTTCTGCGCTGCTCGCCCAGTCGGCGGGAAGTTCGCGCACCGTCACACCGACGGTCCGGCCGGCTCCAGCCCCTCGATGAAATGGGTGAACCCGCCCGTCGCCTTCATGCTGCACACGGGTGTGCCTCGCCTGCTCGCGGCCGGCGCCGTGTGCCGGGCTTGCATGCCGGTACGGGCGATGGCGCCAAGGTGGCGCTGGAGGCCTATCCTGGCCTGCTCGCGCGCGAACTCATCGGCCGACGCAGTTACAAGAGCGACACCAGCGCACGCCAGGACACGCCCCGCTGGGTCGCGCGTGCCGACCTGCTGTCGGCGCTGGAACGCGGCCAGACCCGGCTCGGGCTGCGCTTGTCGCTCACGCACGCGCAGCGCGACCAGTTGCTGGCGGACGCCCGAGGCGATTCGCTCGACGCGGTCCTTTGCCTGGTGCAGGCAGCGTGGAGCCAGGCACGGCGCGACAGCGCCGGCCCCGGCTACGGCCTGCCCGCCGACATGGACCCGCTCGAAGGCTGGATCGCGACGGCGTAGGGGGACATCGGCCTCTGCCCCCGTCCTACAGCGCCATGCGGTGCCCGCGCCCCTGTTCCATGCGTGCGCGGTCCTAGATTCGTATGAGACGGTTCGGTCGAACCGTTGCAACCCAAGCAAGGAGTTCGCAATGAACAAGGATCAAGTCGAAGGTCGTGTGGATCAAGCCAAGGGCAAGATGAAGGAAGTGGCCGGCCGTGTGACAGGCAACGAGTCGCTCGAGGCCAAGGGCGAAGCGGAGCAGGTGGGCGGCAAGGTGCAGAGCACCTACGGCGATGCGAAAGAAAAGACGAAGGACGCCCTGAAGTCGGGCGCCGACAAGCTGTGATCATGGGCGTCGGAGCAGGTGTGCCCAGAAACGCACGTCGATGGGCTTCTGCCTCGGCCCTTGCGCTCGCGATCGGTTTGGTGGGCTGTGGTGACCAGGGCGACGGTCGGACAGCTGGGCAGCAAGTCGACGCGATGGTCGCCAAGACCCAGGATGCTGCAGGGCGTGTGGCCGACAAGGCCGAAGTCCTCGCGGATCAGGCGCGCGACAAGGTCGCTGCGTCCGAACCCGCGCTGCGCGAGGGTGCTGCGAACGTGAAGGACGCGGCGCGCGAGACAGGCGCCGCGGTGGCCGGTACGGTCGACGACGTGTCGATCACGGCCAGCGTGTCGAGCAGTCTCGCGAAGGACCCCGCACTGAGTGCGACCCGTATCGACGTCGATACCAAGAATGGTGTCGTGACGTTGCAGGGGCCAGCGCCGAGCGCGGTGGCCAAGTCGCGTGCTGGCGACATCGCGAAGGCCGTCCAGGGCGTCTCGCGTGTCGACAACCGGCTGAGCGTTGCTGCCATGTAACTGGCGAGTTCCGTCTTATCCAGAGAAAACCCGGCATCGCCGGGTTTTTCTTTGTGACTGTCGGGAAGGCTCAGCGGCTGAGCCAATCCTTCAATTCGTCCGCATGCTCCTCTTCATCGGCCAGGATGTCCTCGAGCATGCGTCGGGTCGTCGGGTCCTTGTCGCCGATGAGCTCGATCATCTGGCGGTAAGTCTCGACCGCAACACGCTCGGCCACCAGATTTGCCTTGACCATGGCCTGCAGGTCTTCCGACTCGTCGTAGCTGGCGTGGCTGCGTTGGAGCAGCGTGGCAGGAGAGAAGTCAGGGTCGCCGCCCAGCTGGACGATGCGCTCGGCGATACGGTCTGCGTGGGCCGACTCCTCGTTCGCATGCACCAGAAACTCGTCGGCGATGGCCGGCGAGGACACGCCGCTGGCGGTGAAGTAGTGGCGCTTGTAACGCAGCACGCACACCAGTTCGGTGGCCAGTGCGTCGTTCAATAGTCTGACGACGTCATCGCGCCACGGACCATAGCTCGGTGTCACGGCACCGTCGTCGAGACTCTTGCGTGCGGCATCGATCGCCGCTTCGTCGAGCGTGAGTCGGCCGGTCGATTCGGAATTGCCGCCGGTCGACGCGGCGGCTGAAGCTGTTGCATTCATCGTGGCTCCTTTGAATAGGGACTGTTCTTCGGTTCGTAAAACGACACCGGACGCCAAAGCGTCCGGATGGAAAGGCACGGGTTCTCATTCGGCCCGCGTCGAGCGGAGGAAAACCCGGGTTAGGCTCAGTAGTCGTCGCGCGGGCTGCGGCGGCTGGCCAGCACGATCAGCGCGGTGATGGCGGCGCCTGCGGCCGCCGCGATAAGGACCGAGCGCATCGGTTGGTCCGCGATGTATTTCCCGGTCACGTCGGCGGCCTGCTCGAGACGACGCTGCGCGCGGGCGCTCGTGGTCGAGGCGGCGTCCAGCCCGCGCTGAACGGCCTGCTGGACGCGGGCGGCGATTTGCTCGACGGTGGGTTCGGCTTCACGGCGGAGGTCGCGAACCTTCTCGCCTGCGGCGTTCACGGCGTTTTGCGCATAGGCGCGGGTCGATTCGATGGCGTCATTGGCCGTCTTGTTAGCTTCGTCGGCGAGCTGCGATGCTGTCTTCATGTTCATTGGAAGTTCCTTTCTGAGGATGATGAAATGTGCAGGCCTGTCCATCCTAACGACGTTGCGCTCCCGCAAGGAGCGGGTAAGGAGCGGCTTGGGTCAACGATAGCGCCGGGAGCAGGGGGCCCTGTCAGCAGCGGCGGGCGAGCGTCGTAGGAGAGGAGCGTCAGCCTGCCACCGGCCGAGCGGCCGGCAGCCATGCGCCGACTGGCAGCATGATGCTCACCCGCGTCCCTTTGCCCGGGGACGAGATCACCGTCAGCTTGCCTTGCGCGGCTTCGACCCGATGGCGCATGCCGGCGAGACCATGCGTCGCGGGCCGCAGGCGTTGTGGATCGAAGCCCTTGCCGTCGTCCGTCACGTCGACCGTGACATGCGTGCCGTAGTCCTTCATGACGATCGTCGCCTCCGTCGCCTCCGCGTACTTGCCGATGTTCGTGAGGCTCTCCTGGACCATGCGGTAGACCGTGAGCTGCCGAGATTCGTCGAGCACCACCGGCTCCAGCGCCAATTCGACCTGAAGGCCCGACCGGTCAGCGAACTCGCGGCCCAGGATCTCCAGTGAGGCGACCAGCCCGAGGTTGGCGAGCGAGGAGGGGCGCAGGTCTTCGATGATGCGGCGCTTCAGGGCGATGCCGCTGTTGAGCAGCTCGGTCAGATGCTGCAGCCGTTGCGCCGCATCCGGGGCGTCGGCGAGTCGCGACTTGAGCCGTGCCACGTCCAGTTTCGCGGCCGTCAGCAGCGAGCCGAGTTCGTCGTGCAGCTCGCGGGCGAGATGGCCGCGCTCGTTCTCCCGAACTTCCTGGAGGTGGGTGGCGAGTTCGGCCAGGCTGGCGGTCCGCTCCTGCACCTCGGCTTCGAGCGCGTTGCGCTCGCGCTGCAAGGCCTCTTGCTGACGCTCGCCGACCGAGCGCAGCGCATGTGTCTGCCGCAGGTACAGGTAGAAGGCCACAAGCGCAATGACCGCGATCAGCGCGATGCCGACCCGGGCGAGGCGCAGCGATTTCGCGATCTGCGCCTGTCCACGGCGCAAAGCGGCGTCGCTCCGGTCGACGAGGGCATGGGCCTGCGTACGGATCGCATCCATTTCCTCGCGACCCACCTCGGTGGTGATGACGAACTTCCAGGCATCTTCCTTCCCGTCCTTGCGCAGGCGGACGCTCATGTCCATCTCCGCCATCTTCCGCCCCACGTGTGTGGTCAATTGCGTGAGTTGTGCAATCTCGTCGGGCCGCCCGGCATACAGACTGCGCAGAGTGCTCAGCTGTCCATCGACCTTCCGCACGGCCTGATCGTAGGGTTCGCGATATCTGGCTTCGCCTGTCAACAAATAGCCGCGCTGACCCGTTTCTGCATCGACGACGTTCAGTAGAAGTTCGTTGAGTGTCTGACGGACGTTCTGCGCATCTCGCACGTCGACCAGCGCCCGGTGCGACTGCCTGAAGCCGACTTCGTTGATGCCGATGAGCATCAACGCGGCGAGGGTGGCCAGCGCGAGACTCAAGGCCATCTTCGGAAAAGCTAACCAGCGCATGAGGGCTCCGCAAGACGCCTGACAGTCAAATTCGTGAATAATCGATGCCGTTCAGGGTTCAGCATATTGCGACGATCGAACGCGCAGGAAAACAAAGAAGGTAACAGATGATCAAGATCGGAATTGTGGATGACCACGCCATCGTGCGCTCCGGCTTGCGCCAGTTTTTCTCCGAGCACGTGGATCTGCGTGTGGTCGGCGAAGCGGGCACGGGGCGTGAAGCGATTGAACTGGTTCGCACGACCGAGCTCGATGTGTTGGTGATGGATCTGTCGATGCCCGGCCAGAGCGGCATCGACGCCCTGGCGATGATTCGCGCGAAGGCGCCGGACGTGGGTATCCTCATCCTGAGCGGCTATCCCGAAGAGCACTACGCCATGAACCTGATCCGTCAGGGCGCGAGCGGCTACCTCAACAAGGAATGCGATCCGATCGAGATCGTGAATGCCATCCGGACGGTTTCGCTGGGTCGTCGCTACATCACGCCGGCCGTCGCCGAACTGCTGGCACGCCAGCTCGACCGCAAGGACGACGCGGCGCCGCACGAGCAGTTGTCGGAGCGTGAGTTTCAGGTGTTCCTGAAGCTGGCCAAGGGCGAGACGGCCGGCGACATCGCCAAGACGCTGTCGCTGTCGGTCAAGACGGTGAGTACCTACCGCACGCGTCTGATGGAGAAGATGAACCTCTCCTCCAACAGCGACCTCACTTACTACGCGCTGAAGAACAAGCTCATCGATTGATGGGCGAGGGCGCCGGCCGAGTGCAATGCTCAGCCGGCGCTGCTCTTCGATCGGCGTTCGGCTGTCTGTGCAATGCAGAAATCGAGCAAGGCGTCGATCTCGTTGGATTTGTCGAAGACCGCATCCACGCCCAATTCGGCGCAGCGCTTGCGGATCTCCGTCGTCGCGTAGTTGCTCAGCACCACGACCTTCTGATGCGGCTGCCGTGCGGCACACGCCTGCAGCACGCCGAGGCCGCTACCTTGTTTCAGGAACAGGTCGACGATCGCCAGATCCCAATCGTCGGGATGGTCCATCAACCATTGGCGCGCTTCCCCCTCTGCCTCCGCATGGCCGATGGCCTCGATGCAGGTGAGCTCCTCCAGCGTGCCGACAAGGTTCTCGCGGATCGTGGCGTTGTCTTCGACGATGTAGGTTCTCAAGCGCATGTCCACGTCGAAGAGCGGGCTCCCATGCGTGTCCCGGGATGGTCTGCGGTGCGTGCGAAAGGCATCGTGAGAGAGTGGGCGACTGCGTGGAGGATGGTGCCGGGCGATGCGGGTTCGCCCTGTAGGTGGATTCTGACTGCATTTCGAGGCACTTCGCCGTAGGCAATCGCCCACACCTCCAGACGGGCGGCACCGACCGCCACGCACGCATTGAACGCCTAGGCTTGCGCAGCCGCGCTGACGGCATCCACTGCGCACCGCGTGGTGGCGGTACTCTGCCTCGTCAGGAAGACGCGAGCCAACAAAGGGACAGCCATGCATCACTATTTCTCTCGCGTACCGCGATGGGTCCTCATCGTCGGTACAAGCGTGGGTGCGCTCGTCCTTCTGCTGGTAGTGGTCGTTGTCTTTTTTCCTTGGAACACCCTGCGCGAACCGGTGAACCGCTATGTCAGCGAGAAAACCGGGCGCAAATTCGAGATCACTCGCCGACTCGATGTCGACCTCGGCTGGCGCAGCGCCACCGTGAAGCTCGACGGCGTCGAGTTCGCCAACCCGTCCTGGGCCCGAGACCCGCACTTGGTGAAGGCCGAGCGTGCCGAGGTCGAACTGCGCCTGTGGCCCCTGCTGCGGCAGACCGTGGTGATCCCGCGCCTCGTCCTGACGTCACCCACGGTCGGCCTCCAGATGGAAAAGGATGGACGGCGAACCTGGGCGCTCGGCAAGGACACGTCGGACGAAGGCACGGTGCCCACCATCGGGTTGGTCGAGGTGGACCGGGGCGCGATCGACTTCCTTGCCGCTCATCTGGGCGTCGATCTGCATGCCGACGTGGACTTCGACAGCACGCGCGGCGAGATGCCGCTGAGCTACCGCATCAAGGGCACCTACCAGCGCCAACCGCTGACGGCGCAGGGGCGAACCGGCAATGTGCTTCAGCTCACGCAGGCGGGTCAGCCGCCGTTCCCGTTGGAGATCGACGCAGCCGCAGGGCAGACCAAGCTCAAGGCCAAGGGCACGGTGGCGGCGCTCACCGGGCTCGACGGTATCGATGCCGATTTCGACGTGCGCGGCCAGAGCCTGGGCGATCTTTACCGTCTGCTGGGGATCGCCTTGCCTGAGACGTCCCCGTATGCGTTGAGCGGCCGTTTGCAGAAAAGCGCGGCCGTGTGGGAAGCCAAGGGCATGAAGGGCAAGCTGGGCCTGTCGGACATCGGCGGCGACATGCAGTTCGACCAGGGTCAGAAGATTCCGCGATTGGCTGGCAGCCTGCGTTCGACCGTGATGGACATGGACGACCTCGGCCCGCTGATCGGCATGGCGCCGACGGAGCGTTTGGCCAAGGCGGTGGAAGGCGTCACGCCGCCGCCCACGGTCGAGCAGACGAAGCGCGCGGGCGGCAAGGTGTTGCCGACGGCCACGCTCGACTTCGAGCGGCTGCGCGCGATGAACGCCGATGTGCGTTACACCGCCGACCGCATCCGCAATGTGCGAGAGATCCCGCTCGACAAGGGCAGCGTCCACGTCAAGCTGCAAGACGGCGTGCTGACGCTCGACCCGCTCGACCTGGGCGTGGCATCTGGCCGGCTGGCCGGTGCGATCCGGATCGATGCCACGCAGGCGCCTGCGGATATCCGTGCCTCGCTGCAGATCAAGGCGATGCAGCTCAACCGGCTGATCCCCAAGGTCGAGACCCTGCGAACCAGCTTCGGCCGGCTCGATGGGCGCATCAATCTGGCGGGCCGCGGCGATTCCGTGGCGAGTTGGCTCGGCGGCGCGTCGGGTGACGTGAGCGCCATCACCGGGCGTGGCGAGTTCAGTAATCTGCTGCTGGAATTCATGGGGCTCGACGGTGCCGAGATCATCAAGTTCCTGCTGGGCGGCGACAACAACGTGACCCTGCGCTGTGCGGCTGTCGCGTTTGACGTGAACAAGGGGGTGATGGCCGGGCGCAGTCTGGTCTTCGACACCACCGACACTGTCTTCCATGCCGAGGGGCAAGCCAGCCTGGCGAACGAGACCCTCGACTTCGTGGTGCGCCAGGAGCCCAAGGACATGAGCATCCTGTCGCTGCGCACGCCACTGGTCATCGGCGGCACCTTCGGGTCACCGTCGGGCGGCGTCGAGGCGGCGCCGCTGGCGGCGCGGGGGCTCGCGGCGCTGGCGCTGGGCGCGATCAACCCGTTGCTGGCGTTGGTCGCGACGATCGAGACCGGGCCGGGTGAAGACGCCGATTGCCAGGAAGTGCTGAAGCAGGCGCGCCAGCCGGCCTCGAAGGCCGCGACCGACGGTGCGGCCAAGGGCAAGGCCGCCAAACAGTAAAAGCCGGAGGCTCGCTGTGGCGTCACTGCCCGGACGGGCGCTGGCGGCACACCGGGCAGTCCGGGTCGCGTGCCAGCTGCAGGCTGTCGAAGCGCGTGGCGCGTCCATCGAACATCAGCAGGCGCCCGGCCATCGACGGCGAGATGCCCGCAAGCAGTTTCAACGCCTCACTCGCTTGCAACGTGCCAATGGTGCCGACCACCGGGCCGAAAGCGCCCAGCACAGCGCAGCGCGTCTCCTCGAAGTCCGCATCCGGCGGGAACACGCACGCGTAGCAGGGGGAGGCCGCATCCCGCGTGTCGTACACGCTGAGCTGCCCATCGAAGCGGATCGCGGCCCCCGCCACCAGCGGCTTGGCGTGTTCAACGCAGGCGCGATTGACCGCCTGCCGTGTGGCGAAGTTGTCCGAACAGTCGATCACCACGTCCGCAGTGGCCACCAGGGTGCCGAGCATCGCGTCGTGGGCGCGCAGCGCGTGCGTGACGATGACGATGTCCGGGTTGATCGCGTGCATCGCCTGCGCGGCGGACGCCACCTTGGGGTGCCCGACACGCACGGTGGTGTGCGCGATCTGGCGTTGAAGGTTGGTCAGGTCGACGTGGTCGTCGTCGACCAGCGTGATGTGGCCGACGCCCGCTGCCGCGAGGTAGAGGCAGACCGGCGAGCCCAGCCCGCCGACGCCGATGACCAGCGCATGCCCGGCATCGACGCGCGCCTGGCCGTCGATGCCGTATTCCTCCAGCAGGATGTGGCGCGAGTGGCGCAACAGGGCGTCGTCGTCCACGCGCGCCGACTCCTCAGTTCTCTTTCTTCTCGTCCTTGTTCTCGACGATGACCTGGGTCTTGCTGACCAGCACCGGCGCACCCTTGAGGCGGTTGAGCGCCTGCACCAGCGGGAAGTCCTTGTCGGTTCCGAACTCGGGCACCTTGCGGTCCTGCGGCGGCTTCTTGGCTTCTTCCTCGAGGCGCTTGCGGGCTTCGTCGCGGGCCTTCTCGCGTTCCGGGTCCTTGACTTCGGGGCCCTGGCCGCTGGCCAGGTGCTTTTCGAGGTCGGCCTCGCGCATGCGCAGGGCGGCGAAGGGGCTGCCTTCGGCGCTTTCGTCGACCAGCACGTTGGGCACGATGCCCTTGGCCTGGATCGAGGCGCCGCTCGGCGTGTAGTAGCGCGCCGTCGTGATCTTCAGCCCGGTGTCGGGGCCGAGCGGGCGCACGGTCTGCACCGAGCCCTTGCCGAAGGTCTGGCTGCCCATCACGGTCGCGCGCTTGTGGTCCTGCAAGGCGCCGGCGACGATCTCGCTGGCCGAGGCCGAGCCTTCGTTGACCAGCACGACCAGCGGCACCGTCTTGAGCGCCGCCGGCAGGCCGCGCAGCGGGTCGCTCCCGGCACGGCGCTGGTAGAACTCCGGCGCTGCCTTGTAGACCGACTTGCTCTCGGCCAGCTGGCCGTCGGTCGACACCACCGTCACGTTCTCGGGCAGGAAGGCCGCCGAAATGGCCACGGCCGCATCGAGCAGGCCGCCCGGGTCGTTGCGCAGGTCGAGCACCAGGCCCTTGAGGTTGGGCTCCTGCTTGTAGATCTCTTCGACCTTCTTGACGAAGTCGTCGACCGTGCGCTCCTGGAACTGCGACAGGCGGATCCAGCCGTAGCCTGGCTCCATGACCTTGCCGCGGACCGACTGCGTGCGGATTTCTTCGCGCGTGATCGTCACCGGGAAGGTGCGGTTCTCGTCCTTGCGGAAGATGGTCAGCAGCACCTTGGTGTTGGCCTCGCCGCGCATGCGCTTGACCGCGTCGTTCAGCGACAGGCCGCGCACGGCGGTGTCGTCGATCCGGGTGATCAGGTCGTTGGGCTTGAGGCCGGCGCGGAACGCGGGAGAGCCTTCGATGGGGGAGACGACCTTCACCAGGCCGTCTTCCTGCGAAATCTCGATGCCGACGCCGACGAAGCGGCCGGTCGTGCCCTCGCGGAATTCCTTGAAAGACTTCTTGTCGAAGTACTGCGAATGCGGGTCGAGCCCGGCGACCATGCCGGAGATGGCGTCGGAGATGAGCTTCTTCTCGTCGACGGGTTCGACGTAGTCGCTCTTGACCATGCCGAAGACGGCGGCCAGTTGCTGCAGTTCTTCCAGCGGCAGGGGGGCCAAGGAGCCGCGCGCGACGGTCTGCAGCGAGACGGTGGTCAGCACGCCGGCCACGGCGCCGGCTGCAACCCAGCCGGTGATTTTCAGTTTCTGGCCCATGGGGTGTCCTAGTCGGGTGTCAAGGCAATATAGCTAGCTTTGAAGCCATTCGCTTGCCGAGGTTCCTTGAAACCGATCAAGCTTTTCCCTGCGAGGCCACGGCGGCGGCCGCTTTCTCCGCCGCAGCGGCGTCGCCGAGGTAGTAGTGGCGCAGCGGCTTGAGTTCGTCGTCGAGCTCGTAGACCAGCGGAATGCCGTTCGGAATGTTCAGGCCGACTATGTTGCTGTCGGACACGCCGTCGAGGTACTTGACCAGCGCGCGAATCGAATTGCCATGCGCCGCCACCACCAGCCGGCGGCCGCTGCGGATGGCCGGCGCCATCGACTCGTTCCAGAAGGGCAGCACCCGGGCGACCGTGTCCTTCAGGCACTCGGTCAGCGGAATCTGTTCGGGCGAGAGCTTGGCGTAGCGGATGTCCGAACGTTCGCTGCGCGGGTCGTTCGCCTCCAGCGGCGGCGGTGGCGTGTCGTAGCTGCGACGCCAGACGAGGACCTGCTCGTCGCCGTACTTCTTGGCGGTCTCGGCCTTGTTCAGGCCCTGCAGGCCGCCGTAGTGGCGCTCGTTGAGGCGCCACGAGTGCACCACCGGCAGCCAGGTGCGGTCGAGTTCGTCGAGCGTATGCCAGAGCGTGCGGGTGGCGCGCTTGAGCACACTGGTGTAGGCCACGTCGAAGTCGTAGCCTTCGGCCTTGAGCAGGCGTCCTGCCTGCTTGGCCTGCTCGACGCCGGTGTCGGTCAGGTCGACGTCGGTCCAGCCGGTGAAGCGGTTTTCGAGGTTCCAGGTCGACTCGCCATGGCGGATCAGTACCAGTTTGTGCATGAGAAAAGGCCTTTGGGCGGGGGGATGGAGGGGAAGGGCAGGCGGCTGCCGGATGCGCCATTCTAAAATCCGCGGTTTGCCATTCAAGGAACACCGTGAAATTCATTGTCGACAACTGGATGCTGATCCTGATTGCGGTCAGCTCGGGCGCCATGCTGGCCTGGCCGCTGATCCGCGGCACGGGTGGCGGGTCGCTCACGGCGCAGGGCGCGGTGCAGTTGATCAACCGTGAACGCGCCGTGATGATCGACGTGCGCGACGCCGCCGAATACGCCGCGGGCCACGCCACCGGCGCACGCAACGTGCCGCTCGACCAGCTCGAGCAGAAGCTGCCCGGCACTGTCAAGAACAAGTCGGTGCCGGTGCTGCTGATGTGCGCCTCGGGTGCCCGCGCTCAGCGCGCGCTGGCGACGGCCAAAAAGCTCGGCTACGAGCAGGCCCAAGTCGTGGGCGGCGGGCTCAAATCGTGGAAAGAAGCTAACCTGCCCGTCGAGAAGGCCTGAGCATTCCGCCGGGCCGCGGGATTGGAAGTGACCATGCAAGCCGTCAAGATGTACACGACCGCCGTCTGCCCCTACTGCATTCGCGCGAAACAGATTCTCAAGAGCAAGGGTGTCGAGCAGATCGAAGAGATCCGCATCGATACCGACCCCCAGGCCCGCGCCGTCATGATGGAAACGACGCAGCGCCGCACCGTGCCGCAGATCTTCATCGGCGACACGCACGTCGGCGGCTGCGACGACCTGATCGCGCTGGACGGCCGCGGCGGCCTGATGCCGCTGCTGCAGGCGGCGTGAAAAGCGGTCTGAAGGGCCGTCATTCGCAAGGGCGATAATCGTCCGTTCATCCTCTCAGCCCGCGCCGGAACGCTTTCCGGGCGGGCGTTGTTTTGATACCCGAAAGTTCAGCCATGGCCGACCAAGATCCCGTGTTCCAGATTCAGCGCGTCTACCTCAAAGACCTGTCGCTCGAGCAGCCCAACTCGCCGGCCATCCTGCTGGAACAGGAACAGCCCACCGTCGACATCCAGCTCGGCGTGGACGCCCAGCCCGTGACCGACGGCATCTACGAAGTCACCGTGTCGGCCACCGTGCAGACCAAGGTGCAAGACCGCACCGTGTTCCTGGTCGAAGCCAAGCAGGCCGGCATCTTCGAAATCCGCAATCTGCCGGAAGACCAGATGGGTCCGATCCTCGGCATCGCCTGCCCGCAGATCGTCTACCCGTACCTGCGCGGCAACGTGGCCGACGTGATCCAGCGCGGCGGCTTCCCGCCGGTGCACCTGGCCGAGATCAACTTCCAGGCCATGTTCGAGCAGCAGCAGGCCGCAGCCGCCGGCCAGCCGTCGCCCATCACCACGCAGTAAGCGCATCGGCGCACCGCACCGATGAGGATCTGCGTGCTCGGCGCCGGTGCCTGGGGCACCGCGCTCGCTGTCAACGCAGCCGACCGGCATGCGGTCACGCTGTGGGCGCGCGATGACGTCCAGCGGGCTGCGATGGCCGCTTCGCGGCAGAACGCGCGTTATCTGCCTTCCATTGCACTGCCGGACTCGCTTCGCCTGATCGGCGGCCCGGCGCAGGCCGCCGCGCGCGATGCCGACCTGGTGATCGTCGCCACGCCGATGGCGGCCCTGCGCGAGCAACTGGGCGCATTGGTGGCGCTCACGATGCCGGTCGCCTGGCTGTGCAAGGGCGTCGAGGCCGCCGCCGGCCCCGGTACGTTCGGGCTGCTGCCGCACGAGATCCAGACCCAAGTCGCCCCCGCCATGCGTGCCGGCGTGCTCAGCGGCCCCAGCTTCGCGCAGGAAGTCGCGCATTGCCAGCCCACCGCGCTGGTGGCGGCGAGCGCGCACGCCGATGTGCGGACCGCACTGGTCGAGGCCTTCCACGGGCCGAGCCTGCGCGTCTATGCCAACGAGGACATCGTGGGCGTCGAGGTCGGTGGCGCGGTCAAGAACGTGCTCGCCATCGCCACCGGGCTGTGCGACGGCCTGTCGCTGGGCCTGAACGCCCGGGCCGCGCTCATCACGCGCGGCCTGGCGGAGATGACCCGCTTCGGCGTGGCGCTGGGCGCGCATGCCGAGACCTTCATGGGGCTGTCGGGCCTCGGTGACCTGGTGCTGACCGCCACCGGCGACCTCTCGCGCAACCGCAAGGTCGGGCTGCTGCTGGCGCAGGGCCGCACGCTGGCGCAGGCGGTGGAATCGCTCGGCCATGTGGCCGAAGGCGTCTATTGCGCCCGCAGCGTGGTGCAGCGCGCCCGGCACCTGGGCGTGGAAATGCCGATCGCCGAAGGGGTCGTTGCACTGCTGGATGGCCGCGTGCAGCCGGCCGAGGCCGTCGCCGCGCTGATGGGCCGCGACCCGGCGTCCGAAGTCGTCTGATGCAGCCGCGCCGGTTCAGACCGGCGCGTAGGCCAGCCGCACGTAGATCGGTGCAAAGGCCTCGGCCTGCGTAATCTCGACCAGCGTTTCCTTGCCCAGCTCCAGCAAGGCGATGAAGGTGACGATCAGCACCGGCACGCCGCGGCTCACGTCGAACAGCTTCTCGAACTCGACGAACTGCCGCCCCTGCAGGTGGCGCAGCACGATGCTCATGTGCTCGCGCACGCTGAGTTCTTCGCGTGAGATCTTGTGGTGCTGCACGAGCTTGGCGCGCTTCAAGATGTCGGCCCAGGCGTCGCGCAGGTCGACCACGTTCATCTCCGGGAAGCGCGGCTTGAGCGACTGCTCGATGGTGACCTGCGCCTTCCAGAAGTCGCGGCCGTAGGTCGGCATGGCGTTGATCGACGCAGCCTGCAGCTTGGTCTGCTCGTACTCGAGCAGTCGGCGGACCAGCTCGGCGCGCGGGTCTTCGGCTTCCTCGCCGTCGGCCACCTTCTTGGGCGGCAGCAGCATGCGCGACTTGATCTCGATCAGCATCGCGGCCATCAGCAGGTACTCGGCCGCCAACTCGAGGTTCGTCCGGCGCACCTGGTCGACGTAGGTCAGGTACTGGCGCGTCAGCCCGGCCATCGGGATGTCGAGGATGTTGAAGTTCTGCTTGCGGATCAGGTAGAGCAGCAGGTCCAACGGGCCTTCGAAGGCCTCGAGGAAGACCTGCAGCGCCTCGGGCGGGATGTACAGGTCGTTCGGCAGCGCGAACAGCGGCTCCCCATAGAGCCGGGCCAGCGCCACCTGGTCGACGACCTCGGGCATGGCGGCGATCGGCGGGCGGCCGTCGTCCTGCGTGGCAGCAGGCCGCACTTACTTGGCTTGGGTCTGGTAGACGTACGGCTGCTGGGGCACGCGGGCCTGGCCGTATTCGTCGAGCTGGCTGCGGTCAAGGGCCTTGTCCCAGAGCAGGGCGCGGCCGGCGCGCTGTTCCGCCTCGAGCGTGGGCTTCTTCTGCTTCAGTTCGTCGATGAACTGGGTGGCGTCGGAGGTGTAGTGGGGGCGGGCGAAGATGGACATAGACTGGACCTTTGCGGCTGATTTTACCGGGGACGGACATGACACAGGGAAACTGGCGAAAGGCGATCACCATGGGCGTGCTGGCGGCACTGCTGGCCTTGGCGGGCTGCGACAACCAGGCCATCAAGGAACTGGAGGAGGGCGTCTCCACCGAAGCCGACGTGGTCGCGCGATTCGGCCAGCCGGAGAACGTGTGGGACGCACCGGACGGCCGCGTCTTCGAATACAACCGCCAGCCGGCCGGCCAGAAGAACTACATGATCACCATCGGCCCGGACCGCAAGATGCGTGCGCTGCGCCAGGTCCTCACGCCCGCGAACTTCGCCAAGGTGCAGCCCGGCATGTCGATGGAGGACCTGCGCAAGATGCTCGGCAAGCCCGCCAAGGTCACGCCGTATCCGCTCAAGCGCGAGACCGAGTGGGACTGGCGCTGGGTGCAGCCGCCGAATTCGCCGATGGTGTTCACGGCCGTGCTGAACGACGACCTGCGCGTGCTGCGCAGCGGCTCGTCGCCTGATCGCAGCACCGAGGCGCCCTGACGCCGCGGCGGCAGTTTCTCAGCGCACCCGCATGCCGGGCACTGCACCCGGCCACGGCTCCAGCACGTGGATGCCAGGATTGGCCTTCTCGTCGGCGTGGCTGGCGGCGAGCACCATGCCTTCGCTGATGCCGAACTTCATCTTGCGCGGTGCGAGGTTGGCGACCATCACGGTCAGCTTGCCGACCAGCTGCTCGGGCTCGTAGGCCGATGCGATGCCGCTGAAGACGTTGCGCGTCTGCGCTTCGCCCACGTCGAGCGTCAGGCGCAGCAGCTTGGTCGAGCCCTCGACCGGTTCGCAGTTCACGATCTTCGCGATGCGCAGGTCGATCTTGGTGAAGTCGTCGATGCCGATGGTCGGGGCAATGGCTTCGCCCCCCGGCAGCGTGGCGTCGCTTGCGACGGGTTCGATCGCCGCTTGCGCAGCCGGGCCAGCCACTGCGGGCTGACCTGACTCAAAGAGATGGTCCAGCACCTTGGCGTCGACGCGCTGCATCAGATGCTTGTAGTCGCCGATGGTGTGGCCGGCCGGCAGTGGCGTGGCAGCGTCTTCCCAGGTCAGCGGCTCGGTGTTCAAGAAAGCCTCGACGTTGAGTGCCAGCGCGGGCAGCACCGGCTTCAGGTACAGCGTGAGCAGGCGGAAGGCCTCGATGCAGACGGTGCACACGTCGTGCAACCGCGCCTCGGCGCCCTCCTTCTTGGCGAGCTCCCAGGGCTTGTTGGCGTCGACGTACTCATTCACCTTGTCGGCCAGCGCCATCACGTCGCGCAGCGCCCGCGCCGTGTCGCGCGCTTCGTACGACGCGTTGATCGCGGCGGCCTCCGCACGCAGCCCTGCCAGCAGGGTCGCACCATCGTCCGACACCGTGCCCAGCTGCCCGCCGAAGCGCTTGCCGATGAAGCCGGCCGCGCGGCTCGCGATGTTGATGTACTTGCCGACCAGGTCGCTGTTCACGCGCGCGACGAAGTCATCGGCGTTGAAGTCGATGTCTTCGTTCTTGCCGTTGAGTTTGGCCGCGAGGTAGTAGCGTAGCCACTCGGCGTTCAGGCCCAGGCTGAGGTACTTGAGCGGGTCGAGGCCGGTGCCGCGGCTCTTGCTCATCTTCTCGCCGTTGTTCACGGTGAGAAAGCCGTGCACGCAGATCTTGTCGGGCGTCTTGCGTCCGCTGAACTTCAGCATCGCAGGCCAGAACAGCGTGTGGAAGGTGATGATGTCCTTGCCGATGAAGTGCACCTGTTCCAGGTCGGGCTGCGCCATGTACTGGGTGTAGCCGATGGCGCCGTCGCCAGCTTCCACGCAAGCCTTGTCCAACAGGTTCTTCAGCGAGGCGAGGTAGCCCACGGGCGCATCGAGCCACACGTAGAAGTACTTGCCCGGCGCATCGGGAATCTCGATGCCGAAGTACGGCGCGTCGCGGCTGATGTCCCAGTCGCCCAGGCCCTCGCTGGTGGTGCCGTCGGGGTTGGTGCGCACGCTGAACCATTCCTTCACTTTGCGCGCGACCTCGGGCTGCACATGCTGGCCGTTCTGCGTCCACTCTTCGAGAAAGCTCACGCAACGCGGGTCCGACAGCTTGAAGAAGAAGTGCTCGGAGTTCTTCAGCAGCGGCTTGGCGCCGGTCAGGGTCGAGTAGGGGTTGATCAGGTCGGTCGGTGCGTAGACCTTGCCGCACACCTCGCAGTTGTCGCCGTACTGGTCCTTGGCGTGGCAGTTGGGGCACTCGCCCTTGATGTAGCGGTCGGGCAGGAACATGTTCTTCTCGGGGTCGAAGAACTGCTCGATGGTCCGCGTCTCGATCAGGTCGTTGGCCTTCAGGTCGCGGTAGATCTGCTGCGCGAGTTCGTGGTTCTCGGGCGAATCGGTCGAGCTCCAGTTGTCGAAGGCGATGTGAAAGCCGTCGAGGTAGGGCTTGCGACCCGCGGCGATGTCGGCCACGAACTGCTGCGGCGTCTTGCCGGCCTTTTCGGCCGCGATCATGATCGGCGCGCCGTGCGCGTCGTCGGCACCGACGAAGTTCACCTCCGCGCCCGTCATTCGCTGGAACCGCACCCAGATGTCGGCCTGGATGTATTCCATGATGTGGCCGATATGGAAGTTGCCGTTGGCGTAGGGCAGGGCGGTGGTGACGAAGAGCTTGCGCGGGGCGGACATGGGGGCGCTTTCTGGCGAAGGAATCGGAGGCCGGGGGACGAGCAGCGCACGCGGACGTGGGCGGGGGAGGGATTTTAGGCGGCGGCTCGGGAGGCCATGGCAAAGGGGCGATCGGCTAACATATCGACGCAATTCAGCGCTCGCATGAATCGCCGTCAGCGTTCACGTCAAGCAACGCGCCGACCGCAGCCGGCATGACCGGGTGGCAGTCTTCCGATGCATCTGCGCTGGAAAGATGGCGCCTTGCTCGCCTGGCTCCTGGAGCTTTCAATGAACCCGTCTTCCCGTCCCCCCAAAACCTTCTTCGGCGTTCGCAAGCTTCCCGCCCGCGCCGCCAGCTGGGTCATGCCGCTGATTCTGTCCATCCTCATGACCTTCGTGGTGTCGATGATCAGCACCTTGCGCAGCGTGGGCCCGGTGCCCGAGATGCCCGGCATCTGGATGAGCGCCTGGGCGCTTTCCTGGGTCTTCGCCTTCCCCACGCTCCTGCTTGTGCTGCCGCTGGTCCGCAAGGCCACCGCGGCGCTGGTGGACATGGGCTGATTCCGCTGAACCCCTTTCACTGAAAGAGCACCCCGTGATGACTTCTGCCATTCCTGCCACCCTGATCGCCGGCGACGGCATCGGCCCCGAAATCGTCGACGCCACGCTGGCCGCCTTCGACGCCTTGAAGGTCCCGTTCGAATGGGACCGCCAGGTCGCCGGTCTCGGCGGCGTGCAGCAGGCGGGCGATCCGCTGCCGGCGGCGACGCTCGACAGCATTCGCCGCACGCGGCTCGCGCTCAAGGGCCCACTGGAGACGCCGTCGGGCGGCGGCTACCGCTCGTCGAACGTGCGGCTGCGCGAGGAGTTCCAGCTCTTCGCCAACCTGCGCCCGGCGCTCACCGTGATTCCGGGCGGGCGCTACGACAAGATCGACCTGGTGGTGGTGCGCGAGAACCTCGAAGGCCTCTACATCGGCCACGAGCACTATGTGCGCATCGACGACGACCCGCACGCCGTGGGCATGGCGACCGGCATCAACACCCGCCAGGGCTGCCACCGCCTGCTCGAGTACGCCTTCGACACCGCGATCGCCACCGGCCGCAAGAAAGTGACGCTGGTGCACAAGGCCAACATCATGAAGGTGCTGACCGGGCTGTTCCTGGAGACCGGCCTGCGGCTGTACGAAGAGCCGCGCTACAAGGGCAAGTTCGAGCTCGAGACCATGATCGTCGACGCCTGCGCGATGAAGCTGGTGCTCAACCCGTGGCAGTTCGACATGGTGGTCACGACCAATCTCTTCGGCGACATCCTGTCGGATCTGGTGGCTGGCCTGGTCGGCGGCCTGGGCATGGCGCCGGGCGCGAACATCGGCACCGACGCGGCGATCTTCGAGGCGGTGCACGGCTCGGCGCCCGACATCGCGGGCAAGGGCATCGCCAACCCGACCGCGCTGCTGCTGGCCGGCGCGCTGATGCTCGACCACTGCAAGCTGGTCGACCAGGCCACGCGCCTGCGCCGCGCCATCGACGAGACGCTCAACATCGACAAGGTGCGCACCGGCGACCTGGGCGGCACGGCCAACACGGCGGCCTTCACCAAGGCGCTGGTGGCCCGCATCGCCGGAGCGAACTGAGTGTCGGAACAGCCCGCGGCGCGGCCGCTGCCGATCCTCTCGCTCTTGGAAACCCGCGTGCTCGGTGTGCTGGTCGAGAAGCAGCGCACCGTGCCCGACAGCTACCCGCTGACGTTGAACGCCGTGCTCTCCGGCTGCAACCAGAAGACCAGCCGCAACCCGGTGCTGGAAGTGAGCGACGCGCAGGCGCAGTCCGCGATCGACAGCCTCAAGAGCTACCACCTGGTCGACGAGAGCAGCGGCGGCCGGGCGACGCGCTATGCCCACAACATGGACCGCGTGCTGCGCATCCCGTCGCAGTCGAGCATCCTGCTCACTGTGCTGATGCTGCGCGGTCCGCAGACCGCGGGCGAGCTGCGCATCGCCAGCGAGCGCATGCACAACTTCGCCGACATTTCGTCGGTCGAGGGCTTCCTGGACGAACTGGCCGAACGCCCGGCCGGCGCGCTGGTGGTCAAGCTGCCGCGCCTGCCCGGCGCGCGCGAGAGCCGCTGGGCGCACCTGCTGAGCGGCGAGCCCGCCCTCGACGACGCGCCGGTGGCCGCCGCGTCCGGTGCCGATGCCTCGCTGGGCGAGGTCGCGGCATTGAAGGCCAACGTCGCACGGCTCGAAGCCGATGTCGCCGAGCTGAAGGCGCTGGTGCTGCGCATCGCGTCGGAACTCGGCGTCGCGCCGTAGGCCCCGAGGGGCCATTGGCGATGTCGCTGCCCGGCGGGCGGATCGCCTCTTAGACTACCCCGATTCAGGAGTTGTCAATGGCAGTCACACAAGCGGCGATTCAGGACGCGCTCAAGGCGGTTCTCGATCCCAACACCGGCAAGGATTTCGTCAGCACCAAGGCGCTGAAGAACCTGCAGATCAGCGAAGGCGACGTGTCCTTCGACATCGAGCTCGGCTACCCGGCCAAGAGCCAGCACGCGGCGTTGCGCAAGGCCTTCGTGGCCGCGGCGCGCACGGTGCCGGGCGTGGACAACGTGTCGGTCAACATCACGACGCGAGTGGTCAGCCACGCGGTGCAGCGCGGCGTGCAGCTGCTGCCCAACGTGAAGAACATCGTCGCCGTGGCCTCGGGCAAGGGCGGCGTGGGCAAGAGCACCACAGCCGCCAACCTGGCGCTGGCGCTGGCGGCCGAAGGCGCCTCGGTCGGCCTGCTCGACGCCGACATCTATGGCCCCAGCCAGCCCATGATGCTGGGCATCGACCGCCGCCCCGAAAGCGACGACGGCAAGACGATGGAGCCGCTGGAGAACTACGGCGTGCAGGTGATGTCGATCGGCTTCCTGGTCGACCAGGACGAAGCGATGATCTGGCGCGGCCCGATGGCCACGCAGGCCCTGGAGCAGCTGCTGCGCCAGACCAACTGGAAAGACCTCGACTACCTGATCATCGACATGCCGCCGGGCACCGGCGACATCCAGCTCACGCTGAGCCAGCGCGTGCCGATGACTGGCGCGGTGATCGTCACCACGCCGCAGGACATCGCGCTGCTCGACGCCAAGAAGGGCATCAAGATGTTCGAGAAGGTCGGCGTGCCGATCCTGGGCATCGTCGAGAACATGGCGGTGCACGTGTGCTCCAACTGCGGCCACGTCGAGCACATCTTCGGCGCCGACGGCGGCAAGAAGATGGCGGCGCAGTACGGCATGGACTACCTCGGCGCGCTGCCGCTGGACATCAACATCCGCCTGCAGGCCGACAGCGGCAAGCCCACGGTGGTGGCCGATCCCGACGGCGAGGTCGCCGCCATCTACAAGGCGGTGGCCCGCACGGTTGCCGTGGGCATCGCCGAGAAGGCCAAGGACTTCTCGGCGAAGTTCCCGACCATCACGGTCAGCAAGGACACCTGAGCGGCAGCGAGACCGCGATGGGCGACCAGAAGATCGAGTTCTACAAGGGCCCCGCCGGTGGCTGGGGCGCTTTGCGCAGCGTGACCCAGACCTTGCTGCATCAGGACATCGCGGTCAAAGGCGCCAAGACGCTGCTGTCGGCCAACCAGCCCGACGGCTTCGACTGCCCCGGGTGCGCCTGGCCCGACCGCAACCATGCGTCGACCTTCGAGTTCTGCGAGAACGGCGTGAAGGCCGTGGCCGCGGAAGCGACCGCGCGCCGTGCCGGCCCCGAACTGTTCGCCACGCACACCGTCGCCCAGCTCGCGCAGCAGAGCGACTTCTGGCTCGAAGACCAGGGCCGCCTGACGCACCCGATGGTCTACGACGCGGCCAGCGACAAGTACCTGCCGATCGCGTGGGACGACGCCTTCGCGCTGGTCGCCCGGCACGTGAACGCGCTGCCCGACCCGAACCAGGCGATCTTCTACACCTCGGGCCGCGCCAGCAACGAGGCCGCCTTCCTGTACCAGCTGTTCGTGCGCGAGTACGGCACCAACAACTTTCCCGACTGCTCGAACATGTGTCACGAACCGAGTGGCAACGGCATGCGGCCGCAGATCGGCGTGGGCAAGGGCACGGTGACGCTCGAGGACTTCGAGAAGACCGACGCCATCTTCATCTTCGGCCAGAACCCCGGCACCAACCACCCGCGCATGCTGGGCGAGCTGCGCGCGGCCCACAAGCGCGGCGCGAAGATCGTCAGCTTCAACCCGCTGCGCGAGCGCGGCCTGGAGCGCTTTGCCGACCCGCAGGACAAGTTCGAGATGGCGACGCTCGGCTCCACCCTCATCAGCACGCACTACTTCCAGCTGCGCGTGGGCGGCGACATGGCCGTCGTCGCCGGGATGATGAAGCACTTGATCGATCGCCAGGACGCGGGCGAGTCGCTGCTCGACCTCGACTTCATCCGCGAGCACACCACCGGCTTCAGCGACGTGGCCGAAGGCCTGCGCGGCGAGACCTGGGCCGTGCTCGAAGAAGAGTCGGGCCTCTCCGAAGCGCAGATCCGGGCGGCCGCCGACATCTATGGCGCCGCGAAGAGCGCGATCTTCTGCTGGGGCATGGGCATCACGCAGCACCAGAACTCGGTGGGCACGATCCAGATGCTGGTCAACCTGCTGATGATGCGCGGCAACATCGGCCGGCCCGGTGCCGGCCCATGCCCGGTGCGCGGCCACAGCAACGTGCAGGGCGATCGCACGATGGGCATCTGGGAGAAGCCGCCGGTGGCGCTGCTCGACAAGCTGGGCGAGGTCTTCGGCTTCGAGCCGCCGCGCGCGCACGGCTGGGACACGGTCGAGTCGATCGCCGCCATGCGCGACGGCAAGGGCAAGGTCTTCTTCGCGCTGGGCGGCAACTTCGCCGCGGCCACGCCCGATACCTACGAGACCTGGAAGGCGCTTCGCCGCTGCGACCTGACGGTGCATGTCACGACCAAGCTCAACCGCAGCCACGTGGTGCACGGGCGCGAGGCGCTGATCCTGCCGTGCCTGGGTCGCACCGAGATCGACATCCAGGCCGGTGGCCCGCAGGGCGTGACGGTGGAGGACTCGATGAGCATGGTGCACATCTCCACCGGCATCAACCCGCCGGCGTCGGAACACCTGCTGTCGGAGCCAGCCATCGTGGCGCGGCTGGCGGCGGCCACCATCGGCCACAGAAGCAGCACGCCGTGGCTCTGGCTGATCGAGGACTACGCGCGCATCCGCGACAAGATCGAAGCGGTCTTCGCCGACTTCAAGGACTTCAACCTGCGCGTGGCCGTGCCCGGCGGCTTCCGCCTGCGCAACACCGCGAGCGAGCGGGTGTGGACCACGGCGACGAAGAAGGCGAACTTCGTGGCACACGCCGTGCCGCGCGACACGCCGTCGCACCGCGCCCGCGCGCGCTTCGCGGCCCAGGGCGACACGGTGGTCTTCACGCTGCTCACCACGCGCTCGCACGACCAGTACAACACCACCATCTACGGGCACGACGACCGCTACCGCGGCGTGTTCGGCCAGCGCCGCGTGGTCTTCATCCACGAAGCGGATATCCGGGCGCTTGGCATGAAGGACGGGGACTGGGTCGACATCCACACGGTGTGGGAAGACGCTGGCGACGGTGCACAAGTGCGTCGTGCCGACCGCTTCAAGCTGGTGGCGTATGACATCCCGCGCGGCAACTTGGCGGCCTACTACCCGGAGACGAATCCGCTGGTGCCGCTGGATTCGGTCGCGCTCAATGCCGGCACGCCGGCGTCGAAGTCGATTCCCGTGATCCTCACGCGGCACACCGCACCCGTCGCCGCCAAGGCCGACCACGAGTCCAGCGCCTATGCCATCGGCTAAGGTGTGGGCATGACCACCGGCATCGGCTCCGACCTCGACCCGCTCTCTCAATCCATCCTGCGCGCGCTGGCCGACGCGCCACGCGACGACGGCGTGTCGCTGCCGCGGCTGGGCAAGCAGCTGGGGCAGGGCGCGAGCGTGCTGATGCGCCAGCTCACGTTGATGGGCGACGCCACCCTTGCGGGCGTGCGCGGGCCGGGATGGGTGCGCGTGGTGCAGTTGGAAGACCGCTGGGTGGTGCACCTCGAAGCGCCCGGTCGCGCCCTTCTGGCCGCGCTGCCGCCGCAGGAGGACAGACCATGACCGTCGACACGCGCCCCGTGCTGTCGCCGCTCTTGCATCGCACGGTGCAGGTCTTCGGTGGCGCGGCCGATGCGCAAGGCACGGCCCGCCACGACGTGCTGGCGGCCGAGGTGCCGGTGGCGCTGGTCTTCAACGGCATCTCGCACGCGGTGATGATGGCGACGCCGCAGGACATCGAGGCCTTCGCGCTCGGCTTCGCGCTGAGCGAAGGCATCCTCGATGCCGCGGCCGACTGTCGCGGCATCGAGGTGAACACAGTCGCTGCCGCCGATGCCGGCCTGCCGCCGGGCGTCGACGCGATCGAGGTGCAGCTCGAGATCTCCACGCGCAGCTTCGAACGGCTCAAGGGCCGGCGCCGTAGCCTGGCGGGCCGCACCGGCTGCGGGGTCTGCGGGGTCGAGAGCTTTGCCGGTCTGGAGCTTGAGTCGGAGCCGCTGCCGCCGCACGACTGGGTGTCGCGCGTCGACCTGCAGACCGTGCTGCGCGCCATCGACGCGCTGCCGGCGTGGCAACGCCTCAACGCCGAGGCGGGCGCCATCCACGCAGCGGGCTGGGCGACGCTGGAAGGCGAATTGGTCGCGGTGCTGGAGGATGTCGGCCGCCACAACGCGCTGGACAAGCTGATCGGCACGCTGGCGCGCATGGGTCGCCTGGGTGAGCCGGGCTTCGTCGTGCTGTCGAGCCGGGGCAGCCACGAGCTGGTGCGCAAGTGCACGCGCGTCGGCATCGCCGCGCTGGCGACGATCTCGGCGCCGACCGCGATGGGCGTTCACGTGGCCGAGCTGGCCGGGCTGCGTCTGTGGGGCCTGTGCCGGGCGCCGCGAGCGGTGCTGTACGCCGACGGTCAGACGCCGGGCTGACGCTCAGGGGTGGGCGTCCCAGCCGGGCGGCGCGGGTTGGGCGGCGCCGTAAACGCTCTGGAATTCGGCGGTGAGGGAATCCAGGCCGAGGGGCGCGCTCGCCTCGTGCAGCGGCTTGTCGTTCAGAAAGCGCAGCGTGCAGTCGCCCATGGTGATGGTGTCGCCGTGCCGCAGGCGCCGCACGCGCACTCGCACGTCGTTCACGTAGGTGCCGTTGCGGCTGTTGAGGTCGTGCAGCTTCACCGTGCTGCCGTCGCGCGCGAACACCGCGTGATGGCGGCTGACGCTCTCCGCGTCGATCACGATGTTGTTGAGCGAGCCGCGCCCGACGGTGGTCTGGCCGGTGTGCAGGGGCACCAGCTTGGTCAGCCCGCGCTGGTTGATGACGATCAGTTTCGGCATGTTCTTGTCCTCGAGTCTTTTGAGCGCGGTCGCCCGATGCGGCGGGGACACCGCCACACCGCCTCTGGCACCGTCGAGCCACTGTAGGGGCGGGCCATGGAGAACCAAAGTTCGAACAGAGCGGCGGAAACCGCCCATCTCGCCGCTTTGGCCCTATGGCGCGCAGGCTTTGAGCAGTCCGTCACACATCGGCTATCGTCGTCGTCCATGTCGACTGCCGAAGAATCTTCTACGCCCGTCCAACGCCCCGCGCTGGACGTGGCCGTCATCATGCGGCGCGAACGCGTGCAGGGGCCGTCCGCCCACTGGCAACCCTGGCGCTGGATCCTCGACAGCGTGGTGCCCGACGAGCCCGCCTTCGGCACCGCACCGCGCCTGCTGCACGAACACGACGGCGCGCAGCGCTGGCTGCACCCCGGCTTCAAGGCCGAACTCTTCCGCGACGACGCCGAGGGCTACCACCTCAACGTCACGACGCCGGCCCCGTGCTGGTTCGTGCTGTGGCGCATGGAAGAAGAGCCGCACCTGGCCGATGAACCGATCCCCGTGCCGGTGGTGGTGAGCCTGAGCTACAACGAAGCCGGCCGCTGGCTCGATGCGCAGGAGACGGTCGAGCAGGTGCCGGCACCGCCCGAAGTCGTCGAGTGGGTGCGTGCCTTCGCGGCCGAGCACTACGTGATCGAGCCCAAGCGTCGCAAGCGCCCCGAGAGCTTCCGCCCGCTGACCGACCGCTTCGGCAACGCGGCCAGCGTGTCCACCGAGAAGAAGCGCGGGCGCGGTGCCGGCGATGTCTGAGGGCTTCTTCGACCGCTGGTCGCGGCGCAAGCAGCAGGCGCGCGCAGAGGAGGCCCCGGTGGTCGCCCCGGCCGAGGTGCCGCCCGATGCGGTGCCACCCGCGCACCCTGTGTCGACAGACGCACCGCTGGCCGTCGCGCCGCCCGCCGAACCCGGTGAACCGGACGCGCCGCCGCCGCCCACGCTGGCCGACACCACGGCTCTCACCATCGACTCGGACTTCAAGCCCTTCATGGCGAAGGGCGTGGCGCCCGAGGTCAAGAACGCCGCCTTCAAGAAGCTTTTCGCCGATCCGCACTTCAACGTGATGGACCGGATGGACATCTACATCGACGACTACTCGATCCCGTCGCCGCTGCCCGAGAGCGTGCTGCGCCAGATGGCGAGCGCGAAGTTTTTGAATCTGTTCGAGGAGGAGCCCGAAGCCGCCGACGCTGCTGAAACGCAGGAAGCAGCGGCGTCGCCAATGCCCGGAGAAACCCCGCAGGGCGATGCCGCACCGGCCGTGGCACAGTCCGAGCCTTCCGGGATTCCCCCCAGCCCGCAGGTTGCCGATGCGCAACCTGCCAGCCAAAAGACCGATGACCCAAACGCTGATCTGCGATTGCAACCAGACGATGCCGCTCGCGCCGAAGACGCTCGGCACCGCACTGGCTGAAACGCTGCCCCTTCATTCCGCGCTGTGCCGCCGTGAGGCGAGCGCCTTCCAGCGCGCGATCCAATCGGGCGACGACGTGATCGTCGCGTGCACGCAGGAACGCCGCCTCTTCGGCGAGCTGGCCGAGCAGACGCCCGACGCCACGTCGCCGATCCACTTCGTCAACATCCGCGAAACCGGCGGCTGGAGCCGCGATGCGAAGCAGGCGATGCCGAAGATCGCCGCGCTGCTGGCGGCCGCCGCGCTGCCCGAACCCGACCCGGTCGCAACCGTGAGCTACGCCAGCCAGGGCCGGCTGCTGATCGTCGGCCCGCTCGACCAGGCCGAGCAGGCCGCCGCGCTGGTGGCCGACACGCTGGACGTCACCATCCTCTCGCAAGGCCCCGGCGTGGCCGGCGGCATGCAGGAGCGCCGCTGGCCGGTCGTCGCCGGCCGGGTCGATGCCTTCACCGGCTGGCTCGGCGCGTTCAAGCTGCAATGGACGCGCAGCAATGCGATCGACCTCGACCTGTGCACCCGCTGCAATGCGTGCGTCACCGCCTGTCCCGAACAGGCCATCGGGCTCGACTACCAGATCAACGAGTCGAAGTGCACATCGCACCGCGACTGCGAGCGGGCCTGCACGGTGGCCGGTGCCATCCGCTTCGGCCGCGCGCCGGAGACGCTCGACGCCGCGTTCGACCTGGTGCTCGACCTCGGCGCCGCGCCGCTGGTCGACTGGCACGCGCCGCCGCAGGGCTACTTCCGCCTGCCGGGCGGGCTCGGCACGGCCGAGGCGCTGCAGACGCTGCTGCGCCTGCGCGAGATGGTGGGCGAGTTCGAGAAGCCGAAGTTCTTCGACTACAAGCAGAAGCTCTGCGCCCACAGCCGCAACGAACAGATCGGCTGCAACGCCTGCGTCGAGGTCTGCTCCGCGCATGCGATTTCGAGCGACAAGGAACGCCAGCGCATCGTCGTCAACCCCAACCTGTGCGTGGGCTGCGGCGCCTGCACCACGGTCTGCCCGACGGGTGCGCTGGGCTACACCTACCCGCGCGCGCCCGACCAGGGCCTCAAGCTGCGCACCTTGCTCGCGACCTACGCCAAGGCCGGCGGGCGCGAGCCGGCGCTGCTGCTGCACAGCCAGGAGGCCGGCCAGGCGCTGGTCGAGCAACTCGGTCGACAGGCGCAGCTCGGCCGCGCGAACGGCGTGCCGGCCCGGGTGATCCCGGTCGCGCTGTGGCATGCCGCCAGCACCGGCATCGACCTGTGGTTGAGCGCGCTCGCCTTCGGCGCGACGCAGGTCGCGGTGCTGTCGACCGGCGAGGAAGCGCCCGACTACCTGGCTGCGCTGAAGCAGCAGATGGACATAGCTGAAGCGTTGCTGCGCGGGTTGGGCTACGCCGGCACGCATTTCCAGTTGATCGAGGCGCGCACCCCAGCTGCGCTCGATGCCGCGCTGGCCGCGCTCGGCCAGACGCGGCAGCAGGTGCCGGCGCAGGCGGCCCGCTTTGCCGTGGGTGCCGACAAGCGCAGCACGCTCGAGATGACGCTCGACCATCTGATGGACGCGGCGCCCGCGCTGCAGGCACGCGGTGAGGTGGCACCGCTCGCCATCCCGCTGCCCACCGGCTCCCCCTTCGGTGCGATCACCGTCGACAAGGCCACCTGCACCCTGTGCCTGGCCTGCGTCAGCGCCTGCCCGGCCAGCGCGCTGCAGGACAACCAGAACGCGCCGCAGCTGCGCTTCATCGAGAAGAACTGCGTGCAGTGCGGCCTGTGCGAAAGCACCTGCCCGGAGAACGCGATCCAGCTCGTGCCGCGCCTGCTCGCCGCCCCCGAGCGCCGACAGCCCGTGGTGCTGAACGAGGCCCAGCCGTGGGCCTGCATCCGCTGCAGCAAGCCCTTCGGTACCGTCAAGGCCATCGAGGCGATGCTGGGCAAGCTCTCTGGCCACGCGATGTTCCAGGGCGAGGCGCTGGAACGCCTGAAGATGTGCAGCGACTGCCGGGTCATCGACCTCTACAGCGCATCGAACGAACAGAAGATCACCCCGCTATGAGCGACGCCACGCCCCCTGTTTCTTCCGCCCTCGACGAGGAGATCGCGCGCGCCGAGCTCTACGGCCTGCTCGCACGGCTCTGGTACGCCGCGCCCGACGCGGCGCTGCTCGACGCGCTGCAGGTCGCCGTCACCGAGGCGCCGGCGTCCGGCGCCTTCCTCGAAGAACCGTGGCGCGCGCTGGTCGGCGTGGCGCGCGGCATGGACGCCGCGGCGGCGCACGCCGAGTACGACGCGCTTTTCGGCGGCATGGGCAAGCCCGAGGTGTACCTCTTCGGTTCTCACTACCTCAGCGGCTTTCTCAACGACAAGCCGGTGGCGCAATTGCGCAACGACCTCGACGCACTGGGTTTGGTGCGAGAGGAGGGCATCTACGAAACCGAGGACCACGTCGCCTGCCTGTTCGAGGTGATGCGCTACCTGATCGCCGGCGACGATGTCGCGGTGGCGAACCTGACCCGGCAGCGTGCGTTTTTCGCCACGCATGTGCAGCCGTGGCTGCCGGCGCTGTGCGACGCGGTGGCGCAGCATCCGAAGGCGCGTCTCTACGCGGCCCTTGCCGGTTTCACGGGGGCATTCGTCGAGGTCGAGGCCCAGGGTTTCGAGATGCTCGACGCCTGAAATGACGCACTGGTGTGCTGGGGCTTCAGGGTCTCGACTAGTATCCAGACGTATGTAATTGAGTTCATATCTGGTTCTCGCCAGCCACTCCTGGAGTTTTCATGCAGGACAGCCAATCGAAGCAGCCCAAGCCGGGCTCGCGCCGCACCTTTTTCGTGGGTGCCGCAACCGTCGGAGCGGTCGCCGCCGTGGTGACGGCCTTGCCGCACGTCGGTGCATCGCCGGTCGCCGCACAAGAGGCCACGCCGGCCCTGCCGCCCGCCCCCGACAACGGCGGCGGCTACTCGCTGAGCGAGCACGTCAAGCGCTACTACCGCACCGCCGCGGCCTGAGGAACGCACCACCATGTTGTTGACCAAGAAGTCCTCCGGTGCCACGCGTGCCGGCCACGCTGGCGCCGCTCCTGCGGGCGCGTCGCCCTTTATCCACAGCCTGCGCCGTGGCCTGTCGAATGCGCTGCCGACGATGGACCGCCGCGCCTTCCTGCGCCGCTCGGGCCTGGGCGTCGGCGTCGGCCTCGCCGCCACCCAGCTCACGCTGATCCGCAAGGCGAACGCCGCCGATGCGAGCCGCCCGACGGCCATCGGCAAGGGCAAGATCGAAGTCAAGCGCACCATCTGCTCGCACTGCTCGGTCGGTTGCGCGGCCGACGCCGTCGTCGAGAACGGCGTCTGGGTGCGTCAGGAAGCCGTGTTCGATTCGCCCATCAACCTCGGCGCGCATTGCGCCAAGGGCGCTGCACTGCGCGAGCACGGCCACGGCGAATACCGCCTGCGCTATCCGATGAAGCTGGTCAACGGCAAGTACGAGCGCATCAGCTGGGACACCGCACTCGACGAGATCACCGCCAAGATCAAGGACCTGCGCCAGGCCAGCGGCCCGGACTCGGTCTACTGGATCGGCTCGTCCAAGCACAGCAACGAGCAGGCCTACCTGCTGCGCAAGTTCGTCAGCTTCTTCGGCAGCAACAACTGCGACCACCAGGCGCGCATCTGCCACTCAACCACGGTCGCGGGCGTGGCGAACACATGGGGCTACGGCGCCATGACCAATTCGTACAACGACATGCGCAACGCCAAGGTGGCGCTGTACATCGGCTCGAACGCCGCCGAGGCGCACCCGGTGAGCATGCTGCACCTGCTGCACGCGAAGGAAAACGGCTGCAAGGTGATCGTGGTCGACCCGCGCTACACCCGCACCGCGGCCAAGTCCGACGAATACGTGCGCATCCGCTCGGGCTCGGACATCGCCTTCCTGTTCGGCGTGCTGCACCACATCTTCAAGAACGGCTGGGAAGACAAGAAGTACATCAACGACCGCGTCTTCGGCATGGACAAGGTCCGCGAAGAAGTGCTGGCCAAGTGGACGCCGGACAAGGTTGAAGAGGCCTGCGGCGTGAAGGAAGCACAGGTCCTGAAGGTCGCGACCTGGCTCAACGAGAACCGCCCCGGCACCATCGTGTGGTGCATGGGCCAGACCCAACACACCATCGGCAACGCGATCGTGCGCGCCTCTTGCATCCTGCAACTGGCCCTGGGCAACGTCGGCAAGAGCGGCGGCGGCACCAACATCTTCCGCGGCCACGACAACGTGCAGGGCGCGACCGACGTCGGTCCCAACCCAGATTCGCTGCCCGGCTACTACGGCCTGGTCGAAGGTTCGTGGAAGCACTTTGCCAAGGCGTGGGGTGTCGACTTCGAGTGGATCAAGAAGCAGTTCGCCTCGCCCGCGATGATGAGCAAGCCGGGTATCACGCTGTCGCGCTGGATCGACGGCGTGCTCGAGAAGAACGAGCTGATCGACCAGGACTCCAACCTGCGCGGCGTCTTCTACTGGGGCCACTCGCCCAACTCGCAGACCCGTGGTCTGGAGATGAAGCGCGCGATGGACAAGCTCGACCTGCTGGTGGTGGTCGACCCGTACCCGTCGGCGACGGCGGCCATGGCCGCGATGCCTGGGCGCCCGGAAGACCAGAACCCGAACCGCGCCGTCTACCTGCTGCCGGCCTGCACCCAGTTCGAGACCAGCGGTTCGTGCACCGCGTCGAACCGCTCGCTGCAATGGCGCGAGAAGGTGATCGAGCCGCTGTGGGAGAGCCGCAGCGACCACATGATCATGCAGCAGTTCGCCGACCGTCTGGGCTTCGGCAAGGAGCTGAGCAAGAACTACAAGATGCAGAAGGTCAACGGCATGGACGAGCCGGTGCCCGACGACATCCTGCGCGAGATGAACAAGTCGGTGTGGACCATCGGCTACACCGGCCAGAGCCCCGAGCGCCTGCAGGCCCACATGCGCAACATGGGCGCCTTCGATGTGCGAACGCTCAAGGCCAAGGGCTCGGTCAAGGACTCGGTCAACGGCTACGACATCGCGGGCGACTACTTCGGCTTGCCATGGCCCTGCTGGGGCACGCCCGAATTCAAGCACCCGGGCTCGCCCAACCTGTACGACACGTCGAAACACGTGATGGACGGCGGCGGCAACTTCCGCGCGAACTTCGGCGTGGAGCGCGACGGGCAGAACCTGCTGGCCGAAGACGGCTCCTATTCCGTGGGCGCCGACATCACGACCGGCTACCCCGAGCTTGACCACCTGCTGCTGAAGAAGCTCGGCTGGTGGGACGAGCTCAACGAGACCGAGAAGAAGGAAGCCGACGGCAAGAACTGGAAGACCGACAACTCCGGCGGCATGATCCGCGTGTTCATGAAGAACCACGGCTGCCACCCGTTCGGCAACGCCAAGGCGCGTGCCGTGGTCTGGAACTTCCCCGACCCGATCCCGCAGCACCGCGAGCCGCTCTACGGCAACCGGCCGGACCTGATGGTCAAGTACCCGACGCACGACGACAAGATGGCGTTCTGGCGGCTGCCCACGCTGTACAAGACCATCCAGCAGAAGAACATCGCCGACAAGGTCGCCGACAAGTTCCCGCTGGTGCTCACGTCGGGCCGACTGGTCGAGTACGAAGGTGGCGGTGAAGAGACGCGCTCGAACCCCTGGCTGGCCGAACTGCAGCAGGAGATGTTCATCGAGATCAACCCGCAGGTGGCGGCCTCCAAGGGCATCCAGAACGGCGGCCGTGCCTGGGTCCACACGCCGACCGGCGCCAAGCTCAATGTGCAGGCCCTGGTGACCGAGCGCGTCGGGCCCGACACCGTCTTCATGCCCTTCCACTTCTCCGGCCACTGGCAAGGCGTGGACATGCTGCCCTACTACCCGGCTGGCGCACACCCTGTGGTGCGCGGCGAGGCGATCAACACCGGCACCACGTACGGCTACGACAGCGTGACGATGATGCAAGAAACGAAAACGACGATCTGCAACGTCGAGAAAGCCTAAGGACTGGCCATGGCACGAATGAAATTTGTCTGCGACGCCGAGCGTTGCATCGAGTGCAACGGCTGCGTCACGGCCTGCAAGAACGAGAACGAGGTGCCGTGGGGCGTGAACCGCCGCCGCGTGGTCACGCTCAACGACGGGGTCCCGGGCGAGAAATCGATCTCGGTGGCCTGCATGCACTGCTCCGACGCGCCCTGCATGGCCGTCTGCCCGGTGCAGTGCTTCTACCGCACCGAAGAAGGCGTGGTGCTGCACGACAAGGATGTCTGCATCGGCTGCGGTTACTGCTCGTACGCGTGCCCCTTCGGCGCGCCGCAGTTCCCGACGCAGGGCACCTTCGGCGCCCGCGGCAAGATGGACAAGTGCACCTTCTGCGCCGGCGGCCCGGAAGCCAACGGCTCCGAAGCCGAGTTCGAGAAGTACGGCCGCAATCGCCTGGCCGAAGGCAAGCTGCCGGCTTGCGCCGAGATGTGCTCGACCAAGGCGCTGCTCGCCGGCGACGGCGACGTGGTGGCCGACATCTTCCGCACCCGCGTGCTGCATCGCGGCAAGGGCGCCGAAGTGTGGGGCTGGGGCACGGCCTACGGCTCGCAGCAGGCCGGCACGCCGACCAACGGGGTGAAGCAATGAAGCGCGTTGGCATCGCGGCGATCGCGCTGACCGGCTGCGCGCTGCTCGCGGCCTGCGGCGAGAAGCCACAGACCAACGCTCAGGGCGTCAAGTACGACGCCGTCCCCTGGAGCGGCACCGGCGAACAGGCCAACACCGGCACGGTCTTCACGGCGCCCGGCTGGAAGGTCGGCGACAAGACCGCCTGGGAACAGCAGATCAAGACCCGCATGCTGGGCCAGAACGAATACAACAAAGAGAACTGAGCGAGGCCACATGAGACATGTGCTGACGACAGCTTCCCTGGTTCTGGCGATGGCGCTCGGCGCGGGCGTGGCGGCGGCGCAGCCTGCCGGTGCTTCCGTGAGCGGTACCGTCACCGAGGCGCCCGCTGCCGCGCCTGCGGCGCCTGCCACTGCATCGCCGGCACCCGCAGCCGTGCCTGCCAGCGGCGGCATTCGCAGCCAGAACATCTTCGACGTGAAGCCCGAGGCCAGCGCCGACCCCAACTACCTCAACCAGACCAACGGCGAGCGCGCCAAGGTGCAGCCCGGTAATAACGCGCCGATGTGGCGCCAGGTGGGGCAGGGGACGACCGGCTACAGCAGCCTGCCCAAGAGCGAAGCGCCCGAGGCCGGCAACCTGATCCAGCCCTTCGTGCAGTACCCCGGTTCGCGCTACACCAACGCGGGCGAGGCCTGGCGGCAGGTGCGCAACAACTGGATCATTCCGTACGGCGCGGCGCTGCTCTTCGTCACGCTGCTGGCGCTGGCGATCTTCTATTTCACGCGCGGCACCATCGGGCTGCACGGCAAGGAAACCGGCCGCAAGATCGAACGCTTCACGCCCTTCGAGCGCGCGACGCACTGGTCGAACGCCATCGCCTTCGTCACGCTCGCCATCTCCGGCATCGTGATGGCCTTCGGCAGGTTCTTCCTGCTGCCGGTGCTCGGCGGCTCGATCTTCGGCTACCTGACCTACGCGCTGAAGACCATCCACAACTTCGTCGGCCCGCTGTTCGTGGTGACGACGATCTTCATGATCGTCACCTTCATCCGCAGCAACTGGCCGACCAAGGCGGACCTGAGCTGGCTGCGCCGCGCCGGCGGCCTGTTCGGTGGCCAGGAAGTGCCGTCGCACCGCTTCAACGCTGGCGAGAAGGCGGTGTTCTGGGGTGGCGTGCTGTTCCTCGGCACCTTCGTCATCGGCTCGGGCCTGTTCCTCGACAAGCTGCTGCCGGGCTTCGTCTACACGCGTGGCGAAATGCAGATCGCGCACATGATCCACGCCGTCGCCACCCTGTGCATGACCGCGATGATCATGGGCCACATCTACATCGGCACGCTGGGCATGTCGGGCGCCTACAAGGCCATGCGCACCGGCTACGTCGACGAGACCTGGGCCAAGGAGCACCACGAACTCTGGTACGACGACATCGTGGCCGGCAAGATCCCGGCGCAGCGCTCGGCCGAGGCCCGCACGACTCCGGCGCGCAACGTGCCGGCCGAAGGAACCCCCTCATGACTTTCTCGATGAACACGTTCGCGCCTGCCGTGCTGGCTCTGGCGCTCGCTGCGCCCTCGGCCTTTGCCAAGCTGCCGACGCCCAACCCGACCCCCGAAGCCAAGGCCAAGGCCGCCGAAACGGCCGCCAAGGCGGCCTGGGCTGCCAAGGTCGACACCCTCAAGCTGTGCCAGGCACAGGACCGCGTGGCGGCCAAGTACCGCGCCAGTGCCGCCGAGGCCGGCAAGCCGGTGCCGACGCCGGTCGGCACACCGTCGTGTGTCGACCCGGGCCCCTTCGCCTACGTGCCGGCGGTCGATCCGAAGCCGATCGAAGCCGCGGGTGCCCATTCGCCCGCGACCACGGCCACCGCGCCGCCCAACACCAACCAGAAGGCCTCGGAGGCCATCCCTACCGACAAGAAGTGAGGGCGCTGCGCAAGGCGCGCGCAGGGGCGGGGTGGATTGCCTAAACTGGCCGCCCACCGTCACCCGAAGGGCCTTCGCATGAGCATCCCCACCACCCGCCTCGGCCGCACCGGCCTCACCGTGTCGCGTCTGGCGCTCGGCACCATGACCTTCGGCCTGCAGACCGAAGAGTCGGTCTCGCACGCCATCCTCGACAAGGCCACCGACGGCGGCATCAACTTCCTCGACATCGCCGACGTGTACCCGCTCGGCGGCGGGCTCGACACGGCCGGGCGCACCGAGGAGATCGTCGGCCGCTGGCTGAAGGCCCAGGGCGCGAGCCGCCGCGGCGACTTCATCGTCGCCACCAAGGCGGTGGGCAAGATGGGCCCGAACGCCTGGGACCAGGGCGCTTCGCGCAAGCACCTGCTGAGCGCCATCGACGCGTCGCTCAAGCGGCTGCAGCTCGACCATGTCGACCTCTACCAGCTGCACAGCGACGACCGCGAGACGCCGCTCGACGAAGCCATCGAGGCGATGGACACCATCGTCAAGTCGGGCCGCGCACGCTACATCGGCGTGTCGAACTTCCTGGCCTACCGCCTGGCGCGCGCGCTGGGCCGCGCCGACTTTTTGCGGCTCACGCGCTTCGTGTCGGTGCAGCCGCGCTACAGCCTGCTGTTCCGCGAGATCGAGCGCGAGTTGCTGCCGCTGTGCGGTGAAGAGGGCCTGGGCGTGATTCCGTACAACCCGCTGGCCGGCGGCCTGCTGACCGGCAAGTACAAGCCGGGCGCCAAGCCCGAGGAGAACACCCGCTTCACGCTCGGCACCGCCGGCGCGATGTACCAGGATCGCTACTGGAACGACCGCAGCTTCGACACCGTGCAGCGCCTGCACGCGGTGGCCGACGAAGCCGGCGTGCCGCTGGCGACGCTGGCCGTCGCCTGGGTCATGGCCAACCCTTTGATCACCGCCCCGCTGCTGGGCGCCAGCCGGCCCGACCAACTCGACGCCACGCTGGCGGCGGCCGAGTACAAGCTCGACCCGGCGTTGAAGACCAAGCTCGACGAGCTCACCGCCGAGTTCCGCAAGGGCGACGCACCGCGCTGAGCGCGCGCTGCGCGACGCCGCTCCTCCCTCCGCAAGGCTCGAGCCGATCGAGCCCGCGAGGGGCCATCGTTGGGCCACGCTCTCGTGGCTGATTCAATCTGGCAAGAGGCATGAGGCTATAGGTCGCACAACGGGCATGGCGGCGCGCCGTTGCCTACACTCTTTCCATGACCACCGCCCTCGTTTGCACCCACGCTGCCTTGGCCGCACTGCTTCGCGCAGCGACCTATGCGCGCGCGGCCGCAAAGATGCGGCGTCGTCAGCTGACGCCCGCACATTCCTAAGCCCGGCGGTCGCTCTCTCACCCTTCAGCGCAACCATCCACCGCCGGGCACAAGCCTCGCGCGTCAGCGGACGTCCGACCTAGCGGCGTTCGCATCGATGGGGTGCTGCCATGCATGCAGTTGTTCGCGACGAGCCAACGCTCGCGGAGCCTGATCACGCCCCTCTCGGCAAGCTGGCAGTGCACCCGTACGAAGCAGGATTTCTCATGACCCCTCGTTCCATTCTTGCCGTGACCGACTTCTCGATCCACGGAGACATGGCGCTGGACCGTGCGGCGCTGTTGAGCGCCGAACACGGTGCCGTGCTCACGCTGGTCTGTCTGGCCTACCCGGGAGACGCGCCACCGGCGGACGCGGCGACTCGGCTCGCCCACCATGCGCTGCAGCTTTCGCAGATCCACCGCATCAATGCCCGTGCCGCGAGCCGCTTGGCCCATGCGGTCGAGGACCTCCTGCCGGAGGTGAACGCCGCCGACCTGGTCGTGTGGGGCACCGCACCGGTGAGGAGCCTCGGTTCGTTCTTCCTCGGCCAACCGGTGGAAGCGCTGATGCGCAGCGCGCGGCGGCCTGTTCTTGTTGCGCGCCGCAACGCCAGGCATTCGTACCGCAGCCTGCTGGTCGCTGTCGACTTCTCCGAGGCCTCACGTGCCCTCGTAGACGTGGGCTTCTCGTTGAGCAAGACGGCGTCGGTCGAGCTGTTCCATGCGGTCAGCACCGCCAACGAAGGAAAGCTCCGGTACGCCGAAGTCTCGGATCGCGCCATCAAGGCCTACCGTGACCAATGCAGGCGCTACGCGCAGGACCGGATGTTCTGGCTCACCGACTCCTACGATGCGAGGCGCAACCGGGTGCAGTCGGCCATCGCGCACGGCGACCCCGCCAGGCAGACGCTGGTGCAGCAGCAGCGCAACGGCACGGAGCTCATCGTCGTGGGCAAGCACCCCGCCTCGACCTTTTCGGACCTGCTGTTCGGGAGCGTGGCCGCCCGCATCCTGGACTTCTCGGCCACGGACGACCTGCGTGCCGACGTGCTGATCATTCCGCATGACTGGCAACCTGCGTCGAGCACATCCGCGGCCCGTCGGCTGCAGACCGAGCGCGCACCGGTGTCGGCGCGCAGCACGTTGGAATGGCACGCGCGCTGACCGCGGCCTCTGTCGTGCGGTGCCTGGCGGCAGCCGTCAACCCTGCGCCTGCAAGGCCCGAATCGCCTGCGCCACCGCATCGATCCCTTCGGCCGTCAGGTCCGCCGCCGCCACGCGGTCACGCTCCAGCCAGGCCGCGAAGTGGCGCGCCTGCGAGCGCTCGTAGTGTGGGTCGTAGTGCAGCGCCATCAGCTCGGCGAACAGCGGCGGCAGGTCGCCGGCCTCGGCCCAGGCCTGCCAGCGCTGCACGGTTTCCTTCCCCTGCATTTCCTTGAGCCGGCCCAGCGTTTCGGCCAGCGCGTGGCGGTCGTCGGCGAGGTAGGCGTAGTCGCGCAGCAGGAAGGCAAGCCGCGCTTCGGGCGTCGCCTCGACCTCGATGCAGTGCGCCGCGCGCATGCGCGTCACCAGCGGCACCGGCAGCGCGATGCGGCCGATGCGCGCGCTCTCGCCTTCGATGTACAGCGGGCGTGAGAGATCCAGGCCTTCGAGTGCGGTCGCGATGAGCGTCTCGAAGCCCTTCTGCGACGGCTGCGGCACGCCGGGCAGGGCGCCCAGCAGCGAGCCCTTGTGGCTGGCGAAATGCTCCAGGTCGAGCACCTGTTCGCCGCGCGCCGCCAGGGCTTCGAGCACGCGCGTCTTGGCGCTGCCCGTGGCGCCGCAGATCACCTTCAGCTGCAGCCGCGGCACCACCGTCTCGATGATCTCCAGCACGTGATGGCGGAAGGCCTTGTAGCCGCTCGCGAGCTGGCGCGCGTCCCAGCCGACCAGGCGCATCCAGTTGACCATCGAGCCGCTGCGCAGGCCGCCGCGCCAGCAATAGACCATCGGCCGCCAGTCGGCCGGCTTGTCGGCCCACTGTTCGCGCAGGTGGCGCGCGAGGTTGGCCGCGACCATCGCACCGCCCACGCGGCGGGCCTCGAAGGCGCCGGTCTGTTTGTAGATGGTGCCGACGATGCGGCGCTCCTCGTCGTCGAGCACCGGGCAGTTGACGGCGCCCGGGATGTGGTCGAGCGCGAACTCGGCCGGCGAGCGCGCGTCGATGATCGTGTCGAAGTCGTGCCGGTCGGTGACGCGGGTCGGCTGGCGGCGATGGTTGTTGTTGTCTTCAGGCATAGGCAGGCCCCAGTGTGCGCCGCAACCGGCCGCTGGCGACGTCGACCAGCGCGACCAGTGCGAACATGGCGATCAGCACCGTCATGGCCTGCGGCTGCTGAAAGATCGACAGGTGAAAGTACAGCAGCTGGCCCAGCCCGCCGCCACCGACGAAGCCCAGCACTGCGGCCATGCGGATGTTCATTTCCCAACGGTAGAGCGTGTAGGCCAGCCACTGCGGCAGCACCAGCGGCAGGCTGCCGTAGGCAAAGGCCGCGACCGCGCCGGAACCGCTGTGCCGCAGCGCCTGCTCGGGCTCACGCGGCGCGTTCTCCAGGCTTTCGACGAACAGCCGGCCCAGCACGCCCGTGGTGTGCAGCGCCAAGGCCAGCGCACCCGCGAAGGGGCCGATGCCCGCGGCCAGCACCATCAGCGCGGCCCAGACCAGCTCGGGCACGCTGCGCAGCAGGTTCAGCACGAAGCGCGACGCCTGCCGCGCCACGGCACCGCCACGGCCCGACGCGGGCAGCGCCAGCACCGCGCCGGCCGCTGCGGCCAGCAGCGAGCCGAGCGCGGAGACGGCCAGCGTCTGCAGCGCGCCCCACGCGGTCTTGGTGACGAAGCCGGCCGACAGGTCGGGCGGGAAGAACTCCGCGACGAAGGTGCCCATGAAGCCCAGCGACTCGCGCGTGAACAGCGCACGGTAGTCGATGGCGAGGTAGGCGAAGCTCGCGAACACGGCCGCCAGCACGCCGCCGAGCACGGCCCAGCAGCGCAGGCAGGGCGGCGGTGCGGCGGGCAACGCGCGGACCGTGCTCATGCCAGCAGCCTCCGCAGCGCATTGCTCAGCGCATCCGCCAGCAGCACCAGCGCCAGGAACACCAGCAGGATGCTGCTCGCCTCGCCGCCGTTGAGCATCTTCATCGACTGGTCCATCAACTGGCCCAGCCCGCCGGCGCCGACGAAGCCCATCACCACCGAGGCGCGCACCGCGCATTCCCAGCGGTACACGGTGTACGAGACGAGCTCCTGCGCACAGTTGGGCAGCAGCCCGTAGCAGAGCGCGGCGAGCCGGCTGCTGCCCGCCTCGATCAGAGCGCGCGAAGGGCGGGTGTCGGTCGACTCCAGCACCTCGGCGTACACCTTGCCCAGCATGCCGCCGTAGGTGATGGCCAGCGCCAGCACGCCCGCAGCCGGGCCGAGGCCCAGCGCCCGCACGAAGATCAGCGCCCACACGATCTCGGGGATGGCGCGCAGCACCATCAACACGCCGCGCCCCGCCTGCCGCACCACGCCCGCCCGCACGCGGCCCGGCCCCGGGCCGATGCGCGACACGGACAGCGCGCGTGTGGTGATGAAGGCCAGCGGCGCGCCGATGACGAAGGCCAGCGCCGTGCCGGCCGTGGCCATGGCCAGCGTCTCGAGCGTGGCCTTGAGCAGCATCGCGAGGAATTCGGGTGCGGTTTCGGGCGGCAGAAAGGCGCCGAGAAAGCCGCCGATGACCTGCAGGTTGCCCGATGCGAACAGCGCGGCCGGGTTGAACTCGGCCAGCTTCAGCATTGGCCAGGAGATGACCAGCGCCGCCAGAAACCCGACGAGGCGGCGCCGCGCGGCCGGGTCGTGCAACGGGGCGGTCGTGGCGGTCACAGGCAGTCCGGCCGCGGCACCACCGCCGCGGCGGCGCGCACGGGCAAGGCATCCGCCACGCCCTGCATCGGCAGCGCGCCTTCGCTCGCGTACAGCGCGGTCAGCATCTGCGGCGTGACGTCGCCCACGGGCGCGTCGAACATCACCTGCCCGTCGCGCATGCCGACGATGCGCGGAAACCACCGCAGCGCCAAATCGACCGCATGCAGCGAGGCCACCAGCGTCGCGCCGGTCGATTCGCTCTGCGCCACCAACTGCTGCAGCGTGGCGTCGGCCAGCGTCGGGTCGAGCGCCGACACCGGCTCGTCGGCCAGCAGCAGACGCGGCCGCTGGTACAGCGCGCGCGCAATGCCCACGCGCTGCAGCTGCCCGCCCGAGAGGCGGTCGCAGCGGTCGAACAGGCGGTCTTCCATCGCGACGCGCGACAGCGCCTCGTGCGCGCCCGCGATGTCCGACGGATGCAGCAGCGACGACAGCGCCCGCAGCGCCGACCATTCGCCCAGCCGCCCCGAGAGCACGGCCGTCACCACGCGCAGACGCGGCGCGATCGGCGGGGTCTGGTGCACCGTGCCGATCTGCGCGCGCAGCCTGCGAAGCGCAGGGCCGGCGAGCTGCCACGGCGCCACGTCGAGCAGCGTGGCCGTGCCCTCGCTCGGCCGCAGCGCGGCGCCGAGCACGCGCAGCAGCGTCGTTTTGCCCGCGCCCGACGGCCCGATGACCGCGAGCCGTTCGCCCACGCGCGCTGCCAGCGTCACGCCCTGCAGCGCACGGTGCCCGTTGGGGTGCACCAGGCCGACGGCGGCCAGCGAGAAACTCATCCGCGGATTACTTGATGAGGCCGGCCGACTTGCCCGCCGTCTCGATGCCGTCGTAGTTCGACGACTTCGTCGGGATGAACTTGCTCGCGCGTTGCAGCGCCATGATCTCCTTGTCCGCCGGGTTGGCCGGGTCGAGCTTCAGGAAGGCGTCGGTCAGCTTCTTCTGCAGGGCCGCGTCCATGCCGGGGCGCACCGTCCAGTTGTAGTCGTAGTACGTCGGCGTGGTCGCCAGCACGCGCACCTTGGCGGCGTTGGGGTTCTTCGACTCGACCAGCTTGTCCCACACCGACGCATTGAGCACGCCGGCTTCGGCGCGCGATGCGGCCACGAAGGCCACGGTGGCATCGTGCGCGCCCGAGAACGCGACCGTCTTGAAGTCCTTCTCGGGGTTGATGCCGGCCTGCATCAGGAAATAGCGCGGCATCAGGCTGCCCGAGGTGGACGAGGGTGCGCCGAAGGCGAAGGTCTTGCCCTTCAGGTCGGCCAGCGTCTTGGCCGTGCTGTCGATCGGCACGATGAACTTGCTGGTGAACACCTCGTCCTCGGCTCGCTGCACGATCGGCACCGCGCCGCCGTTGGTGCGGATGCGCGCCTGTACGTAGGTGAAGCCGCCCAGCCAGGCCAGGTCGATCTTGTTCGTCGCCAGGCCTTCGACCACCGCGGCGTAGTCGGTCACGGGCGTGAACTGCACGTCCATGCCGGTTTCCTTCTTCAGGTAGTCGCCCAGCGGCGCGAACTTGCGCTGCAGCTCGGTCGGCGCCTCGTCGGGGATGGCCGACACGCGCAGCACCTTGCCCTGTGCGGAAGCACCGAGCGCGGCGAAGGAAAGGGACAACGCAAGCGTCAGTCGGAGGATCGTTTTCATGGGGGTGTGCCTCGGAGGCATGCGGACAAGGAAAGGGCGCCATTGTAGAAACCGGCGCCACGACGCGATGACGCGATGACTTCGATAATCCACCCCATGAACCCCACGCCCATGAATCCGCTCGCGCCGCTGCGCCTCACCAGTTTTTCGCACGGCGGCGGCTGCGGCTGCAAGATCGCGCCCGGCGTGCTGTCGGAGATTCTCAAGAACAGCGGCGGTGGCTTCCTCCCGCCCGAGCTGCTGGTCGGCATCGAGACCGCCGACGACGCGGCCGTCTACCAACTCAACGAGGGCCAGGCGCTCATCGCCACCACCGACTTCTTCATGCCGATCGTGGACGACCCCTACGAGTTCGGCCGCATCGCCGCCACCAACGCCATCAGCGACGTCTACGCCATGGGCGGCAAGCCCATCATGGCGCTGGCCCTGGTCGCGATGCCCATCAACCAATTACCGATCGAAGTCATCGGCGACATCGTGCGCGGCGGCCAGGACGTGTGCCGCGCCGCCGGCATCCCCATTGCGGGCGGCCACACCATCGACTCCGTCGAACCCATCTACGGCCTCGTCGTGATGGGCCTGGTGCACCCCGACCGCGTGCGCCGCAACGCCGGTGCCCAACCCGGCGACGTGCTCATCCTCGGCAAGCCGCTCGGCGTCGGCGTGCTCTCGGCCGCGCTGAAGAAGGAACAACTGAGCGAGGCCGGCTACCGCCAACTGATCGACACCACCACGAAGCTCAACACCCCCGGCATTGCGCTGGCGCAACTCGACGGCGTGCACGCCCTGACCGACGTCACCGGCTTTGGCCTGGCCGGCCATGCGCTGGAACTGGCGCGCGGCGCGGGGCTGACGGCCGTGATCGAGTGGTCGAAGGTGCCGCTGCTGGACGGCGTGGAAGCGATGGTGGCCGAAGGGTTCGTCACCGGGGCTTCGGGGCGGAACTGGGCGGGCTATGGGGCCGATGTCGAACTGGCCGAAGGCTTGCCGTCGACGGCGCAGAGCCTGTTGAGCGATCCGCAGACTTCGGGGGGGCTGTTGGTGAGTTGCTCAGCCGACGCGGTCGATGCGGTGCTGGAAATTTTCAGGGGGGAAGGGTTTGGGGGCGCGAAGGTGATCGGGCGCGCGGAAGCAGGATTGCCGGGGCTGAACGTGCTGCTCTGAATGGACGTCTTCGCGTAAACGGACGTCGGCTTCAGAATGAATGCGGCTATTCGAAGGTGGTGGACAGAGGTCGGCTGTCGCCGAAACCTGCCGCTCGGAGCTGGTCAGGCGGTTGAGCGCCCTCTGTATTGAGCTGTAGATGCCGTAGCCGGACTCTTCCCGCAGCGATTGGCAGCGATGCACGTTCGCGAAGCCGGACTGCAGCTACCGTTGAGCGATCAGGCGAGCACGCCGAAGGGCAGCTGCCGGGTTTCGCGTCGAACCCATCGTTCCGACTTCGAAGCGGATGCCGATGGCCGTCCGGCTCAGGCGTTCGAAGGCATCCCGCGGAACACCCAGCGGGGCATCGGTACTTGATCTGGTGATCAACGACATTCCGTTTGCAGAGTCTGAAGTGTTGCGGGAATGCTGGCTCACCTGGGGCAAATGTCCAAGCTTCCGGCGTGCACCACGCCAGACAACACCCTGTCTTACAAGGAGGTCAGCGGCCGTCGCCTTCAGCCTGCAGGTCAGACCCAACCTTGGCGCCATAGCGTGGCGTCAGTCAGCTCGCGCCATTGCAGCAGATACACCTGCTTGGAATGCACGGCCTCCAGTTCGACCTGCTCGACGCGCATCGACGGCGGATCGGGCTCGATAACCCGCAGCACCACGAAATGCTTCTCGCTATTGCGCGGCGTCACCGCCGTCCACTTTGTCAGCAAAAGCTTTTTGGGGCTGAGCGGATTCTTTCGCGCGCAGTGATCGGGCGCTGGCGCAGCCGCCCCGGGTTCAGGAATCGATCTCATAGCGGGTGATGATGGGCCACGGTCAGTCTCTTTCCAAAGGGTCGGCAGCCAGTTCGATCTATTCACCAGCGCGCATTCGATAGGCCTTTGATGCGGAACGTGTCTGGCCGCGATTGGCCTGCATTCCAGGCCGTTCGCCGTCAGCAATGCCTGCATTCACCTTGGTTCACTCGGCATATCCTGGGTTGACCCGATCGAGAACTCGCATCATCGCCGCGAAGTAAAGCTGCTCGCGCTCCGATCGGGAGTGGCGGTCCTTCGGGTTTGGCGTGTCGACACGTTTCACCAGCTCATCGGACAGCAGGGCCAGCGGTCGCCCGGTCGACAGGGCCAGTACCTGCGCCTTGCAGACCTTCTCAAGCTTATACAGACGTCGATATGCCTGCGCGACCGTCTCTCCAACGACCAGCACGCCGTGATTTTTCATGAAGAGGATCTGCTTGTCGCCCAGGATCGCGGCGAGGCGCTCGCCCTCACTCAGCTGCGCCGCCAAGCCCGTGTAGCCGTCGTCGTAGGCCACGTTGCGGGCGAAGAACGCTGCGGTCTGGCTCCCTGGCAACAACCGATTGTCCTCAAGCATGTTCAACGCCAGGGCCCAGGTCTGGTGCGTGTGCAAGACGACCTTGGCCCCGGTGATTCTGTGTAAGGGGGCGTGTATGCAGAACGCGCTCAACTCCAGGTCGCCCTCGCCGACGAGCACCTTGCCCGTCTCGTCGAACACGATCAGGTCGCTCGCCCGGGCCTCCGACCAGTGCCTGCCGAAGGGCAGCACCATGAACCGATCGTCCCGCCCCGGTAAGGTCATCGTGAAATGGTTATCGATACCCTCCTCCAACTCGTCGTAAACCGCCAAGCGATTCGCGGCCGCCAGGTGGACGCGGGCGCGCCAGATTTCGTCCGAAGCGTCCAGGTCGGGTGAATCGAGGGCGTGAATCGATACGAGTGGGGACATCGCAAATTGCTCCGGTGAATGACTTGGATTCTTTACTGTAGCGACTGGAGAGGATCCGACCGCTTGCGCGGCCTGAAAAGGTCAGCGACACCAAGCTTTCAAGCTGTCGACGCTGACCAACCCTCCGCTCGGATCGACCGTCGGCATTCGCTGCAAAGCGGACATCCGTACCGGCCCTCACGTGGCGCTGGAGACCGCGCTCAGCAGCGGAGTCACCCGCACCGAAGTCACCCCGCCCGCACTCATAGTGCGCACGCCGTTCGGTAGTCGGCCTCGAAGATCGTCTGCTGCCCCTAGTTCGTTTGCGGGGCGGTCGCAATACCCATCATCCGCTCGATGCTTTCATCGGGTAGGCCAAGCTCCGAGAGAACGGCCGCGGTCTCCCAGCCGCGAGGTTGTGCGGGGCCGCGCAGCGGCAGGTAAGCGTCATCGACTCTTATCGACGCGCGAAGGACCTTCGTCATCCCCTCTGTGGGATGCTGCTCCTCCTGCAACAGTCCAACCGCCTGCAAATGGGGATCGCTCTGCAGTGATTCGAGGGTATGGCAGGGCTGCGCCGCGATGTCGGCGTCCTGCAGAAGTCTCAGCCACTCGTCGCTGCTTTTGTGGGTGAGCGGCGCGCCTCGGACCTCGAACCACTCGGCCACATGGCGTGCACGACCTGACACGCTGTCAAATCGCGGATCGTCCAGAAGCGCATGCCGCTCGGTGACGGCCAGGAAGGCACGCACCTGCGCGTCGGTGTTGACGGTGAACGATATCCATCCATCTGCCGTTGCAACGGGCTTGTTGTGCGGGCTGAGCAATCGGAGGTCTCCCGCCGGCCCTACCGGCGGATCGAAGGTGGCCTGCGCCAGGTGCTCCTGAAGTACGAACGCGGCCATGGTCTCGAACATGGGCACCTCGATGCTGCAGCCATTGCCTGTCTCGCCGCGTTCCACCAGCGCGGCAAGGATGGCCCCTGCGGCGATCTCGCCGGCCACGTGATCGCAGATGAGCATCGGCACGTAGGCAGGTGCACCGTCACGCCGCATCGCCAAGCCGGCCATCCCCGTTGCACCCTGGATGACGCTGTCGTAGGTGGGCTGCCCGGCGTAGGGGCCGTTGGTACCATAGCCAGTGATGAGGCAGTAGATCTTGTCCGGGTAACGCGCCCGTACCGTGGCCGGGTCCAGCCCCAGCCGCGCGAGCGCCTCCGGCCGCATGTTCGCGACAACGACATCCGCAGTGACCAACAGGCGGTCCAGCGCCTCCCGTGCATCCGGTGCCTTCAGGTCCAGGCACACGTTGCGCTTGCCCCGGTTGAGATGCAGGTAGGTTCCCGAATGCTGACCGGTCGGCGAAGGTCCGCCGAGGCCGCGCATCAGGTCGCCTCCAGGACTCTCGACCTTGATGATCTCGGCCCCGTACTGCCCGAGTCGCCAGGTGGATACTGGCCCGACTACGACGCTGGTGAGATCCAGGACACGGATCCCTTTGAGTGGTTCGAAGCTCATTGTGTTGCCACTTCCATCTTGGCGCATAGCACGCCTTGGTCGTCAAGCGCGCTCACCCGCCACGCCAGGCCGACTCTTTCGGCCACCATCGTGAGCGGTCGATCGCAATACAGCGGCGCGAGATGCCGCGTCTGCAGACGACGGGGCACTGCCGCCAATTCATGCGCGACGAACTCGGTCATCAGCAGCGTGATCAGGCCTCCGTTGACCACCAGATCGGGCAATCCTTCGACCTCCTGCGCGTACTGTCGATTGAGATGGATCTTGTGGGAGTTGAAGCCGAGCGCCGAGTACTGAAAGAGCAGCGTTTCGTCGGGCACGATTGTCCTTTGCACCTCGCCAGGCGATGGCGGGGACGCCACGTCGGCACGTCTCGACGCACGCTCGCGGTCCGCCGCGAGCAGCGCGTAGGTCTGTGTCTCCTTCAACACCGGTTGGTCACCAAGCTCGAGGCGGTGACCGACCGTGAGAAGCGCCATTGGCCCCGATGCGCCTTCCTTCTCGACGATGTCCTCGATCCAACTGTTTCGTCGAAGCGTCGCGCCGACAGGGATGTCCGCCAGGTAGTCGACCGTGCGTCCCGCCAGCATCAACCGCGGCAGGCCCAGATCGGGAAGCGGCACACCCAGGCCCGGAAAGCCATCGCTGCGCAATGCCTTCCGGGGCGTGTCGGCGCCGAGGAGGATGAACTGCCATCCGCGCGGCAGGGGAAGTCCCTCGTGCATCGAGTCCGGCTCCATGTTCAACATGGCGGCCACGCGTCTGACCGTCGACAGCGAACACACCTCGGACCGGGTCACGGTGCTTCGCGGGTCATTGCTCTGCATCTGGCGCCTCCCGGACCTCAGGCCGGAACCTCTTCCAGGCATGTGCTGCGGCCGCATCGCGCATCGCGCGTCACTCGCCTGCCTTCACGTCGGCCTTGCGAACGATCTCTTCCCACTTTGCACGCTCGGCCGTGATGTACTTGGTGAACTCTTCGGGTGTCGAGCCCACGGGCTCGGCACCCATGTCCACGTACTGCTTGTGCACGTCGGGTTGCTTGAGTGCCTGCGCGGCTTGCGTCGCGAGCTGATTCACGATGGACGCAGGGGTGCCGCGGGGCGCCCACAGGCCATACCACGTGCTGATGTTGAAGCCCGGCAAGCCCGATTCAGCCACAGTGGGAACGTTCGGCAAAGCGGTCGATCGCTTGGCGGTCGTCACGGCCACTGCGCGAAGCTTGCCTGACTTGATGAACGGCATGGCCGAGGGCATCGAGTCGAACATCAGCTGGATCTGGCCCCCCATGAGGTCAGTGAGGGCGGGTGCACTGCCTTTGTAGGGAACGTGCTGCAGCGGCACCTTGGCCGTCAGCTTGAACGACTCGCCGGCCAGGTGCTGTGACGACGCAGCGCCCGGAGATCCGAAGTTGAGAGGCTCGGGCTGGCTCTTGGCGAGCGCGATGAGGTCGGCGACAGTCCTGATCGGCGACGCGTTATTCACCACCAGAACAAGCGGGACATCAGCGAGCTGGGTGATGGGGGCAAAGTCCTTGATCGCGTCGTAGCGCATCTTGGGCTGCACGATCGGGGTGATGATGTGCAGCGACGCGTTGGAGAGGATCGTGTAGCCATCGGGTGCGGCGCGGGCCACTGCCTCGGCGCCGATCATCCCGCTGGCACCGGCTCTGTTGTCGATGACGAAATTCTGGCCCAACGCGTTGCCCATCTTGACCGACACAAGGCGCGTGAGAAGGTCTGTCGGCCCACCAGGCGGAAACGGAAGAACCAGCTTGATCGGCTGCTTGGGGTAATCCTGGGCGGCACTCGTGCCCGGCAGGGCGCTCAAGCCCACCAGCGCAGCACCAATCAGTAAGCAAGCCCGGCGCGCGGGGCGGAATCCAAAGTCGTTCATGAACAGTCTCCGTTTTTGTTACGTCTCAACGAGCCAGGCCAGGCGTGATTGCCACGCCAGCAGATCGAGGCTCCGTCGCAAATTCTATTTATGCACGAATCAGGCGACAATCACTGCTTCTGTGCCACCTGTGTTGATTCATGATTGACAATAGCCTGGACCTCAACCTGATGCGCCTGTACGTGACCATGGTGGAGTCGCCGTCGCTTACGGCCGCCGCTGCGAGCAGCGGCATGACGCGCTCCAACACGTCGAGGCGCCTGAAGATCCTTGAGAAGGCCGTTGGCGCACAGCTGATGCGGCGAACGACACGCCACGCGGAACTCACCGAGGCGGGGCAACTCCTGTATGCCCATGCGTTGAAGATGCTCGAAGAGCTTCGGGCAGCGACCGCATCGATCGACAGCCTCGGGAAGACCGTGCGCGGTGACGTTCGGGTTCGGCTGCCGACCGGCTTGGCTCACCTCTATCTCACACCGGTGCTGCTCGATTTCGCCCGCAAGCATCCTGAGATCTCGCTGCGGGTCGTGATCAACGACAGCATCGGTGATCTCATCTCTGCAGAGGTCGACGTCGCCCTCAAGGTTACCTCGCAGCCCCCGGAGGACCATGTCGCCCGACGGATCTGCGATGTCAGTTGGTGCTTGTGCGCGGCCGCGACTTACCTCGACGCGCGCGCGCCGATCATCGACATGGCCGATCTGGAAGGCTGCGACCTCATCACCCCGCAGTCGCTGGGAAGGCGCTTCAACCTGAAGCTCACGATCGCCGGCGCGCCCCAGACCATTCGTGTGAGCCCGCGAATTCAGTCGGGCGACTATCCCTTCCTGTTCGAATCCATGATGGCGGGGCTCGGGGTGGCGCTTCTGCCGCGCTACGCCGTCTGGCGGCAGATTCAGATGGGAACGGTCAGAGAGGCCCTGGAGAACTGTGATGCCGAGGGGGTGGGCGACAGCATTTACATGATCACGACGTCGACGCGCTTCCCCACCGTCGCGACGCGGACGCTGATGGGTTTCATTGGTGGGCATCTCGAGAGCCAAGCGCCCAATTGGCAAAAGCAGAGCTCGCAGGACAAATCAACGGCCGAGGGTCCTTGATCTGCTTTGAAGACGACACGCTCTCAGTCGTGGAGTGAATCGCCCCGGGTTTTCTAGACACCTTCGAGCCTCAAACCTGAGGCCCAATAGGAGGCGCCATAAGCAAGCAATGGAACAGTCAGAACTTCTCGGGTCGCAACACCTGGACGTCAGCCACGAACAGGACCATCGAGTAGTTGTCGTAGTAGCGCTCGCGCAGCGCCTCGCAGATGGCGCTGGCGGTCTGCACGTTGCACAGCACCTCGACGCGGATGTTGGCGTGCGGGCCCCAGGTGGCGTCGCGGCGGCCCCGGCTGCCCTTGCCGCGTGCGTCGGTCACCGTGTACCCATGCGCACCCATCGACTCCAGGTCACTCAGCAGCGTGGTCTCGAGGGCGGACTCGCTCACGATGGTCAGCAGTTTGCGCGCGCCTGACTCCGGGATTTGCATGGCGTCCTCACTGTATGGTTTGCAGTGCAAGCCGGTGGTACAGGGGGATGCCCACCAGCAGGTTGAACGGAAACGTGATTCCCAGGGCCGCGCCGATCGACAGCGCCGGATTGGCCTGCGGCACAGCCAGTCGCATCGCCGCGGGTGCGGCGATGTAGGACGCACTCGCATACAGCGTGGCCAGCAGCGTCACGCCGCCGACGGACAGGCCCAGCAACGCGCCGGTGGCCACACCCAGGCCGGCCGAAACCAGTGGCATGACGATGGCGAACACCGCCAGGAAGGGCCCGGCTCGCTGCAATTCGCCGAACCGGCTTGCCACCACCAGACCCATCTCCAGCAGGAAGAATGCGAGCACCCCCTTGAACAGGTCGAAGAACAGGGCGTCCAGCGGCACGATGCCGCCGGGGCCCGCGAACCAGCCGATCGCCAGCCCGCCCAGCAGCAGCACGATGCTCTTGCCGGCGAACACTTCATGGAGAACCTTGCCCCAGGGTGTGCCGATCTCGCCGCGGCGCGCCAGCAGCACGCCGATCACCAGGGCCGGGAACTCCAGCAGCACGAGCAGCACCGTCATGTAGCCTTCGGCCTCCTGTCCGACGCGGGCCAGGTAGGTCGTGCCGACCGCAAACGTGACCACGCTCACCGACCCATAGTGGCCGGCGATGGACCCGGCATCGGCTCGCGACAGCCGGCCGAGGCGGCGCAACACAGGGTAGGCCACCAGCGGGATCAACGCCCCCGCCGCCACTACCACCAGCGCCGGCAGCGCCACTGTGGCAAGCGGATGGCGCGCCAGTTCCACTCCGCCTTTCAGGCCGATGGCCAGCAGCAGGAAGATGCTCAGCGATTCGTAGAGGACGCCGGGAATGCGCAGGTCCGAACGCAGGAAGCCGGCCAGCGCCCCAAGCAAGAAGAACAGGATGACGGGCTCGAAGTACGGCATCGTGTGGCGAGTGCCCGGGGCAGGCGCCGTGCGCGATCAGCGCACGATCAGGGTCGGCACCTTGCCAAGGCGGACGACCTTGTAGGCCACCGAGCCGAGCAAGAGCGACTCGGTGGCCGTCAGGCCGTGCGAGTCGATGTCGATGCCTTGGCTGCCAAGTTCCCGGGCCAGCGCCACGATCTCCTCCGCCGTCTCGCCGAAGCGCAGATGCAGCCGCCAAGCAATGCCCGCTTCGTCCATGAGCGCGCACGCGGCGGAGGCCCGCGTGAACGCAGGCGGCGTTGCGAGGATCGCCGTCATGGGCTGTTTCTCGGCTGAAGAGATCTCAACGAAGGCGCAGCTTGTGGCCGATTTCGGTGGCGAGACCACGGGGACGCACTTGGAAGTCCGCGCCGTACAGCATGGGTTCGAGGAGGGCTTGGTCGTCGGGGTGCAGACCCCAACGCTCGATCGCCCCGAGCAGCACGAAGGACTCGCCTTCATCTATCTGCCGGTCGGCGTGCACGACGGCCGAGCACAGGCGCAGCACGAGGCGCCGGGTGGTGTCGTCGTCGACCTCGTCCAGCATGCGATCCAACAGCTCGCTAGGGATGCAGCCCTCGTCGCCGCAGCGGGCCGGACCCAGCAGGTCAGCGTACAGGTCACGAATCACGCCATGCCATTGCGCCCGGGTCAGGCCGAGTCGCTGATGGGCCTGGAGTGCGTCCAGCGCAGCGGTCTCGACCGCCTTGATGCGGCCGTTGGCGATCAGCGCGAGCGCGACGATCCGTGCCGCAGCGTCGGCACTGTTGCAGGGGTAAGGACGGATTTGCGGGTCGGAGGTATTCATGCGGGTGCTCAGGTACAAATGGAGGGCCTGCGTGTGGCCACGGGTCGTCATCGGCGGGTTCCGTCAAAGAGATCGAGGAAGAAGAGGTCGAGGATCGAAGGCGCGTCGGCGCGGGACGCGGGGCGCAAGCTGCGCCACCGGCGACGTGCCAAACGAGAGCCCTCCTTCGGACGCAGCGCTGACCGGGCGCGGTGGAGTCGCGCCATGCGAGTGGCGCCGTAGCAGGCACAGCGCAGCGAGCGTAGCCAGGGTGCGGCGATGTGCGCTCACAAGCCGTCCACCCACAGCAGCGCCATGCCAGCACCCACGCCGGCCGGAATGCCGACACGCTCCAACGCAGTGGCGGGAGCGCCGACAACCACCTCGACCGGCACCGAGCAGCGCTCGAGCAGCTGGCCGGTGAGCGAGTTTTCGACCGCGCGCACGAGCGCGCTCTTGCGCACCGTGCCGATGACGATCCGGTCGCAGCGCAGGCGGTGCGCTGCGTCGGTGATGCAGCGGGCCTTGTCTCCAACTTCCGTGTGCACGCGGTAGGAGACGCCGGCGGCGTCGAGCAGTTGCCGTGCCTCGGCGAGCGCCGCGTCAGCACGTTCGCGTTGGAAGTCGTGGCACGTCTCCCGGCTGATGTAGCGGGCCACGTGGGCCGAAAAAGGCGGCTGAACGTTCAGCAGGTGAACCGTGAGAAAGCCGTCAGTGCCGTACGCATCGACGGCATGACGCACGGCATGCAGTGCGGTGGGTGTTCCGTCGCACGGAAGGAGGAGCGTGGTCATGCAGATGTCTCCCGGCAAGGGTGGGTAGGCATCACCCGGTGGGTGCTTGTACGGCCCGGCGTGCCCCGGCGAGCAACGAGCAAGGTGCGGACGCTCTCTGCACTCATGCGATGCCCCCGTGGATGGGATCGGGTTCCAGGGTCTCGCGGCGGTTGCGCGCCGGCCGCGCACCATGACGGGCGGTGTCGCGCACGGGTTGTGTGCGATCGAGGTGCTTAACGACCACCCGGCCGACGCGCTCGGCGGCGCGGTCGATAGCGGCGTACAGCTCGGTGCCGACGTCCTCGACGATGGCAAATGGCGCGTCGAGCAGATTCACCTGGATGCGGCAGTATTTGTCGACCCCGCCGCGCGGCCCGTTCTCGTCGCCGACGCGGACGGCGACCCGCTGGATGTGGGCGCTGTGGCGCGTGAGCACAAAGCCCAGTCGGCGCCGCACGTGCACGGCCAATGCCGGCGTTACCGTGAATCCCTGAGCGTGAATGTCAACAATCATCTTGAACCTCTCGCTTTGCCGTCGTTGGTGTTGCACTGAATCTACGATCCGGTGTAGTCCGGGAAAAGCAGATTATTTTGTTGCGACCATCCTGATAAATCGGACAATTGGGTCGGCAACCTCTGGGCAGCGGAGGCCCAGAACACATGAACTACAAGCATCTCCACTACTTCCTGCAAGTGGCGAAAAGCGGCGGCGTGCTGCGCGCCAGTGAGCAGCTGCACCTCTCACCGCAGACCATCAGCGGGCAAATTCAGCTGCTCGAAGAAGCGCTCGGCACACCGCTTTTCTCCAAGAGCGGGCGCGGCCTGGTGCTGACTGAAGCGGGGCGCATGGTGGTCGGCTACGCCGAAGACATCTTCTCGACTGGCGCCGAGCTTGAGGAGGCCGTGCGCGACTACCCACGCAAGAGCAAGCTGCTCGAGTTCCGCGTCGGCGTGGCGGATGCCGTGCCGAAGACGATCGCCTGCCGGCTCATCGAGCCGGCCTCGAAGCTGACAGAGCCGGTTCGCATCGTCTGCCGCGAATGGAAGCTCGACACGTTGCTCGGCGAGCTCGCCCTGCACCGGCTCGACCTCGTGATCGCCGATGCGCCGATCCCCTCCGCCGTCAGCGTGCGCGCCTTCAACCACCGGCTGGGCAGTTGCGGCGTCAGCTTCTTCGCGGCACCGTCGCTGCTTGAGTCGTGCAAGGGACGCTTCCCGGCCTGCCTTGACGGAGCGCCGCTGCTGATGCCGGCCGAGGAGTCGGCCGTCGGCAAGCGCCTGCGCGCCTGGCTGCAGGCTCGGTCGCTGCACCCTCGGGTGGTCGGCGAGTGCGACGACAGTGCTCTAGCCAAGGAGTTCGGGCGGCGTGGAATGGGCATCTTTGTCGGCCCCACGGTGCTCGAGCGCGACATCGAGAAGCAGTACGGCGTGCGCGCGCTCGGCGCAACTCCCGAGGTTGTCGAAGAGTTCTTCGCGATCTCGGTGGAGCGCCGTATCACGCACCCCTGCGTGACGGCGATCACGGAGGCGGCACGCAACGAACTGTTTGCGCCGCCTGTACGGCGACGCGCCAGGCGTGTTGCCTGAGAGCGTCGCCAGCGCGCCGGGCCTAGCAGGGTGGTCGGTTCCACCCTGAAGACAGTGCCCCTATGACTGCTCGTCCTGCTTCTTCGCACCGAACGGATAGGCTCCGCCAGGTGTTGCCTTGGGCGGGATCTTGAGCGACAGGATCATCGTCACGGCCAGCGTGACCGCGGTGAAGCCAAGGGAATACACCACGGGAATTTTGTAGATGTCGATCAGCAACATCTTGGTGCCGATGAACACCAGGACGATCGCCAGACCATAGCTGAGCAGGTGAAAGCGCTCGTGCATGTTCGCCAACAGGAAGTACATCGCGCGCAGGCCCAGGATGGCGAACACGTTGGAGGTGAGCACGATGAACGGGTCGGTCGTGATCGCGAAGATTGCCGGGATCGAGTCGACCGCGAACACGATGTCGACGATGCCGATGAGCAGGATCACCACCAGCAGCGGCGTGGCCATCTTGACGCCGCCCAGCACGGTGAAGAACTTCTCGCCGTCGTAGTCAGGCGCGATCTTGAAGCGACCACGAATCCACTTCAGGGCGGGGTTGTTGTCGAGGTCAGGCTCCTGGCCGGCTGCCCACCACATCTTGATACCAGTGAACAGCAGGAAGGCGCCGAACACATAAAGGATCCAGTGGAACTGCGCAATCAGCCAGGCGCCCACGAGGATCATCACCGCACGCAGCACAAGCGCGCCCAGGATGCCGATCATCAGCACGCGTTTCTGGAACTCGGCGGGCACCGCGAAGTAGGTGAACAACATCAGGAAAACGAAGATGTTGTCGACTGCGAGCGCTTTCTCGATCAAGTAGCCGGTCAGGAACTCCAGCGCCTTGGCGTTGGCCAGCGAACGAGAGGACCCATCCGTGCCGGTACCCCCGAGGTACCACCACAGCCAGCCCATGAAGACGAAGGACACCCCGACCCAGACAACGGACCAGAGAGCAGCCTCGCGGGTGCTGACGCGGTGCGCCCCCTGCTTGCTCATCGCAAAGAAGTCAACCAGCAGCGCAACGAGCACAAACGCCGCGAACAATGACCACATGAGTGGAGAACCGATCGATTGCATGGTCGCCTTTGAAGTGAGTTCTGATGAGCCGATCAAATGTTGGACAACGACCTAGTCATCTCCCGATGCCCAAGCGTCGCAGCACGAAGCGCACGCGGCGCTCGGCCAGGCGCATAGTTCGGTGGCGTGCGGATGGCGGGACTTGGAGGGCATTGGCATCGAGGATCTCCGTCGGTTGAGCGACAAACGAAATGTGCGTCGCTCAGCCATCCTGAAAATGCAGGATTTTTAGAACAAGGACATCGGCAAAACCTGAACGCAAGAGGGAGGGGCCGAACGCACATGTCGGCGTTTTCTCTAACGAGTCACGACGGGATCGTATTTTTCCGAGTTGGAGTCTCGAAAAGACCGCTTCTTGCGAAGTTGCGGCGGGTGCATGTCTCAGTGCATCGACACTCTCCGACCCACAGCCATGAAGGCCTCTTTGCCTCCCGCGCCCTTCCCATTGCCCGGCTCCGGCAGAGCCTTCAATCGCCGCAGGAGTCGCTCAAGGGGTGGTGCCACGACTGCGCCGGTGCATGTGACTGTCCCAATCCTTGCCGACCGCCGTAAACGTGCGCCGGTCGGCCGACGTCCCTATCTGGACGGCTGAGCTCTTCTCCCGTGTTGCTCACCCCCGACTGACTTACTTCAGAGGAGCTTCAGCATCCGTCCTCCGGTGCGGAAAAACCGAATCGTCAGACAGAAAAACTATGGTTGTTCGAATCGTTGCCATCCCCAGACTCTGTGGAATTCCATCGCTGTAGGAGCCCCATCATGTTTTTCGCCCTCAACTGGTTTCTCGTTGCCGCGCTTCTGGCGCTCTGGTCTTTGGCGGCCTGGGCGCTGAATGCCGTGGCGGTATGGACCGTCTCGAATGTCGGTGGGCTGCCCAGTGCGGCATCAGGCGTCGGCACCCTTCGTCTGCCAGATTGGCTGGAGCCCTGGGTGTCGGCGGAGATCGCGCAGTCGGTCAGTCACATGCTGGCGGGCCTGGGGCCGGTCGTCGATAGCCTGCTGCAGGCTGCACCTGCTCTGGCTGGTGGCGTAACAGTAGCGACCTGGGTGGTCTGGGGCATCGGCAGCGTGATGCTCGTGCTGCTGGGCGCCTTGCTGCACCTGCTGGTTGCGCTATGGCGTCGCCGCGGCGGCAGTGGATCCGGCCCCAACCCAGGTTCCTCATTCAGCGCTGGCTGAGCACCCCGGCCGACGGGTGATTGATCCGCATCAATCCAGTGCTCGGAAACCTGAAGCCAGCAGTTCGCTTCCTGTTTGGGAAAGACGAGCCTTCGCTGTAGAGGTTCAGCGCCTCTGCATCGCGGATATTGCGCCTTACTGACGAACTCCCTTGCGATCAGGAACCTTGCGTGCCGGGGGTAACCGGGACATTTCCAGAACTCGAAATCTGCAGCCTTTTTTGCGGCTTGAACTCATGTCCCCGGGGTCCGCTGTGGGTCGGCACTGCGAGTTCGAGTTGAAGAGAAGCGGCCGCCGGTGCGATGCCGACCGACTTGCGAGGGCGAATGGTCCGCAGTAACGCTTGTAGCAGCCGTTCGAGCCATCGCCTGCCGCGGCGATCAACGACTGCTTGACGGCAGTCAGCGTAACCACGGGGCGGGCGGTGACCACCGGCGGCTGCCGCTGCACTGCGGACGTTTCAACGAAGATGTTGTTCATGCCCGTCGAATCCGAATGGGCCCACCTTTCGACAGCGCATTGACTTGCATCGCGCCCCGCGTGACCTTCACGCGTCCCTCCGTCGCAAGTTGCGCCGTCACGCGTCGGATGGCCGGCATCTGCGCCCGCCAGATGCGCTCGTCGGATGACAGCGCACGCGCGACGTCCGACGGGCAGATCGACGACGAGGGCGCTCGGGACGCCAGCAGCCTCAGGATCGCGTCCGCGATGGCCCGGTCTTCATGTGCGTTGGCTTCTGGCATCTGAACGTTGGTGCGCCGGGCGAATGTCATGGGAATGCCGGATGCCAAGCTGCGTGCATCACCGGCATGGCGACTTTAGAACACCATCCCACCCGCCACATCGATGGTGGTCGCCGTCACCCAGTTCGCATCCTCCGACACCGCATACGACACCGCCGCCGCGATGTCGCTCGGTTGCCCCACGCGGCCGAGTGGCGTCTTGCCCATCAGGTAGTCCGTCATGCCCTTGGCGGAGTCGGCGTTGCCCTCGGTCGCGACGAATCCGGGTGCAATGCCGACGACGCGGAGCTGGCGTGGACCGAGCATGCACATGCCGCGCAAGCTGCGGGTGTTCATCGACTTCATGCAGCAACGGTGGAATGGCTGAGCGCAATACCCCACAACCCTAGGCCCAACCCGCCTCGGCTATCGTCCAACCCATGACTTCCTCCCTCCGCCTCGGTTGGCGCACCCTCTGGCGCGATCTGCGCGCTGGCGAGCTGCGGCTTCTCATCGTTGCCGTGCTGCTCGCGGTCGCCGCGCTCACGGCTGTCGGCTTCTTCGCCGACCGGCTCAAGGGCGGGCTGCAGCGCGATGCGCGGCAGCTGCTCGGGGGCGACGCGGTGCTGGCCAGCGACAACCCGACGCCGCCGGCCTTCGTCGAGCGCGCCCGCTCGCTGGGCCTGGAGACGACCTCGACCTACGGCTTCCCGACCATGGCTCGCGCCTCCGACGCGCAGGGCGGGGCGAGCAAGCTGGTGTCGCTGAAGGCCGTGACCACCGGCTACCCGCTGCGCGGCAGCGTGCAGGTCGCGACCACGAGCGACGGCACCGGCCAGGCCACGCGGGACGTGCCGGCGCCCGGCGAAGCCTGGGTCGATGCGTCGCTGCTCGAATCGCTGGGCCTGAAGGTGGGCGACACGCTGCTGCTGGGCGACACCGGCCTGCGCGTGTCGCGCGTGATCACGCTGGAGCCGGACCGGGGCGGCGGCTTCGCGAGCTTCTCGCCGCGCGTGATGCTCAACCAGGCCGACGTGGCGCGCACCGGGCTCGTGCAGCCGGCCAGCCGGGTCAACTACCGCTTCGCGGTGGCGGGCGAGGAGGGCGCGGTGAAGCGCTTCAGCGACTGGGCCGACGCCTCGCTCAAGCGCGGAGAGCTGCGCGGCGCGCGGCTCGAATCCTTCGAGAGCGGCCGGCCGGAGATGCGCCAGACGCTCGACCGCGCCGAGAAATTCCTCAACCTGGTGGCGCTGCTCGCGGCGCTGCTGAGCGCGGTGGCGGTGGCGCTGGCGGCGCGCGGCTTCGCGGCCAGCCACCTCGACGACTGCGCGATGTTGCGCGTGCTGGGCCAGAGCCAGCGCACCATCGCGGGCGCCTACGCCTTCGAGTTCTTCATCGTCGGCCTGGTGGCGAGCGGGCTGGGGGTGGCGATCGGCTTCGGCGTGCACTACGCCTTCGTGCTGTTGCTGGCCGGCCTGGTCGAAACGGCGCTGCCCGCGCCCACGCTGTGGCCGGTGGCCTTCGGGCTGGGCATGGGGCTGGTGCTGCTGTTCACCTTCGGGCTGCCGCCGGTGCTGCAGCTCGCGCGTGTGCCGCCGCTGCGCGTCATCCGGCGCGATGTCGGCGGGCTCAAGCCAGCCTCGCTCGCGGTGCTGGGCGTCGGCGCGATGGGCTTCGTCGCGATGCTGCTGGCGGCCAGCAGCGATTTGAAGCTGGGGCTGATCGCGGTCGGCGGCTTCGCTGGTGCGGTGGCGGTGTTCGCGGTGCTGAGCTGGGTCGCGGTGAAGGTGCTGCGCCGCAGCGTCAACGAGACGACGGCGCCGCGCTGGCTGGTGCTGGCCACGCGGCAGATCTCTGCGCGTCCGGTGTATGCGGTGGTGCAGGTCAGCGCGCTGGCGGTCGGCCTGCTGGCGCTGGTGCTGCTGGTGCTGCTGCGCACCGACCTGGTGTCGAGCTGGCGCCGCGCGACGCCGCCCGACGCGCCCAACCGCTTCGTCATCAACGTGATGCCCGACCAGAGCCAGGCCTTCCAGAAGTCGCTGCGCGATGGCGGCGTCGCCAAGTTCGACTGGTATCCGATGATCCGCGGCCGGCTGGTCGCGATCAACGACAAGCCGGTCTCGCCCGACGACTACGCCGACGACCGCGCCAAGCGCCTGGTCGACCGCGAGTTCAACCTGAGCAACGCCGCCGAGGCACCACCGCACAACGGCATCACCGCCGGCGCATGGAAGCCCAACGCGCCGGGCGAAGTCAGTGTGGAAGACGGCCTGGCCGAGACGCTGGGCCTGAAGCTCGGCGACACGCTGCGCTTCGACATCGGCGGCATCCAGAACGACGCGCGCATCACCTCGCTGCGCAAGGTCGATTGGGGGTCGCTGCATGCCAACTTCTTCGTGATGTACACGGTGGCCGAGCTGCCCGACGTGCCCGTCACCTACATGGGCGCCTTCCGCGCGCCCGAGACCAAGGGCTTCGACAACGCGCTGGTGCGCGCCTACCCGAACGTGACGAACGTCGACATGAGCGCGACCATCGGCCAGGTGCAGCGGGTGCTCGACCAGGTGATCCGCGCGGTGGAGTTCTTGTTCGGCTTCACGCTGGCGGCCGGGCTGGTGGTGCTGTTCGCCGCCGTCACAGCCACGCGGGAGGAGCGCGCCCGCGAGTTCGCAGTGATGCGTGCGGTCGGTGCGCGTGCGTCGCTGCTGCGGCAGGTGCAGCGCGCCGAGCTGGTGGGCGTCGGCCTGCTGGCGGGCTTCCTGGCCAGCATCGCCGCATCGGCCATCGGCTGGGGCCTGGCGCGCTACGTGTTCGACTTCACCTGGACGGCGTCGCTGTGGGTGCCGGTCGCCGGTGCGCTGGCCGGCGCGGTGCTGGCGCTGGCGGCCGGCTGGTGGGGGCTGCGCGAGGTACTGCGGCGGCCGGTGGTCGCAACCTTGCGGCAGGCTGCGGAATAGACGAGAGGATGTCGCGCCTCACGCGGCGGGCTTGCGGTCCTTGAAGGTCCACCACGGCAGCAGCGCGCTGAGCGACTGCACCTCGCCGCTGGCCACGCTTTCGTAGCCGGGCAGGGTGCCCAGCTGGTGCTGCCACTGCGCACCGCGCAGCACGGTCAGCAGCGCCTTGATGGCCGGCTGCTTCAGCGCGTCTTTCAGGCAGGCCAGGTGGTAGCGCTCGCGCACCAGCGGCACGAAGCCCAGGCCCGCTTCGCGCGCGGCCGATTCGAGCCCGAGGCCCGCTTCCGCTTCGCCCGAAGCCACGGCATGCGCGACCGCCGCGTGCGAGGGCTCGATGCGGTCGTGGCCCTCGACGTCTTCGGGCGACAGCGACGCGCCGGCCAGCAGTTCGTCGAACAGCAGGCGCGTGCCGGTGCCGATGGCGCGGTTCACGTAGCGCGCCCGTCGCTGCACCACGTCGCCCAGCGAGCGCAGCGCCAGCGGGTTGCCGGCTGCCACGATCAGCCCCTGCGTGCGCCGCGCGAAGCCGATCAGCTTGTGCTGCCCCGGCTTGAGCAGTGGCTGGTAGGTGCGCTGCGCGAGCGAGCCGCGCGGCGGTTGCTCCAGCGTGTGGAAGCCGGCCATCACGCAGCGGCCCTGGTTCAGCGCGCGGATGGCGTCGACGCTGCCGGTGAACTGGATGTCGAGCTGTAGCCGCGCACCGGCCGCCTGCGTGCGCAGCAGCGTCAGCGCGTCGTCGTGGCTGGCCTGCAGGCTGAGCACATGCGTGCGCGGATCGAAAGCCACCGCGAAGGCGCGTTCGAGTTCGGCGTGCAGCGCCTCGATCTGCGGGGCGAGCCGCGCCTGCGCCTGTCTCTCGGCCCACAGCAGCTTGTCGCCGAATTCCGAGAGGTGCGCGCGCTGGCCCTGTTCGCTCATCACCAGCGCGTGGCCCAGTGTCTCTTCCCATCGCTTGAGCTCGCCCCACACATGGCGGTACGACAGGCCGACCGCGCGCGCGGCCGCCGAGATCGAGCCGTGGTCGCGCACGGCCTGCAGCAGCGTCATCAACGGGTTGCGCACCATCGCGCGGCCGCTGCGGCGCGGTGCGATGGCGTAGGAAAGTTCGATGGCGTGCACGAAGAGAAAGAGGAGAAGAGGGCGTGTCGATCTGCGGCGCGATTATGCGCACCCACCTATGCAAGGGCATGCATAGGTGGGCCCTTGCGCCACCCGATACTCGCCCGCACCCACGATGAACACATTCACCGACAGCGTCACATCCGCTGCGCACCTGATCGCGTCCGCCGATCCGGTGCTGCTCGCCATCGTCGGCCGTTCGCTGGCCGTCAGCGCCACGTCCTGCCTGCTGGCCTGCAGCCTCGGCCTGCTGCTGGGCGCCTGGCTCGCCGTGGCGCGCTTCAAGGGCCGCGCGGTGGTGCTGGCGGTGCTCAACACCTTCCTCGCGCTGCCGTCGGTGGTGGTGGGCCTCGTCATCTACCTGCTGCTGTCGCGCTCGGGGCCGCTCGGCTTCCTGGGCTGGCTCTTCTCCTTCAAGGCCATGGTGCTGGCGCAGACGGTGCTGGTACTGCCGATGGTCACCGCGCTCACGCGGCAGGTCATCGAGGACGCCGACCGCGGGCATGGCGAGCAGCTGCGTTCGCTCGGCGCCAGGCCGCTGCTGCGTTCGCTGCTGATCGCCGCCGACGAGCGCTATGCGTTGATCACCGTGCTCATCGCCGCCTTCGGCCGCGCCGTGTCGGAGGTGGGTGCGGTGATGGTGGTGGGCGGCAACATCGACGGCTTCACGCGTGTCATGACCACCGCCATCGCACTGGAGACCAGCAAGGGCGACCTGCCGCTGGCGGTCGCGCTGGGCATCGTGCTGCTGCTGGTGGTGCTGATGCTCAACCTCGCGATCGCGGTGCTGCGCGGCTGGCGCGAACGCGCCGACGGCGGCGTGGCCGAGGCGATGCGCGGGGGGCAGATCGCATGAGCGAGGTGCTTTTCACGTTGCGTGACGTCGAAGTCCGCTTCGGCCACGTGCTGGCGCTGCGCGGCGCGACGCTGTCGATCGGGCAGGGCGAGCGCGTCGCCCTCATCGGCGCCAACGGCAGCGGCAAGAGCACGCTGCTGCGCCTGCTGCATGGCCTGGTGCCGCATGCCTCGGGCGCGATGCTGCAGCGCGCGCCGCGATCGCGGCAGGCGATGCTGTTCCAGCGGCCACACATGCTGCGCGCGAGCGTGGCCACCAATGTCGCCCTTGCGCTGTGGCTGCGCGGCGGCGGCTGGCGTGCGGCCCGGCAGGCGGCGCACGAGGCGCTGGGCCGCGTCGGCATGACCGACCTTGCTGCGCGCAACGCCCGCACGTTGTCGGGCGGCCAGCAGCAGCGCCTCGCGCTCGCGCGTGCCTGGGCGCTGCACCCGGACGTGCTGCTGCTCGACGAGCCGACCGCCAGCCTCGACCCGACCGCCAAGCGCGAGGTCGAGGCGCTCATCGCCGAGGCCGCCGCAGGCCGCACGCTGATCTTCGCCAGCCACAACCTCGGGCAGGTCAAGCGCCTCGCCACGCGCGTCGTCTACCTCGAGCAGGGGCGCGTGGTGGCCGACCTGCCCGTGCACGATTTCTTTCACGGGCCGCTGCCGGAAGAGGCCCACCTGTTCGTCAAAGGAGAACTCGCATGACCTTGAAATTCCTCCAGCGCGCGCTGCGCCCCGTGGCCGCCGCCCTGGCCTTCCTCGCCCTGTGCACCGCGGCCCAGGCCGGCACCATCACCATGGCCTCGACCACGTCGACCGAGCAGTCGGGCCTGTTCTCGCACCTGCTGCCGGCCTTCAAGCAAGCGACCGGCGTCGACACCAAGGTGGTGGCCGTGGGCACCGGCCAGGCCATCGACATGGCACGGCGCGGCGATGCCGACGTGCTCTTCGTGCACGACACCGCGGCCGAGGAGAAGTTCGTCGCCGAAGGCTTCGCGGTCCAGCGGCTGCCCGTCATGTACAACGACTTCGTGCTGATCGGGCCGAAGAACGATCCGGTCGGCGTGAAGGGCAACGACATCGTCGCGGCGCTCAAGAAGATCGCCGGCGCCAACGCGCCCTTCGTCTCGCGCGGCGACAAGAGCGGCACCGACGCCGCCGAGCGCCGGCTCTGGACGCAGACCGGCGTGGCCGACGCCGGCCAGACCGTGCCCAACGACAAGAAGGGCAGCGGCTACAAGGAATGCGGCTGCGGCATGGGCCCGGCACTGAACATCGCGGCGTCGAGCGGCAGCTACGTGCTGGCCGACCGCGGCACCTGGCTGAGCTTCAAGAACCGGGCCGACCTGGCGGTGTTGGTCGAAGGTGACAAGCGGCTCTTCAACCAGTACGGCGTGATGGTGGTGAGCCCCAGCAGGTTTCCCAACCTCAACAGCACCGACGCGCAGAAGTTCGTCGACTGGGTGACGTCCCCGGCCGGGCAGTCGAGCATCGCGGGCTACAAGATCGGCGGCGAGCAGTTGTTCTTCCCCAACGCGAAGTAAGGGATGGGGCGCGCGCCGACAATCGGCCCATGCAGATCCAAGACAAACCGCCCGTCGACACGCCCTTCGAATGGATCGGCGGCGAGCCCGCCGTGCAGGCGCTGGTCGATCGCTTCTATGACCTGATGGACCTCGAGCCGGCGTACGCCCGCCTGCGTGCGGTGCACGGCAGCACGCTCGACAACGCGCGCCAGCGGCTCTTCTGGTTCCTCTGCGGCTGGCTCGGCGGCCCGCAGCACTACACCGACCGCGTCGGCCACCCGATGCTGCGGGCGCGCCACATGCCGCAGCGCATCGGCGGCCACACCATCGGCATCGCCGAGCGCGACCAGTGGCTGGCCTGCATGGACCAGGCGATGGGCGAGACCGGGGTCGACGAGGCGCTGCGTGCGCGGCTGCGCGATTCGTTCTTCAAAACGGCCGACTGGATGCGGCACTGACCCTCTGGCGAGGGGGCGGTACGAAGGTCGATTGCAGCGTCCTGTAGGCAAAGGGCCTGCGATTGTTTCAATTTCGTGAATAGCGTGGTTCATTTTGGCGAGGGTTTTCACCTAGATCCCGGCGCACAATTCATCCAACAGAGCAGCGAACACAACAAGTTGAAGACGCTGTTCTGGGTGAGCTAGGCACCGAGCGGTGGCCGCCATGAAGGCGGTGCCCCCGATACCGGTTCGAAAATCATCCAACCTAACGAAAGAAACGAAATGAAGACCTCCAAGATCATCGCTGCAGCAACCTTGTCCCTCCTGGCCGCCATGGGCGCCCAAGCCGAAACGTACGACGGCGTGCTGACCGTGAACTCGGTCGCCAGCCGCGCTGAAGTCGCCGCCCAAGCCCGTGATACGGCCCGTGCCGGTGACGTGTTCTCGGAGGCGTCGTTCGCTGGCGTGACCCCCGCGCTGACGGCCAGCACCGACCGCGCCACCGTGCAGAACCAAGCCGTGGCCATCGCCCGCCAAGGCAACGTTTACGGTGAAGTCGCTTCGGCCGGCGTTCTGTCGGTCGGTGGCAACTACGTCGACCGCGGCGCCGTGCGCGCCCAAGCCATCGAAGCTGCTCGCAACCCGTCGCTGTAATCGCGCCACGCCGGCTTGCCGGCGTCAGGACAAAGGCCCGCTACCGCAAGGTAGCGGGCCTTTTCGTTGGGGCGTTGCGGTCGGTGTGGCTCAGCGCTTGACCGGCGCCAGCAGCACCACCAGCGCCCCGGCCCCGCCTTCGGCCGGCTTGGCCTGAACGAAGGCCAGCACCTCGTTCTTCTGGATCAACCAGCGCTGCGTCTTGGTCTTGAGCACGGGCTGCTTGCCGGGCGAGCCGAGGCCTTTACCGTGGACCACGCGCACGCAGCGCACGCCCTGCTTGTGCGCGCTGCGGATGAAGGCGCCGAGCGCCTCGCGCGCCTCGTCGCTGCGCAGACCGTGCAGGTCGACCTGCTTCTGGATCGTCCATTCGCCCGCGCGCAGCTTGCGCGTCACGTCGGTGCCGATGCCGGGGCGACGAAAGCTCATGGCGTCGTCGACGTCGAGCAGGGTCGTCACATCGAATTCGTCGGACAGCGATTCGCGCAGCACGCGCTGCTCGTCGAGCTGATGCTGCACAGGGATCGGCGCCGGCGGCTCGGGCGCCAGGGCCACCACGGCATTGCGGCGGGGCAGCGGCTGGGTGGCGCCGATGGCCCGGGTGAAGAGGTTCTGCTCGGCCTGCCGTTTCTTCTCGGCCGCCGCGCGCTCCGCAGCCGCCGCCGCTTCGCGCGCACGCGTTTCGGCGAGCGCGCGCTGCACCTGCTGCAGGTCGGAGAGGCTCTTGAGGGGTGGGGAGGAGCGGGGCATGGCGTGAGGTCTTGCGGCAGACCGGCCGTTGGAGCGGCCGGGTCCAGGCGCACAGGTTAACGCGTCGCCGTGAATCCGGGCCGACCCGTGGGCCTTTGCGCCTTCAGACCAGCCCGCGCTCCGCCATCGACAGCGTCTGGCCGCGCGCCACGATGATGTGGTCGAGCACCCGCACATCGACCAAGGCGAGCGCGGCCTTCAACGTCTGCGTCAGCACCTCGTCCGCACGCGAGGGCTCGACGCCACCGCTCGGGTGGTTGTGGGCCAGGATCACCGCGGCGGCGTGGTGGTGCAGGGCGCGCACCACGACCTCGCGCGGGTACACGCTCGTTTGACTCAAGGTGCCGCGAAACAGCTCTTCCATCGCGATGAGCCGGTGCTGCGCATCGAGGAAGAGCGCCGCGAATACCTCGTGGGGCCGGGAGGCGATATGCAGTTGCAGGTAGTGGCTCACCGCGGTCGGCGAATCGAACACGGTGCGTTCACGCAGCTGCTCGGCCATGGCGCGGCGTGCGAGTTCGAGCACGGCGGTCAGTTCGGCCCGCTTGGCCGGCCCGCCGAGGCCCTTGACCTGGCGCAGGTCGTCGACGCCGGTCTGCAGCAGGCCGGCGATGCCGCCGAAGGTGTCGAGCAGTTCCTGCGCCAGTTGCAGCACGTTCTTGCCGGCCATGCCGGTGCGCAGCAACAGCGCGAGCAGCTCGGCATCGCCCAATGCGCCCGCCCCGCGGGCGAGCAGCTTCTCGCGCGGTCTCGCTTCTGCCGGCAGATCCTTGAAAGACGTCAGATCAATGCCCCGAGCATGCTCAGCGCAGCGCCATCGCTCGTGCTATCGCGGCCCGCGCTTCATCCACGGTGGCTTCTGGCTCGGCGGATATGAGCGTGTATGACTCCCCGCCTACCCATGCGAACAGATCCTTCCGGCCCCAGTGGTACCAAATGACCGTTGCGGCTACCGAAGCCAATGCCAGGCCGGCCACCAGTGAAACCTTCCAAGAAATTAGGAGGCCTGCGCCGAGCGCGAACCACTGAATGTATTCGGGCCCCGATTTACTTGTGTGGATGGAATCTATTGAACGCACCTGGACGGTGGTATCGGTGCAAGTTTTGACCAATGTGCGGCTGACGCTCAGCAAGCGTGTGCTGAGCAGTAACTCATCTTTTGACATGGCGCTCCCTATTTTTTTTGGGATTGTGCATGTGAACTGCGTAAGACCGTCTTCGAAGCACTGTCATCCCGAGCAAATAAAATCTCGACTTCTTCCCATCGGTAAAACTTTTGAACGCAACACCCGTCATGGTCGTCACCGCCGGCTCCTTTCTCACGCTGCACTACCGGCTGGCCGGGCCCGCGGGCGACATCATCAACACGTTTGCCGACAAGCCGGCCACGCTGTCGCTGGGCACCGGCGAGCTGTCGCCGGCCATGGAGCAGAAGCTGATGGGCCTGGAAGAGGGCACGCACACCACCTTCGAGCTGCCTGCCGGCGAAGCCTTCGGCGAGCGCAACGCCGAGATGCAGCAGTGGGTCGCGCGCAGCCTGCTGGCGAAGATGGGCGATCCCGACGAGCGCTACGCCGTCGGCGACGTGGTGGAGTTCCCGACGCCCGACGGCATGGGCAGCTACGCCGGTGCCGTGGTCGCATCGAGCGACACCGCGGTGCAGTTCGACTTCAACCACCCGTTGGCCGGCCAGCCCGTCACCTTCGAAGTGCGGCTGATCGGCGTGCTGTGACCGGCCCGATGGAAAAGGAAATCCTGCTGGCCGAGCCACGCGGCTTCTGCGCGGGTGTGGACCGCGCCATCGAAATCGTCGAGCGCGCCATCGCCAAGTTCGGCGCGCCGATCTACGTGCGCCACGAGATCGTGCACAACACCTACGTGGTGAACGAGCTCAAGGCCAAGGGCGCGATCTTCATCGAGGACCTGGCCGATGTGCCGCCGGGCTCGACGCTCGTGTTCAGCGCGCACGGCGTGAGCAAGGCGGTCGAGGCCGAGGCGCAGGCCCGCGGCTTCGACGTGTTCGACGCCACCTGCCCGCTGGTGACCAAGGTGCATGTCGAGGTCGCCAAGCTCGCGAAAGAGGGCTACGAATTCATCATGATCGGCCACAAGGGCCATCCCGAGGTCGAGGGCACGATGGGTCAGTTGTCGAGCGGCATCCACCTGGTGGAAGACGTCGCGGACGTGGCCACCGTGCAACCGGGTCAGACCGACAAGCTCGCTGTCGTGACGCAGACCACGCTGTCGGTCGACGACGCCGCCGAGATCGCCGCTGCCGTGCGTGCGCGCTTTCCCAAGGTGCGCGAGCCCAAGCAGCAGGACATCTGCTACGCCACGCAGAACCGCCAGGACGCGGTGAAGATCATGAGCCCGCAGGTCGACATCGTGATCGTGGTCGGCAGCCCGACCAGTTCCAACAGCAACCGCCTGCGCGAGCTCGCGCAGCGCCTGGGCACCGAGAGTTACATGGTCGATTCGGCCGATGAACTCAAGCCGGAATGGTTCGAGGGCAAGACGCGCGTCGGCCTCACCGCCGGCGCGTCGGCACCCGAGGTGCTGGTGCGCGAGGTGATCGACCGCGTGAAGGCACTCGGCGCGGTGTCGGTCCGCAAGATGGACGGCATCGAAGAGACGCTGAAGTTCCCGCTGCCCAAGGGCCTGAAGCTCGATCACATTCCCGCACCCGGACACATCTCTTGAACCTGAACGACATCGACTGGCGCGCCGATATCGAGCGCGCCGCCCAACGCCTGGCCGCGCACCGCGGCGCCTACCTGCGCGAGACCCCGCTGTGGAAGCTCTCGCCCGACGCCTTCGGGCTGCCAGCCGAACTCGCTGCTTCCGGCGTCGAGGTCTGGCTCAAGCTCGAGCACCTGCAGATCGCCGGCAGCTTCAAGGCGCGCGGCATGATGAACCGGCTGCTGGCCCACGACATTCCCGCCGCGGGTGTGGTGGTTGCTTCCGGTGGCAACGCCGGCATCGCCACCGCCGCCGCAGCGCGCGCCCTGGGCGTGCGCTGCGAAGTGTTCCTGCCCGGCGTGTCGCCCGAGGCCAAGCGGGCGCGGCTGCGCGCGCTGGGCGCCGAGGTCACGGTGGTGGGCGAGGCGTACGCCGATGCACTCGCCGCCTGCCTGGCGCGCCAACGCGAGAGCGGTGCGCTGCTGACGCACGCCTACGACCAGCCCGAGGTCGTGGCCGGTGCCGGCACGCTCGGCCGCGAGATCGAGGCGCAGGGCGGGCTGCCCGGTTCGGTGCTGGTGAGCGTCGGCGGCGGCGGCTTGATCGGCGGCTTGGCGGCCTGGTTCGGCCAGCGCAGCCGCGTGGTCGCGCTCGAACCCGAGCGCGCGCCGACGCTGTTCCGCGCCCGTGAAGCCGGTGCGCCGGTGGATGTCGAGGTCGGCGGCATCGCGGCCGATTCGCTCGGCGCCAAGCGCATCGGCGAGCACGCCTGGGCCATCACGCAGCGCAAGGTGCGCGATGCGCTGCTGCTGTCCGACGACGCGATCCGCGCCGCGCAGGTGTGGCTCTGGAAAGAGATGAAGCTGGCCGTCGAACCGGCGGCGGCGCTTCCGCTGGCGGCGCTCCAGACCGGCGCCTACGTGCCGCGTGCGGGCGAGAAGGTCTGCCTCATCGTCTGCGGCGCGAACGTCGATCCCGCCACGCTCGCCTGAGGCACCGCGCGGCAGAGCAGGTGGGCCGGGCGGGCACCTAAAATCGCCCGATGCTCGATATCACCATGCTGCGCAAGGACCTGGCTTCGGCCGTGGCCCGCCTCGAAACGCGCAAGAAAAACCAGACCTTTCTCGACGTCCACGCCTTCACCGCGCTGGAGGCCGAGCGCAAGACGCTGCAGATCCGCACCGAGGAACTGCAGGCGCGCCGCAACACGCTCAACAAGCAGATCGGGCCGCTGAAGGCCAAGGGGGAATCGGTCGATGAGCTGATGACCGAAGTCAACGCGCTCAAGGCCGAGCAGGAATCGCAGTCCGCGCGGCTCGAGGCGATCCAGCCTGAGCTGCAGGCCCTGCTGCTGGCGGTGCCCAACCTGCCGCACGAGAGTGTGCCGGTCGGCGAGGACGAGAACGGCAACGTCGAGGTGCGTCGTTGGGCGCCTCAAGGCGGCACCGGTGCCGACGCCACGCCGCTGGCCTTCGCGCCCAAGGACCACGTCGACCTCGGCGCGCCGCTGGGCCTGGACTTCGAGATGGGCGCCAAGCTCGCCGGCTCGCGCTTCAGCGTGCTGAAGGGGCCGATCGCCCGCCTGCACCGCGCGCTGGCGCAGTTCATGATCGACACGCAGACCGAGCGCCACGGCTACACCGAGTGCTATGTGCCCTACATCGTCAATGCCGACTCGATGCGCGGCACCGGCCAGTTGCCGAAGTTTGAGGGCGACCTGTTCGCCGCGAAGAAGGGCGGCCAGGACGGCGAGCCCGTGCCCGACAACCAGGCGCTGTACCTCATCCCGACCAGCGAGGTACCGCTGACCAATTTCGTACGCGACGAGGTGGTGGCCGAGTCGCAGCTGCCCATGAAGCTCACTGCGCATTCGCCGTGCTTCCGTTCCGAAGCCGGCAGCGCCGGGCGCGACACGCGCGGCATGATCCGCCAGCACCAGTTCGACAAGGTCGAGATCGTGCAGATCACGCACCCCGAGAAGAGCTACGAAGCGCTCGAAGCCATGACCACGCACGCCGAGGCGGTGCTGCAGGCGCTAGAACTGCCGTACCGCGTGGTGCTGCTGTGCACCGGCGACATGGGCTTCGGCTCAAGCAAAACCTACGACCTGGAGGTGTGGCTGCCCGCGCAGAACACTTACCGCGAGATCAGCTCCGTGTCGAATTGCGAGGCTTTCCAGGCGCGCCGGCTGCAGGCGCGCTTCAAGAACGCACAGGGCAAGAACGAGCTGGTGCACACGCTCAACGGCTCCGGCCTGGCCGTGGGCCGGGCCCTCGTCGCGGTGCTGGAGAACCACCAGAACGAGGACGGGTCGATCCGCGTGCCGGTTGCGCTGCGCCCGTACCTGGGCGGGCTCGAGACGTTGCGCGCCTGAGACGTTTCACGCGCAGGCCGCCGAATTCTGCTGCTAGAATCGAAGGCTCGACAGACACCGGAGAGGTGGCAGAGTGGTCGAATGTACCTGACTCGAAATCAGGCGTACGGAAACGTACCGAGGGTTCGAATCCCTCCCTCTCCTCCAAGATAGCCCCATCCAGGGGCTATTTTTTTGCCCGATTCAAAGGCCAGCGAAACCCGAGGCTGCCCCTAGAATCAGGCGCATGCCAACGCCCTTCGGAGGGCCGTTCCAAAGGGGTCAGTTGACACAGGTTTTGCGCCATGAAGGGTAATTCGTCGTTCGTGGGTCTCGGCAACTCGTCGTTCGCGAGTTTGACGCCGGCCCCCGCGACGGCTGACGAGGCCGAGCCGTGGGTACGCGGGGAGCTGATCCGCAGCCTGATGCGCGCGGCGCGGGGCTCCTACCTGCTGGCCGCGGCGCTCATGCCGGCCATGATCGGCCTGAGCTGGGGCCATGTGCCGCGCTGGCAGTTGTTCGCCTGGCTGGCGATCGGCATCACCGCCACCGGTTGCCGCGTCTGGGGTGAGCGGCTCTACGTGCGCGACTACGCCGACAAGGATTCGGTCTCGCAACAGGAATTCGTCGACCGCTACCGCTTTCTGTGGGGCACCAGTGCCTTCGCCTGGGGCCTGTCGATCCTGATCTTTTTCGAGCGCACGCCGCTGGTCAACCAGTTCATGAGCTGGCTCATCGTGGCCGGTGTCGCCACCTTCCCGCTCAACGGCCTGGCGCTCTACCCGCCGCTGCTGCGCCGCTATGTCAACGTGCTCTTCATCACGATGATGACGGCCGTGGCCTTCCGCGTGGTCGAGCTCAACTTCCAGCGGCCGCATTTCCATTACGGCTTTCTGATGCTGCCGGTGTTGCACTGGTGGCTGCTGCTGCGGGCCGGCCGCCGCATCCACGAGACGGCACGCAACAGCTTCGAGCTGCTGTTCCACAACCACATCCTGATCAACTCGCTGACCCAGCAGCGACAGGCCGCCGTGTCGGCGGTCGCCATGAAGAACCGCTTCCTGGCGAGCGCGGCGCACGACATGCGCCAGCCCGTGCTGGCGCTCTCGCTCTATGCCGACTGGCTGCGCAACGAGCCGGAGCTGGTCCAGGAGATCGCGCCGAAGATCGTCCGCGCGACGCATGCGGTGAACGCGTTGTTCGACTCGCTCTTCGACCTGGCACGCATCGATTCGGGTCAGGTGCGGCTGCACATCGAGCGGGTCGACGTGGCCCAGCTGCTGCACGACCTCGAGCTGCAATACCGGCCGGTGGCCGAGGCCAAGGGCCTGCGCTTTCGGGTGCACATCAGCCGCGGCACCGTGCTCACCGACCCGATCCGGGTGCGCCGCATGATCGGCAATCTGCTGGCCAACGCCATCAAGTACACGGTCGAGGGCGGCATCCTGCTCGCGTCGCGGCAGACCAAGGACGGGCTGCGCGTGGAGGTGTGGGACACCGGCATCGGCATCGCCCGCGAACACCTGCGCGACGTGTTCCTGGAGTTCTACAAGGTGGCCGACCATGCCGGCACGTCGGACGGCTTCGGCCTGGGGCTGGCCATCGTGGCGCGCCTGTCGCACGCGCTGGGCCATCCGGTGAGCGTGCGCTCGCGCCTGGGGCGCGGCAGCGTGTTCCGCGTGGCGCTCAACGACGCCGACGAGTCGCAGGCTCAGACCCGCATCTCCGGCGCGGTGGGTTGACGCTGCCCGCGGTGGGCGGCGTCAACCGACGATCACATCGAGACGATCACATCGACCCTGAGGTCGACAGCAGGCCGTGGTTGCGCGCGTGGTGCAGGGCCTGCGTGCGGCTCTTGACACCCAGGCGGCGGAACAGGCGCCACAGGTGCACCTTGACGGTGTGCTCGCTGATTTCGAGTTCCGTCGCGATGTCGCGGTTGCTCATGCCCTTGTCGAGCATGGCGATGAGCTGGGTCTGGCGCTTCGATAGCTTCCCGCTGTTGGCGGCGGTCGAGACCGGCTCCTCGGCATCGGTGTCGGCCATGAGCAGCCCGCGCAGCACGGCGGTGAGTTCGGCCGAGCTGGCCGACTTCTCGATATAGGTGTCGGCACCGGCTTCGATGCAGGCCTCTTCCATGTCGGCGGCCGGCGAGGCTGAGTACACGGCGATCGGCACGTCCGGATAGATCTGCTTCACCGCGATGACGCCCGAGCAGCCAGTCGTGTCGGGCAGCTTCAGGTCGAGGCAGAAGAGGTCGGGCGCGCCATGCTGTTTGACCGCACTGGTGAGCTTGTCCAGCCGTTCCAGTTCGACAATGTTCTCCGCGGGTCGCAGGCGCCGCAGCACCATCACGATGGCGTCGCGCATCAGGGGGTGATCGTCGATGACGTAAATGCTCATGGTCTGCTTTCTGAGTGAACGCTCGGCCGGCAGATGCTGGCCATGGATGATTCTGTTCCCTAACCGCCGCTGGCCGCCAGAGTCGCTGTCGCCAATGCTTCCAGGGCCTCCGTCGCGGCACGCATCCTGTCATTGTCGGCGGGTTCGAGCTGTTCGGCGAGTGCCGGGAGCGCAGCGCCGCGTTCCTGCTGAAGGCGCCCGATGGCGCGGCCGGCGTCCTGCGGCGATGCGAAGGCGCGGCTTTGCAGCAACAGCTCGCCCTGGGCGTCGAGCAGCTTGAAATAGAACTGGCCGTCGCTGTCGCGGTATTGCTTGAAGCTGGGGCGGGCCGCTTTGGCGGCCTTGCGGGTGGTGGCGGCGGCAGGCGCCTCCAGGCGGCGCAGGCCGACGGCGTGGCGCAGCCGGCCGATGAAGGGCTGCGACAGCGCGCGGGCCTTCTCGGCGCCCGCCAGCAAGATGCGCTCGATCTGTGCCGGGTCGTTGATCAGCGCCTCGTAGTGGGCGCGCATCGGTGCGATCTCCCGGTCGATGCGCTCGAACACCAGCTGCTTGGCGTCGCCCCACGCGATGCCGTCGGCGTAGGCCTGGCGCAGCGTGGCGGTTTCCTGCGCGTCGGCGAAGGCCTGGTAGATCTGGAAGAGGGCGGAGCCCTCGGTTTCCTTGGGTTCGCCGGGCGCGCGCGAGTCGGTGACGATGCTGCCAATGAGCTTCTGCAGCTGGGCGCGGGGCGTGAAGAGCGGGATCGTGTTGTCGTAGCTCTTGCTCATCTTGCGGCCGTCGAGGCCGGGCAGCGTGGCCACCGCGTCGTCGATCTCGGCCTCGGGCAGCGTGAAGTGCTCGCCGTACAGGTGGTTGAAGCGCTGCGCCATGTCGCGCGCCATCTCGATGTGCTGCACCTGATCGCGGCCCACCGGCACCTTGTGTGCGTTGAACATCAGGATGTCGGCGCCCATCAGCACCGGGTACATGAAGAGGCCGGCGCTCACGTCGGCGTCCGGGTCTTCGCCCTTGGCCACGTTTTTGTCGACCGAGGCCTTGTAGGCGTGCGCACGGTTCAGGATGCCCTTGCCGGTGACGCACGTGAGGAACCAAGTGAGCTCGGGGATCTCGGGGATGTCCGACTGGCGGTAGAACGTGACCCGCTCCGGGTCGAGCCCGCAGGCCAGCCAGCTGGCGGCGATCTCCAGCGTCGAGCGCTGGATGCGCACCGGGTCGTCGACCTTGATGAGCGCGTGGTAGTCCGCCAGGAAATAGAAGCTCTGCACATCGGCGCGGCGGCTGAAGCGCACCGAGTGGCGCACCGAGCCCACGTAGTTGCCCAGGTGCGGCGTGCCGGTGGTCGTGATGCCGGTGAGGAAGCGGGTGGGAGAAGGCGACGTCATGACGATCGAAAGGCAGGCAGGGTGGGCGCGCTGACACGCACCCGGGAGATGTTCCACATTGTGTCAGACGTATTCTGCAAGGGGCGATTCACAGCCCCAGCACCGAGACCGGGCCGCGACCGAGGCGTACCACCACCGGTTCGCCGCCCTCGCCCAGGGGCGTGAGGTCGACCACGGTGGTCGGCTCCGACGCGCAGGCGCCGGCGTCGATCACGGCACCGATGAGCTTTTCAAAGCGGGCGCGAATCTCCTGCGCGTCGTTCATCGGCTCGGTTTCGCCGGGCGGGATCAGCGTGGTCGCCAGCAGCGGTGCGCCGTGCAGCGCCAGCAGCTCCGACAGCACCGCGTGGTCGGGCACCCGCAGGCCGATGGTCTTGCGCTGCGGGTGGCTCACGCGTCGCGGCACCTCCTTGGTGGCTTCCAGCAGGAAGGTGTAGGGCCCGGGCGTCGCCGCCTTGAGCAGCCGGTACTGCTTGTTGTCGACCTTGGCGTAGTTCGCCAGCTCGCTCAGGTCGCGGCACAGCAGCGTCAGGTGGTGCTTGTCGTCGACCTGGCGGATGCGGCGCAGCCGATCGACCGCGTCCTTGTCGTCGAGGTGGCAGGCCAGCGCGTAGCTGGAGTCGGTCGGCACGGCGATGACCTCGCCGCGCTCGAGCAGCACCACGGCCTGCTTGAGCAGCCGTTGCTGGGGGTTCTCGGGATGGACTTCGAAATATTGAGCCATGGGTCAGCCTTCCGCGGGTTCGATGGGGACGCGGCGCTCGCGCACCGTCAGCCAGGCGCCGGCCGCGCCGCAGGCCGCGATCATGCCCATGCCGATCAGCGAGACGGCGTCGGGCACCTGCGAGAACATCACCCAGCCGCACAGTGTGGCGAAAGCGATCTGCGCGTACAGGTAGGGTGTGAGCGTGGACGCGGGCGCGCGTTGGTAAGCAAGGATCAGCATGAAGTGGCCGATGGTGCCCATAAGCCCCATCAGGCACAACAAGGCCCACCAGTGCCAGGACGGCAGGCTCTGCCACACGAAGGGCAGGGCCACCGACGCGATCAGCGTGCCGGCCCAGCCGGAATAGAAGTGCATCGTCAGCGGGTTCTCGGTCTGCGCCAGCTTGCTGGTCAGCACCTGGAAGCAGGAATTGGTCACCACCAGGCCGAAGGGCAGCAGCATGGCCCAGGTGAAGGCGCCGCCGCCGGGGCGAAGGATCACCAGCGTGCCGGCGAAGCCGCCGGCCACCAGCGCCCAGCGCAGCGGCGACACCTGCTCCTTGAGCACGGTGGCGGCCATCAGGGTCACGGCCAGGGGCGCGATCAGCACGATCGACGTGAACTCGGCCAGCGGCATGTAGCGCAGGCTGAAGAAGGCGAAGAGGCTGGTGACCAGCAGCAGCGCGCCGCGCAACGCGTGGTAGCGGGGGTGCGCGGTGCGCAGCAGCGCCGTGCCGTGGCGCGGCAGCAGCACCAGCGACGTAGCCACGGCCTGGAACGCGTAGCGGAACCACACACCCATGAGGATCGGCACCGTGGTCACGGAAATCTTGGTGGCGGTGTCGAGCGTTGCGAAGCAGGCGACCGACAGCACGACCAGCCCGATGCCGGCGAGGATGCGTTCGGACTCGCGGTCGCGCGTGCCTGCTGGCGCGTCGCTCACTGGATGCGGTCTTCGAGCAGTTCCCAGACCGGTGTCAGGGTGCCCGGCAGCCAGGGCAGCTTGCCCAGGTCGACATGGCTCTCGTCGGGGCTGTGGAAATCGCTGCCGCGCGACGCGGCGAAGCCGTATTCCAGCGCCTTCTCGGCGTACTCGACGTATTCGGCGGGGGCATGGCTGCCGGTCACGACCTCGATCGCACGGCCGCCGTGCGCCTGGAATTCGATGAAGAGCGCGTGCTCCTCGTTGGCGGTGAAGTTGTAGCGCCCCGGGTGCGCCACCACGGCGATGCCGCCGCCGGCGGTGATCCAGTGCACCGCGTCCTTCAACGTGGCCCAGCGGTGCGGCACGTAGCCGGGCTTGCCTTCGGTGAGGTACTTGCGGAACACCTCCGAGGTGTCGCGGCAGACGCCGCTTTCGACCAGGAAGCGTGCGAAGTGGGTGCGCGAGATCAGTTCCGGATTGCCGACGAACTTCAGCGCACCTTCGTAGGCACCTTCGATGCCGACCCGTGCCAGGCCCGCCGACATCTCCTGCGCCCGTTCGCCCCGGCCGCCGCGCGTGGCCTGCAGGCCGGCCCGCATGCCAGCGTCGTCGGGGTCGAAACCCAGGCCGACGATGTGCACCGTCTCGCCCGCGAAGGTCACGGAAATCTCGCAGCCGGTGAGGTAGCGCATGCCGTTCGCCTTGGCCGCGGCCAGGGCGCGGTGCTGGCCGCCGACCTCGTCGTGGTCGGTGAGCGCCCACAGCTCGACACCATTGGCGGCGGCACGCGCGGCCAGCGCCTCGGGCGTGAGCGTGCCGTCGGACACCACGGAGTGGCAATGGAGATCGGCATTGAGGATGGAAGGCACGCAACGATTTTAAGTGCTCGCCCCGGAGGGCGTCGGCCGCCCAGGCGACAACCCTCTGCGGCTATCGATCCTTGCGGCGCCGCGCCACCCAGGCCGCGATGGCGGTGAAGCCGCCGATGATGGCCACCACGATCCAGAAGCCATGCCGGTCCTCGGCCAGCGGGATGCCGCCGACGTTCATGCCGAACAGGCCGGCCAGGATGTTGATCGGCAGGGCCAGGACGGTCACCACCGTCAGCACGAACAGGCTGCGGTTGTTGTCCTCGTTGACGCTGGCCGCGATCTCTTCCTGCAGCAGCTTGATGCGCTCCTGCAGGCCCTGCATGTCGCGCAGCACGACCGAAAATTCCTCGGTGGCGCCGCGCAGCTCCTGCACGTCGTCTTCGGCCATCCAGGCGGGCGGGTGCTGCAGCAGGCGGAACAGGGCCGCCGGCTCGGGCGCCAGCAGCCGTTGCAGCCGCACCAGCAGCCGGCGCAGCACGCCCAGCCGGGCTCGCTTGTTGTCGAGCCGGCCGCTCAGCAGTTCGTCCTCGACCTGGTCGATGCGGGTGGTCACGCCGCGCACGATGCCCACCAGGCCGTCGGCCTGGGTGCGCATCAGCTGCTCCAGCAGCGCGACGCTCGAACGCGGCGATTCGCCGTGTCGCACCGCGGTACGCAGGGCATCGACGCTGCGCAGCGGCTGCGTGCGCGCCGTCACCACCAGCCGTGGGCCGACGGCGATCCAGAGCGTGGCGATGTCCGACGGCTCGAAGCCGAAGTCGAAGTGCACGTCGTTCACCACGGCGATGAGCGCGTCCTCGTCGCGCTCGATGCGGGTGGAGTGCGAGCCGTCCTTGAGCGTTTCGTAGAAGGCGTCGGACAGGTTGGCGTGCCGCTGCAGCCAGCGTTCGGCCTGGGCATGGCTCAGGTTGAAGTGCAGCCAGAGGAAGCCGTCGGGCGTGTTCGTGTCGGCCAGCCAGCGGGCCGATGCATCGAGGTCGATCGGGCGGGCCGCGCCGGCCTCGAGGCGGTCGAACAGGTAGCCGCAGATCAGGCCCGCGTCGTCCTGGCCGGGGGCGGGCGTGGTCATGGTGGGCAAGCGGGAAGCGTCTGTCGTACAGGGAGGAGCGGCCGATGCTGGCTCGGGCGCATGACGGCCGTGTGTCAACGTCATGTCTTTGTCATGCCGCCGTCATCCGGCCGCGGCAGCATCGCCACCACCTTTTCGAGCCCCTTCACCATGACGCTGCCGAACGCCCACCCCGACCACGACGAACTGATGCGGCGCATCGCGCGCGACCTGGTCGACAGCTACGACGAAGAGCTCGAGCTGGAGATCGAGGACCGCAACGTCGACGAGGACGGCGCACCGGTCGGTGTCGACAAGGCGGCCCGCGCCGCGTACTTCACCGAACTGTTCCGCCTGCAGGGCGAACTCGTCAAGCTGCAGGACTGGGTGCAGCACAGCAAGCAGAAGGTCGTCATCTTGTTCGAAGGCCGCGACGCGGCAGGCAAGGGCGGCGTCATCAAGCGCATCACACAACGGCTGAATCCACGCGTCGCCCGCGTGGCCGCGCTGCCGGCGCCGAACGACCGGGAGCGGACCCAGTGGTATTTCCAGCGCTATGCCGCGCACCTGCCGGCGGCCGGCGAGATGGTGCTGTTCGACCGCAGCTGGTACAACCGCGCCGGCGTCGAGCATGTGATGGGCTTCTGCTCCGACGAGGAGTACGAAGAGTTCTTCCGCAGCGTGCCGGAGTTCGAGAAGATGCTGGTGCGATCGGGCATCAAGCTCATCAAGTACTGGTTCTCCATCACCGACGACGAGCAGCACCTTCGCTTCCTCGGTCGCATCCACGATCCGCTCAAGCAGTGGAAGCTCAGCCCGATGGACCTCGAAAGCCGCCGTCGCTGGGAGGAATACACCAAGGCGAAAGAGACGATGCTTGAGCGCACGCACATCCCCGAGGCGCCGTGGTGGGTGGTGCAGGCGGTCGACAAGAAGAAGGCACGCCTGAACTGCATCGCGCATCTGCTCGACCAGTTGCCGTACCACGAGGTCACGCATCCGCCGATCGACCTGCCGGCGCGGGTGCGCAACCCCGACTACCTGCGCCAGCCCGTCCCCGCGAACATGTACGTGCCCGAGCGCTACTGAGCGTCACCCCGCGCGGCGCGGAAGCTGCTACCGTGCGCCCATGGTCCGCCGTTCCACCACCTCCGCGCTGACGCGTGCCTACGCGCGCAACCTGCGCGCGTTGACCAAGGTCACCTTCGGCGCCGGCAAGCGCGTGGCGGCGAAGATGAAGCAGGCGACGGTCCAGCAGCACAAGCCCCCGCCCGGTCCGGGCGAGTGGCTCAGCGGCATCGCGGTCGGCCCGGCCGGCGCGCGGCGCTACCACCTCTACAAGCCGCCGGGCCTGGCGCTCTCGCCGGGCGAGAAGCTGCCGCTGCTGGTGATGCTGCACGGCTGCGGTCAGACCGGGCGGGACTTGGCCGAGAGCACCCGCATGAACCGGCTTGCCACGCGCGAGCGCTTCCTCGTGCTCTACCCCGAGCAGGACCGCATGGTGAACCCTCACGGTTGCTGGAACTGGTACGACACCCGCACCGGCAAGGCCCGCGCCGAAGCCGCGACGTTGATGGCCGCGGTCGACCAGGTCTGCCTGTTCCACCCCGTGGACCGTGATCGCATCGCCGTCGCCGGGCTCTCGGCCGGCGCCAGCATGGCGGTGCTGATGGCGACGCACTTCCCCGGCCGCTTCAAGGCCGTGGCGATGCATTCGGGTGTCGCGCCCGGTGCCGCGCAATCGTCGGCGACGGCGCTGGGGGCCATGCGTGGCAGGCGCACGCCGGTGGTGCCGGTGACGGCCGTCGGCAAGGCCATGGGTGCGGCTGCGGTGGGTGCGTCGTTGCCGCCGCTGCTGGTGCTGCATGGCGACGCCGACACGGTGGTCACGGCGGGCAACGCCACCGACACCGCCGCGGTGTGGGCGACCGCCACCGGCGCGCGGCCGGGCGTGCCGCGCATGCTGCAGCGCGGGCAGCGCCGGCCGATGCGTGTCACCGACTTCACGCGCGACGGCCGCACGCGCGTGCGGCTCTGCGAGATCGGCGGCCTGGGGCATGCCTGGAGCGGCGGCACCTTGCGGCAGGCCTTCAGCGATCCGGCGGGGCCCGACGCGTCGAAGCTGATCTGGGCCTTCGTGTCGAAGCAGTTTCAGGGCCCATGAGCTTTTCGCCGACCGACATCGCCTACTTCCTCGAAGTGGCCCGGCAGGGCCATGTCGGCCGTGCGGCTGATGCCGTGGGCGTGACGCAGCCCGCCGTCTCGAAAGCGATCCGCCGACTGGAGGATGCCGTCGGCGTCGCCCTGTTCGAGCGTGGCGCGCACGGCGCGCGCCTCACCGCCGAGGGCCAGCTCTTTCTCGAATCGGCCCGGCGCTTCGACGCCGAGCATGTCGCGCTGATGCGTTCCGCCCTGGAACTGCGTGCGCAGCATGCGGGCCTGCTGCGCGTCGGGCTGACCAACGCTGCCAGCGACGGTCCCGCCATCCGTGTGCTCTCGGACATGGTGCGCCACCGGCCGGGCCTGCGGCTGACGATGGTCATCGGCAAGTCCGACGCGCTCAACGAGGCGGTGGTAAAGGCCGAACTCGACGCGGCCGTGGTGCCGTCCTACCCCGGCATCTCCTTCACCTGCGACCAACTGGCCTTGAGCGAAGACACGGTGCGCGTCGCCGCCCGCACGGAGCACCCGCTCGCGCGACGGGCCGTGCTGACGCTGACCGACCTGGCTGATTGCGCGTGGGCAATGCCCAGTCGCCAGAGCGCCGCGCGTCGCCTGGTGACGCAGATCCTCGAGCAGGCCGGTGAGCTGCCGCCGCGCGTCACGCTGGAAGTCGACTACACGTCGGAAGCTGCGATGGGCCTGATCGCCAGCACCGACCTGGTGGGGCTGGTGCCGACCTCGGTGCTGCGTGCCTGGCGTGGCCGTGTGGAAGCGCTGCCTTTGCCGATGCTCGAACTGCGGCGAACGCTGGTGCTGCTCACCCGGCCGCAGGGAACGTGGTCGCCGCTGATGACGGCGTTCCGCGATCAGTTGTTGGCAGATTGCACGCCGCCTTCCGCGGCCTCCTGAGAATCAGCGCTGCCGACGCACGGCGCAAGGCCCCGCATTCCTGCGGGTTATCGGAATCTGCATCGACGGGAATGGCATCGGGCACTGGTCTGGCTAGATTGAAGCGCTCACCAGCTTCAACGAGAACCGACCGTGAATTCACCCAACATCGTCCTGATCGTCGCCGACAACCTCGGCTGGGGCGAACTCGGCTGCTACGGCGGCGGCGCCTTGCGCGGCGCACCCACGCCACGCATCGACGCGCTCGCCCGTCAAGGCCTGCTGCTGCAGAACTTCAACGTCGAGAGCGATTGTGTGCCCACCCGGTCCGCCCTGATGAGCGGGCGCCATCCGATCCGCACCGGTTGCCTGCAGTCGGTGCCGCCGGGCCTGCCGCAGGGCCTCACGCGCTGGGAGGTGACGTTGGCCGAACTTCTGTCGGCGCAGGGCTATGCGACGGCGCATTTCGGCAAGTGGCATCTCGGCGATATCGAGGGCCGCTATCCGTCGGACCGCGGCTTCGACGAGTGGTACGGCATCCCGCGCACCACCGATGAAAGCCAGTTCACCTCGACGGTCGGCTTCGATCCGTCGGTCGCCGACATCCCGCACATCATGCGTGGCCGCCGCGGCGAACCGTCGGAGATCGTGAAGGTCTACGACCTCGACAGTCGGCGCGGGATCGATGCCGAACTGGTCGAGCATTCGCAGGCCTTCATGCAGCGCCACCATGCGGCGCGCAAACCCTTCTTCCTCTACCTGCCGCTCGTGCACCTGCACTTTCCGACGCTGCCGCATCCGGACTTCGCAGGGCGCACCGGCGCCGGTGACTTCGCGGATTCGATGGTCGAGATGGACCACCGCGTCGGCCAGATCGTCGACGAGGTCGAGCGCCTGGGCATCGCGGACGACACGCTCTTCATCTTCTGCAGCGACAACGGCCCGGAGTTTCGCGCGCCGTACCGAGGCACCGCAGGCCCGTGGCGCGGCACGTACCACACGGCGATGGAAGGCAGCCTGCGCGTGCCCTTCATCGCGCGCTGGCCGGGCCGGATCGCGCCCGGCCGCATCAGCAATGAGCTGGTGCACGTGACCGACCTCTTCACCACGCTGGCGGCCGTGGCCGGTGCACCGCTGCCGGACGACCGTCCCATCGATGGCGTGGACCAGCGCGCCTTCCTGTTCGGCGAAGAGGAGAAGTCGGCGCGCGAGGGCTTTCTTTTCTACATCAAGAACGATCTGCGTGCGGTGAAGTGGCGCGACTGGAAGCTGCACTTCTACTGGGAGCCCGAGGTGAACGAAGGCAAGGGCAAGCTCGAGTCGCCCTACCTCTTCAACATCACCCGCGACCCGAAGGAAGAGACCGATGTGCTGGTCTACAACACCTGGGTGCTCGGCCCCGTCCTGCGCGTGGTGCAGGCCTTCAACAAGAGCTGTCAGCAGTTTCCCAACACGCCGCCGGGCAAACCCGACTGAGCGCCGTCGTTCGTCCATTCATCACCTTCAGGAGTCCCGCATGTCCACACCGTTCTTTCCTCGTCGCGCGCTCGTGGCCGCGGCCGCCGCCTTGTGCCTGCCCGCAGCGGTGTTCGCCGCCGGCGACCCCGGCGCCTGGCCCAACGTCAAGCCCATCACCTGGATCGTCGGCTTCCCGCCCGGCGGCACCGTCGACGTGCTCACGCGCGTCGCGGCGCGCAAGCTCGGCGAGAAGACCGGGCAGTCGGTGGTGGTCGAGAACCGACCCGGCGCATCGGGCGCCATCGCGCTGCAGGCCGCGGCCAAGGCCGCACCGGACGGCTACACGCTCATCACCGTGCCCGGCCCCGTGCTTTACACGACGCAGCCGCCCGAGATGGGCAAGGAACTGACGGCCGTCGCCATGCTGGCGCAAGGGCCGATGGTGCTGGTGAGCGGCATGCCGAACGCGCCCGCGCAGTTGAGTGACCTGATCCAGGCGATGAAGAAGAACCCGGCGGCGTGGAGTTATGCGACGTCCGGCAACGGCACGTCGCAGCACCTGGCCGGCGAACTCTTCAACGTGAGCGCGGGCACGGCCATGACGCATGTGCCGTACAAGGGCGGCGGCCAGGCGGTGATCGACGTGGTGGGCGCGCAGATCCCGCTCGGCATGCTCGGCGTGACACCGGTGCTGCAGCAGATCAAGTCCGGCAAGCTCAAGGCCTACGCGGTGACCACCAGCTACCGCATCGAGAGCCTGCCCGACGTGCCGACCATGAAGGAAGCCGGGCTCAAGGACTACGACGCCGCACAGTGGTACGTGGTCGCGGCCCCGAAGGGCACGCCGGGGGCGCAGGTGCAGCAACTCAACACGTGGGTCAACGAGATCGCCGCATCGGCCGAGCTTCAACCGGCGCTGGTGGCCAGCGGTTCCATCGCGGGCAAGGGCAGCGCGAAGGATGCGCAGCAGTTCATCGAGGCCGACACCCGCAAGTGGAAGGAGCTTGCGACCAAGGCGAAGCTCGACATCAACTGACGAGCGACGCGCCGGCCGGTCAGGAGGCGGCCGCCAGCACCTTCTCGATGGCCGCACCCACGGCCAGCAGTTCGCGGTCGCGCCCGCGCCGGCCGACGACCATCAGGCCGACCGGCAGCCCGCCGGCCACGGGCAGCGGCAGCGACAGCGCCGGCAGGTCGTAGAAGTTGAAGACCGAGGGGTTGCGCAGCAGCAGGGCGTTGATCTTCATGAACGCTTCTTCGGTCTGCACGTCGGCGATGCGCGGCGCGAGCACCGGCACCGTCGGCAGCACGAGCACATCGAGGTCGGCCAGGCGCGCGTCGAGCTGTGGCAGCAGCGCGGCGCGCGCCTGCTGCATGCCGACGTAGCTGGCCGCGTCGATCGTCTGGCCCTTGCGGATGCGCGAAAGGACGAGCGGGTCGTACGCATCGGCCTGTGCGCTCACGGTGGCTTGATGGATCCAGGCGGCTTCGGCAGCGACCAGCGTGCCGCGCTCCTGCACGCGGAAGGGCTCGCCCAGCAGGTCGTCGAGCGCTTCGTCGCGAACGTCTGCGCCGGCCTTCGACAGCGTGCCGAGCGCCTTCTCGACGGCCGCCAGCACCTCGTCCTGCGCCTGCGTGAACAGCAGGCCGCGCGGCACGCCCACGCGCAGACCGCGCGTGGTGCGCGCCTCGAGCGGCATGGCGTCCTGCCCGGCCAGCACGGCATCGGCGGCGGCGGCATCGGCCACGCTGCGGCACAGCGGCCCGACGGTGTCGAGCGTGTACGACAGGGGATAGGCACCGTCGCGGCTCACGCGCGACTGGGTGGGCTTGAAGCCGACCAGGCCGTTCAGCGCGGACGGAATGCGCACGGACCCGCCGGTGTCCGAGCCGATGGCGATCTCGACCAGTCCGCGCCCCGCCGACACACCGGCGCCCGACGACGAACCGCCGGGAATGCGCGTCACGTCGTGCGCATTGCCGGGCGTGCCGTAGTGCGGGTTGACGCCCACGCCCGAGAAGGCGAACTCGGTCATGTTGGTCTTGCCGACGATGACGGCGCCCGCCGCGCGCAGCCGGCGCACGACGACGGCATCCTGCGTCGCCGTCGCGGCATCGCGCCGCACGACCGAACCGGCGGTGGTGGCTTCGCCCGCCACGTCGAACAGGTCCTTGATGGACACCAGCCGGCCGTCCAGCGGGCCGAGCGGGCGGCCGGCGCTGCAGCGGGCGTCCGACGCGCGTGCCGCTTCGCGTGCCGCGTCGGGGTAGAGGCGCGTGAAGATGCGCGTGCCTTCGTCGCCCAGGCGGGCGATCTCGGCCAGGGCGGCTTCGAGTTTCTGGGTCGATGTGGCGTCGGTCATGGTCATGGGGCGGCGTTGGGCATGGAGGAGGGTGTCAGGCGATTTCCGGCAGGATCTCGACGACATAGCGATGATGCAGCGAGCGGCCCAGCTTCGGGTCGTGCAGTTCCATCTCGAACACCTGCGACGGCCGGATGCCGCCTTGCACGGCCACCGTGCCGCAGGTCATGCCGGTGCCTGCGGGCAGTGCCGACGCACCGGCCGTGTAGCCGGCGATCAGGTCGAGCGGCGTGCGCAGCGTGGCGAGCGGGCCTTCCTGGTAAGGCACGCGCTGGCCGTTCTCTTCGATGGTCGAGCGGATGATGAGCTCGTCCCAATGGTCTGCCACATCGGCGAAGCGCCAGGCGCTGCAGGCGACCGGCTTGATGCAGATCTGCTTGGAGAGCGCCACGCTGTGCGATTCGAGCTTGCGGTCGGTGTGGTCCGACGCGATGCTGACCATCAGCTCGCCGTCGAGGTCGAACACGAAGGCCTCCACCTCGCCCGACGAATGCGGGCCGACCGCCTGCACGCGCTCCGCCTGCGTCAGCTGGTTGTCGGCGATGCGGTAGTACAGCGGCACGGCGCTCGGGCGCGGTACGCCGATGGCGGCCAGCTCTTCGATGTGGTGCTCGATGGCGGCGTGGTCGCGGCCGGCCCAACCGGCCACCACCACCTGGGAAATGTCGACGGTGGCGGCGTGCGCGCCGTCTTTCGCTTCGATGCGGAATTCAAGTTTCATGGGAGTCTCTGTGTGAATGGGGGAATGTTGTGGTCTGTCAGCCGAACACTTGCGGCAGCCACAGCGCAATGGCGGGGAATGCCGCCAGCAGGGCCAGCATGACGAACATCGCGAACACGAAGGGCAGCGAACCGACGATGACCGCGTTCATCGAACCGGTCTTGCGCAGGCTCTGCACCACGAACAGGTTCAGGCCCACGGGGGGCGTGATCAGCGCGGCCTCGACCAGCACGATGATCACGATGCCCAGCCAGATCGGGTCGTAGCCCAGGCCGATCATGATGGGCGCGACGATCGGGATCGTCGTGATCATCATCGACAGCGTCTCCATGAAGCAGCCGAGCACCAGGTAGAACACCACCACCACCAGCAGCATCCAGGCCGGCGACAGGCCCAGCCCCTGGATGGAATTCGTCAGCGCGGTGGTCAGCCCGGTGGCCGACATGACGAAGTTCAGGAAGCTCGCCGCGATCACGATCAGCATGATCATCGCGGTCGAACGCATCGTGCCTTCGATCACCTCGCGCAGCATCGACCAGGTCAGCCGGCCGTAGCAGGCGGCCAGGATGAAGGCGCCCAGCACGCCAAGCGCCGCGGCCTCGGTCGGGGTCGCGAGGCCGGCGTAGATCGAGCCCACCACCAGCAGGAAGATACCCATGGGCGGCGCCAGATGCTTCAGGCTCGTCAGGCGTTCGCTCCAGCGGGCGTGGATCTTCTTGCCGCCCCAGGCCGGCTTGACCACGCAGGCCACGATGATCATGAGCATGAACAGCGCGGCCATCGCGAAGCCGGGGATGATGCCGGCCAGGTACAGCTTGGGCACCGACGAGTTGGTCAGCACGCCGTAGATCACGAGATTGATCGAGGGCGGGATCAGGATGCCCAGCGTGCCGCCGGCGGCCAGGCTGCCGAGGAACAGCGGCTCGTTGTAGCCGTAGCGCTTGATCTGCGGAATGGCCACGGTGCCGACGGTGGCCGCAGTGGCCACGCTGGAGCCCGAGGTGGCCGAGAACAGCGTGGACGCGCCGATGTTGGCGTGCATCAGGCCACCGGGCAGCCACGACAGCCACAGGCTCATGGCGCCGTACATGCGTTCGGCGAAGCCGGCACGCAGCAGCACTTCGCCGAGCATGATGAACAGCGGGATCGCGACCAGCAGGAACTCGTTGTTCGCGCTCCACGACAGTTCGCCCATCGCGCGCGACAGCGGCAGCATCGAATAGAGCGGGTCCAGCACGAGGCCGAGCACGCCGAGGGCTGCGCCGACCGGAATGCTCAAGCCGATCAGCACCAGCAGGAGGGTGATGGCGACGGCGATCATGCGGCGCTCCCGCGGACCAGGCGCTCGCCGGTGGCGGCTTCCTCGTCGGCTTCTTCCTGCGCCGTGCGCACGCCGCACAGCGCCTTGACGCGTGCGATGTCGCCGGTGACGAGGGCGAGCGAGGCGCGCAGCAGCATCACGGCGAGCACCACGCACATCCAGACCAGCCCGAGGAACCACAGGCCCTGCGGAATCCACAGCGGCGTGGCGAGCGTCGTGTTGGCCGTGGACTTCTGCGCCCACGAGGTGCCGACGACGTCGTAGGCGTACCAAGTCAGGAAGACCATGAACACGCCGAGCGCCACGAGCGAGATCCAGTCCAGCACCGCCGACAGTCGCGTGGGCAGCAGGCCGTAGAGCACGTCGACGCGCACGTTGGCGCGCTGCAGCGTGGCGAAGGCCAGCGCCCACGAGGTGCTGATGGCGAAGGCGTAGCTCGACAGTTCGTCGGCGCCGCCCGTGGTGAAGCCGAGAAACTTGCGCGCCAGCACATCGAAGGAGATGAGCAGCACGCTGGCCACGGTCAGCGCACCGCCGACCCAGACGGCGCCCAGCGACAGCGCTTCGGCGCTGCGCAGCACGCGCCCCAGCACCGCGAAGCGGTCCGGCGGCAATGAAGAATCGACGGTGTGCATGGCAGGCTTACTTGCGTGCGGTCAGGCCGACGGTCTTGCCGATGGTCTCGTTGAAACTCGTCACGCAGGCGGCCGAGCAGCGAGCGGCCCACTTCGGCAGCACCGACTCGTCGAGCACCTTCTTCAGCAGCACCTTGTCGGCCGCGCTCGGTGTCACCAGGGTCATCTTGCCCTTGACCGGCAGCGTGCAGGCGGCGGCGCCGGTGTTGCAGTCGTAGCCCTGCTGGGTCTGTTCGGCGGCGGCCTTCCAGATGTCGTCGGTCATCTTCTTGACGTTGGTTTCCAGGAAGGCGCGGACTTCGGGCTTGAGGTTGTTCCAGCTCTTCTTGTTGACCGCGTGGACCTGCTGGTTCCAGTTGATCGGCAGCGCGACCAGGTGCGTCGACACCTCGTACCACTTGGCCGAGTAGCCCGACAGCGAGCCGGTGATGGCGCAGTCGACCACCTTGTTCTGCAGCGCCGGCACCACTTCGCCGAAGGCCATGGTGACGCCCGTGCCACCCAGGGCCTCGACGAATTCGGCCTGCGTGCGGCTGCTGGTGCGGACCTTCTTGCCCTTCATGTCGGCCAGGCTGGTGATCGGCGCATTGCAGAACAGCACCTGCGCGGGGTAGGTCGAGAAGCCCAGCACCTTGACGCTGGAGCTCTCGTCGTAGAACTTGGCGTAGACGGGTGCGAAGGCATTGGTGACGTCACGTGCCGTCTTGACGTCGGGCGCCAGGCCGGCCAGGTCGATGGCTTCGTTGATCGGGTTGTCGCTCGCGAAGTAGGACAGCGTGGCGGTGCCGAACTCGACCACGCCCTGCGACATCAGGCGCATGAGTTCGGGGCCCTTCAGGCCCATCTCGTTGAAGCCCTTGACCTCGGCCGTGACCTGGCCCTTGGACAGCTCGGGAATGGTCTTGGTCCAGAACGGCTTCTCGTAGTCGTTGTAGGCGCTGAGGTTGCTCAGGCCGCCGACGACCTTGAGCTGCGTCTTCGGAAGTTCCTGCGCCTGGGCGGCGCCGAAGCCGGTGGCTGCGGCCAGCAGCAGGGGGAGGGTGAATCGCTTGTTCATGTCAAAGACTCCTTAGGGAAAAACAACGGGAAGGGACGGAAAGCAGGGCGGTCGGTCAGTCAAGACCAATCCGCCAGGTCACGGGGGAAAGCGAGCAGGCATTCGGCATGGTCGTCGTGCACCAGCACCATCTCGCCGATGGCAGCGCCGCCGTGGCCGGGCACGAAGATGTTCGGATGCAGTTCGAGCAGCATGCCGGCGTGCACCGCCGGGGCCGATGGCGCCACGCCCGGCGCGGCGCCGAACCATTGCGGAAAAGCCGCGGTCGCGTGCGCCTCTTCGTAGGAATGGCCGAGCCCATGGCCGTAGCGGAAATGCGTGCTGCCGCCGCCGCCGACCGGCAGTTCGGCCTGCATGGCGGCTTCGACCGCGCCCAGCGGCGTGCCGCAACGCAGCGCGCCGAGCGCGGCGTCCAGGGCCGCCACGGTGCGCGCGTGCAGTTGCGCCAGCGCCTGGCTCGGCCGGCCCAGATGCCCCATGCGGATGCCATGGCCCCAGTGGCCGTCGACCGTGAGCATGACGCCGAAGAGCACCTGGTCGCCGGCCTGCGGGACGTGCAGGCACTCTTCCTTCCAGTAGCGCGGGTAGTCGGCCTGCGGCCCGGCGGTCAGCCAGGTGCGGCAGTAGTCCGCGCCCAGTTCGAGCGCGCGCTGCGACAGCGCGAGCTGGATGCGCCAGGCCGGCAGGCCGCGGCGAAGCGCCGGGCCCAGCGCCTCGAACAGGTGATCGCAAACGGCGGCTGCTTCACGGTGCACGGTCTGCTGGGTCGCGTCGAGCACGCTGCGGGCGGCGTCCAGCCAGCCGTCGAAGGAATGTTGGGTCCGTGCGGCGAGGCCGACTTGCATCGACGCCCAGGCCGCCTGCGGCAGTTCGTCGAAGCCGATCGTGGCCACGCCTTCCACGCCGCCCAGCAGCCCGGACAGGTGCGCGCCCCAGGTGGCGGGCGGCGCGTCGACGACATCGAATTCAGGGTGTTGCTGTCGTGCCAGTGGCACCAGAAAGGGGCTTCCGACCAGCAAGGTGCACGCCGATGGGGTGCACACCAGCAACGACAGGCTCTCGTGCCCGTCCCACTGCGTGAGGTAGCGCAGGGCGCCGTGCGCGCGTGAACCCGCACCCAGCGCGCTGCCATGCCCGAACACCAGCGCGGCCTGCAAACCCAGACGCGCCGCCTGCGCCAGCAGCGCGCGCCGCCGCGCGGCGCATGGGGCGGCGAAGCGGCTGGCAGGGACGGAATGAGTGGCGGGCATGGGGGACGGAGGCGGCTCGAAAAAGTGCAACTTTAAAGTTGTTGTGAAATTTCACATCAGTATTAACGTGATGGCAAGCGAATTTCATGCCAATATCTGTGCTGCGCTACAGTGCATCTTTTGCCACCTCGGAAGTTCCGTGCCCGTCACCTCGCGTCCCCGCAAGCCCCGCACCCCGGTCGCCCGACCGGCCGTGGATGTCTCTCAGAACGAGCAGGCTTACGCGCTGCTCAAGGAGCGCTTGACGACGCTGGCTTACAAGCCCGGGGACTACCTCAACACCGCCGCGCTGATGGGCGGGCTCGGGCTGGGCCGCACCCCGATCAACCACGCGTTGCACCGGCTGTCCAACGAGGGCCTGGTGCAGATCATTCCGCGCAAGGGCGTGATGGTGTCGCCGCTGTCGATCGACGACGCGCTCGACTTGATCGATGTACGCGTGGTCAACGAGGCCCTGTGCGTGCGGCTCGCTGCGGCGCGGGTCACCGCCCCCGAGCTGCAGCACATCCGTGACCTGGCGGCGGATTTCGACGCGGCCGCGGCCGAGCGCGACATCACGCGCCTGATGAACTGCGACCGACTGTTCCACGAAGCCATCGCCGCCGCTTCACGCAACCAAGTGCTCATCGAGATCCTCAAGGTGCTGCATGCGCGTTCGCAACGCTTCTGGGCCATCTCGCTGTCGGCCGAAGGCCATCTCGCCGAAGTCAGCGCCGAGCACCAGGCCATCATCGCCGGGCTGGAAGCGGGCAACGCCGACGGGGTGGCCGAGGCGGTGCAGTCGCATGTCGAATCGTTCCGCCGCTCGTTGCTGCAGCGGCGCTGAGGCGCCACCTGCCTTTTCAGGCCGCCTTCCCGGATTCCAGCTTTCCTTCACCGATCACCATGACCTTGCCCACTGCACGCACCGTCGCCACGCCCGCTTTCGTCGACGCCGCCCAGGCGCGCGCGGCCATCCGCCGCGGCGACTGGACCGGCCACACCAGCGGCCTGGCACCGGCCAACGTGCAGGGCAACGTCGCGATCCTGCCGGCCGCGCAGGCCGCCGACTTCCTGCGCTTCTGCCAGGCCAACCCCAAGCCCTGTCCCTTGCTGGCCGTGTCCGAGGTGGGCCAGCCGCTGCTGCCCACGCTGGGCCATGACGTCGACATCCGCACCGACGTACCGGCCTATCGCGTGTACCGGGACGGCGTGCTGGCGCAAGACGGCATCACCGACATCCGTGCGCTCTGGCGTGACGACCTTGTGACCTTCGTGCTCGGCTGCTCCTTCTCGTTCGAGCACGGGCTCATCGAGGCGGGCATCCCGCTGCGTCATGTCGCGCAGGGCCGCAACGTTGCCATGTACAAGACGAACATCCCGACCGTGCCGGCCGGCCCGTTCCACGGACCGATGGTTGTGTCGATGCGTCCGATGAAGGCCGCGGACGTGATCAAGGCCGTGCTGGTGACCGCGCGAACGCCGCGGGTTCATGGCGCGCCGGTCCACATCGGCAACCCCGCTCTCATCGGCATCACCGATCTGGGCACGCCGGACTTCGGCGACGCGGTCGAGGTGATGGACGACGAGCTGCCCGTCTTCTGGGCCTGCGGCGTGACACCACAGGCGATCGTGATGGCGGCCAGGCCGGCCTTCTGCATCACGCATGCGCCGGGCCACATGCTCATCACCGATCTGCTCAACAGCGAACTCCCCTTCGCCTAGGGCCTGTTAACGCTATTTCCGGAGATTGCGTTGCCCGGCCCAGGGGCTGGATGCAAGGCGCCCGCGCGCAGCAAGGCTGAAGCCTTGCAAGCGCGGGCAACGCCGCAGACGGCCCCTGGGCCGGGCAACCCGAAGGGAAGGCGCGCCCCGGCCGGCCACTCGGCGTTGCGCTCCTTGCATGTGCCGACGCACATGCGGCGTCACGCGCCTTGATTGGCCAGCCGGGGCATGCCTTCGCAACTCCGGAAATAGCGTTAACAGGCCCTGATCGACCGCGCGCGGCGTGCCGCGCCTTCGTACGCCACCCGGCGTATTGGTGACTTTCTCCCCACCGAAGAGACTTCGCTCCATCGCTGCACATCGACCCGATGCATGCAGCGGTCGCAGTCAAACCACACAGGAGCAGGAGTCACCATGCAACGTCGTTTCACCCTCAAGGCGCTCACCGCCGCCGTCGCGCTGGCCAGCATCTCCGCTGCGCCGGCATTCGCCGCCGACACCATCAAGGTCGGCGTGCTGCACTCGCTGTCCGGCACCATGGCCATCTCGGAAACCGTGTTGAAGGACACCGTGCTGATGGCCATCGAGGACATCAACAAAAAGGGCGGCGTGATGGGCAAGCAGCTCGAGCCCGTGATCGTCGACCCGGCCTCCAACTGGCCACTGTTCGCCGAGAAGACGAAGCAGCTGCTCGGCCAGGACAAGGTCTCGGTGATCTTCGGCTGCTGGACCTCGGTGTCGCGCAAGTCGGTGCTGCCGGTCGTCGAAGAAATGAACGGCCTGCTGTTCTACCCCGTGCAGTACGAAGGTGAAGAGCTGAGCAAGAACGTGTTCTACACGGGTGCCGCGCCCAACCAGCAAGCCATTCCGGCCGTTGACTACCTGATGAGCAAGGAAGGCGGCGGCGCCAAGCGCTGGGTGCTGCTGGGGACCGACTACGTGTACCCGCGCACCACCAACAAGATCCTGCGCGCCTACCTGAAGAGCAAGGGCGTGAAGGAGTCTGACATCGACGAGAAGTACACGCCCTTTGGCCACAGCGACTACCAAACCATCGTCGCCGACGTCAAGAAATTCTCGGCCGGCGGCAAGACGGCCGTGGTGTCGACCATCAACGGCGACTCCAACGTGCCCTTCTACAAGGAACTGGGCAACGCGGGCCTGAAGGCCAAGGACGTGCCGGTCGTCGCCTTCTCGGTGGGCGAAGAAGAACTGCGCGGCGTGGACACCAAGCCGCTGGTGGGTCACCTGGCCGCATGGAACTACTTCATGTCGATCAAGAACCCGACCAACACCGCCTTCATCAAGCAGTGGAGCGACTACGCCAAGGCCAAGAAGATCCCCGGCCACATGGACAAGCCGCTGACCAACGACCCGATGGAAGCCACCTGGATCGGCATCCACATGTGGAAGCAGGCCGTCGAGAAGGCCAAGTCGACCGACACCGACAAGGTGATCGCCGCCATGGCCGGCCAGACCTTCAACGCACCGTCGGGCATCGTCTCGAAGATGGACGAGAAGAACCACCACCTGCACAAGAGCGTGTTCATCGGCGAGATCAAGGCCGACGGCCAGTTCAACGTGGTGTGGAAGACGCCCGGCCCGGTCAAGGCCAAGCCATGGAGCCCGTACATCGAAGGCAACGACAAGAAGCCCGACCAGCCCGCCGGCAAGTCGATGTAACTGGTTTTGCTCGCCCCCAGGATGCGGCGCACTGCGTGTCGCCTCCTCCCACCCCCTACCGGGGGCAACACCTGCGGCCCGGCGAAGCCGGTTCCGCGGTGTTCCCACATCAGAGAGACGCCGTGCGACCACCCATGCGCTTCATCCATTCCTGCGCGGCGGCATTCGCGCTCCTCGCGGCCTTCTCGGCTTTGCCCGCCCACGCGCTGACCGCCGACGAGGCCAAGGCCATCGCCTCGGGCGACACCGAGGCGCGCATCGCCGCGCTCGACAAGGCGGTGCTCACCGCCGACGAGAAGACCGCGGCCTTCATCCAGGCGATGGCCGACGACGCGGTCAAGTACACCGCCGACAAGGTCTTCGTCATCAAGGACGACAAAGGGTACGACCCGGTCACCGGTGTCGAGGCGAAGGTGCCCGACGACGCCGAGGATGTCGTCAACAACAACCTGATGCGCGGCGCCTTCGACGCCGCGCAGGCCGTGCTCAAGCTGACCAGCAAGGACGACAAGGCCCGCGCCGACGCGGCCCAGGCCCTGCTGAAGGAGCCGAGCGAATCGCGCTTGCCGGCCGTCGAGCGCGCGCTGGCGGCCGAGACGAATCCGTCGATCAAGGCCCAGCTCGAACTGGTACGCGCCGCCTCGATGCTCAACAGCGCCGACGCTGCAAAGCGCATCGACGCCGCCAAGGCGCTGGCCGAGCGCAAGAGCCCCGACACCAAGCTGCTGCTCAACCAGCGGCTGGCCGACGAGACCGATGCGGGCGTGAAGCGCGCCATCGTGGCCTCGATCGCCAGCATCGACGGCGCGCTGGTCTGGGGTGACCGCATCAACGCGATCTTCAGCGGCATCAGCCTGGGCTCGGTGCTGCTGCTGGCCGCGCTGGGCCTGGCCATCACCTATGGGCTGATGGGCGTGATCAATATGGCGCATGGCGAGCTGATGATGATCGGCGCCTACGCCACCTACGTGATGCAGGGCATCTTTCAGCGCTACGTCCCGGAATCGATGTTCGGCCTGTACCTGGTCGCCGCCATCCCGGTGTCGTTCCTCGCTTCGGCGCTGGTCGGCGCGGTGCTGGAGCGCGGCGTGATCCGCTTCCTGTATGGCCGGCCGCTCGAGACGCTGCTGGCCACCTGGGGCATCAGCCTGATGCTGCAGCAGATGGTGCGCTCGATCTTCGGCGCGCAGAACGTCGGCGTCGAGAACCCCGGCTGGATGAGCGGCGGCTTCACCATGCTCAGCAACGTGACGCTGCCGTGGAACCGCATCGGCATCATCGTCTTCGCGGTACTGGTGCTGCTCGCGATGGGCTGGCTCATCGGCCGCACGCGGCTCGGCCTGTTCGTGCGCGGCGTCACGCAGAACCGGCCCATCGCCTCGTGCATGGGCGTGAACACCGCCCGCATCGACACCTACGCCTTCGCGCTGGGCTCAGGCATCGCCGGCCTGGCGGGCTGTGCTCTGAGCCAGATCGGCAACGTCGGCCCCGACCTCGGCCAAAGCTACATCGTCGATTCATTCATGGTGGTGGTGATGGGCGGCGTCGGCCAGCTCGCCGGCACGGTGTATGCGGCCATGGGCCTGGGCATCCTCAACAAGTTCATCGAAGGCTGGGCCGGTGCGGTGCTCGCGAAGATCGCGGTGCTCGTCTTCATCATCATCTTCATCCAGAAGCGCCCGCAAGGGATCTTCGCGATGAAAGGCCGGAGTGCCGAGGCATGAGCAAAGTCGTATTACCTACCAAAGGCCCGCTGCTCAGCGGCAAGGGCTGGACGGTGTTCTTCGTCGCGCTGATCGTCGTGTGCGCCGTGGCGCCGATGCTCAACCTGCTGGTGCCGCGCGAGAGCATGTTCTATATGAGCGACTACGCGGTGGCGCTCGTCGGCAAGATCATGTGCTATGCCATCTGCGCGCTGGCCATGGACCTGATCTGGGGATACACCGGCATCCTGTCGCTGGGCCACGGCATGTTCTTCGCGCTGGGCGGCTACATGATGGGCATGTATCTCATGCGCCAGATCGGCCGCGACGGCAACTACAAGAGCGACCTGCCGGACTTCATGGTGTTTCTCGACTGGAAGACGCTGCCCTGGCACTGGACCTTCAGCGACAGCTTCGTGATGACGCTGATCCTGATCGTCGCGGTGCCCGGCCTGATCGCCTTCGTGTTCGGCTTCTTCGCCTTCCGCTCGCGCATCAAGGGGGTGTACTTCTCGATCATCACGCAGGCCATGACCTTCGCCGCGATGCTGCTGTTCTTCCGCAACGAGACGGGCTTCGGCGGCAACAACGGCTTCACCGACTTCAAGCGCATCCTGGGCATCCCGATCGCGACGCAGGAGATGCGCATGACGCTCTTCGCGCTCACCGGCGCAACGCTGCTGGGCTTCTTCCTGTTCAGCAAGTGGCTCATCGGCAGCAAGTTCGGCCGGGTGCTGCAGGCCATTCGCGACGCGGAAACGCGCGTGATGTTCTCGGGCTACAACCCGCTGCCCTACAAGCTCACCATCTGGGTCATCTCCGCGATCATGTGCGGCGTGGCCGGCGCGCTGTACGTGCCGCAGGTCGGCATCATCAACCCCGGCGAGATGAGTGCGGCCAACTCGATCGAGATCGCCGTGTGGGCCGCAGTGGGTGGGCGCGCCACGCTCATCGGGCCGATCATCGGTGCCTTCATCGTCAACGGCGCGAAGAGCTGGTTGACGGTGGCCTACCCCGAGTACTGGCTGTATTTCCTCGGCGCGCTCTTCATCGCCGTCACGCTCTTCCTGCCGAACGGCATCGTCGGGCTGGTGCGCAAGTGGCGGTCGAAGGACAAGAACGCGCCGAGTGACGGCCGGCTCGAAGCGCAGCGCGCACTGGCCGCATCGGAAGGCGTGGAGCCGAGCGCCCTGGCGCCGCTCGCCGCAGAACCGAAGGGAGCGCGCGCATGACGCCCGACCTGATGGAAGAGGGCGCGAAGCGCATCGCTCTGCACGACGGCATTGCACTGCCCGGCAACACCGAGTCGGGCGGACGTGCTGCAGGCTTCGGCCGCCACGCGACGCCCGGCGAGGTCGACATCACGCACGGACGCATCCTCTACCTCGAAGACGTGTGCGTGAGCTTCGACGGCTTCAAGGCGATCAACAACCTGAGCCTGGACATCGCGCCCGGCGAGCTGCGCTGCATCATCGGCCCGAACGGCGCCGGCAAGACCACGATGATGGACATCATCACCGGCAAGACGCGGCCCGACAGCGGCACCGTGTTTTTCGGCAGCACCATCGACCTGTTGCGCCACAAGGAGGCGGATATCGCCCAGCTCGGCATCGGCCGCAAGTTCCAGAAGCCGACGGTGTTCGAGCAGCTCACGGTGTTCGAGAACCTCGAGCTGGCGCTCAAGACCGACAAGGGCGTGAAGCGCTCGATGCTGTTCAAGCTCGATTCGGCGCAGAGCGACCGGTTGGCCGAGATCATCGAGACCATCCACCTGGCCGACAGCGTGTCGCGCATGGCGGGCAACCTGAGCCATGGTCAGAAGCAGTGGCTGGAGATCGGCATGCTGCTGATGCAGGATCCGAAGCTGCTGCTGCTCGACGAGCCGGTTGCGGGCATGACGGACGAGGAAACGGCGCGTACGGCGGAACTGTTCCTCACGCTGAAGGGCAAGCACTCGTTGATGGTGGTGGAGCACGACATGAGCTTCATCCGGACCATCTCGGAGATCGTGACGGTGCTGTGCGACGGGTCCGTTCTCGCGCAGGGAACCCTCGATGAAGTGCAGGCGGACGAGCGGGTGATCGAGGTTTATCTTGGACGCTGAAGTTTTCTTTGTGCGCGGGTGTCAGCGATCACAGCGATTGCGCCACCCCAAGCCCGGCAGGCGGTGCGGGCCGGGCGATCCCCTGTGCACCGCAGGGCAGCCGCGAAGCGGCCGGCGCACCGGGGTCGCCCGGTCCGCACCGCCTGCCGGGCGCTGCGCCCATGGCAGACAGCTGTGACCCGAACAACTGAAGCAGGAACAAGACATGCTCACAGTCAAGAACATCCACCAGTACTACGGCGGCTCCCACATCCTGCGCGACGTGAGCTTCACTGCCACGCTCGGCAAGGTCACCGTGCTGCTCGGCCGCAACGGCGTCGGCAAGACCACGCTGCTCAAATCGCTCATGGGCCTGGTGCCGATCAAGAGCGGCAGCATCGAGTTCGACGGCCAGCCGATCCAGAAGAAGACACCGTACGAGCGTGCCCGCGCCGGCATGGGCTTCGTGCCCCAGGGCCGGGAGATCTTCGCGCGGCTCACGGTGGAGGAGAACCTGCGCATGGGCCTGGCCTACAAGAGCGGCAGCACGCCGATCCCGGCCGAGCTGTTCGAGCTGTTCCCGATCCTCAAGCAGTTCATGAACCGCCGCGGCGGCGACCTCTCTGGCGGGCAGCAGCAGCATCTGGCCATCGCCCGCGCGCTGGCGCCGAGCCCCAAGCTGCTCATCCTCGACGAGCCCACCGAAGGCATCCAGCCGAGCATCATCAAGGACATCGGCCGCGTCATCCGCATGCTGGCGGATCGGGGCGACATGGCGATCTTGCTGTGCGAGCAGTACTACGACTTCGCGCAGGAGCTGGCCGACGACTACCTCGTGATGGAGCGCGGCGAGGTCATTGCGCGCGGGCTGGGCAAGGACATGGAAGCGCAGGGCGTGCGCCAGCTCGTGGCGATCTGATCGTTGGGTCAGGCCGACCCACAGGCCTTACCCCGAAACATCCGGCACGAAGTGCCCGCGAGACACCCGTGCCGCGAACACCGCACGCTCAGACAAAAGGCCGAGGTTCCCCGTCTTTGCATGCGATCGGGTGTCAGTGCGCCGACCCCAGCTGTTCGAGGATGGCTGGATTCTCCAGCGTCGACGTGTCCTGCGTCACCGCCTCGCCCTTGGCCACCGAGCGCAGCAGGCGCCGCATGATCTTGCCGCTGCGCGTCTTGGGCAGGTTGTCGCCGAAGCGGATGTCCTTCGGCTTGGCGATCGGACCGATCTCCTTGGCCACCCAGGCGCGCAGTTCGTTCGCGATCCGGGTGGCTTCCTCGCCGGTCGGGCGGCCGCGCTTGAGCACCACGAAAGCGCAGATCGCCTCGCCGGTGGTGTCGTCGGGCCGGCCGACCACGGCCGCCTCGGCCACCAGTTCGGTATGCGACACCAGCGCGGACTCGATTTCCATCGTGCCCATGCGGTGCCCGCTCACGTTGAGCACGTCGTCGATGCGGCCGGTGATGGTGAAGTTGCCGGTCTTCGCATCGCGGATGGCGCCGTCGCCGGCCAGGTAGTAGCGACCTTTGAATTCTTCAGGGAAGTAGCTTGCCTTGAAGCGTTCCGGGTCGCCCCAGATGGTGCGGATCATCGCGGGCCATGGCTTCTTCACCACCAGGAGGCCGCCCTGGCCCCAGGGCATCGGGTTGCCGGCCTCGTCGACCACGTCGGCGCTGATGCCCGGGAAGGGCAGGCTGCAGGAGCCCGGCACCAGGTCGGAGACACCCGGCAGCGGCGTGATCATGTGGCCGCCCGTTTCGGTCTGCCAGAAGGTGTCGACGATCGGGCAGCGGTCGCCGCCGATATGGTGGTGATACCACTGCCAGGCGGCAGGGTTGATCGGCTCGCCGACAGAGCCGAGGATGCGCAGGCTCGACAGGTCGTAGTTGCGCGGATGGGCCGTGGGCGTGCTTTCGGCCGCCTTGATGAGCGAGCGGATCGCCGTCGGCGCGGTGTAGAACACGGTCACCAGATGGTCCTGGATCATCTTCCAGAAGCGGCCGGCATCCGGATAGGTAGGCACGCCCTCGAACACCACTTCGGTGACGCCGAGCGCCAACGGCCCGTAGGCGATGTAGGTGTGGCCGGTGACCCAACCGATGTCGGCCGTGCACCAGAACACGTCTTCGGGTTTGAGGTCGAAGGTCCAGCTGCAGGTGAGTGCGGCATGCAGCAGGTAGCCGCCGGTCGAATGCTGAACGCCCTTCGGTTTGCCGGTGGAGCCCGAGGTGTAGAGCAGGAACAGCGGATGCTCCGCACCCACCCATTCGGGTTCGCAGCGGGTGGGCTGGGCTGCCGCGAGTTCGGCCATCCAGAGGTCACGCGCCGCATTGAACGGCACTTCGCCGCCCGTGCGCCGGGTGACGAGCACGTGGCGAACGCTGTCGCAGCCGCCGAGCGCCAGCGCATCGTCGACCAGCGCCTTCAGCGGCAGGTGCTTGCCGCCGCGCACTTGCTGGTCGGCCGTGAGCACCAGCACCGCGCCGGTGTCGGCGATGCGGTCACGCAGCGCCTGCGACGAGAAGCCGCCGAACACCACCGAGTGGATGGCGCCGATGCGTGCGCAGGCCTGCATGGCCACCACGCCGTCGATCGACATCGACATGTAGATGACGACGCGGTCACCCTTCTTCACCCCGAGCGAGCGCAGCACGTTGGCGGCGCGGCAGACCCGCTCGAGCAGTTCTGCATAGGTGATGCGCGTGACGGCGCCGTCGTCGGCCTCGAACACGATCGCGATCTTGTGGCCGAGGCCGCGTTCCACGTTCCGGTCGAGGCAGTTGTACGACGCGTTCAGCGTGCCGTCTTCGAACCATTTGAAGAAGGGCGCATGGCTGTCGTCGAGGACGTGGGTGAATGGCGTCTTCCAGGTGATGAACTCGCGCGCCAGGCGCGCCCAGTAGGCCTCGTGGTCGGCGTCGGCCTCGGCCACCAGCTTGTCGTAGGCCGCGCGGCCCGAGACGTGTGCATTGCGCACCGTGACGTCGCTCGGCGCGTAGGTGGCGGCGGTGGATACTTCGGTCTGGCTGGTCATGCGGATGTCTCCTGGGGGTGATGTCAATCGATGGCGCTGGCGGAATGCACGCGGTCGCGCAGCAGGAACTTCTGGATCTTTCCCGTCGACGTTTTAGGCAGCTCGCCGAACACGATGCGCTTGGGCACCTTGAAGCGCGCGAGCAAAGGCCGGCAGAACGCGACCAGCTCGGCTTCCGAGACCGCGCGACCGGCCTTGAGTTCGACAAATGCGCAGGGCACTTCGCCCCATTTGGCGTCGGGCTGTGCCACCACGGCGGCGCTCAGCACGGCAGGGTGGTGGTGCAGCGCGTCTTCCACCTCGATCGACGAGATGTTCTCGCCGCCGGAGATGATCACGTCCTTGCTGCGATCCTTGATCTTCACGTAGCCGTCCGGGTGCAGTACGCCGAGGTCGCCGGTGTGGAACCAGCCGCCTGCGAAGGCTTCTTCGGTGGCGCTCGGGTTCTTGAGGTAGCCCTTCATCACCGCGTTGCCGCGGAAGAAGATCTCGCCGAGGGTCTCTCCGTCTGCCGGCACCTGAATCAGTGTCTGTGGGTCGAGCACGGTCACGGCCTGCTGCAGCGGGTAGGCAACGCCCTGGCGGCCGTTGAGCCGGGCCCGTTCTTCCGGCGGCAGCCCTTGCCAGGACGGCTGCCGGGTGCAGATGGCCGACGGGCCGTACACCTCGGTCAATCCGTAGACATGGGTGATCTCGATGCCGGCGCCTTCGCAGCCCGCGATCACCGCCGCCGGCGGCGCCGCACCTGCGACCAGCCCCTGCACCACATGGTCGATGCCGGCGCGCAGCTCGGCCGGTGCGTTGATCATCATGCTGTACACGATGGGAGCACCGCACATGTGCGTGACGCGGTGTTCGCGGATCAGCGGGTAGATCAGCGCCGGGTCGACCCGGCGCAGGCACACGCTGGTCGCGCCCACGAGTGCGAGAACCCACGGGAAGCACCATCCGTTGCAGTGGAACATCGGCAGCGTCCACAGGTACACCGCCTGGTCCGGCAGGTTCCAGGCGATCGCGTTGCTGGCTGCGTTGAGGTAGGCGCCGCGGTGGTGCGTCACCACGCCCTTGGGGTTGCCAGTGGTGCCGGAGGTGTAGTTCAGCGCAATGGCGTCCCACTCGTCGGTCGGCAACTGCCAGGCGAAGTCGGGGTCGCCGGTGGCGAGAAAGCGCTCGTAGTCGATGTCGCCGAGCCGCGCGCCGAGGGGCGCCAGCGCGTCCTCGACCTCGATCACGAGCGGGCGGTTCGCACCCAGGGTGGAGAGCGCCTGCCCCACGACGCCGGCGAACTCGCGGTCGGTCAGCAGCACCTTGGCCTCGCCGTGCTGCAGCATGAAGGCAATGGCCGGCGCATCGAGCCGGGTGTTCAGCGTGTTCAGCACGGCGCCGCTCATCGGCACGCCGAAATGAGCCTCGAACATGGCCGGGGTGTTGGGGAGCATGACGGCCACCGTGTCTCCGGGGCCGACGCCGCGCGCAGCCAGCGCGCTGGCCAGCCGGCGGCACCGGCTGTAGGTGTCGGCCCAGCTGCGGCGAACCGCACCGTAGACCAGCGCCACGCGATCCGGATAGACGTGGGCGGCGCGTTCGAGGAATGAAAGCGGCGACAGCGCCACGAAATTCGCAGCGTTCTTGTCGAGCCCCATGGCATAGGGGTTGGTGCGTGTCATGTCGTCTCCGAGGGCGGTGTTTTCCCGAAGCCCGAGGATCGGCCATGAACATTGCACGAGCCGCATCGAAAAATGACGAATGATTGCAGCGAGGCGGCTATAACCTCCAGAATTTCAAGAGACACGACGTTTTGCCCTCCGCAGCTCCGCTCGCGCGCTACCAGACCCTGCAGGCCGGACTCGACCTGCTCGACCAGGGGCTGTCGATCTTCGACGCCCAGCTGCGCCTGGTGGCCTGGAACAGCGCCTACGTGCGCCTGCTCGATTTCCCGGAGGGCATGGCCTGCCTCGGCACGCCGTTCGAGACCTTCATTCGCTACAACGCCCGCCGCGGCGAATACGGCGCGGGCGATCCCGAGGTGCTGGTGGCCGAGCGCTTGGCCGCAGCCCGCACCTTCGCGCCGCACGACATCGAGCGCGTCCGCCCTGACGGTCGCGTGCTGCACATCCATGGCGAGCCGCTGCCGGGGCATGGCTTCGTCACCCTCTATTCCGATGTGACAGCGCAGCGCAAGGCCGAGCGCACGATTCGCGAGCACAGCGCCGACCTCGAAAACCGCGTCGCCGCGCGCACCGCGGAACTGGCCAGCAGCGAGCAGCGCGTGCGCCTGGTGATGGACTCGATTCCGGCGCTGGTGGCCTACTTCGACCGCCACCGCGTCTACCGCTACATCAACCGGGGCTATCACGACTGGTTCCGCGTCGACACCACGCGGCCCGAACAGGCCAGTGCCCGGTCGTTTCTGGGCGACGTGGTGTACGCAGTGGTCAAGCCGTACGTGCTGCGTGCCATGGCCGGCGAAGCGCTGAGCTTCGAGTACGAACTCGCCACCCGCACCGGCGACCGGCGCGCCGTGCGTACCTCGCTGGTTCCCGAGCGGGCGGCCGACGGCACGTTTGCCGGCTGCTTCGAGCTGACGTTCGACATCACCGAACAGAAGCGCGCGCAGGAGCTCCTCGCACGCACGCAGAAGCTGGAGGCACTGGGCCATCTGACCGGCGGGCTGGCGCACGACTTCAACAACATCCTCACCGTCGTCATCGGCAACCTCGCGGCGCTGGCGGATGCGCGGCCCGGCGATGCACTGGTGCCCGAATACGTGCTGCCGGCGCTCGACGCCTCCCGGCGCGGGGCCGAACTGGTGAAGGGCATGCTGCACTTTGCCCGGCGGCAGCCGTTGCAGGCCGGCGCGGTCGACGCGGTGGCGCTGCTACAGACGGTGCAGCGGCTGGTGCGGCGGTCACTGCCCGAGCATCTCGAACTCGTGATCGACGCCCCCGGCGCCGCCGCGCCGCTCTGGGCATGGATCGACGCGAGCCAGCTCGAGCAGGCCCTGCTCAACATGATCCTCAACGCACGCGACGCGACGCCACCCGACGGCCGCATCACCCTGCGCCTGCGCCCGGCCGTGCTCGACGCCGGTGCCGCTGCCGCGCTGCAGACGGCCATCGGCGAGCACGTGCGAATCGACGTCGAAGACAACGGCGCCGGCATGGATGCGCACACGCTGGCGCACATGTTCGAACCCTTCTTCACCACCAAGCAGCCGGGGCGCGGCACCGGGCTCGGCATGGCCATGGTGTACGGCTTCATCAAGCAGTCGGGCGGCGCCATCGACGTGCACAGCCAGCCAGGTTGCGGCACCACCATTTCGCTCTGGCTGCCCGCCAGTGGTGGCGTCGAGGCCGGGCAGGAGATCGCCGCGATGACCCCGGCTGAGGCGGGCCGGCGCGGACTCGCCCTGCTGGTGGACGATGATGAGCAGGTGCGTCGCGTGGTTCGCCGCAACCTGCTCGAGCTGGGCTACAGCGTGCTCGAGGCCGACAACGGGGCCGAGGCCTTGCAACTGCTCATGCACACCGACGGCATCGCGCTGCTGCTGACCGACGTGGTGATGCCGGGCAGCGTCGACGGCAGCGCAGTCGCACGGGCAGCGCGTGCGCAGCGGCGCGCGCAGGCCGTGGTGTTGATGAGCGGCAACGCTTCCGGCGACCTGCAGGTGCCTGGCGTGCCGCTGCTGACCAAGCCGTTCTCGACCGCGCAGCTGGCGGATGCGATCGAGGCGGGCCGGCCATGAACACGCTGGCACACCGCGGCATGGCCGACGAGGGCGCGCCACCCTCGCTGGTCTTCCTGGTGGAAGACGATCCGGCGGTGTCGAAGCTGGTGCTTGCCGCGCTGACCGAGTTCGGCTTCAGCTGCGAGGTCTTTCAGACGGGCGCCAGCGTGCTGCGGCGCATGCAGACCGAAAAGCCCGACCTGTGCATCGTCGATCTCGGCCTGCCCGACATGGACGGCATCGACCTCATGCGCCGCATCACCATGCAGTCGAATGCCGGTGTGCTGATCCTCACAGGCCGCGGCCACACGGCCGATCGTGTGATGGGGCTCGAGCTGGGCGGCGACGACTACATGACCAAGCCGTTCGAGTCGCGCGAGCTGGTGGCGCGGGTGCGCAGCATCCTGCGCCGCCGCATGGGCGCGCCCGGGGCCACGGGCGGGCGACAACGCCGGTATGCGTCCTTTCAGGGTTGGCGCATCGACTGCGCAGCCAACATCCTGCGCGCGCCGGACGGAGCCGAGCACTTGCTGGGCACCGCCGAGACGCAGGTGCTGCGCTGCTTCGTCGAGCGGCCGCACCAGATCCTCACGCGCGAGCAGCTGATGGGCGCACGCGACCTGTCGCCCACCGACCGCAGCATCGACGTGCGCATCTCGCGCCTGCGTCGCAAGATCGAGAACGACCCGCACGACCCGGTCGTCATCAAGACGGTTTACGGCGCAGGCTACATGTTCGCCGCCAACGTCACCTGGGAGTGATTTCAATCGTAATGTGACGAATGATTGCGTCGTCGCCCACGGGCGGAGCGGGCGTTCCAGAATCGCGCCGACCCAAGCCCAGGAGACAAACCATGCGCGATCCCATCGTCGACAAGATCCAGTCGAATCCCAAGTACCACGAGCTGCGCCGCAAGCGCAATGCCTACGGCTGGCTGTTCACGGGGCTGATGATGGTCGTGTACTACGGCTACATCGCGCTCATCGCGTTCAACAAGCCGTTCCTTGCCGCGCCGATCGGCAGCGGCGTCACCACGATCGGCATCCCGATCGGGCTCGGCGTGATCGTCTTCACCATCGCCATCACCGCGATCTACATCCGCCGTGCCAACGGTGAGTTCGACCGCCTGACGGCCGAGATCCTGAAGGAAGCCACACAATGAACCGCCGCTCCTCATCCTCATTGTTCGCGCTCGCCATGCTGCTGGCCACCGGTGCGGCCATGGCCGCCGGCGGCGATGTCGGCCAGGTCGCGAAGCAGCCGACCAACTGGATCGCGATCGGCATGTTCTCCGGCTTCGTGCTGCTCACGCTGTGGATCACCAAGCGCGCTGCGGCACGAACCAAGTCGGCGTCGGACTTCTACACCGCGGGCGGCGGCATCACCGGCTTCCAGAACGGCCTGGCGATCGCGGGCGACTACATGTCGGCCGCGTCGTTCCTCGGCATTTCTGCCGCGGTGATGGCCACCGGCTATGACGGCCTGATCTACTCGATCGGCTTTCTGGTCGGCTGGCCGGTCATCACCTTCCTCATGGCGGAGCGGCTGCGCAACCTGGGCAAGTTCACCTTTGCAGACGTGGCCGGCTATCGCTTCCAGCCCGGCCCGATCCGCGCGTTCGCGGCCTCCGGCACGCTGGTGGTGGTGGCCTTCTACCTGATCGCCCAGATGGTGGGTGCCGGCCAGCTGATCAAGTTGCTGTTCGGGCTCGAGTACTGGATGGCGGTGGTGATCGTCGGCGGGCTGATGATGGTGTATGTGCTGTTCGGCGGCATGACGGCCACCACCTGGGTGCAGATCATCAAGGCGGTGCTGCTGCTCGCCGGCGTGACCTTCATGGCGCTGATGGTGATGGCGGCCTTCAACTTCAGCCCCGAGGCGCTGTTCGCCAAATCGGTCGAGGTGCGCACGCTGATCGCGGCCAACGCCGGCAAGAGTCCGACCGAGGCGGCCGACATCGGCCTGGCCATCATGGGCCCGGGTGGCTTCGTGAAGGATCCGATCTCGGCCATCTCGTTCGGCATGGCGCTGATGTTCGGCACCGCGGGTCTGCCGCACATCCTGATGCGGTTCTTCACCGTGCCCGATGCCAAGCAGGCGCGCAAGTCGGTGTTCTGGGCCACGACATGGATCGGCTACTTCTACCTGCTGATCTTCATCATCGGCTTCGGCGCCATCACGCTGGTACTGACCAACCCGGAATTTGCCGACACCACCACGGGCGTCATCAAGGGCGGCGCGGGTGCAGCCAACATGGCGGCGGTGCTGGTGGCCAAGTCGGTCGGTGGCAACGTGTTCTACGGCTTCATCTCGGCGGTCGCCTTTGCCACCATCCTGGCGGTGGTGGCGGGCCTGACGCTGTCGGGCGCATCGGCGGTGTCGCACGATCTGTATGCCACGCTCATCAAGAAGGGCAAGGCCGACAGCGCAGCCGAACTCAGGGTGTCGCGCGTCACGACGGTCGCGCTGGGCATCGTGGCGGTGGCGCTGGGCATCCTCTTCGAGAAGCAGAACATCGCCTTCATGGTGTCGCTGGCCTTCGCCGTGGCGGCCTCCGCCAACTTCCCGGTGCTGTTCATGTCGGTGCTGTGGAAGGACTGCACCACCCGCGGTGCGGTGATCGGCGGCACGCTCGGCCTGATCTCGTCGGTGGGCCTGACCATCGTCTCGCCGTCGGTCTGGGAAGCCACGTTCGGCAACCCGAAGGGCTCGGCACTGTTCCCCTATGCCTCGCCGGCCCTGTTCTCGATGACCATCGCCTTCGTCAGCATCTGGTTGGTCTCGGTGCTGGACCGCAGCCGTCAGGCGCAGGCCGAACGTGCGGCGTTCCCGGCGCAGCAGGTGCGCTCGGAGACCGGTCTCGGTGCGTCGGGTGCCTCTGGGCACTGAGTGCGCCTCAGGCCAGCGTTTTCAGCTTCAGGAAGGCCAGCGCCGCCATCACCGCATCGTTCAGCGCATCGTGCGCCGGACGCTGCGGCAGGCCAAGGTCGCTCATCAGCGTGGCAAAGCGCAGATCGATGTCGCCGCCACGCTCGTGCGCCGGACGCTGGCGGTTCTTGTGGTCGTAGTAGAGCGCCGAGACCTCGATCTTCGGCTGCGGCAGCCCCATGCCGAGCAGCGGGAACAGCACACGGTCGATCATGGCCACATCGAACTCCAGGTAGTAGCCCACCAGGGGACGGCTGCCGATGAAGCGCAGCAGCTGGTGCATCGCCTCGTCGGACGCCATGCCCTCGGCCACGTCGCGCTCCCGCAGGCGGTGGACACGCACGCTGTCGGCCGACACGGCACGCCGATCCGGCCGCACCAGCAGTTCCAGCCGCTCGCTGCACAGGATGCGGTTGCCGCGAATGCGCACCGCGGCGATCGCCACGATCTCGTCGCGCCGTGTGTCCAGCCCGGTGGTCTCGCAGTCCAGCGCCACCCACTCGTCGGGCGGCGGCGCGTCCCACATGAAGCGAAATCGCGGGTCGCCCAGGTGGTAGATCAGCCACCAGCGCTTGAGCGCCGTGAACCAGCGCGGGGGCGCGATCGCGCTCACAGCGCGTCCAGGTGGAAGCGCTGGTGCAGCATGCGGCGAAACCGCTTGACCACACCCAGCGTGTCTTTAAGCAGGTCGCGCTCCAGGCTGCTCAGGCGGTGCGGGTCGACCTTGCCGCTGACCGCATGGCCCGCATCGAGTTCGGCGAGACCCGCCTTCATCCGCAGGCCCATGAAGAAATAGAGGCTCTCCAGCACGTCGGTGGCGAGCGCGCGGTCGATCTGGCCCGCCGCCACCAGCGCATCGAGGCGCCCTGCGGTGGAGGTGTCGACGAGCTGCGCACGCAGCGCCAGGCTGCGCACGCCGTGCACCAGCGGGAACAGGCCCTGCTTCTTGACGTCGAAAGCGTCGCGCGTCCCCTCGCCACGTGCCAGCAGGCGATGCAACCAGCCGCCGTCGTCGGCAAAGGCGTCGATCGCGGAGGCAAAGCGCGCGGCGATCGCGTCGTTGTCGGTGGTCAGTGCGAACAGGCTCGCCCGCACGCCGGCCAGCAAGCCCGCATCGCCGCAGACCGCGTGCGCGTCGAGAAAGATCGCCAGCGCCATCAGCCGTTCGCCGTCGGGCTGCAGCAGCCAGCCGCGCGCGCGTTCTGCAAATTCGCGCTGGCTGGCGCGCCAGTGCGGGTTCGACACCATGATGCCGCCGGGGCATTCGGGGTAGCCGAATTCGATGAGCGACCGGGTGAAGCGAGCGCAGATCGCGTCGAGGTCAGCGGGAGGGGCATAGCCGTCGCGCAGCAGCAGGCCGTTGTCCTGGTCGGTCTTGAGCAGCTGCTCGCCGCGGCCTTCGCTGCCCATCACGAACAGGCAGCTGTTGGCAACCAGCGCCGGCGGTGCGATCAGTTGCCAGGTGCGTTCGAACAACTTCGCATCGAGCGCCTGCACCAACGTCGCGATCTGGCCGACCCGCGTGCCGCCGCGATGCAGCAGGGCAATCAGCCGTGTGACATGGCCGCAGACCTGTCTCAGCGCCGCCAGATCCTGCGCCTCGGCGATCTCGCGGTTGATCAGATAGGAATGGTTCGACAAAAAGCTGAACAGGTCGAGCGCCTCCAGCATCCCCACCACGCGGCCGCTGTGGTCGTCGGCCAGCACGGCCACCCGGTGCACCTTGTGCCGCACCATCACCGTCAGGGCGTCGCCGACCGGGTCGCCCGCGTTCACCGTGATCAGGCCGAAGCTGGTCACCTCGCGCACTGCAAGGCGCTCCAAAGGCGTGCCATGGAGCACGGCGCGCTGCAGCGCCGTCACCGTGAAGATGCCGAGCCGTGCCACGCCTTCGGCATCGGTGTCGCGCACCAGCACGCTGGAGGTGCGCTCGGCCTGGAACAGGCGCACCACCGAGAGCACGTCGCAGCCGGCGTCCACGAAATGCGGCACCCGCACCGGGATCGCGTCGACGCGCGCCAGCGCCAGCGACTGCAGTTCATGCTGGCTGCTGCGCCCGGCAATGGCGCCGAGCTTCTTCGAGAGGTCGGAGAACAGCAGCGCGCCGAATGCCGCGTTGCGCGCGATCAGTTCGTTCACCACCTCGCGCGAGAGCTGGTAGGCCACCAGTTCCTCGGTTGCGACGAAACGGCCGCTGACCTTGCCCGCCACAAGGCTGCGGCCATCGAAGGTGTCGTCGGGCCCGAAGCCGGCGACAGGCTCCCCGCCGTCGGGCTCGAACTGCTGCACGAACCCCTTGATCACCACGAACAAGTGGGTCGGGGCGATGGCGGCATCGAGCACGACCTCGCCCTCGCGAAAGTAGGCGATGTCGACGCCCGCACGCACCCGCTGCTGCTCGTCGGGCGTCAGGCAGTCGAAAGGGGACACCTGGAAGTTGAAGGCGTTGGGCATGGCGCGTCGTCTGAGAAGTGTCCGCTGTCAGCGCCTGCTGTGCTTGATATCGGACAAGCTGCCACGCATTGGCCAGGTTGCCGTCCGGCAGTGCGGGATATGGGTTTACCCCTAGACTCGGGCTTTGCCCGCCGCTGCCGGGCCGCTCCAAGGAACCCGGTTTGAACCTCACATCCACCGCGCCGACCGGCGCGGAAGCCGCCGCACGGCCCCAAGTCAATTTCGGCCGCGCCGTGCTGGCGCTGGGCGTGGGGGGCTTCTCCATCGGCACCGGCGAATTCGTCATCATGGGCCTGCTGCCGGAAGTCGCGAACGACATCGGTGTGAGCATTCCGCAGGCCGGCCACGTGATCAGCGCGTATGCGCTGGGCGTGGTCATCGGCGCGCCAGTGCTCGCCGTGCTGGCCGCCGGCTGGCCGCGCCGCGCGCTGCTCATCGCGTTGATGGGCCTTTACGCGCTGGGCAACTTCGCGTCGGCGCTGGCGCCGGGCTACCTGTCGCTCAACCTCATGCGCTTTCTCACCGGTCTGCCGCATGGCACCTACTTCGGCGTGGCGGCGCTGGTGGCCGCCACGCTGGCCCCGCCGGGCGCGCGGGCGCGTGCGGTCGGCTTGGTCATGCTCGGGTTGACGGGTGCGACGCTCGTTGGCGTGCCCATCGCGGCCGCGTTGGGCCAGCACTTCGGCTGGCGCGCCGCCTTCGTGTTCGTCGGCCTGATCGCGGTGCTGGCGATGGTGCTGCTGCGCCGCGGCGTGCCCGACATACCGGCGGCGGCTGGCACCAGCCCGCTGCGCGAACTCGACGCGCTTCGCCGTCCGCAGGTCTGGCTCACGCTGGGCATCGCGGCCATCGGCTTCGGCGGCATGTTCGCCGTCTACAGCTACATCAAGCCGACGCTGACCGAAGTGGCGGGCCTGTCGGTCGACCACGTGCCCTTCGTGCTCGCGCTGTTCGGTCTCGGGATGGTGGCGGGCAACCTGGTCGGGGCGCGTCTGGCGGACAAATCGCTGATGCGCACCATCGGCGGCCTGCTGGCGTGGTCGGTGCTCGTGCTGGTGCTGTTCGTCTTCGCGGCGCCGCATGTGGTCACGGCGGCGATCGCCACCTTCCTGATCGGCACCATCGTGGCCATCGGGCCGGCCCTGCAGATCCGGTTGATGGACGTGGCGGGCGACGCGCAGACCCTCGCCGCCGCGCTCAACCATTCGGCCTTCAACATGGCCAACGCGCTCGGCGCCTGGCTGGGTGGCGTTGCCATCAGCGCCGGGCTGGGGTGGACGTCGACCGGCTGGGTCGGGGCCTTGCTGGGGCTGGCCGGGTTGGGCATCTTCGCCTGGGCGGTGGCCGACGCGCGCCGGCGCATGGCGCACTGATTCAGCGGTGGCCGGCGCTGCCCATCGGTGGCGCGATGTCTTCCAGCGACCGCCGTTCGGCGTTCACGCCCCAGCGCAAGGCGATGAGCCCCGCACCGATCACCAGCGCCGCGCCAATGCCGTAGCCGACCGTCACGGCGCCGCGGCTGCCGGTGTCGATCAGCACGCCGAACAGCCACGGCGCCACGAAGCCGCCGGCGCCCGTGCCCACCGCGTAGAACAGCGAGATCGCCAAGGCGCGCATCTCGAGCGGGAACACCTCGCTCACCGTCAGGTAGGCCGAACTCGCGGCAGCCGAGGCCAGGAAGAACACCGCCGACCAGCACAGCGCCTGCGTTAGCGCGGTCAACCAGCCGGCCATGAAGGCCGCGCCCGTCAGCGCCAGGCCAACGCCCGACAGCGTGTACGTGACCGCGATCATCCGGCGCCGCCCGACCCGGTCGAACAGCGGCCCGAGCAGCAGCGGCCCCAGCACGTTGCCCAACGCGAAGGGAAAGATGTACAGCGCCACCCGACCCGCGGGCACGCCATGGAAGCGCGTGAGCACCAGCGCATAGGTGAAGAAGATGGCGTTATAGAAGAAGGCCTGCGACACCATGAGCGACAGCGCGACGATGCTGCGCTGCCGGTAACGCCGCAACAGCACGTGCGCCACCTCCCGCATCGACGGTGCTGCCCGGCGCACGAAGCCCAGGCGCTCGGTCACCAGCGGCAGCGGCCCGTGCTGCGCCGCGACCTCGGCCTCGATGCGCGCCATGATGGCCTCGGCTTCGTCGGCGCGGCCATGCGCGATGAGCCAGCGCGGGCTCTCGGGCACATCGCGTCGCACCAGCAGGATCGCGACCGCCAGCAGCGCCCCCAGCGCGAAGCCGGCGCGCCAGCCCCACACGGGGCCCAGCACGCGCGGGTCGAGCAGCAGCAGGCTCATGCCCGCACCCAGCGCCGCGCCGACCCAGAAGCTGCCGTTGATCGCCAGGTTGACGCGGCCGCGCACCCGCGCGGGGATGAGTTCGTCGATGGCCGAGTTGATGGCCGCGTACTCGCCGCCGATGCCCACGCCTGTCATGAAGCGGCAGAACGCGAAGAAGAGAAAGCCGGGCGAGAAAGCGGTCGCGAAGCTCGCCACCGTGTAGACCGCCAGCGTGATGAGGAAGAGCTTCTTGCGCCCCCACCGGTCGGCCAACCGGCCGAACACCAGCGCCCCGACGACGGCGCCGCCGATGTACAGCGAGCCCGCGCCGCCGATCTGCGCGGCGCTCAGACCGAGCGTGTCGTCGCGTTCGAGCACGCCGCCGAGCGAGCCGACCAGCGTGACCTCCAGCCCGTCGAGCACCCAGGCGACGCCCAGTGCGATCACCACGCGCCAATGCCAGCGCGACCAGGGCAGGCGATCGAGGCGGGCGGGGATGTCGGTGTGGACGGCAGTCATCGGCCGGGCGACTGTGAACCGTCGCGCGCGTCCTCGCTGTCGGCGCAGGGCTCGACCCCGTGCGTCGTCGTCGCCCGCGCTACATCGACCAGATGCGCGGCGTGGCGCTGCGCAGCTGCCAGAGCTCGGCGCGCCACGCCTGCCACACCTGCCGCAGCAGCTGCATCGCGGGTTCGACGACCGGCGCCAGCACGCGCAGCACGACCACTTCGGCGTGCGGCGCGGTGGCGCCGGCACCGAGGACCAGCGGATGCGCTTCGGCCAATGCGCGTGCGATGTCGAGCAGCACGGCGCGGCGTGCCTTCGAGATCGGCGTGCCGGCCACGAAGAACAGCGACGCGATGCAGCGCTGGCCGGCCAGGCCGATGGGGCTCTGCAGCAGGCGCTGATCGGCCGCGTCGATGCGCCCGCGTTCGAGCCACACGCCCGGCACTTCGATGTGCTGCAACAGGCTTCCACGCTCGAAGGGCAAGCCGGCGTTCGGCAGGCCCAGAGCGGTCACGTCCCAGCCCAGCAGCTCGGCGCCGGGCGCGAGTTCCATCCGCAGGCGGTTTTCGGCCTGGCAGCCGCTGTAGCAGAGCGCTTCGAGCGGCAGCCACTCGAGGCGTGCGTCGGCCGCCAGCGTGATCTGCGTGCGCTGCACGGCGGCCTCGCCTTCGGAGCGATAGAAGCGCGTCGCGCCCGGCGTGGTGACCAGGCCATGGCTGCCGGCCGCGCCGGTGATGGTGATGTCGAGCGTGTCGCCGCCGACCAGGCCACCGGGCGGGTGCACCAGCACGTTGTGGCAAATCGCGTCGCCTTCGGGGTAGAGGCTTTGGAGGATGCGCAGCGGGCCGTCGTGTCGGAAGCGTGCGACGCTGCGTTGTTGTTCGGCGCTGTAGTCGAGCGCGAGTCGGGCGTGCCAGGGCATGCGGCGAGTCTATCGGCGGCGCAAGCTCAATCTTTCCAGGCGCCTTCGTGGGCCGCGCTCGCTTCGCCGATCAGCGCGGGCCCGATGCAGTCGATGGGGTGCGGCGAGGCGGCGAATACGTCGCGGCAGGACAGCTCGGCGTCGCGCTGGTCGCCACGGTCGCCCCGGAACAGGCGCAGGCGTTCGGCGTCGATGCCGAACACCACGCGGCCGATGTTGGCCCAGAAGATCGCACCCGCGCACATCACGCAGGGCTCGGCCGACGAGTAGAGGGTGGCGCCGGCCATCAGCTCGCGGCTGGGCCGCTTGTCGGCCAGTGCGCGGATCGCGGCGACTTCGGCATGGCCAGTGACGTCGCCGGTCTCGGCGCTGTTGCAGTAGGCCTCGGCCAGCACTTCGCCGTCGCCCGCGACGATGACCGCGCCGAAGGGCCGGTTGCCGCGCCGCCCGCCGGCATGGGACCAGAGGATGGCCTTGCGCAGATAGCGGCCGTCGCGCTCGTCCAGGGTGACTTCGATAGGGTGGGGAAGGATGTTCTTGGATTTCATGGCTTGGGGGGTGTCCATGCAGGACACATGCCAATGATGAGCCCGGCGCCGCACGCCGGCTGTGGGCCGACTGCTCCTTTGGAGGCGCAGCGCCTGCCGCGTGCGGCGCTACCATGGTTCCCCTTTCCAAGGAGTTCGACCATGGCCACCCGAGGCTTCACCGGACGACGCCCGAGCGCTGCTTTCGCGAGCCGCCTGCCGCCGGGGCAGTTCGAAACCGACGATTTTCCCGTCCTGTCCAAGGGGCCGACGCCGCGCGTCGACCTGGCCACCTGGCGCTTCACGCTCAGCGACGGGCCGAAGCCCTTGGCCAGCTGGAACTGGGACGAGTTCGAAGCGCTGCCGCACACCGTGTGGCAGGGCGACATCCACTGCGTGACCACCTGGTCGAAGTTCGACACGACCTGGGAAGGCGTCACCATCGACGACCTGCTGGCCGCCGCGGGCGTGTCGGCGCCCAGCGCCTACACGCTCGCCATCTCGCACGACGACTACGACACCAACGTGCCGGCGGCCGATCTGCTCGACGGCCGCGCGATGGTCGCCACCCGCTTCAACGGCGCACCGCTCGCGGTCGAGCACGGCGGGCCGGCGCGGCTGCTGGTGCCGCACCTGTACTTCTGGAAGAGCGCCAAGTGGATCAAGGGCCTGCGCTTCACGGCGCGCGACGAGGCCGGGTTCTGGGAGCTGCGGGGCTACCACCTGCGCGGCGATCCGTGGAAGCAGCAGCGCTACTCGGACGACCCGTGAGCGGCGCGGCACCGTCGGTCAGCCCTTCGCCGTGGCACGACGCGGTGGTCGAGCGCGTCGCCGTGCTCACGCCACGCATCGTCAGCGTCTTCCTGCGCGCGCCGCTGGCGCCGGGGCTGGCCGGCCAGCACCTGGTGGTGCGGCTCACCGCGCCCGACGGCTACGCCGCGCAGCGCAGCTATTCCGTCGCCTCCGCCCCGGGGGCGATGCCGGTCGAACTCGTCGTCGAGAAGCTCGAGGACGGCGAGGTGTCGCCCTTCTTCCACGAGGTGGTGGCGCCCGGCGACCATCTCGAGGTGCGCGGCCCGCTCGGCGGGCATTTCGTCTGGCGCCCGGCCGACGGCGGCCCGCTGCTGCTGGTGGGTGGCGGCTCAGGCGTCGCGCCGCTGATGGCGATGGTGCGGCAATGGCATGCGTCCGGTGCTGACGTCCCGTTGCTGCTGGTCGTGTCCGCGCGCACCTGGGACGAGCTGGCCTTCCGCGACGAGTTGATCGCGCTGCAGGCGCATGCGCCGCTGCTGCGCTTCATCGCCGTGACCACGCGCGATGCGGCCCACCGGCCGGGCGACCTCGTGCAGCGACTCGACAGCGCCGTGCTGCAGCGGCTGCTGGCCGAGTGGGGCCACGTGCCCCGCCATGTCTTCGTCTGCGGCGCCAACCGCTTCGTCGAGGCGGTCACCACCGGCCTGCTCGACGCGGCCGTGCCCGCCGATCGCATCCGCACCGAGCGCTATGGCGGCGCGGGCTGACCTTCTTCAACACACCCGGATCAACAGGAGACTTCGATGAGCATTTCAGTCCGCCGCGACAGCACCACAGGCACCCGCCACACCGTGCGCATCCGCAACGAGGCCTTCGCCGCCGACGTGACGCAGCCGGACGGGCAGGGCGCCGCCACGCCGCACGACCTGTACGACGCCTCGCTGGCGGCGTGCAAGGCGCTCACGGTGATGCTCTATGCGCAGCGCAAGAACATGCCGGTCGAAGACATCGAGGTGCTGGTCGACCGCGACGACAGCGAGGAGCGCAAGGGCGTCTACCGTCTCAAGACCTCGCTGCGCGTGACAGGTGCGCTCGACGAGGTGCAGCGCGCCGAGCTGCTGCGCGTGGCCGCCAAGTGCCCGGTTCACAAGCTCATGACCGAGACCACGACCGAGATCGAGACCGGCTGGGCTTGAATCCATCAGGCCGGCCGTCTTCCCGCGGGCGGCCACTGGCGCGCTGTGTGCAGCACGCGCAACACCTGCACCTGATCGGTCTTGATCGCGTAGATCAGGATGTAGCTGCGGTGAATGACAAGTTCACGGGTTTCCAGCACGCGACCCGGCTTGCCCATCTCGGGGAGGGTGACCAAGCGCGCAGCTTTCTGCGAAACCAACTCGTCCATCGCCAACGCTGCACTCGGGTTGTCGCCCGCGATGTAGTCGCGTATGGCACGTCGATCCTCCAGCGCCATCCGGGTCCACACCAGTTTCACGACTTGCGAGCGCGCGTGAGCCCGCGTCGCGTTTCGGCGCGCCAGGCGGTGGCCTCGGCTTCGACTTCCTCAGCCGGCAACAGATCACCAGCCTTGGCAGCATCGAGGCCCATCTCGACTTGGCGTCGAAACCAGGCGTCATGGTCGGCCGCCTCTTGCTGGCGTTGAACGAATTCCCGCATGAAGTCGCGCAGGAGCTGCGCGCCAGTACGGTCATTGGCCTTCGCGGCGTTGGAGAACTCCGCTTTCAGGCTTTCTTCGACTCGAAATGTGAAAGTGGCTTCGCTCATGGAGCAACTCCGATGTGTTACATGCGAAGTGCATCGTAGCACGACTTAGGCAGGCCGCGGCGCCGGTGCCACGCCGGGCGGCAGCGACGCCGCACTGACGCGGAACACATGCTGCTCGGGGTCGCTGAGCACGGCCTGCCATTGGCCGTAGTAGGTGGCGTACGGCGCCTTCAGCACCCGGCCACCGGCCGCCGCGGCTTCGCGCACCGCAACGTCGACCGCTTCGGGGGTGTCCAGCATGAAGGTCGCGTAGGCCGTCACCGGCGGCGTGGTCGCCGCATCGGGGGTGCGGTCTGCCAGGCCCAGCAGCGCATAGGCCGGGGCCGCGTTGAAGCCGAACTGCACGCCGTCGTTTTCCAATGCGCGGTAGATCGGTGAGCGGCTGTGCACGGCCTCCGGCCAGCCGAGCAGCCGCGCATAGAAGGCCATCTGCGTCTCGACATCGCGGCACAGCAGGTTGAACCAGAGCGTCATGCGACGCCTTCCAGGGCCGCCTGCTTCTGCAGCCCGTAGGTCTTGCGGTACATCTCCTCGAGGTGCTCGCCGGCCGTGCAGGGTGTGTAGCGCGGCGCTTCGTCGGCGGGCACGGTGCCAGGAACCGGCACGATGCGCGCGAGGTATTCGGGCTCGTAGAAGAAGGGGATGGAATAGCGCGCGGCGCCGCTCGAGAAGGTGTTGCGCACCCGGTGCGGGTTCGAGTGGTACAGCCCGTTGGTCCAGCGCGGGATCATGTCGCCGAGGTTCACGACGAAGGTGCCTTCCATCGGCGTGGCCGCGACCCAGCCGCCGTCGGGCATCTGCACCTCGAGGCCGCCGTGCGCGTCCTGCGCGAGGATGGTGACCGCGCCCCAGTCGGTGTGCGTGCCGGCGCCGAAGGTGCGGTCGTCCGCGCCCTCGGGGTGGGCCGGGTAGCGCACCATGCGCAGCGTGACCATCGGGTCGTGGCAGGCGGCGTCGAAGTAGTCCTCGGGCAGGTCCAGCGACAGCGCCATCAATTGCATCAGGCGCAGCGACAGGGCGTTCATCGCGTCGATGTAGGCCTCGCAATGCGCGCGCACGTCGGGCAGCTCTGCCGGCCATTGGCTGGGGCCATAGGTCTGGTAGCCGGCCTTCACGTAGGGGTGATCGGCCGGCCAGTCCATGCCGCAGTAGAAGCTCTCCTTGAGGTCGGGCTTCATCGCGGCGTCGAGCGTCTGCGCGCCCAGGCCTTCGTAGCCCCGCATGATCGGCGAGTGCTTGATCGACAACGCCTCGCGCCGCTCGATCGGCAGCGCCATGAGCCGCCGCGTGATGTCGAACTGGCGCTCGACCATCGCGGCGTCGATGCCGTGATGGCGCACGTAGAAGAAGCCGGACGCCATGGCCGCCGAGCGGAATTCGCGCGCCACTTCGGCGCTGCGCGGACCGCCGGGCACCAGGGCGCCGGTCAGGTCGAGGACCGGGATGCCCATGGTGCGTGACTCCTTCAGGCCTTCAGCTGGCGGTCGGTGGCCGACGGCAGGAACTTGTCGGAGAAGAAGTCCGCCACGGTCGGCGTGCTCTTGAGGCCGAAGGCCGCGACGGTCTCGTCGATGGTGGCCTGCAGACGCGCGGGCGTCGCCGCGCCCCAGCCGTTGGCGCGCACGTCGGCCGTCTTCATGGTGCCGTCGACGATGAGCTGCAGCCGCTCGGTCTCGATCTCCTGATTGGCCAGCGGCTCGCGGGTCTTGACGGCGGCGCCACCGGCCTTCGGGTCGGCGATGCACTCGATCCAGCCGCGCGTGGTGGCCTTCACGAAGGCGCGCATCACGTCGGCCTGTTCCATGCTCTTGGGGTTGGCGACCAGGCCGTTGCCGTACGACTTCATGCCGTAGTCGGAGAAGCGGAACACGGTGAGCTGCTCGGCGCCCATGCCGCGCGCCTTGAGGTTGAGCAGGCCGGTGAAATAGAAGTAGGCCGAGGCGTCGAAGTCGCCCTTCACGAAGCGCGTGTCGCCGATGTCGGGCGACACGTTCTCCCACTTCACGCCCGAGGGGTCGAAGCCCTGCGCCTTGGCAAAGACGGGGAACAGCTTGCGCGACGCGTTGAAGGGCTGGCCGAGGATGGTCTTGCCCGCCAGATCGCTCGGCTTCTTGATGGCGCCGTCCTTGCGCACGATGATCGAATTCGGGTTCAGGTCGTACTGGATCGCCACGGCCTTGAGCGCGGCCTGCGGGTTGGCGACGTTGAACTCGATCATCGACGACAGGTCGGCCGACGCCACGTCGTAGGCGCCGCTGCCGACCAGGCTGATGGCGGCCGTCGAACCGTTGCCGGTGTCGATGGCGACATCGAGGCCCGCATCCTTGTAGTAGCCGCGCTGGTGCGCCAGCAGGAAGCCGGCGCCGGAGGCCTCGACCTTCCAGCCGAGGTTGAACTTGAAGGGCTTGAGCGAGCCCTGGGCGCGAACGAAGGGCGTGGCGGCGACGAGCGCGCTGGCACCGGCGGCGCGCAGGAGGGAACGGCGTTGCATGGAATGCTTCCTTTGGGAGAACTGCGAATGAACGAGCAATTTCCGGGCGGACGGGCCGCTGAACGCTTCTACTCTGCGCTGGCGTTTGCATGATCCGTGCCATTCGATGCGCAGGCCGGCGAGGCCTGCGGTGCACCACGCGGTGGCACGCACGCCCCACCCAAGTTCGACTGCGCCACAGGGTCAAAGCGGAAGTCTTTGCCAGCGCCGCCGCGACGCGGCATCATCCGCACCCGAGAGTAGAAGCGTTCACCAGCCAGTCGCGTTGCGAGAAAACCTTCAGGGGTTGGCAGGAAATTGCTCTTGAAGTATTCAACTTTCAGGACCAAGACATGACCGCTGCAACGACCCCCGTCGACTACGACCTCGCCGAGCTCCACCGAGAAACGCGCATGGGCGCGATGGGCTCTCTCAACACGACGCGCGAGATTCGCCGCATCGACCTCTCCGACTTCGATGCGCGCAAGGCCGAGATCGCCGACCAGCTCTGGGACGCGGCGATCGACGTCGGCTTCTTCCAGCTCGTCAACCACGGCATCGACCTCGGCGAGATTCGCGGTGCCTTCGAGATGGCTGAGCGCTTCTTTGCGCTGCCCGAAAGCGTCAAGCGCCAGTACCCGCTGAAGAAGGCGCTCAACGCCGGCTGGGAAAGCCGCGCGCAGGTGCGGCCGTCCACCGGCACGCCCGACCAGAAGGAGAGCTACCAGATCACCCGACCGCACATGGGCGACCTCTTTCCCACCGACGAAGAGCTGCCGGGCTTCGTCGAGAAGATGCTGGGCTTCGAGCGCCAGAGCTGGGAGATCGCCATGCGCGTGCTCTCGTGCTTCGCCTACAAGCTAGGCTTCGACGACGCGTTCTTCACCCGCGCGCACGACCAGGGCAAGCCCAGCTATCAGAGCACGCTGCGTTTGCTGCATTACTACGCGATCCCGACGGAAGTGCAAGACAAGCTCGACCTGTGGCGCGCCGGTGCCCACACCGACTTCGACTGCCTCACGCTGCTGTACCAGCGCCAGGGTCAGGGCGGCCTCGAGGTCTGCCCCGGCAAGGAGATGGACGCGCAGGAGTGGACGCCGATCCCGCCCGACGGCGACGCCATCACCTGCAACATCGGCGACATGCTGATGCGCTGGAGCGACGACCAGCTGCCGAGCAACTTCCATCGCGTGAAGAACCCGCTGCCGGGCGAGTACATGGGTCCGCGCTACAGCATCGCCTTCTTCGCGCAGGCCAACCGCGACGCGATCATCGAAAGCCCCGGCAAGACGCATCCGCCGATCACGGCCGGCGACTTCCTGAACCAGCGCATCGCCGCGAACTTCAAGGCGTACTGAGCCGCAGCACCTGCCCGTCGCCGATGAAGGCTTCGCCGACCAGCAGGCGAAACGCGAGCCCCGGCTTCAGGCGCGACAGCGCCGCGTCGGGCGCCAAGAATTCCACCGGCAGCGTCTGCAGCGTGCCACGCCGGAACGACCGGCCCGGCCCGACCTGCCAGCGCACCGAGAAGCCTTCGTTGCCGATCACCAGCGCGCAGTGGTGCAGGCCCTCGGCGATCGGCATGTCCTCGGCCGGAACGCCGGCGGCGCGCAGGGTCAGTTCGACCCATGCGTGGGGCTCGAAGGGCGCGTCTTCGCGCAGCGGCGCAGCCGGTGCCTCAGCCATTGCAGCAGCGGCCTTCGTCAAGGCGCGCGCGGCGCGCATGCGGTTGACCAGCCAGGCAATGACGTTGCCGATGATCGGGATCCACAGCAGCATCAGCAACGTGCCGACATCGCGCTGCGTGCTGCCGGGCGCCGACAGCTGCCGCAAGGCCGCGCCACCGAGGGCGACGCACAGGAGGATGACGACGATGAGTCGACGGCGAGCTTGGATCTGGGTCAGGGATGGCATGGAGCGATGGTCACGGCGGGAGCCCGCACTGTAACCACCGCCGCCATCGTGGGCCGCGGAGGCCGCCTATTCGCCCTGCGAGCCCCGGTGCGCCCAGCCGGTGGTGCGCTTCTCGATCACGCTGAACAGCTCGTACATGCCCATCGCCATCGCCCCCACCACCATCAGGCCGGCGAAGGCCAGGCCCATCTGCATGGCGGAGCCGGCGGAGATGAGCAGGTAGCCGATGCCTTCGTTGGCGGCCGTCATCTCGCTCACCGTGGTGCCGACGAAGGCCAGCGTGATCGCGACCTTGAGCGACGCGAAGAAGTAGGGCATGGAGCGCGGCAGGCCGATCTTCATCAGCACGTCCCAGCGCTTGGCGCCAAGCACGCGCAGCACGTCTTCCAGCTCGGGCTCGAGCGTGGCGAGGCCGGTCGCGATGTTCACCATGATCGGGAAGAAGCTGATCAGAAAGGCCGTGAGGATGGCCGGCCCGACGCCGATGCCGAACCACACCACCAGGATCGGCACGAAGGCCGCCTTGGGCAGCGCGTTGAAGGCGGTCATCAGCGGGTACATCGCGGCGTACGCGAGGCGAGAGCTGCCGATGACGAAACCCAGCAGCACGCCCACCACGATCGCCAGGCCGAAGCCCGCCATCGTCACCCAGAAGGTGCGCCAGGCGTGTCCCGCGATGATGGTCTTGAACTCCCAGAACTGCTCCCAGATGCGCGAGGGGCTCGGGAAGATGAAGTCCGACACACCGAAGCCGCGGCAGACGATCTCCCACAGCAAGAGCACCGCGATCAGCAGGAACCAGGGCGACCAGCGCTCGATCTGCTTGCTGTTCTTCATCATGAGGCGGCTCCTGCGGCCGCGGTCTGCGCCTGGCTGATGCCGGTGTTCCGGATGGCGCCGATGTGGCCGCGCAGCTCGAGCACGATGTCGGTGAACTCCTTGGTGTAGGTCACTTCCAGCTCGCGCGGGCGCGGCAACTCGATCTCGCGCCTGACCACGAAGCGGCCGGGCGACTTGCTCATCACATAGACCGTGTCGGCCAGGAAGACGGACTCGCGCAGGTCGTGCGTCACCAGGATCACGTTGAACTGCTGCTCGGTCCAGAGGTCGCGCAGGATGCACCACAGCTCTTCGCGCGTGAAGGCATCGAGCGCGCCGAAGGGCTCGTCGAGCAGCAGCATCTTCGGCTCATGGATCAGCGCGCGGCAGATGCTCGCGCGCTGCTGCATGCCGCCGGAGAGCTGCCAGGGGAACTTGTCCTCATAGCCGGCGAGGCCGACCTTCTGGAGCAGCTTGCGCGCGCGCTCTTCGTACTCCTTGCGCTTGGCCTTGAAGTTCGAGCGGTAGGGCTCGACGATCTCCAGCGGCAGCAGCACGTTGTCGACCGTGGTGCGCCAGGGCAGCAGCGACGGCGCCTGGAAGGCCATGCCCGAGATCTTCAGCGGCCCGGTGACCGGCGCACCGTCGATGCGGATGCGGCCCATCGACGGCATCTTGAGCCCAGTCGTGAGCTTCATGAAGGTGGACTTGCCGCAGCCCGACGGGCCGACGATGGCGATGAACTCGCCGCGCTTGACCTTCAGGTCGATGGCTTCGACCGCAAAGTGGTTCTCGCGCAGCAGCTCCTCGTTGTAGGCGAGCCAGACGTCCTGGAAGTCGACGAAGGGCGCAGAGGCGGCAACGGCGCCTGACGTGTCGGTCATTACTTCTTCAGGATGTTGAGTTCGGCAGCGCTCGGGAGCATCGAGCCATTCCAGACGGCGTCGGGGTTCACGCGCGACTTGGTGTTGAACGCATCCGACACCTGCGATGCCATCAGCGACAGGCGGCCGGCATTGACGTTGCCGAAGCCTTCGGTCTTGGCGTCGGGGCTGTTGATCACGGTGTCGATGGCCAGTTGCAGGCGGCGCGTCTCGAGCTTCGAGTCGATGATGCCGTCGCGCGCCTTCACCGACTCGATCGCCACCGCCGGGTTGGCGATGACTTCCTTCGCGCCCTTGGCAAAGGCCGAGAGGAATTTCTTCACCGCTTCGGGGTTCTCCTTGATCATCTTCGGCGACGCGATGATCACGTTGCCGTAGAGCTTCACGCCGTAGTCGGGGTAGGGCAGCACCACGATGTCCGACGCCTTGGCGCCGCGGGCTTCGAGGTTGAGCAGCGAGGTGAAGGTGAAGCCGGTGATGGCGTCGATGTCGCCGCGCATCAGCATGGTCTCGCGCAGCGTCGGATCCATGGCGGTCCATTGCACCGCACCGATATTGTTGGCCTTGGCGAAGATCGGGAAGGCGCGGCGGCCAGCGTCGAACACCGGGGCGCCCAGCTTCTTGCCGGTCAGGTCGGCCGGCTTGGTGATGCCGCTCTTCTTGAGCGTCATGACCGAGGCCGGCGTGTTGTTGTAGACCATCATCACCGCCACCGGCTTGTTGGGCGCATCGGGGTTGTTGGCGTGGAATTCCATCAGCGCGGCCAGGTCGGCGAAGCCCATCTCGTAGGCGCCCGAGGCCACGCGCGTGACCGTGCCACCCGAGCCGTTGCCCGCATCGACAGCCACGTCGAGCCCGGCGGCCTTGAAGTAGCCCTTGGCGGCGGGGTGCGTGAAGAGGGCGGCGGGGCCTTCGAAGCGCCAGTCGAGCTGGAACTTGATCGGGGTCTGGGCCTGCGCAGCGCTCACGCCGAAGCAAAGCGCCGAGGCGGCGAGGAAGGACTGGAGCAGGTGGCGCTTGTTCATGAGGGTGGTCTCTTGCAATGGAATGTCACCGATTGAAGCAATATCGGTGCCTGCACGCCATTGGTGCGAACCTTCATTTCGCGCCATTCCGGTGCGTTCCCGATGCGCCTGCGACAACGCCCCGGACGGCGCACCGAACCGGGGCGTTGGCGGCCGAGGCGTTACTTCTGGATGGCGGCCTGGGCCACGGCCAGCGCCGTCATGTTGAGCACCCGGCGCACCGTGGCCGACGGCGTCAGGATGTGTGCCGCGGCCGAGGCGCCGAGCAGGATCGGGCCCACGGTGATGCCGTTGCCACCGGTCATCTTCAGGACGTTGAACAGGATGTTCGCCGCGTCGAGGTTCGGGCAGATCAGCAGGTTCGCTTCGCCCGTGAGCGAGCTGGTGGGCAGCGACTGGCGGCGGATGTCTTCGGACAGCGCGCTGTCGCCCTGCATCTCGCCGTCGCATTCGACGTCGGGCGCCAGTTGCGCGAAGAGGTCGCGCGCGATGCGCATCTTGCGGGCGGAGCCACGCTCGGAGGTGCCGAAGTTCGAATGCGACAGGAAGGCGACCTTGGGCGGCAGGCCGAAGCGCCGCACTTCCTCGGAAGCCATGAGCGCGATGTGCGCCAGCTGCTCGGCCGTCGGGTCTTCGTGCACGCTGGTGTCGGCAATGAAGAGGGTGTACTTCTCCAGCGTCAGCGCGTTCATGGTCGCGAAGCCCGGCGCACCGCGCTGCACGCCCAGCAGCTGGCCGAGGATCTTCAGGTGGCTGTCGAAACGGCCGACCAGCCCGCACAGCATCGCGTCGGCGTCGCCCAGGTGCACCATCAGCGCGGCGATGCTGGTGTTCGAGCGGCGCACCATGCTCTTGGCGGCTTCGGGCGTGATGCCGCGGCGGCCCATGAGCTGGTGGTACGCCTCCCAGTACTGGCGGAAGCGGGCGTCGTTCTCGGGGTCGACCACGTCGGCATCGACCTCCAGGCGCAGGTGCAGGCCGGCCTTCTTGATGCGCGCTTCGATCACGGCCGGGCGGCCGATCAGGATCGGCCGTGCCAAGCCTTCGTCGACCGCCTGCTGGGCGGCGCGCAGCACGCGGTCGTCCTCGCCCTCGGCGTAGGCCACGCGCTTCTTCGTCGCGGCCTTGGCGGCGGTGAAGACAGGGCGCATGAACATGCCGGTCTGGTAGACGAAGCGCGTGAGGTGCTGGCGGTAGGCGTCCAGGTCTTCAATGGGGCGCGCGGCCACGCCCGAGGCAGCCGCGGCCTTGGCCACGGCGGGGGCGATGCGCAGGATCAGGCGCGAGTCGAAGGGCTTGGGAATCAGGTAGTCGGGGCCGAAGCTCAGTTCCTGGCCGGCATACGCCGTGGCCACTTCCTCACTGATGTCGGCCTTGGTCAGCTCGGCGATCTCGCGCACGCAGGCGAGCTTCATCTCCTCGGTGATCTTGCTGGCGCCGCAGTCGAGCGCGCCACGGAAGATGTACGGGAAGCACAGCACGTTGTTGACCTGGTTCGGGTAGTCCGAACGGCCCGTGGCGATGATGCAGTCCGGGCGCACGGCCTTGGCCAGTTCGGGGCGGATCTCCGGCTCGGGGTTGGCCAGCGCCAGCAGGATGGGCTGCGTGCCCATGCTCTTGACCATGTCCTGCGTGACCACGCCCGGTGCCGAGCAGCCGAGGAAGACGTCGGCGTTCTTCATCACGTCGGCCAGCGTGCGGTCGCCGTTGTCCTTCTGCGCGTAGCGCGACTTCGATTCGTCGAAGCCGCCCGGCCGGCCCATGTAGATCAGGCCCTTGGAGTCGACCGCGAAGATGTTGGCGGGCTTGGCGCCCAGGCCGACCATCACGTCGAGGCAGGCGATGGCGGCGGCGCCAGCGCCCGAGACCGCGATCTTCACGTCTTCGATCTTCTTGTTGACCAGCTCCAGGCCGTTGATGAGCGCGGCGGCCGAGATGATGGCGGTGCCGTGCTGGTCGTCATGGAACACCGGGATGTTCATGCGCTCGCGCAGCTTCTTCTCGATGTAGAAGCACTCGGGCGCCTTGATGTCCTCGAGGTTGATGCCGCCCAGCGTGGGCTCCAGCGCCGCGATGATCTCGACCAGCTTATCGGGGTCGTTCTCGGCGAGCTCGATGTCGAACACGTCGATGCCCGCGAACTTCTTGAACAAGCCGCCCTTGCCCTCCATCACCGGCTTGGCGGCCAGCGGGCCGATGTTGCCCAGGCCCAGCACCGCGGTGCCGTTGGTGACCACGCCGACCAGGTTGCCGCGTGCGGTGAACTCGGCCGCCAGGCTCGGGTCGGCCTGGATGTCGAGGCAGGGGTAGGCCACGCCGGGCGAGTAGGCCAGCGACAGGTCGCGCTGGTTCAGCAGCGGCTTGGTCGGCGTGACGGAAATCTTGCCGCGAACAGGGCTGCGGTGGTACTCGCGTGCGGCTTCGCGCAGCGCTTCTTCGGCGGGGGACAGTTTGCTGGCCATGGGGCTCTCCGTTCGATGTCGCAAAAAACAGAACGAAAGGCTACCGCAAAGGTGAGTTCTCCTGCAGCGGGTACCCACGGAGGCCGTCAGCGTTGCTCCCGGCACGCGCGTCACATGGGCGGCGCGTTGTCCTTGTCGCCAGGGGCGTCGGCCGTTTCATTCGACGTCGCGAACAGACTCCACGCCGCCATGAACAAGGCGGCCACCACCGGCCCGATCACGAAGCCGTTGATGCCGAAGAGCGCCATGCCGCCGATGGTCGAGATCAGCACGACGTAGTCGGGCATCTGGGTGTCCTTGCCGACCAGCAGCGGGCGCAGGATGTTGTCGATCAGGCCGATCACGAAGACGCCGACGAAGACCAGGCCGAGGCCCTTGGCGATCGCGCCGGTGGCCAGGAAGTAAATGGCCACGGGTGCCCAGATCAGCGCCGCCCCCACGGCGGGCAGCAGCGACAGAAAGGCCATCACCACGCCCCACAGCAGCGCGCCCTGTACGCCGAGCACCGCGAGGGCGATGCCGCCGATGGTGCCCTGCACGGCAGCGACCACCACATTGCCCTTGACGGTCGCCCGGATCACGGTGGTGAACTTGTTGAGCAGATAGTGGGTGTGCGGACGCGCCAGTGGCAGCGCTTCGCGGATCGTCTTGGACAGGTCGGCCCCGTCGCGCAGCAGGAAGAACAGCAGGTAGAGCATCACGAAGAAGCTCACCACGAAGTCGAAAGTGTTCTGGCCGATGCTCAGCGCCTGCTGGGCGATCATCTGCGAGCCTTGCGCGGCGGTGTCGGTCAGCTTGGACAGCAGGCCTTCCAGGTTGCCCAGCCCGAAGCGATCGAGCAGGTTGAGCAGCGGCCGGGGCAGCGCACTGACGACCTGCTGGAAGTAGGTGACGAAGTTGAGGTCGCCCGTGCGGATGCGTTGCGTGACGGTCGCCACGTCCTGCACCAGCGACGCGGCGATCATCGACAACGGCAGGAAAACGATCACCAGGCAGATTGCCAGGGTGGCCAGGGCCGCCAGCGTGCGCCGCTGCTTGCCCATCTTTGCCAGCAGCCGTTTGTAGAGCGGGTTGAAGAGGATGGCCAGGGCCACACCCCACAGCACCGCGCCGCCGAAGGGCAGCAGGATCCAGAAGAAGGCGACCGTGACGGCCGCCAGCAGGAAAAGGAAAAAACCGCGCTGGAGTGGGGGGGAGATCATGAGCGCCCCGACTTTAGCCGAGGCGCGGCCTGCCGCCTTGCACGCGCCGCCGTCGCAGCGTCAGCGCGAGGCGCATGTGGTCGTGGGCGGGAGGCGCGCCCCTGCGGTCAATGCGTCGCGGGCACCGACGGCGGGAATTCGTTGACATCGTCAGCAGCCAGCCGACCGTCGAGCACCGCGTGCGCGCGTTCCCGGTCGATGTCGCCTTCCCAGGCAGCGATGGCCACGGTGGCGACACAGTTGCCGATCAGGTTGCCCAGCGCACGGGCGATGCCCATGAACCAGTCGACCGACAGCACCAGCACCAGGCCGATGGCCGGGATCGCCGGGATGGCGTGCAGCGTCGCCGCCAGCACCACGATGGCCGAACCCGGCACGCCGTGGGCACCCTTGGAGGTGACCAGCGCGATCGCCAGGATCGTGAGCAGGTCGGACATGCTGATCGGCGTGTTGGTGGCTTGTGCGATGAACACCGCCGCCAGCGTGATGTAGATCGAGAAGGCGTCGAGGTTGAACGAATAGCCGGTCGGGATCACCAGGCCGACCGTGGAGTCGCGCACGCCCATGCGTCGAAGCTTGGCCATGATCTGCGGCAGCACGCTGTCCGAGGAGGTGGTGGCGAAGACGATGGCGAGCTCCTCGCGCAGGTAGCGCAGCAGCTTGATCAGGCTGAAGCCGGACAGGCGCATGACCAGCCCCAGGACGCCGAACACGAAGATGAGCACCGACGCGTAGTACAGCGCCACCAGCATGCCCAGCTGCTTGAGCGAACCGATGCCGTACTTGCCGACGGTGAAGGCGATGGCCCCCAGTACGCCGAGCGGGGCCAGCTTGATGATGATTCCCATGATTTTGAAGAGCACCAGCGACATGGTGTCGATCACCACCGCCACGGGCTTGCCCAGATCGCCCAGCAGGGCCAGGGCGCAGCCGAAGAGCACGGCGAAAAGCAGCACCTGCAGCACGTCGCCGGTGGCGAAGGCCTGCACCACGGTGTTGGGGATGAGCTTCATGAGGAACTCGACCGTGCCGCCGCTGGTGAGCTTGTCGGCGTTCGATGCGTAGGCGCTCATGGCCGACGGATCGAGCAGCTTTGGGTCGACGTTCATGCCGACGCCCGGCTTGAAGACGAAGGCCAGGACCAGGCCCAGCACCAGGGCCAGGGTGGTGAGCACCTCGAAGTAGATCAACGCCTTGATGCCGACCCGGCCGACGCGCTTGAGGTCGCCTGCGCCGGCGATGCCGTGCACCACGACGCAGAACACCAGCACCGGAATGATCATCTTGATCAGTTTGATGAAGCCGTCGCCCAGCGGCTTGAGCTTGGCGGCGAAGTCGGGAACCGTCAGCCCCAGAACGACGCCGAGGACGAGGGCGATGACGACCTGCCCGAACAGAGATTTCGCAAAGCGAACCATGGTGTGACACTCCCTACTGTTGTTTGAATACAAGAAACGCGCGTTCTTGTATGCAAGCAATGTGCCACTGCATGGCGCGCCCGACGTTCGGGAGTTCCCCGGGGTGGTGCGTCGCGTCGCGCCGCGAGGCCAGGCACCGGCCCCGGTGCAGCGCCGCCGCGATGCAGGCGGCTCAGGTGCGGCGCGCCATGCGCATCGAAGCCAGATAGATGAGCGCACCCGCGACCGCACCGATGACCCAGCCGAAGTTGTTCTCCGGCAGCACCTTGAGCAACTGCGTGCACAGTTCCCAGCCGATCGAGAGGATGCTGGCCAGGATCAGCGCCGTCACGCCGACCTTGTTCCAGCCGCCATCGTAGTGGTAGCGCCCACCGGGGGCCATGGAGTACAGGTCATCGACATGCACGACCTGCTTCTTGAGCAGGTAGAAGTCGGCCACCATCACGCCGAAGAGCGGCGCCAGCACCGCGCCGAAGACGCTCACGAAGATGGTGATCGCCTTCGGGCTGTCGACGAAGATCCAGGGACACACCAGCACCGCCAGCACCGAGGTGATCAGGCCGCCGCGCTTGAAGTCCACGTGCTTGGGGAAGAGGTTGGCGAAGTCGTAGGCCGGCGAGACGAAGTTGGCCACGATGTTGATGCCCATCGTCGCGATGATGAAGGTGACGCTGCCCAGCACCACGGCCCACTTGTTGTCGATCTTCGAGACGATCTCGATCGGGTCCATGACCATGTGGCCGAACACCTTGGCGCTGCCGGCGGTGACCACCACCACGATGATCGCGAACAGGATGAAGTTGACCGGCAGGCCCAGGAAGTTGCCCACCTTCATGTCGCGCTCTGTCTTGGCGTAGCGCGAGAAGTCGCCGAAGTTCAGCAGCAACGCGGCGAAGTAGCTCACGACCAGCAGGATCGCGCTGCCCATGGCGATGAAGGACTCGGCGCCCGTGAGCACCTTGTCGCTGAGCGAGAGGTCGAGCGAATCCCAGCCGGCCTTCCAGAGGATCCACCCCATCAGCAGGAACATGACGACGTAGACGGCCGGGCCGCAGAAGTCGATGAACTTGCGGATCGCTTCCATGCCGCGCTGGAAGATCAGCAACTGGAAGATCCACATGAAGAAGAAGCAGCCCCAGCCCAGCAGGTCGAGGCGCAGGACCGTGGTGGCCTGCAACGCAGCCGCGCCGGGGAAGAACACCAGCACCAGCGTGGCCACGGCCTTGGAGGCGAAGTAGGTCTGCACGCCGTACCAGACGACACCTACGACGCCGCGGATCAACGCGGCGAAGTTGGCGCCCATCACGCCCATGCTCACCCGCGCCATCACGGGGTAGGGGATGCCGTGCTGCTGGCTCGGCTTGCCGATCCAGTTCATCAGCACGTTGACGATCGAGATGCCGATCACCAGGGCGGCGAGCACCTGCCAGCCCGTCAGGCCCAGCAGGAAGAGGCTGGCCGCGAAGGTGTAGCCGCCGACGCTGTGAACGTCGGACATCCACATCGCGAAAACACTGTACGAAGACCAGGTCTTCTTGTCGCCCGTGACCGGTGCGAGATCCTCGTTGATGAGGCGCAGATCTGAGCCCGCGACCCCATGATGCCCTTGTTGCATGGCTTCTATCCTCCCTGGTTGATGAATTCAGGCGCGCCCCTCAGGCGCGCGTAGCCGCGGCGCTCAGTGCGCCTCGGCCTGCTTGGCCGCGGCGATGATCGCCGCTTCGTCATGCTTCGCGCCGTTCAGAAACAGGTTCAGCAGCACCGCCGTGATCGACGCCAGCAGGATGCCCGACTCGATCAGCGAGTGCAGGCCGTGCGGCATCCATTGCTTGAAGTTGGGCGCGATCAGCGGGATCATCCCCACGCCGATCGACACCGCGACGATCATCGGGTTGTGGCGGTTGGTCTTGAAGTCCACGCCCGACAGGATGCGGATGCCGGTGGCGGCCACCATGCCGAACATCACGAGGCCCGCACCGCCCAGCACCACCGTGGGCAGCGATTCGATCAACGCCGCCATCTTGGGCAGCAGGCCGAGCACGACGAGGATCACGCCGCCGGCCACGCACACGTAGCGGCTCTTGATGCCGGTGACGGCCACCAAGCCGACGTTCTGCGAGAAGCTGGTGTAGGGGAAGGTGTTGAAGATCCCGCCGATGAGTGTGCCCAGGCCGTCGGTGCGCAGGCCCTTGGCCAGGTCCTTCTGGTCGATCTTGCGCTCGGTCATCTCACCGAGCGCCAGGAACATGCCGGTCGATTCGATCATCACGACGATCATGATCAGCGTCATCGTGAGGATCAGGATCGGGTCGAACTGCGGCATGCCGAAGTGGAAGGGCAGCACCACGTCGAACCACGGCGCCTTGCCCACCTTTTCGTAGGTCATGATGCCCATGGCCGTGGCGACGACCCCGCCGATCGCGATGCCCAGCAGCACCGAGATGTTGGCGATGAAGCCCTTGGCGTACTTCACGATCAGCAGGATGGACACCAGCACCAGCGCGGCCACGCCGAAGCCGGTGAGGTCGGCGTACTTCGGGTTGGGCACGGTCGGCAGAATGGCGAAGCCCTTGGGCACCGGCGGGATCGCGCTGCCGGGCGAGGTGACGTCGGCCAGCCACTTGGCGTAGGCCGGGTCGACGATGGCCGGTGCGGTCGGGCCGAAGGGGTTGCCGAAGATCCAGTTGATGCCCACGCGCATCAGGCTGATGCCGATGACCGCGATGATCGTGCCAGTCACCACCGGCGGGAAGAAGCGCAGCAGCTTGCTCACCACCGGCGCGATCAGGATCGAGATCACGCCGGCCCCGATGATCGAGCCGAAGAGCAATTGCGCGCCCGCGATGCCCGGGTTGGCATTGGCGATGGCGACCATCGGTGCGACCGAGGCGAAGGTCACCCCCATCATCACCGGCAGCTTGATGCCGAACCACTGCGTGGCGCCCAGCGACTGGATCAGCGTGGCGATGCCGCAGCAGAACAGGTCGGCCGAGATCAGCAGCGCAACCTCGCTCGGGCTCAGCTTGAGCGCGCGGCCGACGATCAGCGGTACCGCGACCGCGCCGGCGTACATCACCAGCACATGCTGCAGGCCGAGGGCCGTGACCTTGCCGAGAGGCAGGTGCTGGTCGACGGGGTGAACCGCCGCGGGGGCGGGGGGCGAAACGGTGCTCATGGCGAATCTCCTGTTGACGACTGAAGGACGTGCGAAAGAAAGCGTTCAGGCGAGCAGCGCCTTGACCAGATCGAGTTGCCGGTCGGGCCGGTCGGGCGACAGCTGAAGGCTGGCCTCGATGCGTGTGAGGTGTTCGGTCATGCTGGCGACGGCCGCCTCGGTGTCGCCGCTGCGGCACAGGCGCAGGAAGCCTGCATGTTCGTCGTGCGAGCAGTGCGAGTCGTTGGACGAGTGGTAGAGCATGGCGATGAGCGAACTGCGTGCCACGAGTTCACGCACCAGCTCGGCCAGCGTGTGGTTGCCGGTGGCCTCGGCCAGCGCCACATGGAAGTCGCCCAGCAGCTTCTCGCGCACCGTGCCGTGCGGCGAGGTGCGCAACGCGGCGCGTTCGGCGCGCACGTGTTGTTCCAGCGCTTGGTAGTCCTTCGGCTTGGCCTTGGCGGTCAGCAGCCTCACCACCTCGCTCTCGAGCAGGCGGCGAATGCCGAACACCTCCCGGGCCTCCTGCACGCTGGGCTTGCTGACGAAGGCGCCCTTGTCGGGAATCATCTCGATCAGCTTCTCCTTGGACAGCGTCAGCAGCGCGGCGCGGATCTTGGTGCGGCTCACGCCGTAGACCCGCCCCAGGGCTTCTTCCCGCAGCCAGGTGCCGGGCGGCAGGCGCTTCTCGACGATCGCGGTGGTGATGTCCTGGGCGATCTCTTCGATGCTGGCTTGCCGGTCTGCGGCAGGTGCCATGGCCGAGGCGAGTGGTGGGTCCGACGACATGGTCCTCCTGCGTGAGCCGGCGCACGTGACCGGGATGCGATGGCGGAGCAAATTGCATGCCATATTGCGAACGTTATCTGTATACAAAGATGGTGCGCAATTAGCGTTTTCTCTGGGTCGACGCGGGTCGGGCAGCGCCACGTCGGTGCAGGCGCGCGCCAAAATGCAGCAGGCCCGCGCGAGGCGGGCCTGTAAGTCGGTGAGGGGCGGGCACGGCCCGCGGGGCTAGGCCAACAGATCGGCCAGCGTGCGCGCGATGACCTTGGTGGCGCCGCGCAGGTCGTCGAGCACGACGCGTTCGTCGTTGCGCTTGGCGTGCGACTCCAGCACCGTGCGCGGGCCGGCGCCGTAGATGACGCCGGGAATGCCGGCCTCGCCATAGAGCCGCACATCGGTGTAGAGCGGCGTCCCCATGGCCTTGATCGGCTCGCCAAAAATCGCCTGGCCGTGCTTCTGAATCGCGTCGACCAGCGGCTGGTTGCCTGCCAGGGGTTTCATCGAATTGGCGAGCAGCAGGCGCTTGATTTCCACGGTGATCCCGGTGCTTTCAGCCGCTGCAGTGGCGATCACCTGCCGGATCTCGGCCTCGACCTCGGCCGGGTTTTCTTCCGGGATCATCCGGCGGTCGAGCTTGAACACCACCTTGCCCGGCACGACGTTGGTGTTGGTGCCGCCCTCGATGCGTCCGACGTTGAGGTAAGGGTGCGTGATGCCTTCGACGTCGGACGTCACCTGCTGGTAGCGGACGTTCTGCGCATAGAGCGCCGTCAGGATCTTCGTCGCGCCCTGCAGCGCGTCGACGCCGGTCGCCGGGATCGCGGCGTGCGCCATCTTGCCGTGCACGGTCACTTCCATCTGCAGGCAGCCGTTGTGGGCGGTGACCACCTCGTAGCTGAAGCCCGCTGCGATCATGAGGTCGGGCTTCGTGAGCCCTTGGCTCAGCAGCCAGCCCGGCCCGAGCAGGCCGCCGAATTCCTCGTCGTAGGTGAAGTGCAGCTCGACGGCGCCCCTCGTCGGCTTGGCGACCGCTTCGAGCGCGCGCAGCGCGAAGGTGAAGCTGGCGAAATCGCTCTTGCTGACGGCCGCGGCGCGGCCGTAGAGCGCGCCGCCGTCGATCTCGCCGCCGTAGGGGTCGTGCGACCAGCCGTCGCCCGGTGGCACCACGTCGCCGTGGGCGTTGAGCGCCACCGTGCGGCCGGGGCCGTAGGCACGGCGCACGATCAGGTTGGTGATGGATTCGAGCCCGTAGTCGTGCACCTGCTGCGCCGGCACCGGGTGCTTCTCGGCCTGCAGGCCGAAGCCTTCGAGCAGCGCTGCGGTGCGATCGGCATGCGGCGCGTTGTTGCCGGGGGGCGTGTCGGTGGGCACGCGGACGAGTTCCTGCAGAAACTTCACTTCCTCGTCGAAGTGGGCGTCGATCCAGGCGTCGAGCTGGGCGTAGTCGGTCATGGTGTGGCGGAGGTCTGGTCTTTGGCGAGATCGTCGAGCAGCTGCTGGAAAGCGTTGACCGCCAGTTCGATGTCGTCGTTGGTGCTCGATTCGAGCGGGTTGTGGCTGATGCCGGCGTTGAGCCCGCGCACGAAGAGCATGGCTTGCGGCATCACTTCATGCAGCTTCATCGCGTCGTGGCCGGCGCCGCTGGGCATGCGGAACAGCGGCACGCCCAGGGCGTCGACCGCGCGTTCCCAGCGCTGTTGCCACGCCGGTGCGCTGGGCGCGGCCGAGGCCTGCATGGCGAGCTCGCGCGTCTGGCGCAGGCCGCGGCGCTGCACGATCGTGTCGAGCGTCGCGAGCACGTCGGCCACCATCGCGTCGCGCTGGGCGTTGGTCGGCGCGCGCATGTCGAGGCTGAACTTGCAGCGGCCCGGCACCACGTTGATGGAGCCGGCGGGCACCTCCAGCATGCCGACGGTGGCGACCGAGTCGCCGTCCTGTGCCGCACGCTGTTCGGCGTAGACCATCAGTTCGGCGACCGCCGCGGCGGCGTCGCGCCGGCGGTCCATCGGCGTGGTGCCGGCGTGGCTGGCCATGCCGATCACCTCGCACACGTAGCGCACGCCGCCGTTGATGGAGGTGACGATGCCCAGCGGCAGGTCGAGCTCGTTGAGCACCGGCCCCTGCTCGATGTGCACCTCGACGAAGCCGAGGTAGCGCGCCGGGTCGCGCTGGATCGCGGGGATGTCCTGCTCGCGCAGGCCGGCGTGCTGCATGGCCTCGCGCATCGTGATGCCCTGGGCGTCCTTCTGCGTGAGCCAGTCCGGGTTGAAATGGCCGATGAGCGCGCCCGAGCCGAGGAAGGTCGCCTTGTAGCGCTGGCCTTCCTCTTCGGCGAAGGCGACCACCTCGAAGCCGAAGGGCAGGCGGCGGCCCTCGCGCACGAGCTCGCGCACGCAGGCGATGGGCACGAAGATGCCGAGGCGCCCGTCGTACTTGCCGCCGTTGCGCACGGTGTCGTAGTGCGAGCCGGTCATGAGGGCGCGCGCGCCCGGCACGGAGGCCTCGTAGCGGCCGACCACGTTGCCCACGGCGTCGATCTCGACCGTGTCGAAGCCGACCTCGCGCATCAGCGACGCGATCTGCGCGGCGCAGGCGCGGTGCGCGTCGGTGAGGTAGGTCACCGTGAGCTGGCCCTTCTCTTTGAAGCCGGGGTCGCTGTGCACGGCGAGCTGCTCGTGCCAGTCCCACACCTCGTTGCCCAGCGCAGGCGTCACGCCGAACTTGTCGTTCAGGCGGATCTCGGCGATGCGGTGGATGTTGCGCAGCGACTCGGCGCGCTCGAAGTCGGCGTGGTTGTCCACGCGCCGCTCGAAGGTGTCGATGATGTCCTGCTTCTGCAGACCCGTGCCGCGGGGCCCGCGCACGGCGAGGATGAAGGGGAAGCCGAACTTCGCGCTGTAGGCGGCATTGAGCTGGCGGATCTTCTCGAGTTCGTCGGGCGTGCAGCCGGTCAGGCCGGCCTTGCGCTGCTCGTTCGTCGACTCGGCCGTCAGGGTGTTGGCGGTCATCGCCTTCCCGGCCAGTTCCGGGTGGGCGCGGATCAGGCCCAGCTGCGCGTCGGCGCCGGCGTCGCTCACGACGCGCGCCATCGCGTGCTTCAGATGCTGCAGCGAGCGAAACGGTCGCGTAGCCAGCGCACGCTCGGCGATCCAGGGGGAATGCTCGTACACGCCGTCGAGCAGGGCCACCGCTTCGGCGGCTGTGGCGGCGTTGAGGTCTTCGATGCTCAGTGGCATGTCATTCTCCTGCGGTGGCCTGGAACGGATGCACCTGCTTCCAATGCCGGGCGATGTCGATGCGGCGGCAGATCCAGACGCGCTCGTGGCTCTGCACATGGTCGAGGAAGCGGCGCAGCGCGCCGATGCGACCCGGTTTGCCCAGCAGCCGGCAGTGCATGCCGATGCTCATCATCTTCGGCGCTTCTTCGCCTTCCGCGTAGAGGGCATCGAAGCTGTCGCGCAGGTAGGTGAAGAAGTGGTCGCCGGTGTTGAAGCCCTGCGTCTGCACGAAGCGCATGTCGTTGGTGTCGAGCGAGTAGGGCACCACCAGGTGCGGCACGGTGCTGCCGTCGCTCTTCTCGACCTGCATCCAGAAGGGGAGGTCGTCGCCGTAGTAGTCGCTGTCGTATTCGTAGCTTCCCTGTTCGACCACCAGACGGCGGGTGTTCGGGCTGTCGCGGCCGGTGTACCAGCCCAGTGGCCACTGGCCGCCGGTCATGTCGCGGATGACATGCGTGGCCAGGTCGAGGTGGCGCTTCTCGGTGGCCATGGGCAGGTTCTGGTAGTGGATCCAGCGCAGGCCGTGGTTGGCGATCTCGTAGCCGTTTTTCAGGAAGGTGTCGACCAGTTCGGGGTAGCGCTGCAGCGCCATGCCGATGCCGAACACCGTGAGCGGCAGGCCGCGCGATTCGAATTCCTTGAGGATGCGCCAGACGCCGACGCGCGAGCCGTACTCGTACATCGACTCCATCGTCATGTGGCGGTTCTCGTAGGCCTGCGCCGTGATGAGTTCCGACAGGAAGGTCTCGGAGGTCGGGTCGCCGTGCAGCGGGTTGTTCTCGCCGCCTTCTTCGTAGTTGAGGACGAACTGCACGGCAATTTTCGCCTGGCCCGGCCACTGGGCATGGGGCGCGTGGCGGCCGTAGCCGACGAGGTCGCGGGGATAGGGGAGGGGGACGGAATCGCTCATGGAAAAGGCACTGCTCAGGACAGCGCAAGGGAAATGTCGTTGGTCGGCACCTTCCGGTCGAAGGTCAGACTGGCCTCGACATGCAGAAGGTGTTCGGTCATCAGGCGCACTGCGCGTTCTTCGTCCCTGGCCGCCAGCGCTTTCACGATGTCGGCATGTTCTTCGTTCGAATGCATGGCGGCTACCGGCCTCTGGTACATCAGCGTGATCAGGGCGCAGCGCGAGACCAGCTCGCCCAGCATCTGCGCCAGCACCTCGTTGCCCATCAGCTCCGCCATGCGCACATGGAAGTCGCCCAGCAGCTCGTTGCCATGGGAGCCGACGCCATCGGCGACGGCCGTCTTTTCATGCGCGACATGCTCGCGCAGGGCCTTGATGCGCGCGGGCGTGACGTCGCGCACGAAGGCGCGGGTCATTTCCGCTTCGAGCATGCGGCGCACGGCGAACACCTGCCGCGCCTCGTCGACCGCCGGTGCGGCCACGAAGGCGCCGCGCGCCGGCTCGAGTCGCACCAGACGGTTTTGCGAAAGCTGGAACAAAGCTTGCCTCACCAGGGTGCGCGAGACGCCGAAGTGGTCGGCGAGCTTCTGTTCGGCCAGCTTGCTGCCCGGCTGTAGGCGGTGTTCGACGATCGCCTTGGTCAGTGCGTCGACGATCGCGCCGGTGGTGGAGGGCTCCATGGATTCATGATAGACCCAAAGCCCAGAACTGTATACACTTTTGTTCACCAAATTGCCGGTGTACCGGACGGAAGGATCGAACCATGGGCCTGAGCACCCACGTACTGGACACCATGCACGGCAGCCCCGCGGCGGGCATGGCCGTGTCGCTCTACACCACGCAGGGCGACAGCGCGACGTTGGTCAAGCGCTTCGTCCTCAACGCCGACGGCCGCAGCGATGGCCCGCTCTACGACAACAACACCATCCGTGTCGGCACCTACCGCCTGACCTTCGAGGTCGCCGCCTATTTCAAGGCACGCGGCGTGCAGCTGCCCGAACCCAACTTCCTCGACAAGGTCTCGCTCGACTTCGGCGTGGCGCGCACCGACCAGCACTACCACGTGCCGCTGCTGGTGAGCCCGTGGAGCTATTCGACGTACCGCGGCTCCTGAGGCCTACAGCTGGCCTTCGGTCAGCGTGTCCAGCTGGAAGTGGCCGCCCTTGTCCCACAGCCAGGTGTCGGTCCAGGTCACGCGGCCGAGCTGCGTGGCAACGGGGAAGGGTGCGGCGGCCAACACGGTGCGTTCGATCTCCGCGATGACCTCGGGCGCATGCTGCGGTGCGCGCATCCAGTGCATCGACAGCACCCGGCCCTGTGCATCCAGATGGACTTGCAGGGTGCCGACCGCATAGAGCACCGGCGGCAGCTTGCCGTCGTAAATGCGTGCCTTGTTGATGTCGTAGATGTGGCGCGCGGCGTCCTTGCGGTAGTCGCGCGGGTTGGCAGCCGCCGAGGGGCGGGGCGCGGTGCGGGTGGCGGGGCCGGGCTCCGGTGTCGCGCCGCTGAGCTGGCCGGGCACGGTGCCGGTGACGGGTGAGGTCGGGCTGCTGCCGCAACCGGCGAGCCAGAGGGTGGCGAAGAGGGCGCCGGCCAGGGCGAGGCGGCGCGGTGAGGGGCTGCAAATCATCGCCGGGGTTATACCGTGCATACGGCCGTGCCCCGTAACGGGGCGTCATCCCGCAGGACAATCCACGCCATGAACCCAGCGCTCGACGACGTGCTGCATCGGCTCGACCTCGGTCCGGGCGTGCTGGTGCGCGTCGAGGCGACCGAGGGCTCGGTGCCGCGCGAGGCGGGCACCTGGATGGCCGTCTGGCCCGACGCGCTGACCGGCACCATCGGCGGCGGCCAGCTCGAATTCCAGGCGGCGCGGGAAGCGCGTGCCTGGCTCGATGGCGGCCAGCCGATCGACGGCGTGCGCCGTTATCCGCTCGGGCCGAGCCTGGGCCAGTGCTGCGGCGGCGTGGTGTTCCTGCACTTCCGCCGCATCGAGGCCGGCGATGCGTCGGCGCTGCGCGACGAACTCGGCGCGCACCTGAAGCCGGTGGCGCTCTTCGGTGGCGGCCACGTGGGGGCCGCCCTGGCGCGGCTGCTCGCGACGCTGCCCTTCGCGGTGCGCTGGATCGACAGCCGCGAAGGCGTGTTCCCGCCGACCATGCCCACACAGGTCGAGACCGAACATTCCGAGCCTGTCCAGTCGGCCGTCGACAGCCTGGCCGCCGGCTCGCGCGTGCTGATCATGAGCTTCAGCCATGCCGAAGACCTCGACATCGTCATCGCCTGCCTGCAGCGACTGCGGCGACACGGCGATCTGCCCTACGTCGGCCTGATCGGCAGCCGGACGAAGTGGGCCACCTTCCGCCACCGTCTGGAGGCGCGGGGCTTTTCGCCGAACGAACTGGCCCGCATCACCTGCCCGATCGGCGTGCCCGGCATCGGCGGCAAGGAGCCGGAGGTGATCGCCGTCGCCGTGGCGGCACAGTTGTTGCAATCGATCGACAGCGACAGACGATGACGGCCGCCAGGCCGATAAATTGCATACACTTCGGTTCACAACTGCCTGCCGCAGCGGAGCCAGGCCCATTCCCAAGCCTGCGTTCGCGGCTCTTTTTCTGCTTACAGCGCCCGCGGTGGTGAGCAGACCAAAACGACAAGGCGCTCCCACGCGCCGACAAGGGTGAGCATGGAAAGCTATTACCTCGATTGGGCCAACCTGCTGCTGCGCTGGGTCCACGTCATCACCGCCATCGCCTGGATCGGTGCCTCCTTCTACTTCGTGATGCTGGACAACAGCCTCGAGAAGCCGCAGGACGCCGAGTCGATCGACAAGGGCGTCGGCGGCGAGCAGTGGGCGGTGCACGGCGGCGGCTTCTACAACATGCAGAAGTACGCGCTGGCACCCAAGAAGCTGCCGGACCACCTGCACTGGTCGTACTGGGAGAGCTACACGACCTGGATCACCGGCTTCGCGCTCTTCACGATGTCGTACCTGTGGAACGCCAGCACCTACCTCATCGACAAGTCGAAGATGGACTGGCAGCCGGGCGCCGCCATCTCGGTGGCGTTGGCCTTCTTCGTCGTGTTCTGGATCGTCTACGACGGCATCTGCCAGATCTTCGGCCGCCGCAAGCACGGCGACGCGATCGTCGGCGTGCTGGTGGCGCTCTTCGTCGCCTTCGCGGCCTGGCTGGCCTGCCACTGGTTCGCCGGCCGCGCCGCCTTCCTGCTGGTCGGCGCGATGATGGCCACGACCATGAGCGGCAACGTGTTCTTCTGGATCATCCCCGGCCAGCGCGAGAACGTGGCGCTGCTGCGCCAGGGCAAGCCGGTCAACCCGATCCACGGCCAGCGCGGCAAGCAGCGCAGCGTGCACAACACCTACTTCACGCTGCCGGTGCTGTTCGCGATGCTGAGCAACCACTACAGCTTCACCTACACCCACCAGTACAACTGGATCGTGCTGCTGCTGATCATGCTCGGCGGCGCGGCCATCCGGCAGTTCTTCGTGGTGCGGCATCGCTTCAAGCTGGGCAACGCGAAAAACCCGCTGCCTTACGCGATGGTCGGCATCGCCGTGCTGGGTCTCACCATCGTCTGGATGAAACCCGAACCCGTGGCGGCACCGGCGCCGGGCGCGGTGGCGCCGAAGGTCGCGTTCGGCGATGTGCAGAAAGTGCTGGAGCAGCGCTGCTACATGTGCCACGGCGCGGCCGTGCAGATGAAGAACGTGCGGCTCGACACGCCCGACCAGGTGGCGCTGCATGCGCAGGCCGTCTACCAGCAGGTGGTGGTCACGAAGATCATGCCGATGAACAACGCGACCGGCATCACGGATGCGGAGCGGGCGTTGATCGGTGCCTGGTTTCAGGCCGGCTCGCCGACGAAGTGAGCGGTGGTGCGCTCACTGCGCGCCGAGCGCCAGCAGCAAGGCCAGCCGGTTGTGTCGCTCGATCAGCGGCCCCAGGTCGACGGTCGCGAGCTGCCCGTCCCGCACGACGACGCGCCCATTGACCACCGTATAGGCCGCCTGCAGGCTGGCGCACAGCAGCAGGCTCGCTACGGGATCGTGCACCGCGCCGCCCGCGAAGGCGACGGTGTTGAGGTCGAACAGCGCGAAGTCGGCGCACATGCCCGGCGCCAGATGGCCGATGTCGGCACGGCCCAGCACCTCGGCGCCGCCGCGCGTGGCGATGGCCATCGCATCGCGCGCCGTCATCTCCGACGGACCGTGGTCGCAGCCGAAGGGTTCGAGAGAACGCCCAACGCGCGCCAGCAGCAAGGCTTGGCGCGCCTCGTTCACCATGTGCGCACCGTCGTTGCTGGCACTGCCGTCCACGCCCAGGCCGACCGGTACGCCCGCGTCGAGCATGCGGCGGACGGGCGCGATGCCCGAGGCCAGCCGCATGTTGCTGCAGGGGCAGTGCGCGACGCCGGTTTTGGTCTTCGCGAAGAGCGCGATGCCTTCGGCGTCTAGCTTCACGCAGTGCGCGTGCCACACGTCGTGGCCGAGCCAGCCGAGATCCTGCGCGTACTCGGTGGGCGTGCAGTTGAACTTCTCGCGGCTGTAGGCGATGTCGTGGTCGTTCTCGGCCAGGTGGGTGTGCAGTCGCACGCCTTGTCCCTTGAATGAGCGCGCGAGCAGCGCCGACTCGCGCATCAGGTCGCGGCTCACGCTGAAGGGCGAGCAGGGCGCCACCGCCACGTTCACCATCGCGCCGTGCGCAGCGTCGTGGTGCGTCTCGATGAGGCGTTGCGTGTCGGCCAGGATGGCGTCTTCACGCTCGACCACGCGATCGGGTGGCAGGCCGCCTTGCGAAGCGCCGACGCTCATGCTGCCGCGGCTCGCGACGAAGCGCATGCCGATCTCACGGGCCGCGTCGATGCTGTCGTCCAGCCGCACGCCGTTGGGGTAGATGTAGAGGTGGTCGCTGCTGGTGGTGCAGCCCGACAGCAGCAGCTCGGCCATGGCGACCTGGGTCGACACATGCACCATCTCCGGCGTGAGCCCGGTCCAGATCGGGTACAGGCCGCGCAGCCATGAGAACAGTTCCGCGTTTTGCACCGCGGGAATCGCGCGGGTCAGTGACTGATACATGTGGTGGTGCGTGTTGACCAGCCCCGGCACGACGAGATGACCGCATGCGTCGATCACGTCGTCGGCCGTCTGGGGCAGGTCAGCCGCCGGCCCGATCGCCTCGATGCGGTTCCCTCGCACGAAGACCGAGGCATCGCGCCACTCGGTGCGTGCGTCGTCGAAGGTGGCGACGCAGGTCGCGTTGCGGATGAGCAGGGTGGGCATGGCGCGAGCAGACAGAATAGAGCGTGGAGACAACGCAAATGATCGCATCGAACCTTTCTTCCGGCGTGCCCGATGCACGCACATCGCCGCGCGAATTCCTCGCGCATCTGTATGGCGTCGCCGTCGAGCGCGCACTGCCGCTGGCGAGCATGGCGCCGCACCTGCCCAAGCCGCCCAAGGGCCGCACGCTGGTGCTGGGCGCAGGCAAGGCCGGCGGCTCGATGGCGCAGGCGCTCGAGGCGCTGTGGCCGGCCGAGTCGTCCCTGTCCGGCCTGGTCGTCACACGCTACGGCCACATTCCACCGCGGCCCGAGGGGCTGGCGTCGCGCATCGAGATCGTCGAGGCCGCGCACCCCGTGCCCGATGCGGCGGGGCTGAAGGCGGCGGAGCGCATCCTGGCGCTGACCGAAGGGCTCACGGCCGACGACCTGGTGCTGTGCCTGATCTCCGGCGGTGGGTCGGCGTTGCTCACGTTGCCGGCCGACGGGCTGACGCTCGAAGACAAGCAGCGCATCAACAAGCAGCTGCTCGAGAGCGGCGCGCACATCGGCGAGATGAACTGCGTGCGCAAGCACCTGTCGCGCATCAAGGGCGGCCGGCTGGCGGCGGCCTGCGCGCCGGCGCAGGTGGTGACGCTCACCATCAGCGACGTGCCGGGCGACGACCCGGCCGTCATCGCCAGCGGCCCCACGGTGCCCGACGCCACCACCTGCGACGACGCGATGGCCATCCTCGACCGCTACGGCATCGCGGTGCCGGCGCCCGTGCGTGCGCAACTGGAGAGCGGCGCGCTCGAGACGCCGAAGCCATCCGATGCCGTGTTCCAGGGCCACACCACGCGCCTCATCGCGACGCCGCAGCAATCGCTCGAAGCAGCGGCCACCGCTGCGCGCGCGGCGGGCATCGACGCACACGTTCTGAGCGACGAGATGGAAGGCGAATCGCGCGAGGTCGGCAAGGTGCACGGCGCGCTGGCCCGCGCGGTGGCGCTGCGCGGCGCGCCCTTCACGACGCCCTGCGTCATCCTGTCCGGCGGCGAGACCACCGTGACCATTCGCCCGCGCCAGCCCGGCCAGACCAAGGGCCGCGGCGGCCGTGCCGGCGAGTTCTGCCTGGGCCTGGCGGGCGCGCTGGCCGGCCAGCGCGACGTGTGGGCGCTCGCGGCCGACACCGACGGCATCGACGGCGTGGAAGACAACGCCGGCGCCTTCGTCACACCCGACACGCTGGCGCGCGCCACGGCGCAAGGCCGCAAGCTCGCCGACCACCTCGACCGCAACGATGCCTATGGCTACTTCGATGCGATCGGCGACCTGCTGGTCACGGGGCCGACGCACACGAACGTCAATGACTTTCGCGCCTTGCTGATTCTCTGAGCGGCGTTTGCGGCGACTGCGTTCTGCGGCCTACAGAAAGCCGTCGATCTCGATCGCCGTCTCCTTCGCCGAACGCATGACGCCGACCAGCGTGGCCGACGCCATGCCGGTCCACTCCCCGTAGCCCACGAACCACAGCCCCGGCATGTTCGATGCGCGTGTGCCCTCGACCGCCGGTCGCATGTCGCGGTCGAAGCCCAGCGCGGTCAGGTGATCGAGGGCCGGCCGGAACCCCGTGCACCAGATGACGGCATCGAATGCGGATGGCGTTTCGTCGCCCCAGACCACGCCGTCGGCGGTCATGCGAGCGAAGGGCCGCACCGCCTTCAGCACGCCGCGGCGCCGTGCATCGACCACCGGCGGCACCATCACGATGTCGCCCAGCCCGCCGGGCAGCGTGTCGATGCTGCGGCCTTCCTGCATGGCGCGCCACCGTGCGGTCGCACGCTCGAACAGGACGCGGCCATCGACCTCGTCCGGCAGGAAGGACGGTTCGTCCGGGGTGACCCAGACCGCCTCGGCGGCCGTGGTGGAGACCTCCGCAAGAATCTGCGCGCCCGAGTTGCCGCCGCCGACGATCAGCACGCGCTGGCCGGTGAACGGCTCGGGGCGCCGGTAGTGGGCCGAGTGAACCTGCATGCCGCGGAAAGCGTCCCGGCCCGGGTAGTCGGGGATGAAGGGCTTGCGCCAGGTGCCTGTCGCATTGACGACCGCCTTGGCGGTCCAGACGCGATCGTCGGAGCGCAGCTCAAAGCCGTCTGCGGTCCGACCCACCGATCGGACCCACACCGGGCGTTCGATCTCGAATGCATAGCGCGCCTCGTAGGCCCGCAGGTACGCCACGACATCGTCGCGGCTCGGGTACGTGGCGCCGGTGCTCGGCATCGGCCAGCCTGCGATGGAACTCCACGCGGCTGGCGAGAACAGCCGGAGCGACTCCCATGCGTGCTGCCAGGCCCCGCCGCCCTGGTCTTCCGCATCGAGGATCAACACGGAGCGCGCGGTACGCCGGAGAAAGTAGGCCACGGACAGGGCCGCTTGGCCGCCGCCGATGATGAGGACGTCATGGCGCATGTGCAGTTCCTTGTTTCATGTCCGAGGTCATGACGACAAGCGCCATGCAGGCGGCCACGCCAAGCGCGGCGGAGAACCACAGCGAACCGGCGCCCCATCGCGCGACCGCGAGGCCGAAGAGAAAGGGCGCGCCGGCCTGCACGATGCGGGCGGGCACCATGAGAAGGCCTTGCCGCCTTCCGTAGCCCTCGGCACCGAAGATCAGCAGCGGCAATGTTCCGATGGCGATGGTGAGGATGCCGTTGCCCAGGCCGTGCAACAGTGCGAAGGCCGTGGCTGCCGAGGTGCCGACCCACGCCAGGCAAAGCACGCCGAGCGGATGCGCGAGCGTCGCGAGCCGCGCCGAGAGCAGCGGATGCGCGTTCTTCAGGAATGTGAATTCGATGAGCCGCCCCGCCACCTGCGCCGGGCCGACCAGCGCGGCGATGCCCACGGCCACCGCAAGCGTGGCACCCGCGGACTGCAGCAACGCGGGGAGATGCGCAGCCATCGCCGTGCTGATGAACCAGGTGGCGGCAAAGACAAAGGCCATGAGGAAGGCGGCACGGCGCTGCTGCTTCGGCGACAGCCTTGCGCCCGCATGCCGGCTGCGCGCGTCCGTCGTCGTCGGTGGCTTGAGACTGGACACGGACGGCAGCAGCAGATTGAGCGGCAGCCCGATCACCAGGTGCAGCGCCGCCCAGGCCATGCAGGCGCCACGCCAGCCCACCGTGCTCTCCAGGTACGCAGACAGCGGCCATCCGACCGTGCTCGCGAACCCGGCGAACAAGGTGATGCCGGTGATCGCGCGCCGCGCGTCTTGGCCATGGAGCCGAACCACCGTCGCGAAGGCCGCTTCGTACAGGCCGCTGCCCATCGCGACGCCCATGACGGCCCATGCCAGGAACACGTGGAACGGCTGGCGACAATGGCTCAGCGCGAACAGCCCGGCGGCGAACAGCAGGTTGCTGCCGACGAGGACAGGGCGCCCGCCTCGCCGGTCGATGAGGCGCCCGGCGTACGGGCCGACCGCAGCGGCCACCAGCAACGCCACCGAAAACGCGCCAAAAACCGTGGATGCGGAGGTCCCGACATCCGGCCCGATCGCACCCGCCAGCACCGCCGGCAGGTAGTACGACGATGCCCAGGCCAGCGTCTGCGCGGTGCCCAAGGCAACGACGACAGACGACCGGTTGGAAAGTGGCATCAGATCGAGCGCTGATTGACCCGGGCCGAGAGTTGTTCCGCACTCTCCCGGCGCTCGCTGTAGCGGTCCACCAGGTAACCAGCCGCGTCGCGGGTGAGCAGGGTGAACTTCACCAGCTCCTCCATCACGTCGACCACGCGTTCGTAGTACGCCGACGGCTTCATGCGGCCGGCGTCGTCGAACTCCAGGAAGGCCTTGGCCACCGAGGACTGGTTGGGGATGGTGATCATGCGCATCCAGCGCCCGAGCACCCGCAGCTGGTTGACGGCGTTGAAGGACTGCGAGCCACCCGACACCTCCATGACCGCCAGCGTCTTGCCCTGCGTGGGCCGCACCGCGCCGATGGACAAGGGAATCCAGTCGATTTGCGCCTTCATGATCCCGGTGATGGCGCCGTGGCGCTCGGGCGAGGTCCAGACCATGCCTTCGGACCATTGCGCCAGGTCGCGCAGTTCCTGCACCTTCGGGTGATCTTCGGGGGCGTCGTCAGGCATCGGCAGGCCGCGCGGGTCGAAGATGCGCGGCTCCGCGCCCAGGGCCTGCAGCAGGCGTGCCGCTTCTTCGGTCAGCAGGCGGCTGTACGAGCGCTCGCGCAGCGAGCCGTAGAGCAGCAGGATGCGCGGCGCGTGGGTGGCGCGTTCGGCCGGATGCAGGTGCTCCGTATCAGGCTGATGGAACAGCCCTGCGTCGATGTTGGGAAGCTCAAGCCTTGTCGACACGCTGCCCCTTCGCGTCGACCACCGCCTCGCCGTCCTCCTTGGCGAACGCGCCCTGTTGCGGCTGCGGCAGGATGTCGAGCACCGCCTCCGACGGCCGGCACAACCGTGTCCCCAGCGGCGTGACGACGATGGGGCGGTTGATCAGGATCGGGTGTTGCAGCATGAAGTCGATGAGCTGCGCGTCGGTCCAGGTCGGGTCGCCGAGGTCGAGCTCGTCGTAGGGCGTGCCCTTCTGGCGCAGCACGTCGCGCACCGGTACGCCCATGGCGACGATCAGGCGCTCGAGCGTGGCGCGGTCGGGCGGGGTCTTCAGGTACTCGATCACGGTCGGCGCTTCGCCGGAATTGCGGATCAGTGCGAGCACATTGCGAGAAGTGCCGCAGGCGGGGTTGTGATAGATCGTGATGTCGGTCATGGAAGGAACAAGAAGTAGCGGCGTTCAGCTCAGCCGGAGGGCCAGCGCCGCCAGGGTCACGAACAGCACCGGCACGGTCAACACGATACCGACCTTGAAGTAGTAGCCCCAGGCGATGGTGGTGCCCTTCTTCGCCAGCACGTGCAGCCAGAGCAGCGTGGCCAGGCTGCCAATGGGCGTGATCTTCGGGCCGAGGTCGCAGCCGATCACGTTGGCGTAGATCATCGCTTCTTTCACCACGCCGGTGGCGCTCGACGCGTCGATGGACAGCGCGCCGATCAGCACCGTGGGCATGTTGTTCATCACCGACGACAGCAGCGCCGTCAGGAAGCCGGTGCCCATCGCCGCGCCCCAGACGCCGCTCTGCGCGAAGAGGTTCAGCAGCCCGGCGATGCGGTCGGTGAGGCCGGCGTTGCGCAGGCCGTAGACCACCAGGTACATGCCGAGCGAGAAGATCACGATCTGCCACGGCGCGCCGCGCAGCACCTTGCCCGTGCTGATCGCCGAGCCGCGCGCGGCCACCGCCAGCAAAAGGACGGCACCGACCGCGGCGACGGCACTCACCGGCACGCCCAGCGGCTCCAAGCCGAAGAAGCCGATGAGCAGCAGCACCAGCACGACCCAGCCCGCACGGAAGGTCGCCAGGTCCTTGATCGCGGCCGACGGCGCCTTGAGCTGCCCCACATCGTAGGTGGCGGGGATGCCGCGCCGGAAGTACAGCATCAGCACCACCAGGCTGGCCAGCACCGACGCCACGTTGACCGGGACCATCACCGCGGCGTACTCGTCGAAGCCGATCTTGAAGAAGTCCGCCGAGACGATGTTCACCAGGTTCGAGACGATCAGCGGCAGGCTGGCGGTGTCGGCGATGAAGCCCGCCGCCATGACGAAGGCCAGCGTCGCCGCCGGCGTGAAGCCGAGCGCGACCAGCATCGCCATCACAATGGGCGTGAGGATCAACGCGGCGCCGTCGTTGGCAAACAGCGCCGACACCGCCGCGCCGAGCAGCACGATGAAGGCGAACAGCAGCCGCCCGCGGCCGCCGCCCCAGCGCGCGACATGCAGGGCGGCCCATTCGAAGAAGCCGGCTTCGTCGAGCAGCAGGCTGATGATGATCACGGCCACGAAGGTGGCGGTCGCGTTCCAGACGATGCCCCAGACGACGGCGATGTCGCTGAGATGGACAACGCCCAGGACCAGCGCGATCACGGCCCCGAGCGATGCGCTCCAGCCGATGCCGAGACCCCGCGGCTGCCAGATGACCAGGACGAGCGTGAAGATGAAGATGAGGATGGCCGTCAGCATGGGATCGTCTCGAGGGCGGCCCGCAGCTGCGTGTCGTTCAGCGACGCGAAGGGCACCTGCGCGAGCTGGCGCATGCGCTCGCTGATCGCTTGCCGGGTCGATTCGAACGCGGCGCGCTTCTCGTCGTCGTTGGTGCCGGCGTTGGACGGATCCGCGTAGCCCCAGTGGATCTGGACCGGCGAGCCCGGCCAGTAGGGGCAGGTCTCTTGCGCGGCGCTGTCGCAGACCGTGATGACCACGCGCATCTGCGGTGCGTCCGGCGCGGTGAATTCGTCCCAGCTCTTGCTGCGGTAGGCGGCGGTGTCGATACCGGCGGCCTGCAGCACGTCGATGGCCGTCGGGTTGATGCGCCCGCTCGGCGCGCTGCCGGCGCTGTGCGCCCGCACATCCACGCCGAGCTGCTTCGCCCAGTGGTTCAACATGCCCTCCGACAGCACGCTGCGCGCCGAGTTGTGGGTGCAGAGGATCAGGATGTTCGTCGTCACTGGCGCGACCCGATCTCACTCATCTCATGCTGGATGGCCATGCGCTCGAGCTTGTCCATCGGCAGTGACAGCATGAACTCGATGCGGCGCTTGAGCGTGACGGCCGTGTCCATGAAGGCCCGCTTTTTCTCTTCCTCGCTGCCCTCCACCGCGGCCGGGTCCGGCAGGCCCCAGTGCGCGGTGATCGGCTGGCCCGGCCACACCGGGCACATCTCGCCCGCGGCCTGGTCACAGACCGTGATCACGAAATCCATCGTCGCCGCGCCGGCCTTGGCGAACTCGCCCCAGCTCTTGCTGCTGTAGCCGCGGTCTTCGATGTGGAGCGTGCGTAGCGTTTCCAGCGCCAGCGGATGCACCGCGCCCTTCGGGTGGCTGCCGGCCGAGAAGGCCTTGAACCGGTTGCCGCCCAGCTGGTTGAGCAGGCCCTCGGCGAGGATGGACCGGGCGGAATTGCCGGTGCAGATGAACAGCACGTTGTGGAGTGGGGCGGTCATGGTGGTCCGTGGGTTGGGGGAGGATCAGCAACGAAGCGCGCCGTCCGAGGCCACGCAGGCCTCGCCTTGGCAGCAGTTGTCCGTGAGGTAGCCGAGCAGCGCGTTCATTTGCTCGAGGGCGGCGCGGTAGATGAGGTGGCGGCCCTGCCGCTCCTGCGACACGAGGCCGGCGTGCGTCAGTTCCTTGAGATGGAACGACAGGCTCGTGGCGGGCACGCCGATCGCTTCGACCAGGGCGCCTGGCGTCAGCCCCTCGGGGCCGGCCACCACCAGGCAGCGAAAGACCTGCAGGCGCACGGGCTGCGCCAGGGCGGCGAGGGAGCGCACGACATCATTTGATTCCATGATTCAATAATAGTCGAAGTATTTAAGGCTTCTGTGAAGCTTTCGTGTCACACCCGGGCGGCCGCGCGGCACGGCCGGTCAAGACCGGTCTACCGGCTTCGGTCGCCGTCGCGCACCGATTCGATCGCGCCGTTGTAGATGCGGACGATGCCGAAGAAGGCGCCGGGCCCACGGTCGTAAGTCCACTCCTCCATCGGCACGCATTGGTTCGCAAGAATCGCACTCGGGCCGTTGCCGCGATAGGGCGTGACCACCCAGCCCAGTTGCAGCATCGAAACGCACACGTTGTGCCGATAGATCGGCTCGCCGCATTTCTGGAGCAGCGACACCGGGGAGTCGCCCTGGCCGATCAGATAGCCGTTGCAACCCATGGACTGCGAGGCCGCCGTGGACGGCGCACCGAGCGCGACGACCGCAGCCACCAGCCAGAAGGCCAGGCGATGAAGGCGCGGGGGCGAGCGTCGTGAATCAGGAGAGGGCATGACAGGCACGCGAGGACACGGTGCCGGTCACTGTACCTGTTCGACGTGTCTGCGCGTCCCGCCGTGCCTCGACGATCACTCCTCGGCGCCGATCTGCCGCAGGTACTCGGTCAGGTTGCCCAGGTTGCCCGCATCCAGGGTCGTGCCGTTGTGCGCCCGCACCGCGTCCGCCAGCGTCGGCGCCGAGCCGTCGTGCAGGAAGGGGCCAGTGGCCCACACGTCGCGCAGCGTCGGCACGTCGGTGCCCGGCAGGGCGCCGCTCAGGCGCTTGCCGCTCGACGGCTTGAGCGTGCCGATGTTCTTCAGCTGCGTCGCATCGGCGCTGGCCGTGAAGGGCACGCCGCTGTGGCAACTGGCGCAGTTCTGCGCCTGGAACACGCTCTTGCCGGCGAGCGCCGCTGCCGTCAGGCTGCCGTCCGGGTTGCGCAGCGGGCTGGGCGCGAAGCTGGTGAGCGACCCGAGGTAGGCCGCCATCGCGTCGAGGTCCGCGCTCAGGCCGGCCTTGGCGTCACCCAACGGCTGGCTGCGGGTGCCGGCGTTGAACAGGGCGTCGCTCATCAGCCCGGTGCCACCGGCGAGGTTGCGGATCTGGCCTTCGAAATCCTGCACCTCGTCGAAGTTGGCGCTCCAGTGCAGGAAGCCCTGGCCCCTGCCGCCGCGGCCCTTGAGCGCGATGGTGTTGCGCAGGCCTTCGCCGAAGCCGGTCATGTCCCAGACGCGGCCGTCCTGGGCGCCGTCGTTGTGGCAGGTGGCGCAGCTCATGTAGGCGTCGCGCGCCAGGCGCGTGTCGCGGGCGTCGTAGAAGAGCTGCTTGCCCTTGAGCACGTTGGCGGCGAGCTTCTCGGTGGCGACGCTGCCCAGCGTGGCGACCAGCGCGCTGCGCAGCTCGCCCAGCCGCGTGAGCGGGCTGACGTCGACCACGCTCACGCTACGCGCCATGAAGTTGTGGACGTAGAGCTTGCTGCCGTCGGCCGACACCGTGACGCCCTGGGGCGCCAGGCCGGCCTCGATACGGAACAGCCGCCGCCCGGCGATGGCGTCGACCACCTCGACCTGGCGTGACGTTTCGAGCGCGACGAAGAGGTAGGCGCCGCTCGGATCGTAGGCGGCCGCGCTCGCCAGGCTGGCGTTGTCGTGGTCGACGCGCGCGGGTGCATCTTCGGCCAGCGTGGCGAGGTCGATGCGCGAGCTGATGGCGCGGACCGTGTTCTGGAAGTCCAGGTTCCGGCCGTTGCGCAGCACGCCGCGTCCGATGTTGTCCTGTTTCGACGGCACCCAGGCACGGGCGCCGTCGGGCGCGATCACGGCCGGGCCCAGGTAGTTGGGAATGCCGCTGCCCTGCACCTCGTTGTCGTTGCGGTCGCTGTGGCGAAGCCGCACGGTGCCGGCGACGGCCATCGTCGCTGTGTTCACGGCCAGCACTTCGCCACCGCCCGACGTGGTGTCGACCACGGCCGTGGCTTCGCCGGCCAGCGGCGGCGTGATGAAGCGTGACACCAGCACGCGCGACGCGTCGCCGCTGACCGCCAGGTGGCGCGGGTTCGCGCCGACGTCCAGCGTGGCGAGCGTGGCGCCGCTGCCGTCGAGCTTGAGCAGCCGGCCGGCGGCTTCCAGGCTCACGTACATGCGGCCGTCCGAGGCACCGACCAGCCCCCAGGGTTGCGAGGCCCGGGGCAGGGCGATGGTGCGCACCACCGTCAGGCTGGCGGGGTCGATCACCGAGATGCTCGCGCTGTCGCGGTTGGCCACCCACACGTTGCCGTCGGCTGCGCGGGCCAGCGTGCGCGGCGCGACGCCCACCGGGATCTCGCGCACGCGGCTGTTGGCGACGGTGTCGAAGACGGTGACCGAGTCGTTGTCGGGGTTGACCACCCACAGCCGCGTGGCGGCGGCGCTGCGCGCTTCCAGCAGCAGGGGCGCCGAGGCGACCGGCGCGTTGGCGGTCGGCGGCGCGGTGACGGCCTGCACGAAGGTGCGGGTGCCGACCTGGCCGTTCGCGTCGCGTACGGTGAGCGTCACGGTGTACACGCCCGGTGCGGTGTAGGTGTGGCTGGCGGCGCTGGTGGCGGCGTAGGCGGTGGGTGCGCTGCCGTCGCCGAAGTCCCAGCGGTAGCTGGCGCCGGCGAGGCCGACGACCGGTGCGTAGCTGGCGGTGGCGCCGGTGCGCAGCGGTGCAGCGTCGATGGCGGGCACCGCGCTCGCGGGGTCGACCAGCAGCAGGTAGCAGCGCTTGGCCGCGCCGGGTGCCGGGTCGCTGCCGAAGTTGGCCGCGGTGCAGGCCACGTCGCCTGTCTGGTCGGAGCGGATCGCGAACTTGCCGTCGACGCCGTAGTAGACGACGCCATGCCGGCCGGCCGGCACGCGGCAGAGGCCGCCCTCGTCGGCGCAGGCGGTGGCGGCACTCGGCAGCGTGATCGGCGGTGCCGCGATGCCCTGGCCGATGCCGACGATCACGGCGCGCGAGGGCACGCCGTTCGCGTCCAGCGCGAAGAGCTGGTAGTAGCCCGGCGGTGTGAGGTTCGTGTTGGCCGGCAGCTGCGCCGTGAGGCGGTTGCCGTCCTTCGTGAAGGACAGTTCCTGGAAGCGCTGCGTGCTGTTGAAGGAATGCGTCACCGTGCCGTTGGTCACCAGGGCGAGCCGCGTGACGCGCGACGCATCGGCCAGGTCCAGCTGGAACTGCGCCCCGGGCGCCAGCCCCAGCGCGCTGATGCCGGTGAGCACCGGACGCGGCGCGAGCCGTGCCGCACCGTCGACCGTCTGGAACAGGTTCGGCGGGTAGTAGATTTCGACGTTTTGGTCGTCGACCGGGCCCGGCGCACCGCCGCCGGACGAGAGCACCGTGCCATTGGGCAGCAGCAGCGCGGCCGAGTGGTAGACGCGGATGTTCGCAGCGCGCGCGCCTGTGGTCCAGCGGCCGGTGGCCGGGTCCCACACCTCGGCCTCGTACACCGCGTCGGCACCGCCGTTGTTGCCGCGGCGGGTGCCGCCGGTGACCACCACCTTGCCGTCGGGCAGCACCGTGGCGTTGCCATAGCGTCGCGCAAAACGCATCGGCGCGGTCTCGGTGAGCTGCGGCGTGGCGCTGTTGAAGTCGACCACCGTCGCCATGGCGCTGGCTGGCAGGCCGTCGCCGTTGTTGGTGCCGTTGCCGCCCATCTGCAGCACCTTGCCGGGCGCGAACATCACGGCGCTGTTGGTCGCACCCACGTTCACCGGCGCGGTCGCGCTCGGCGGCGTCTTGAACTTGCCCAACACCGTGACCGCGCCCTGGGCGTCGTTCGCGGCGGGGTCGAGCTTCCACATCGTCTCGGCCGAGATGCCGACGACCTTGCCGTCGGGGGCGACCCAGGCGCGCGGATACGACGCGCGCAGGTAGTCGGGCCCGAAGGCATCGCGGCTGCGAGCGCCGAAGAGCGTGCGCCAGCCGCTGCCGGCGGTGTAGATCTCGGGCGTCATCGAGACGGTGCCGGCGGCGATGGCGGCGTCGGGCGCGTTCACCATGCCTTCCTGGTAGGGGTCCATGCCCCCGAGGATCACGGCGCGCCCGTCGGTCAGGGTCAGCATGGTGGCGTACCAGCGCTGGTCGGCCAACGAAGCCGGATCGAGCGCGACGGTGCTGCTGGCGGGCGAGAACAGGCCGCTGGCCAGCGGCGTGTTGCCGCCGCTGATGAGCAGCTTGCCGTCGCCCAGGTAGGCGGCGGTGCTGCAGAAGCTGTTGACCGGGCCGAACGCGGTCGCGGTGCGGTGACTGCCTTCACCGAAGCCGAGTGCCGGCGACCACAGGTCGTAGAGGCGGCCGTCCTGGCCGGCGGGGTTGCCGGGTGGGCTCCCGTAGGTGAGCACCTTGCCGGTCGGCAGCAGTACGGCGTGCAAGGCGTTCGACGGCCAGGGCTGGGTGGGTGACCACATGCCTTGCGTGGGCGCGTTGGCCGGGATGTTGGCCAGGCCGTCGAGCAGCGGATCGGGCTCGGCCTGCACCGGGAACGCCAAGGGGGGCGGCGGCGGGACGGCGGGCACCGTCGGCTCGGTGGGCACGCCGGGGCCGGTGCCGGGGCTGCCGCCGTCGGGGCCGGGCTGCACGGTGCCGCTGCCGTCGCCGCCGGCACCGCCCGACGTGCCGCCACCGCCGCCGCCGCCTCCTCCTCCGCAGGCCGCCAGGCAGACGGCCGCCGTCGTGGCGGCCAGAAGGCGCAGCGCGCCGGTCCAGGTTGGATCGTTCATGGTTCTACTTCCCTGTTGTCGTTGTTCTTGAATGGCGCTCGAGCACGGCCACCTCGGCCAACTCACGCGCGAGGCGGGGCCGGTCGACCGGCACGCCGGCGTAGCGTTGCCGCAGCACGCCGGCGGCGTCGAAGAGGTAGAGCGCCGTGCTGTGATCGGCCGGGCCGGGCTGCGGCTGGCGCGGGTCGGTGGCGGCGAGGCGCTGCGTCAGCGCGTCGATCTGCGACGGCGCGCCGGTGGCGAAGCGCCAGCCGGGCTGGTCGGCGTCCATGCGGCGCGCGAAGGCCGTGAGCGTGGCCGGCGTGTCTGCCAGCGGATCGACCGACACCGAGAGGAAGTCCACCTGGGCGCGCAGCGCGGGCGGCAGGCTACGGCGCAGCGCGGCGAGCTCGAGGGTCTGGGTGGGGCAGGTGGTCGAGCAGCCCGTGAAGACGAAGTTCAGCAGCAGCATGCGACCGCGGTAGGCGGTCGCGTCGATGCGGCGCGCGGCCTGGTCCTGCAGCGCCAGGCCGCGCAGCGGCGCTGGTTGTGCGATGGCCGACAGCGCGCAGCCGGCGATCAAGGCGGCCGTGGTGGCGCGTGCGCTTCTGCGCGCGAACTCGCACGCCCTTTGGCTTGGCATGTCTTCTCTCCCTGGTGCTTGGCGCCTTCGGGTGACACCGAGCGCCAAGGGGGAGATTAAGTGTTTCGTACTCAGTCTTGCGTCGTCGCCCCGGCGAAATGCCTGCGCTTTCGAGACATATGACCGGACTTCGGCGCCTCTGCGCGCCGAACGCCTTGCGCCTCAGGCGGCTTTGGGTTCGGGCAGGACGGCCGTCAGCGCGAAGTCGACCAGGTACAGCCAGGTCGCCTCGAGCCGCATGATGTCGTGGTGGTCGGAGCCCGCCACCGTCTGCACGTGCACCGGCGTCGGCCAAGCATCGATGAGTTTTTGTGATCGCTCCGGCAGGACCACGTCGTCGCGCTCGGCCAGTAGCACCTGGGTCTTGGCCGCGACCTCACGGCTGTGCGTGAGCGAATCGAAGCGATGGCGCAGCAGCAGCGACAGCGGCACCAGCGGAAAGCGCCGCTTGGCCACTTCCAGCATCGAGTCGTAGGGCGTGATCAGCTGCAGGCTCGCGAAGTCCTGCCGCGCCACCAGCTGGATCGCCACGCCCGTGCCGAGGCTGCGCCCCACCACGTGCAGCCGCGCCTGCGGAAAGGCGCGGCGCAGGTGGCGGGCCAGCTGGTTCGCATCTTCGACCGAGGCGATCTCCGACGGGTGCCCCTGCGAGTCGGCGACGCCGCGGTAGTTGATGGCCGCGAAGCCGAAGCCCGCCGGCAGCCAGGTCAGCGCCTTGGCGGTGGCGCGCACGTCTTCGCCGCGGCCCGCAAAGTAGATGAAGAGGTCCTGCAGCGCCTCTTCGCCGTGCGGGTGGTAGACGTAGCCGCGCACCATGCCACCAGGCACCGGGTGCGAGTAGGTCGAGAAGTCGTCGGACAGCGGCACCACCGGCAGCTTGCGGGCGTTGAAGAGGATGTGGCCCTGCCGCGTGGCGAGCAGCGTCCAGTAGGTCGCGATGCTGCCGACGGCGGCGGCCGAGGCGGCCAGGGCGATGCGGAAGGCTTTGGATGACAAGGGGCGGGCTCCGGGGGCAAGAGGGCGGGACAGCCGCTAGTTTCGCCGCCTTCCGCCCGGCGCACGGCGCGCCCGCCTGCCCTCAGGGCAGGTTCTCGCGGAAGATCACCTGGCTGCGCGTGATTTCCACGCCGCTCAACGCCTCGCGCCCGTCGCGCAGGTTCGTGAAGATGCGCACGCAGCTCATCAGCGTGGTGTGCGGGCTTTGCGTGATCACCGCATCCAGGCTGCCGTCGATCAGCAGCGCGCGCGTGTCCGGCGTGAGGCCGTGGCCGATGAAGACCACCTTCTGGTCGCGGCCGGCTTCCTTCAACGCCCGCGCCACGCCGTCGGACGCACCGCCGATGTTGTAGATGCCGCCGAGCTCCGGGTGCTGGTCGAGCAGGGCGCGGGTCTGCCGGTAGTTCTGCTCCGCGTCGTCATGGCCCTCGCGCAGGCCGACCACCGACAGCTGCGGGAACATCTCGTCGATGACGTGCAGGAAGCCGGCTTCGCGCTCTTCATGCGCACGGTAGCTCAGGCTGCCCGCGATGAGCGCGACCTTGGCACTGCGCGCGCCAATGAAGCGCCCGATGAGGTAGCCCGCGGTGCGGCCGGCGGCGCGGTTGTCCAGCCCGATGTACGCCACGCGCGGCGAGTTCGACAGGTCGGAGATCAGCGTGATCACCGGCACGCCCTGCGCGGCGAGCTCGGCCACGGCCTCGCGCACTGCCGGGTGCTCGAGCGCCATCACCGCGATGCCGTCGCTGCGCTTGCCGTGGCGCCGCAGCGCGGCAGCCAGCGCGTGCGGGTTGAAGCTCTCGATGAACTCGGCCCGGCAGCGCACGTTGAAGGGCGCCCAGTGCTCCTGCGAGTAACCCACCATGTCGCCGAGCATGCGGATGAAGCGGTTGGTGCCAGCCGGCAGCAGCACGCTCAGCCGCAAGGGCGGTGGTGCGAGCGCGGCATACAGCGCCTGGCCGGGCAGGTAGTCGAGCTCGCCGGCCGCCTTCAGCACGCGCTGCACCGTCGCGTCGCGCACGCCGGGTCGCTTGTTGAGCACGCGGTCGACCGTGGCCGTCGACACCCCGGCCGCGCGCGCGATGTCGACCACCCGCGCGCGGCCCGGCGGCGTGTCTTCGGAGGCTTCGGGGTTAACCCTCATAAATCAAAAACCATCATTACGTGTGTTTGACGGCGCGCTGTCGTGTCTCTATCGTCGGCAGGCCTTTCAGTCATGATGCATCAAAACGCATCAAGCTCAAACCGGAGACAAACCATGAATTCGCTCACCCGTCGCGGTGCCCTGCGCACGCTTTCCGCACTCCCCGCCGCCAGCATCGTGACGGCCGTGCCGCGCATCGCCCGAGCCGCCGAGTTCTCGTACAAGTACGGCAACAACCTGCCGGTGACGCACCCGCTGAACGTGCGCGCGCAAGAGGCGGTCGAGCGCATCGCCAGGGAAACCAAGGGTCGGGTCGAGATCAAGATCTTCCCGAACAACCAGCTCGGCGGCGACACCGACATGCTGGCGCAGGTGCGCTCCGGCGGCATCGAGTTCTTCACGCCGTCGGCGCTGGTCATCGCCACGCTGGTGCCGGTCGCCGCCATCAACGCCATCGGCTTCGCCTTCTCCGATTACAACCAGGTGTGGGGCGCGATGGACGGCAAGCTGGGTGCCCATGTGCGCGCGGCCATCGCCAAGACGCGGCTCTACGCCTTCGACAAGATGTGGGACAACGGCTTCCGCCAGACCACCAGCTCGAAGTCGCCGGTCACGTCGGCGAAAGACCTCGACGGCCTGAAGATCCGCGTGCCGGTGAGCCCGCTGTCGATCTCGATGTTCAAGAGCCTGGGCGCCTCGCCGGCCAGCCTGCAGTTCAGCGAGGTGTACTCGTCGCTGCAGACGAAGATCGTCGACGCGCAGGAGAACCCGCTGCCGATCATCCAGGTGGCCAAGCTCTACGAGGTGCAGAAGTACGCCTCGCTCACCAACCACATCTGGGACGGCTACTGGTTCATCGCCAACGGCCGCGCCTGGGAGGCGTTGCCGGCCGACCTGAAGACCATCGTGGCCGCGTCCATCAACGACGCCGGGATGAAGCAGCGCGAGGACATCAAGAAGCTCAACGAGTCGGTGGTGACCGACCTCGAAGCCAAGGGCCTGGCCATCAACCGCCCCGCGGCCGATAGCTTCCGCGCCAAGCTGCGCGATTCGGGCTTCTACAGCGAATGGAAGGGTCGCTTCGGCGCCGAGGCCTGGGGCCTGCTCGAACAGAGCGTCGGCAAGCTCGCCTGACCCGCCGATGTCCATCGCCTCTGTTGTCGAGCTCGGCGCCGCGCCGGCCAACTCCTTCACCGGCATCGCCGAGCGCATCGACCGGCGGCTCGGTGCGGTGATCGAAGCCATCGCCGCCGCGCTGGTGTTGGTCGAGATCGTCGTGCTGTTCACCGGCGTGGTCGCGCGCTACGCCTTCCACGCGCCGCTGGTGTGGTCCGACGAACTTGCCTCGATCTTCTTCCTTTGGCTGTCGATGCTCGGCGCCGTGGTGGCGCTGCGGCGCGGCGAGCACATGCGCATGACGGCGGTGGTCGGCAAGGTGAGCCCGTCGGCGCGCCGCATGCTCGAGGCGCTGGCCATCGCGGCGTCGCTCGCCTTCCTGGCGCTGGTGCTGTGGCCCGCGTACGAATACGCCAGCGAAGAAGCGTTCATCGTCACGCCGGCGCTGGAGATCAGCAATGCGTGGCGTGCCGCGGCCATTCCGGTCGGCGTCGCGCTGATGATCGTCTTCGGTGCGCTGAGGCTGCTGCGCTTTTCCACGGCACGCGAGATCGCGGTCACGCTCGGCGCCGTCGCGCTGGTCGTTGCTGCGTTCTGGCTGGCGCGCCCGTTGTTCGCGCCGCTGGGCAAGCTCAACCTGGTCGTGTTCTTCCTGGTGATCGTCGCGGTGAACGTGTTCTCGGGCGTGCCCATTGCCTTCTCGTTCGCGCTGGCCACCTTCGGCTACCTGGCGCTCACCACCTCGACGCCGATGGTGGTGATGGTCGGGCGCATGGACGAGGGCATGTCGCACCTCATCATGCTGGCGGTGCCGCTCTTCATCTTCCTGGGCGCGCTGATCGAGATGACGGGCATGGCCAAGGCCATGATCCAGTTCCTGGCGAGCCTGCTCGGCCACGTGCGCGGTGGCCTGTCGTACGTGCTGGTCGGCGCGATGTACCTGGTGTCGGGCATTTCGGGCTCGAAGATCGCCGACATGGCGGCCATCGCGCCGGTGCTGTTCCCCGAGATGAAGAAGCGCGGCGCCAAGCCGGGCGACCTGGTGGCGCTGCTGTCGGCCACCGGCGCGCAGACCGAAACCATTCCGCCGTCGATCGTGCTCATCACGATCGGTTCGGTCACGGGCGTGTCGATCGCGGCGCTGTTCACCGGCGGCATGGTGCCGGCGCTGGTGCTCGGCCTGTGCCTGTGCAGCGTGGTGTGGTGGCGCTACCGCAAGGAAGACCTGAGCGCCGTCGCCCGCTACTCGCGCGCGCAGATCGGCCGCTTCTTCATCGTCGCGCTGCCGGCGGTGGCGCTGCCCTTCGTCATCCGCGCGGCGGTGGTCGAAGGCGTGGCGACGGCCACCGAGGTGTCGACCATCGGCATCGTGTACTCGGCGCTGGCCGGGCTGCTCATCTACCGCCAGTTCGACTGGCGCCGGCTCAAGCCGATGCTGGTCGAGACGGCGTCGCTGTCGGGCGCGATCATGTTCATCGTCGGCTGCGCCACGGCCATGGCCTGGGGCCTCACGCAGTCGGGCTTCTCGACCGATCTGGCACGCTGGATGGCGGCCATTCCGGGCGGCTCGTACGGCTTCCTCGCCATTTCGATCCTCGCCTTCATCGTGCTGGGCTGCGTGCTCGAAGGCATCCCGGCCATCGTGCTGTTCGGGCCGCTGCTGTTCCCCATCGCGCAGGCCGCCGGCGTGCACCCGGTGCACTACCCCATGGTCGTGATCTTCGCGATGGGCATCGGCCTGTTCGCGCCACCGATCGGCGTGGGCTACTACGGCGCCTGCGCGGTCGCGAAGGTCGACCCGAACGAAGGCATGAAGTACATCGGCGGCTACATGGTCGCTTTGCTGGTCGGCCTGGTGTTGATCGCCGCCGTGCCCTGGTTCTCCATCGGCTTCCTGGCGAAGTAGGCCTCGCCGCATTTCCTCCACCGCACTCACACACGGAAAATCACAATGAGCCGCCATTTCGGAGAGATCCGCCAGCTGGGCTATGTCGTGCACGACATCGAAGCCGCCATGGACTACTGGAGCAAGACGCTGGGCGTCGGTCCCTGGTACTACAACCCCAAGGTGCCGATCGTGAACTACGAGTACGACGGCCAGTCGTACGAGCCGCACAACTCGGTGGCGCTCGCCAACTCGGGCTTCGTGCAGGTCGAGCTGATCCAGACCCGCAACGACGTGCCCTCGATGTACCGCGACTTCCTGCAGGCCGGCCGCACCGGGCTGCAGCACGTCGCCTACTGGACCGAGAGTTACGACGCGGACGTCGAGCGCCTGCTCGCGCAGGGCTTCAAGCCCAAGATGAGCGGCGAGGTCGGCGCGCGTGGCCGCTTCATCTACTTCGACACCGAGTACCACCCGGGCACGGTGATCGAGCTGTCGGAAGTCGCCGGCCCCAAGGGCAAGATGTTCGACCTGATCCGCGAGACCTCCAAGACCTGGGACGGCACCACCGACCCGGTGCGCCCCTTCCCCGATCTCTCGACCCTGTGAGCGCGATGGCCACCACCGAACGCATCCGCGCCAGCTACCTGATCGAGACGCCCGAGCCGCCCGAGAAGGTGGCCGAGGTGATGGCGGGCGAGCAGTCCTGCGGCACCTTCACGCGCGTCGAGGGCGAGACCGATGCGTTGCGGGCGCGGGCCCGCGCGACGGTCGAGTCGATCGTCGAACTCGAGTCCGTGAGTGCGCCGAGCCTGCCCAACGCCCTGCTCGAACGCAAGGGCACGCGTGGGCCCTGGCGGCGCGCGCGCGTCGAGATCTCGTTCCCGGTCGCCAATATCGGCGCCAACCTGCCGACGCTGGCGGCCACGGTCGCGGGCAACCTCTACGACCTGGGCGAGGTCAGCGGGCTGCGCCTGGAGACGGTGCATGTGCCGGCGGCCTACCGCGCGCGCTTCGAGCTGCCGCAGGTCGGCATCGCCGGCACGCGCCGCGCGACCGGCGTGGCGAGCGGCGCGCTGGTCGGCACCATCATCAAGCCCAACGTCGGCTTCTCGGCCGCCGAGACGGCCGAACTGGTCGGCCGCCTGTGCGCGGCCGGTGTCGACTTCATCAAGGACGACGAGGTCTGCGCCGACCCCGACCACGCGCCGCTGGCCGAGCGCGTGCCGGCGGTGATGGCGATGGTGCGCGCACACCAGGAGCGCACCGGCAAGCACGTGATGGTGGCCTTCAACATCACCGACGAGACCGACGCCATGAAGCGCCATGCCGACCTGGTCGATCGCGAGGGCGGCTCCTGCGTGATGGCCAGCCTCAACTGGTGCGGCCATTCCGCCATCCAGACGCTGCGCCGCCACACACCGCTGGCGCTGCACGGCCACCGCAACGGCTTCGGTGCGCTGTCGCGCCACCCGCTGCTGGGGATCTCGTTCCAGGCCTACCAGACGCTGTGGCGGCTGGCCGGCGTCGACCACATGCATGTGCACGGGCTGCAGGGCAAGTTCGCGCAGCCCGACGAGGAAGTCATTGCGTCCGCACAGGACTGCTTCACGCCGCTGGCTGAGGGCATCGACGACCGCGTGATGCCGGCCTTCTCGTCCGGCCAGTGGGCCGGCACCGTGCCCGCGACCTGGGCGGCCATCGGCAACGACGACCTGCTCTTCATGTCGGGCGGCGGCATCCTCGCGCACCCGCAGGGGCCGGCCGCGGGCGTGGCCAGCATCCGCCAGGCCTGGACCGCGGCGCGTGCCGGCACGCCGCTGGACGAGGCGGCGCGCAGTGCGCCCGAATTGGCCGCGGCGCTGGCCTTCTTCGGCCAGCGATGAGCCATCCGACGGACGCGCCGCCGGCCATCGTCTATTACGGCGACGACTTCACCGGCGCCACCGACACGCTGGCGACCGGCGCGCGGGCAGGGCTGCGCACATTGCTGTTCCTGCGCGTGCCGACACCGGCGCAGCTCGACGCCGCGGGCACGCTCGACTGCGTCGGCATCGCCGGCGCCGCGCGCTCGATGGCGCCCGACGAGATGCGCGCCGAGCTCGCGCCGGTGGCCGCGCTGTTCCGCCGCCTCGGCGCGCGTGTGCTGCACTACAAGACCTGCTCGACCTTCGACAGCGCGCCCACGGTGGGCAGCATCGGCGTCGCCATCGACACGCTGCGGCCCGCGGTCGACACGCCCTGGACCGCCATCGTCGGCGGCCAGCCGGACCTGGAGCGCTACTGCCTGTTCGGCAACCTCTTCGCCGCGGCGGGCAGCGGCGGCGAGGTGCACCGCATCGACCGCCACCCGACGATGAGCCGCCACCCGGTCACGCCCATGCACGAGGCCGATCTGCGTCGTCACCTGGCCTCGCAGGGCCTGGCTGATGTGCAGTCGCTGCCCTATCCGCAGTACACGCAGGGCTTCGGGGCCTGGCGCGCGCCAGCCTCTGGCGCCGTGCTGTTCGACGTGGCCGACAACGCGCATCTGCAAGCCATCGGCCGCGTGCTGTGGCCGCAGGCCGAGGCGGCCTCGTTGCTCGCCGTGGGCCCCAGCAGCGTGGTGCAGGCCCTGGCGCCGCAGCTGGCGACGGCACCGCACACGCCCGCCCGGGTGGCGCCGGCGCGTGGACCGGTGCTGGCGCTGGCCGGCAGCCTGTCGCCGGTCACGGCGCGGCAGGTCGCGGCGGCCCGGTCCTTCGAGACCGTGTGGCTCGACCCGCAGCGGCTGGTGATCGATGCGCGCGCGCGTACCGAAGCGATCGGCCTCGTCTCCGCCCTGCTGGCGCAGGGCCGTCACGTGCTCGCGTGCACCGTGCGGCCCGGCACGGCGCCTGCGTCCGACAGCGGCGTGTCGGCGCGGGCGTTGGCCATGGCCGGCGGCGAGCTGCTGGCTGGCGTGCTGGCAGCGGTGCCGCTGTCGCGCGTGGGGGTGGCCGGCGGCGACACCTCCAGCCACGCCGTGCAGGCACTCGACGCCTGGGGCCTGTCGTACCGGGCGCCACTGGCGCCGGGCGTGGCGCTGTGCCGCCTGCACAGCGACGCAGTGCAACTCGACGGTCTGGAGCTCGCGCTCAAGGGTGGCCAGATGGGCGGCGAGGACTTCTTCGAGCGGCTGGTGCACGGCAACGCCTGACCTTGGCGCCGAGCCAGCCATCGCGCCATCTCGGCACTCGCCTCAGGTCGACGGCCGCGTTTGCGTCAACCCGGTCGGCGGCCCGTCGATCGCGGTCCAGCCGCCGTCCACCGAGAGCGAGCTGCCGGTGATGTAGCTGGCCGCGTCCGACGCCAGGAACGCCACCGCCGCGCCCACTTCGGACGGCTGGCCCCAGCGGTTGAACACGGTGTGTGCGGCGTAGGTGTCGTAGATCTCGCGGCGTTCCTTCAGCGGGGCCGTCAGGCGCGTCTCGATCACGCTCGGCATCACGGCGTTGACGCGCACGTTGTAGCTGCCGACCTCCGACGCGAAGCCCTTGACCATCTGCTCGATGCCGGCCTTGGTTGCGGCGTAGATGCCGAGGCCGGGCTCGATCGTCACGGCCCGCATCGACGAGCACAGCACCAGGCTGCCGCTGCCTTGCGCCATCATCGGCCGGCCGAAGGCGCGCATGAAGTGGAAGGCGCCGCGCAGGTTCAGGTTCATCACCTGGTCGAACTCTTCCTCGGTGTAATCGACGATGAGCTTGCGGATGTTGAGCGCCGGCGTCGACACGGCGATGTCGACGCGCCCGCGCGCGGCCAGCGTGTGCGCGGCGAGCGCGGCGATGTCTGCGCCGCTGGCCGCGTCCGTGGCGCGCCATTCGGCCGAGCCACTGCCCGACCGGGCGATGTCGTCGGCCGTGGCCCGGGCGCCTTCGGCGTCGCGGTCGGCACAGATCACGTGGGCCCCCAGCGAGCCCAGCGCGTGCGCCGATGCCTGCCCGATGCCGGAAGAGGCGCCGAGCACCACGGCGGTCTTGCCGCTGAGATCGAAGAGCTGACGGTAGTTCTGCATGGTCGGTTCCGGGCGGGGTCTCAAGGCTTTGGCGAGAAGAACGGCACCGGCGTCATCAGGCGGTTGTTCTGCGACATCAGGTAGCCGGCTTCGGCGCTGAGTGCCAGGTACTTCGCCCAGGCGGGGTCGGCCTGCAGCGCCGCGCGCTTGCGGGCGCGGTCGGCAGCGTCGTCGTAGGCCCAGATGTGGACGTAGCTGTTGACGTCGCCGGTCTCGGTCTGCAGGTAGACCACCGGCTCGCCCAGGTGGCGTCGTTGCACGTCGAAGCCGTGCTCGGCATAGAGCGCCAGGTGTTTCTTGATCTTGCCGGGCGTGCAGGTGTAGGTGCGGAGGTCGTAGAGCATGGGGGTCCTCTGTGGTTGCTTGAAATCGGGGAGGGGTGTGCGCGGTTCTACCGCGAGCGTCCGGCGACAGGGTCGGCGGCGTTCGGGCGAAGCGCCCGCAACGCGAGCCAAACGTCGCGCAACGCATAAATGGTCATGAGGGCGCCGGCGATGGGCAGGCAGGCGTATGCCCAGGCCTGCGGCAGCTCCAGCACCGGCGTGGTCGCAGTCGTGCGGTCGACGAAGCGCGCACCGTACACCATCAGCACGACGGCGAAGAGCAGGCCCAGCAGCGCGATCGCGAGCTGGTGAACGCCCGCGAGGCGCCGGCCCTTCAGGGCATCGGACAGCAGGCTGATCGCAAAATGCTCGCGCTCCCGCCACAGGGCGCAGGCGCCGATGAACACCAGCCAGGCGAAGACGGTGGCGACCACCTCGTCGAACCAGTTCATGCCGAACAGGCCGCTCGCGCGGCTCGCGATGTTGAGCGCCAGCAGCAGGGTGAGGGCCACCAGGCAGGCGATCGAGAACGCGCGCAGCAGCAGCCCCAGGGCGCGGTCGAGGCGCAGGAGGAGACCGCCGCTCACAGCATCGCCCTCGGCAGCCACAGGGAGACGGCCGGCCAGTAGGCGACCATGAGCGTCACGACGCAGATGGCGATGAGCATGGGCCAGAGCTCCGAGACGATGGCGCCCACCTTCACGCCGGAGACGCTGCTCACCGCGAACAGCAGGATGCCCACCGGCGGGGTGACCAGACCGATCATCGAGCACATCACCATCAGCATGCCGAACTGCACCGGGTCCAGGCCGATCTGCGTGACGATGGGCATGAAGATCGGAACGGTGAGGATGATGACCGCGACACCTTCGAGGAACAGCCCGAGCGCGACCAGCACGAGGATGATCAGCGCGATGACCTGCCACGGCACCGTCGACACCGACATGACGCTCTGGATCACGGCGTCGGGGATCCGCTTGTGCACCAGGAACCAGGTGAGGTAGCCCGCCGCGGCGATGATGAACAGCACCCGCACGCTGTGCTCGATCGCATTCCAGAGGATGGCCGGCAGGTCCGACGGCTTGATCTCCTTGTAGACGAACAGGCCCAGCACCAGGCAGTACAGCACGGCGACGACGCCGCCTTCGGTGGGCGTGAACAGGCCGCTGATCAGGCCGCCGATGATGATGACCGGGGCCAGCATCGGCAGGGCCGCGCCCTTGAATGCGTCGCTCAGTTCCTTCAGGCTCGCGCGCCGCTCGACCGGGTAGCGCCGACGCTTGGACACGATCCAGACTGCCGCCATCAGCGCGACGGTCAGCAGCAGCCCTGGGACGATGCCAGCGATGAACAGCTGCACCACCGACACGCCCGTCAACCCGCCGAAGATCACCATCGGCACGCTGGGCGGAAACACCGGGCCGATGGTGGCCGAAGCCGCCGTGACGGCCGCGGAGAACTTCGGCTCGAAGCCCGCGTCGTTCATCGCCTTGATCTCCACCTGGCCCATGCCGGCCGCATCGCCCACCGCCGTGCCCGACATGCCGGAGAAGATCAGGCTGCCCACCACGTTGACCTGCGCCAGGCCTCCCGTGAAGTGGCCGACCAGCGCATGCGCGAAGCGGAAGATGCGGTCGGTGATGCCACCGGTGTTCATCAACGAACCGGCCAGGATGAAGAAGGGGATGGCCAGCAGGGTGAAGCCCGATGAGGCAGCGAACATGCGCTGCGCGATCATCGTCAGGGCCTGCGCCTCGCCGGCGAAGATGTAGGCGCTGATCGCCGTGACGCCGATCGCCACCGCCACGGGAACGCCGAACATGATGAGGGCGAGCAGCCCTCCCATGACCAGGAATGCTTGCATGGTGTCTTTCCGAAGCCGCCCTTACTTGGCGGACAGCATGTCCAGGAAGGTCTTCATGTTGTCCTTGCCCGCGTAGGCGCCGACCCGTTCGTACGCCGGCTGCATGAGGGCGCGGAACTTCGCGGTGTCGGGCCGCGTCACCGCGACGCCGGCCGCTTCCATCTTGGCGATCTCCGCCGCCTCCTGCTCGGCCACCAGCTTGCGCATCAGGTCGCGCGATGCGCGGCTTTCTTCGCGCACCGCCGACTGCTGTGCGGGCGTCAGCTTCTTCCAGCTCGACTGGCTGATCACGTGCGTCATGCTGTTGTAGACATGGCGCGTCAGCGCCAAGTGCTTCTGCACCTCGAAGAGCTTGAAGTGGTAGGTCACGCCGATCGGGTTCTCCTGCCCGTCGACCACGCCCTGGTTGAGCGCGGCCGACAGTTCGGGGAAGGCGATCTGCGTGGTGGACGCGCCGGTGGCCTCCAGGGCCGCGATGATCTGCAGCTCCGGCGGCGTGCGCAGACGCAGGCCCTTCATGTCCTCCGGTCCGTTGATCGGCCGCTTCGAATTGGTCACGTGGCGAAAGCCGTATTCCCAGGTCGACAGCAGCACCAGCCCCTTCTTCTCGAGGCGCGGCGCCACCCAGTCGTGGAAGGGGCCGTCGAGCACCCGATGCGCCTGCGCATAGTCGGTGAAGGCATAGGGCGTCATCACCGTCGCGAAGGCCTTCTCGTACTTGTCCAGGCCGCCTTGCGTCGGCAGGTTCATGTCGATCACGCCGACCGTCGTCTGCTCCAGTTGGTCGGGCGGCGAGCCGAGCTGGTTGGCCGGGTACAGCTCGATGCGCACCTCGCCGCCGGTACGCGATTCGACGTTCTTCTTGAACTGCAGCGCAGCGATGTGGGCGGGGTGCGACTCCGCGGCGAAGTGCGCGAACTTGAGGGTGGTCGCCGCATGCGCCGTGCCCAGCAGGGCCAGGCTGGCGACGACAGCGAGCGACAGGCGGGCGAGGCCGCGATGGTTCTTCGATGGCATGGTGATGTCTCCTTTGTAGTTCGATCGGGATGTTGGGGCGCGCGTCAGTCGACGCTGGCGCCGGAGCGCTCCACCAGCGCGCCCCAGCGCTTCACTTCCTGAGCGACGAAGGGTTGGAAGGCCTCGTGCCGGTCGCCGATCGGGTCGGCGCCGAGTTCCTTGAGGCGCGCCTGCACGGCGGGGTCGGCCACGGCCTGCGCGATCGAGGCCGACAGCTTCGCCACGATGGGCGCCGGCGTGCCGACCGGCGCGAAGAGGCCGAACCACGAGCGTGCGTCCATCTGCGGGTAGCCCGCCTCGGCGAAGGTGGGAACGTCCGGCAGGTTGGGGCGCCGCGACTTGCCGGTGATGGCCAGCGGCCGCAGCTTGCCGGCCTGCACCTGCGTCAGCACTTCGGGCAGGTTGGCGAACATGGCCTGCACCTGGCCGCCGATGAGGTCGGTCTGCGCGACCGCGCCGCCCTTGTAGGGCACATGCAGCATGCGCGTGCCGGCCAGCGTGTTGAACTGTTCACCCGACAGATGCGACGCCGTGCCGGTGCCGCCGGAGGCGAAGTTGACCTTGTCGCCCTGGGCCTTCGCGAAATCGGCCAGCTCGCGCACGCTCTTGGCCGGCACGCCGGGGTTGACCACCAGCACCAGCGGCACCGACGCCAGGTTCGACAGCGCGGCGAAGTCCTGCGTCAGGCTGTAGTCGAGCTTCTTGTACAGCGTGGCGTTGATCGCGTGGCTGGAGGTCGCCATGAGGATGGTGTAGCCGTCGGGGGCAGCGCGTGCCACTGTCACCGCACCGATGTTGCCGCTGGCACCGGCCTTGTTGTCGACCACCACCGGCTGGCCGAGCTGGTCGGCGACCTTCTGGCCGACCACCCGGGCGATCACGTCGGTGGCGCCGCCTGCGGCGAAGGGCACGACGATCTTGATCGGGCGTGTAGGGAAGTCGTTGGCAGGCTGGGCGTGCGCAAGCGCGCAGGTGCCCCATGCCGCCAGGGCCGTGGCCCGCAGCAGTCGGTTCATGTCTTGTCTCCTTGTGGTCGAAAAATGAAAGCGCTCAGGCCGCTGCGCGCAGCGCCTTCTCACGCAACTCGCTCAGGCTCGCGCGGGGTGTCAGGACCTCGGGTTCGATCACCAGCTCGATCAGTGCCGCACCGTCGGCGGCCAGTGCCCGCGCCAGGGCCGGCGCGAAGTCCTCGCTGCGCGCCACGCGCTCGGCACGCAGGCCGAAGGACTGCGCATACGCCACGAAGTCGGGGTTGCACAGGTCGGTGCCGATCGGCCGGCCCGGGTAATTCACTTCCTGGTGCATGCGGATCGTTCCGTACATGCCGTTGTTGAACACGATGAAGACGATGGCCAGGTCATGGCGCTTCACCGTCGCCAGCTCCTGCGACGTCATGAGGAAGCAGCCGTCGCCCGCCAGGCAGATCACCTGGCGCTCGGGGTGTTGGAGCTTGGCCGCGATGGCAGCCGGCACGCCGTAGCCCATGGCGCCGCTGGTCGGCGCCAGCTGCGAATGCGCGTGCGAGAAGGGGTAGTAGCGATGCGCCCAGGCACTGTAGTTGCCGGCGCCGTTGGTGAGGATGGCATCGGGCGCGAGCGTGTCGCGCAGCACCTCGATGACACGCGCCGGGTCGAGCGCGACGGCACGCGGTGGCGGCGTCGTGTAGCGCTCGTACTGGCCGCGCAGCTGCCCGAGCCATGCCCGCCAGGCGGGCGCCGTGGCCGGCGCCAGTTCGGCCGCCGCGATGGCGAAGGGCGAGACGTCGCCGAGCACCTTCAGGGCCGGCTGGTACACGCGGCCCAGTTCCTCCGCGCAAGGCAGCACGTGCACCAGCCGCTGCCGCGGCACCGGCACCTCGAGCAGCGTGTAGCCGCTGGTGACGATCTCGCCCAGTCGGGTCCCCACCGCGATCAGCAGGTCGGCCTCGCGCACCGCCTTGGCCAGTTCCGGGTTGACGCCGATGCCGACCTCGCCCACGTACTGCGGATGCCGGTTGTCGAACAGGTCCTGCCGGCGGAAGGCGCAGGCCACCGGCAGCGCGTGGCGCACCGCGAAGCGCTCGATGGCGGCGCGGCCCTCGGCGCTCCAGCCGGGGCCGCCGAGCATCAGCAGGGGGCGCTGCGCCTCGGCCAGCAGGCCGCCCAGCCGCTGCACGGCCTCCGGGGCCGGGTGCGACTGCGGAATGTCGACGCGGGGTGCGATGGAGGGGAAGGCCGAATCGGTGAGCATGTCTTCCGGCAGCGCCAGCACCACCGGGCCCGGGCGGCCGGACAGGGCGACCGAATAGGCGCGGGCGATGAACTCGGGCACGCGCGCGACATCGTCGATCTGCGCCACCCACTTCACGAAGGTGCCGAACATGCGGCGGTAGTCGATCTCCTGGAAGGCCTCGCGCTCGATCATGTCGCGGCCCACCTGACCGATCAGCAGGATCATCGGCGTCGAATCCTGGAAGGCGGTGTGCACGCCGATGCTGGCGTTGGTGGCGCCCGGTCCGCGGGTCACCATGCACACGCCGGGCCGGCCGGTGAGCTTGCCGTGCGCCTCGGCCATGAAGGCCGCGGCGCCCTCGTGGCGGCACACCACCACGCGGATCGCATCCTGCTGCGCATAGAGCGCATTCAGCACGTCGAGGTAGCTTTCGCCCGGCACGCAGAACACGGTGTCCGTGCCCTGGGCGAGCATCGCGTCGACGACGAGCTGACCGCCGGTGCGGAGTTTGGGAGAGACGTTCATGGCCGGCCACGGCCGCCATTGCGGCGGTGAGTTGAGGTGCGTCGACTCTAGGGACGGTGCCCCCGCAGGGGGTAGGACGATTGCGATCTCGTCTGGTACTTTTCCGCGCCGCGAACTAGGGGCTTACGCTAGCCCGAGCTTGCGTCGTCGTCGCCTTCAGCGCGTCGCGCCGGAGCGCTTGCGGAATTCCCCGGGCGTCAGCTGCGTGTGCTTCTTGAAGAAGCGGCCGAAGTAGGCGTGGTCCTCGAAATTCAGCTGGAACGCGATCTCCGCGACACCCATGTCGGTGTTGCTCAGCAGGCGCTTGGCTTCCAGCACCAGCCGCTCGTGCACCAGCTGGCCGGCGGTCTTGCCCAGGGTGCGCTTGACCGCGTCGTTGAGTTGCCGCTCGGTCACGTGCAGGTGCGCGGCGTAGTCGCGCAGCGGGCCGAAGTCGAGGTAGTGCTGGTCGATCAGCAGTTTGAAGCGCTTGGTGAGTGCGTAGCTCTGCGGTGACGCGCCCTCGCGTGTCCGCTCCGGGTAGAGCCGGCGCAGGCGCGTCAGCAGCACCAGCAGGTAGGAGCGCACGATGTCCAGGCGCGCCTCGGCCCGCCCGAGCATTTCCTTTTCCATCTCGAGCAGCAGCGGCAGCAGTTCGTCGTGCTGCGCCTGTTCGAGGTAGAGCACCGGCGCGTCGGACGCCACATGGAAGAAGGGGTACTGCGCGATCTCGTCGGAGCGCGGGAACATCTGCACGAAGAACTCGGTGCTGAAGTTGATGACGAAGCCCTTGGGCTGCACCGTCGAGGCCCAGGCGTGCAACTGGCCGGGCGAGACGAAGAACACCGCATTGGCGCGCGCCTCGAAGCTCTCGAAGTCCAGCAGGTGCGTGCCGGCCGCCTCGCTCATCCACAGCAGGTGGTAGTAGTTGTGGCGGTGCGGGAAGCCGCGCGGGATGTCGGGCCGGTCTTCCAGCCGCACGAGGTCGAAATAGAACGCACCTTCCTCGCCGCTGAAGTCGGAGCTGTCGAAGATGGGAAAGTCGGAAGCGTTCACGGTGGCCAGGGAGCGAGAAAAGCCATTCTAGGAGGACGTTTCCGCCGTGCGAGCCCCCCGCATGGCGCGACAATTGCAACGTCATCGCCGGCCGAAGGGCCCGACCCCGGCCGACGCATATAGGCACTATCGGCGCAGTGGTATGAATGCGGTCCACCCAGCCCTTAAGTTCCAGTGTCGGCGGATGCCGACCCCCACAAAGAACGAGCCTGCCCCAGCGAACATGAGCCTCCCCCCGACCACCTCCCCCATCCGTTTCTTCCACCAGGGCCGCACGGTCGAGGTGGCGGGCGTGCATCCCACGCGCTCGGTGCTCGACTGGCTGCGCGAAGACGCCCACTGCACCGGCACCAAGGAAGGGTGCAACGAGGGCGATTGCGGTGCGTGCACGGTGGTGGTGGGCGAACTGGCGGCCGAGGGCACGCCCGGTGCTGTCGGCGGTTTGACGCTGCAGACGGTCAATGCCTGCATCCAGTTCCTGCCGACGCTGCACGGCAAGGCGCTCTTCACGGTCGAAGACCTCAAGAGCGGCCTGCTCAACGACGGCGGAAAGGCCCATGACGAGCGCCGTCACGACAAGCACCCGGTGCAGTGCCTGCATCCGGTCCAGCAGGCGATGGTCGACTGCCACGGCTCGCAGTGCGGCTTCTGCACCCCCGGCTTCGTGATGTCGCTGTGGTCGAGCTACGAGCACCATCGCGCCGCCAGCAGCGTGCCCACGCGCCAGCAGCTGGCCGACGACCTGTCGGGCAACCTGTGCCGCTGCACCGGCTACCGGCCGATCCTCGACGCCGGCCAGCGCATGTTCGACCTGCCGCCGATGCAGCTCGACACGCAGCCGGTGGTGCAGGCGCTCACGCAACTGCAGCGCGAAGGCAGCTTCGACTACGCGGCGGCCCGCGACGGCCGCACCGACCACTTCCATGCGCCCAAGACGCTCGACGACCTGGCCGCGCTGCGCGAGCGCGAGCCCCAGGCCCGCCTGCTGGCCGGCTCGACCGACATCGGCCTGTGGGTCAACAAGCAGTTCCGCGACGTCGGCGACCTGATCTACATCGGCGACGTGGCCGAGCTGAAGACGGTCGAGGCGCGCGGCGACACGCTGCACATCGGCGCCGGCGCCTCCCTCGAAGACGCCTGGCGTGCCCTGGCGCAGCGCGCGCCCTCGCTCACCGACGTGTGGCTGCGCTTCGCGTCGCCGCCGATCCGACACGCCGGCACCATGGGCGGCAACGTGGCCAACGGTTCGCCCATCGGCGATTCGCCGCCGGTGCTGATGGCGCTGGACGCGCAGATCGTGCTGCGGCGTGGCGCACAGGTGCGCCGCCTGCCGTTGACCGACTTCTACGTCGACTACATGAAGAACGAACTGGCGCCGGGCGAGTTCGTCCAGGGGCTGGAAGTGCCGCTGGCCGCGCTGCAGCGCCAGGTGCGGGCGTACAAGATCAGCAAGCGCTTCGACTGCGACATCTCGGCGCTGTGCGGCGGCTTCGCCCTTGCTCTCGACGGCGACGTGGTGAAGGAGGTGCGGCTGGCCTTCGGCGGCATGGCCGGCATCGTCAAGCGCGCCGCCAAGGCCGAGGCGGCGCTGGTCGGCCAGCCCTGGACGCAGGCATCCGTGAACGCGGCGAAGCAGGCGCTGGCCGACGACTTCCAGCCGCTGTCGGACATGCGCGCCTCGGCCGGCTACCGGCTGCAGGTGGCGCAGAACCTGATCCAGCGCCTGTGGCTCGAAACCCGCACGGCCGATGCGCTGCCGACGGACGCCACCAGCGTGTGGAGCGTGATGCCGCACGACGTGCTGCCGTCCGCCGCACAAGCCGTTCAAGGAGCCTGAGATGAACAAGCCCATCGACATCCAGTTCCTCAAGCCAGCCGAGCCCTTCGCCGACTATGAAGCCAACATCGCCGCGCGCATCGACCGCGGCGCCGAGGCCAAGGCGCAGGACGGCGGCGCGCGCGTCGGCATCAGCCGGCCGCACGAGTCGGCAGCGCTGCACGTCGCGGGCGAGGCCACCTACATCGACGACATCCCGGAACTGCGCGGCACGCTGCATTGCGCGCTGGGCCTGTCGACGGTCGCCAACGGCGTGCTCAAGGGCATGAACCTCGACGTGCTGCGCGCCCTGCCCGGCGTGGTGGCCGTGCTCTCGGCCGAGGACATCCCGGGCAGCAACGACTGCGGCTCGATCGTCCATGACGACCCCATTCTTTGCAGCGGCGAGATCCGCTACCTCGGCCAACCGGTGTTCGCAGTGATCGCGCACACGCGCGAGGTGGCCCGCCGCGTCGCCGCGCGCGCCAAGGAAGTGCTGACGATCGAGGCCGCCCCACCGGTGCTGACGCCGCAGGACGCGCATGCCAAGGGCCAGTACGTGGTGCCGCCGATGCACCTGTTGCGCAGCGCGAGCGCGCCCGGCGGCGACGAGCAGGCGGCGGTGCGCGCCGCCATCGCCGCCGCGCCGCACCGGCTGAAAGACACGCTGGAGGTCGGCGGCCAGGAGCAGTTCTACCTGGAAGGCCAGATCAGCTACGCGATTCCGAAAGAGGGCGGCGGCATGCATGTGCACTGCTCCACCCAGCACCCGACCGAGATGCAGCACCTGGTGTCGCACGCGCTGCACCTCAACGCCAACGAGGTGCATGTCGAATGCCGGCGCATGGGCGGCGGTTTCGGCGGCAAGGAATCGCAGTCGGGCCTGTTCGCCTGCGTGGCGGCGGTGGCGGCGAACAAGCTCAAGCGCCCGGTCAAGCTGCGGCTGGACCGCGACGACGACTTCATGGTCACCGGCCGGCGCCACTGCTTCTGGTATGACTACGAGGTCGGCTACGACGACGAAGGCCGCCTGCTCGGTGCGGAGATCACGATGGTCTCGCGCGCCGGCCATTCGGCCGACCTCTCGGGCCCGGTGATGACCCGCGCGCTGTGCCACTTCGACAATGCCTACTGGCTGCCCGAGGTGTCGATGCACGGCTATTCGGGCAAGACCCACACGCAGAGCAACACGGCCTTCCGCGGCTTCGGCGGGCCGCAGGGCGCGATTGCGGTGGAGAACATCCTCGACACGGTGGCGCGCCGGCTGGGGCGCGACCCGCTCGAGGTGCGGCGCATCAACTTCTACGGCAAGGACGAGCGCAACGTCACGCCCTACGCCCAGGTCGTGACCGACAACATCGTGCACGAGCTGGTGGGAGAACTCGAGGCCAGCAGCGACTACCGCGCGCGGCGCGACGCCATCGCGGCCTACAACGCGCGCAGCCCGGTGCTCAAGCGCGGCATCGCGCTGGCGCCGCTGAAGTTCGGCATCTCCTTCAACGTGCCGCACTTCAACCAGGCCGGCGCGCTGGTGCATGTCTACAACGACGGCTCGGTGCTGGTGAACCACGGCGGCACCGAGATGGGCCAGGGCCTGAACACCAAGATTGCCCAGGTGGTGGCGCACGAGCTGGGCGTGAGCTTCGAGTGCGTGCGGACCACGGCCACCGACACGACCAAGGTCGCCAACACCTCGGCCACCGCCGCGTCGACCGGCGCCGACCTGAACGGCAAGGCCGCGCAGGATGCGGCACGCCGGATCCGCGAACGCCTGGCGGCCTGCGCCGCCGCGCGCCACGGCGGCGAGGCGGCCGACGTGCGCTTCGCCAACGACAAGGTCGAGGTCAACGGCCGCACCCTGGGCTTCGCCACGCTGGTCGGCGAGGCCTACCTCGACCGCGTGCAACTGTGGTCCGACGGTTTCTATTCAACGCCGGGCCTGAGCTGGGACCGCGACACGCTCAAGGGCCGGCCGTTTTATTACTACGCCTACGGTGCGGCGGTGAGCGAGGTGGTCGTGGACACGCTCACCGGCGAATGGAAGCTGCTGCGTGCGGACATCCTGCACGATGCCGGCAAGTCCCTGAATCCGGCCATCGACATCGGCCAGGTCGAGGGCGCCTTCATCCAGGGCATGGGCTGGCTCACCACCGAAGAACTGGTGTGGCACCCGCAGAGCGGCAAGCTGACCACGCACGCACCGAGCACCTACAAGATCCCGACGGCCAACGACTGTCCGCCGGTCTTCAACGTGAAGCTGTTCGAGGGGCCGAACTTCGAGGACTCGATTCACCGCAGCAAGGCCGTGGGCGAGCCACCGCTGCTGCTGCCGTTCTCGGTCTTCTTCGCGATCCGCGACGCGGTGTCGGCGGCCGGCGACCACCGGATCGACCCGCCGCTGCGCGCGCCGGCGACCAGCGAAGCCATCTTGAATGCGATCACCGCCGTGCAGGCGGGTTGAGCGGCGGTATAACGCAGCGCAACCCCCGACAATGCTGCCCGCATGCGTGACCAAGCCCTCTTCGACAAGATCGACCTTCACCTCATCCGGGTCCTCCATACCGTGCTGACCGAACGCAGCGTCTCGCGCGCCGCTATCCGCCTGGGCATGTACCAGCCGGCGGTGTCGTCGGCGCTCAAGCGGCTGCGGGAGCTGTCGGGCGACCCGCTGCTGGTGCGCTCCGGCTCGGGCATGGTGCCCACCGATGCAGCGCTGCGGATGATCGAGCCGACCGCCAGCATCCTGCGCTCGGCCGAGGTGCTGTTCAGCGACGCGCGCGGCTTCGACCCGCAGACCGCCACCAACACCTTCCGCATCGCTGCGAGCGACTACCTCGACCCGCTCTTCCTGCCGATGTTCGTGACGCAGGTGAAGGCGCAGGCGCCGGGGTGCCGCATCGAGATCCATCCGCTGTCGCCCGATTCGAACTACCACGCGCACCTGTCGCTCGGCCATCTGGACCTGGTCATCGGTAACTGGCTCAAGCCGCCGGAGGACCTGCACATGGCCCGGCTGTTCGGCGACGAGATCGTGTCGCTGGTGAGCGCCGATCACCCCGCGACGCGCCGCGGCTGGGACGCCGACACCTGGTTGGCCGCCGAGCACATCGCGCCGACGCCACTGCACCCCGGGGCGCGCGGCATCATCGACCAGATGCTCGACGCGCAGAGCCTGCAGCGCAACATCACCGTGCGTTGCGCGCACTTCGGCCTGATCCCGGACATGGTGGCATCGAGCTTGCTGGTGCTGACCACCGGCCGCCAGTACTGCGAGCGCTTCACCGACCGGCTGCCGGTGAAGGTGCTGCCGTGCCCCGTCGACTTCCCGCGCCTCATGTACTACCAGCTGTGGCACGAGCGCACCCATGCGTCGAGTTCCGCGCGCTGGCTGCGCGACCGCATCAAGTCGGTGGCGGCGTCGCTGCGTGCGACGGCCGGTGCTGCCAAGGACATCCATTGAGATCGATCGAATGACAACCCCACGACTCCAACTCGCGCACATCACCAAGCGCTACCCGGCAGTGGTGGCGAACAGCGATGTGTCGCTGATCGTCCAGCCGGGCGAAACGCATGCCGTTCTCGGCGAGAACGGCGCCGGCAAGTCGACGCTGATGAAGATCATCTACGGCTCGGTCAAGCCCGACGAGGGCAGCGTGATGTTCAACGGCCAGCCGGTGAACGTGCGCAACCCGCAGGAGGCGCGGGCGCTGGGCATTAGCATGGTGTTCCAGCACTTCAGCCTGTTCGACACGCTGACCGTGGCCGAGAACGTCTGGCTCGGCCTCGACAAGCACCTGGCGCTGGCCGAGGTCACGCGGCGCATCACCGCCAAGGCGAGCGAGTACGGGCTCGACATCGACCCTTCGCGGCCGGTGCACACGCTGTCGGTCGGCGAGATGCAGCGTGTGGAAATCATCCGTGCGCTGCTCACCGACCCGCAACTGCTGATTCTCGACGAGCCGACCTCGGTGCTCACGCCGCAGGCGGTCACCAAGCTCTTCGTGGTGCTGAAGAAGCTGGCGTCGGAAGGCTGCAGCATCCTCTACATCAGCCACAAGCTGCACGAGATTCGCGAGCTGTGCACCGCCTGCACCGTGCTGCGCGGCGGCAAGGTCACGGGCGTGTGCAATCCGCAGAACGAAACGAACGAATCGCTGTCGCGCCTGATGATCGGCGCCGAGCCGCCACCGCTGCAGCACCGCGAGCTGAAGGCGGGCGCGGTGGCGCTGCGCGTCAAGGCGCTGACGCTGGCGCGCGAGGACCAGTTCGGTGTCGACCTCGACGCGGTGTCGCTCGACGTGCGCGCGGGCGAGGTCGTCGGCATCGCGGGCGTCTCGGGCAACGGCCAGAAGGAACTGCTCTATGCGCTCTCGGGCGAAGACACGCGTGCCGAGCCCGCGATGATCGAGGTCTTCGGCCAGGCGGCCGCGCGCTTCCGTCCGCGCAAGCGCCGTGCATTGGGCGTGCACTTCGTGCCGGAAGAGCGACTGGGCCGCGGCGCGGTGCCGACGCTCGGGCTCGCGCACAACATGCTGCTCACGCGCAGCAACGCGGTCGGCGCTGGCGGCTGGATCCGCACCGGACAGCTCGCCAAGCATGCGGGCGAGATCATCCGTCGCTTCAACGTGAAGGCGGGCGGGCCGCTGTCGGCGGCGCGCTCGCTGTCGGGCGGCAACCTGCAGAAGTTCATCGTCGGCCGCGAGATCGATGCCGACCCCAAGCTCTTCATCGTTTCGCAGCCGACCTGGGGCGTGGACGTGGGCGCGGCCGCGCTCATCCGCAACGAGATCCTTGCGCTGCGCGACGCGGGTTGCGCGGTGCTCGTCGTCAGCGAAGAACTCGACGAGCTGTTCGAGATCAGTGACCGGCTCTACGTGATCGCCAAAGGGCGCCTGTCGCCCTCGGTCGACCGCGCCGCGGCGACCGTGCCGCAGATCGGCGAATGGATGAGTGGCCTGTGGGATGCGCCGAGCACCACGGCCCAGGGTGTTCAGGAGATGGCCCATGCTTAAGCTCGAGCCCCGCCCTCAGCTGTCGCGCTTCTGGAGCTACGGCTCGCCGATCCTGGCGCTGGTCATCACGGTGCTGATCGGCGTCGCGCTGTTCGCGCTGCTCGGCAAGGACCCGGTCAAGGGCCTGGGCGTCTTCTTCTGGGAACCGATCAAGAACGGCTATGCGCTCGGCGAGCTGATGGTCAAGGCCACGCCGCTGCTCATCATCGCGCTCGGCCTGGCGGTGTGCTTCCGCTCCAACGTGTGGAACATCGGCGCCGAGGGCCAGTTCGTGATGGGCGCCATCGCGGCGGGCGGCGTGGCGCTGCTGGCCGACAAGGGCACCGGCCCGTGGATCGTGCTGCCGATCCTCATGGCCGGCATCCTCGGCGGCATGGTGTGGGCGGGCATCGTCGCCTTCCTGCGCGACAAGTGCAACGCCAACGAGATCCTCGTGAGCCTGATGCTGGTGTACGTCGCGACGCTGCTGCTGGGCTACCTGGTCTTCGGGCCGTGGAAAGATCCGATGGGCTACAACTTCCCGCAGACCAAGAACTTCGACGCGGTCACGCAGATCCCGCGGCTCATGAAGGGCTCGCGCGTGAGCATCGGCCTGGTCATCGCGCTGGTGGGGGCGGGCGTGCTGTGGATCTTCCTGTTCCGCACGCGGGCCGGTTTCGCGCAGCAGGTCGGCGGGCTGGCGCCGGCCGCGGCGCGCTACGCAGGCTTCTCGGCGCGGCGCGCGGTGTGGATCGCGCTGCTGACCTCGGGCGGCGCGGCGGGCCTGGCGGGTGCGCTGGAGGTGGCCGGACCCATCGGCCAGCTCACGCCTTACGTGCCGGCCGGCTATGGCTTCGCGGCCATCATCGTGGCCTTCGTCGGGCGGCTGCATCCTGTCGGCATGATCTTCTCGGCCATCCTGATGAGCATGTTCTACATCGGCGGCGAGCTGGCGCAGTCGCGCCTGGGCCTGCCCAAGTCGCTCACCGGCGTGTTCCAGGGGCTGCTGCTGTTCTCGCTGCTGGCCTGCGACACGCTGATCGCCTATCGCATCCGCCGCAAGACCGCCGTCAAGGCGGTGCCCGCCATGGCGAGCACTGCGTCACTGCAGGCCAGCACGCCGTTGACCGCACCGGTCGCCAGAACCACCGAGGGGACCGTCTGATGGACTCGTACGCATTGCTTATCGGCTCGGCGCTCAGCGCCGGCACCGTGCTCGCCATCGCCGCGCTCGGCCTGCTCATCAACGAGAAGGCCGGCATCGTCAACCTCGGTGCCGAGGGCATGATGCTCTGCGCTGCCATCGCCGGCTTCGCGACGGTGGTGGTCACCCGCAACCCGTGGCTCGGATTTCTCGCTGGCATGGCGGCCGGCGCGGTGCTCGCCGCCATCTTCGGCGTGCTGGTGATCTGGCTCAACACCAACCAGTACGCGACCGGGTTGGCGCTCAGCCTGTTCGGTGTCGGTTTTTCGGCTTTCGTCGGCATCGGCTTCGTGCAGGCCAAGCTGCCGGAGAGCATGTCGTACGCGATCCCGGTGCTGGCCGACATCCCGCTCGTCGGCCCCGCCTTTTTCCGGCACCACCCGATGGTCTATTTCGCCGTCGCGCTGACCATCGGGCTGATCTGGTTCCTGTACCGCACGCGTGCCGGCCTGGTGCTGCGCTCGGTGGGCGAGTCGCCCGAATCGGCGCATGCGCTGGGCTACCCGGTGCGACGCATCCGCTTCATGGCGGTGGTCGCGGGCGGCGCGTTGTGCGGCCTGTCGGGCGCGTACCTGTCGACGGTCTACACGCCGCTGTGGGTCGAAGGCATGGTGGCCGGCCGCGGCTGGATCGCGCTGGCGCTCACCACCTTCGCGACCTGGCGGCCGATGCGCGTGCTGCTGGGCGCCTACCTGTTCGGTGGTGTGTCGATGCTCGGCTTTCACCTGCAGAGCACCGGGGTCGATGTGCCCAGCCAGTTCCTGAGCATGCTGCAGTACATCGCGCCGATCGTGGTGCTGGCCTTGATCTCGCGCAACCCCGCGTTCATCCGCATCAACATGCCCGCTTCCATCGGAAAACCCTTTTACCCCGGAACATAATGTGGCCCACCCCCGTATCGGCTCACTTCGTGTAGCCGAGCCCCCCCTCAAGGGGGCAACACCAGCGGCCCGGCAAAGCCGGTTCCGCGGTGTTCGCGATTTGGCCGCACCGGTTTCGACCACCGCAGTTTCTCTTGATGTTTCGCCAACCTGTCCTTCGAGGATCTCGACAATGAATGATTTGAACAAGCGCTCCCTGCTCAAGCTGGCTGCCCTCACGGCCGTCGCCTCCGCTGCCCTCATCGGCTGCGGCAAGAAGGAAGAGGCGGCGGCACCTGCTGCAGCGCCCGCACCTGCACCCGCCGCCGCTGCCGCGCCTGCACCGGCCGCGCCGCTGAACATCGCATTCGCCTACGTCGGCCCGGTGGGCGATGGCGGCTGGTCCTTCGCGCACGACAACGGCCGCAAGGCGATCGAGAAGGAATTCGGCGACAAGATCAAGACCACCTTCGTCGAAAGCGTGCCCGAGTCGGCCGACGCCGAGCGCGTGTTCCGCGATCTGGTGGGCCAGGGCAACAAGCTGGTCTTCGGCACCACCTTCGGCTACATGGAGCCGATGCTCAAGGTCGCTGCCGACAACAAGGAGATCAAGTTCGAGCACGCCACCGGCTACAAGACGGCCGAGAACATGCGCACCTACGACAGCCGCACCTACGAAGGCGCGTACATGGCCGGCATCATCGCGGGCTCGATGACCAAGTCGAACACGCTGGGCGTGGTCGGCTCGGTGCCGATCCCCGAAGTGCTGCGCAACATCAACAGCTTCACGATGGGTGCGCAGTCGGTCAACCCGAAGATCACGACCAAGGTGGTGTGGGTGAACGAATGGTTCAGCCCGCCGAAGGAAACCGAAGCGGCCACCGCACTCATCAACGGCGGTGCCGACGTGCTGTTCCAGAACACCGATTCGCCGGCCGTGCTCAAGACCGCGCAGGAGAAGGGCAAGCGCGCCTTCGGCTGGGATTCGGATATGACGGCCTACGGCCCGAAGGCCCACCTGGCATCGGCCGTCATCAACTGGGGCCCGTACTACATCAAGGCCACCAAGGACGCGCTCGAAGGCAAGTGGGCGACCGGCTCGAGCTGGTGGGGCGTGAAGGAAGGCGCCATCGACATCGTGTCGATCGCCGACGACGTGCCCGCCGACATCAAGACCAAGGTCGAGACCGTCAAGGCCGGCCTGAAGGACGGCAGCTATTCGATCTGGAAGGGCCCGATCGTCGGCCAGGACGGCAAGGAGCTGATCGCTGCCGGCGCGGTGGCGGACGACAAGTTCCTCTCGGGCGTGAACTTCTACGTCAAGGGCGTCGAAGGCAAGGTGCCGGGCGGCGAGAAGAAGTAAGGCGCATTGCGCTGATCAAGAGGCCGCCTTCGGGCGGCCTTTTTCTTGGGCGGGCCGCCCTGTGCTCAACGCGTCTCGAACCCTTCGCCCGGCGTCAGGGGCGCGTGCCGGTAGCTCGCCGGTGTCCGGCCGAGCTTCACCGGGGCGCCGATGCCGCGGTAGCCGCCGGGCAGCTCGACCACCATGCCGCGGTGCGCCGTGTGCGGATGGGCCAGGGCCGCATCCACCCCCAGCACCGGCGCGGCGGGTACCCCGGCTGCCATGAGCGTGTCGACCAGCGTGTGGCCATCGAACTCCTTCATGGCCGCCTCGAGCGTTGCCTTGAGCGTGTCGCGGTTCACCGAGCGCTGGCCGGCTGTCGCGTAGCGCACGTCCTCGATCAGTTCCGGCACGCCGATGCAACGGCAGAAGGCCGCGAACTGGCCGTCGTTGCCCACGGCGACGAACACCGGCTCGGTCCCGGTGGCCAGTGCGTCGTAGGGGTAGATGTTGGGGTGCGCATTGCCGGTGCGGCGCGGCGCCTTCCCGTCGACGAACCAGTTGGCCGCGTGGGGATGCAGCAGCGACAGCCCGCTGTCGTAGAGCGCGGCTTCCACGAACTGCCCGTGGCCGCTGCGCTGGCGCTCCTGCAAGGCCAGCAGCACACCGATCACGGCGTTCAGGCCGGTCACCATGTCGACCACCGGCAAGCCGACGCGCAGCGGCCCGCCGTCGGCTTCGCCGTTCACGCTCATGATGCCGGTCATGGCCTGGACGGCCGCGTCGTAGCCGGGCAGGGCACCCAGCGGGCCGTCGGCACCGAAGCCCGACACGCGGCACCACACGAGCCGCGGGAAGCGCTGCGACAGCGTTTCGTAGCCGATGCCCCAGCGTTCCATGGTGCCGGTCTTGAAGTTCTCGATCAGCACATCGGCCTCGGACACCAGCGCGAGCAGCGCCTCGCGGCCTTCGGCGCTGCCGAGGTCCAGGTGCATCGTCCGCTTGTTGCGGTTGAGCCCGTGGTAGTACGACGCCACACCGTCCTTGAAGGGTGGTCCCCAGGTGCGCGTGTCGTCGCCCTGGGGCGGCTCGACCTTGAGCACGTCGGCGCCATGGTCGCCCAGGATCTGGCCGCAGTACGGGCCGCCGAGGATGCGCGAGATGTCCAGCACGCGGATGCCGGCCAAGGCGCCGGTCGATGAGGAAGGCGATGCAGTCATGGCGTGTCAGTCGAGCTGGGCGCCAGCCTGCTTCACCACGCCGGCCCACTTGCTCATCTGCGCCTGGATGAACTTGCCCAGCTGCTGCGGCGTGGACGCGGGTGCGGGTTCCAGGCCCTGCGAGGCGAAGAGCTGCTTGACCTTCGGCGTGTCCAGCACTTCGACGAAGGCCTGGTTGAGTTTGGCGACGCGGTCCGGCGGCGTGCCGGCCGGCGCGACGATGCCGAAGAAGACGCTCACGTCGTAGCCGGGCACCCCTTGCTCGGCGACGGTCGGCACGTCCGGCAGCGCCTGCGAGCGCTCGGTCGTGGTCACGCCCAGCGCGCGCAGCTTGCCGGTCTTGACGTAGGGCAGCGCGGTGAGCACGTCGGTGAAGCTCATGCTGACCTGGCCGCCGAGCAGATCGTTCAACGCCGGGCCCGTGCCCTTGTACGGAATGTGCTGCAAGTCGATGCCGGCCGAGGCGTTGAACAAGACGCCCGCCAGGTGCGACGACGCGCCGTTGCCCGACGAGGCATAGCTCAGCTTGCCCGGGTTGGCCTTGGCGTAGGCGATTAGTTCCTTCACGTTCTTCGCCGGCACCGCCGGGTTGACCACCAGGATGTTCGGGAGGTGGCCGACCTGGATCACCGGCGCGAAGCTCTTGACCGGGTCGTAGCTGATCTTGCGGTAGAGGCTGGCGTTGATGGCGAGCGGGCCCGAGGTGCCGAACAGCAGCGTCTGGCCGTCGGGCGTGGCGCGCGCCACGTACTCGGCGCCGATGTTGCCGCCGGCACCGGCACGGTTCTCCACGATCATCGGCTGGCCGAGGCGGTCCTTCATCTCGGCGGCGAGCGTGCGCGCCATCGCGTCGGTCGGCCCGCCCGGCGGGAACGGGATCACGAGCACGATGGGCTTGTCGGGGAAGGTGTCCGCGTGGGCCATCGGCATCAGGGGCAGGGCGGTGGCGGCAAGCACCAGGGTGGCGAGAAGTCGCATGGTTGTGTCTCCGTTCTTTGGGTTGAAAAGGGTTCAGGCCGCGACGGGCGCCGGGCTCGCGGCCGTCCAGTCGTGCGGCACCTCCGAAGCGGCCAGCGGGTCGCGCGGCAGCACGCGGTGCAGCAGCACCGCTTGCGCCCACGCGATGCGCTGGGCCGAGCCGCCGCGCACGCCTTCCCAGGCCATGGCGATGGCACTGACCACGTGGTAGAGCGCCGATGCGGCCTGCCGCGCGAGGCGGTCGCCGCCGTCGTCCGCCGCACGCAGCGCCAACGCGGCAGCCCGCGCAAGCGCATCGCGCAGCGCGGCAGCGAAGGCGGGCGCCAGCGGGGCGTCGTCGATCAGTGCCTCGAAGTGCGCCTGGAGGACCGGCAGCGAACCCTCGCGCTTCACCGCGCGGATCACGTCGAGCGCGACGATGTTGCTGGTTCCCTCCCAGATCGAGCCCAGGTGCGCGTCGCGCAGCAGCCTTGGGTCGCTCCACTCCTCGATGTAGCCGCAGCCGCCCCGCACTTCCATGGCGTCGCCGGTCACCTTGCGGGCGTCGCGGCAGGCGCGGAACTTGATCAGCGGCGTGAGGATGCGCAGCAGCGGGTAGGCGGCCGTCTCGCCGCCGTCGGAGCGCGCCAGCGCCTGCGCGGTCTGGAACACCATGCTGCGCGCCTGCTCGGCCGGCAGCCGCAGCTTCTGCAGCTGGCGCTGCATCAGCGGCATGTCTTCCAGGCGCTTGCCGAAGGCATGGCGCTCGTGCGCGATGTACTCGGCCTCGGCCACGGCGCGGCGCATCAAGCCGGCAGCGCGCACGCCGTTCGACAGCCGCGAGTTGTTCACCATGTCGGCCATCTGCACGAAGCCGCGGCCCTGTTCGCCGACCAGGTAGGCGAGCGCGCCTTCCAGGCGGATCTCGCCGCTGGCCATCGAGCGCGTGCCCAGCTTGTCCTTCAGGCGCAGGATGCGGTAGTGGTTGGCACTGCCGTCGTCCAGTCGTCGCGGCAGCAGGAAGAGCGACACGCCCTTGAGCCCCGGTGCGCCGCCGTCGACGCGGGCCAGCACCATCGCGAAATCGGCGTCGGGGTTGGAGCAGAACCACTTGTCGCCGCCGAGCCGCCACTGGCCCTGTTCGTCCTGCCAGGCGCGGGTTTCGGTGGCGGCGATGTCGGAACCGGCCGCCTGCTCGGTCATGAACATCGCGCCCTGGGCGAGGGTGTCGAAGTCGAGCGATTGAAAGCGGGGCATGAAGCGCTCGACCAGCTCCGGGCTGCCGAACTTCTTGAGCGTGCGGGCCAGCGAATCGGTCATCGACACGGGGCAGCACAGGCCGAACTCGGCCTGCACGAAGAGGTAGGTCAGCACGTACTTGACCAGCGGCGGCATGCGGCCCTTCCAGCCCAGCGTCTCGTCGCGGTGCGACATCGCGGCCAGGCCGAACTCGCTGAGCGCGAGCCGTTCCATCTCGACGTACGCCGGGTGCTTGTGCACCTGCGCATCGTCGATGCCGGTGCGGGTGCGCAGCGTGAGCGTGGGCGGATTCTGGTCGGCGGTGTGCGCCAGCTCGTCGAGCCGGCCACCGGCCAGCGCGCCGAGCCGTTCGAAGTGCGGGCGCATGTGCGACAGCAGATCGGCCGGCAGGTAGAGCGCCAGCAGCGTGTGCAGTTCGGCGTCGTGCGCGTAAAGGCTGCGGCCGTGGCGGTCGGGCACGGGATGGACGGCAGCGCCGTTGGCGATGTGGCGGGTCATCTTGTCTCCTTGTCCGCCCATTCTTCGTTGCGGATCGATTCCTGTCTAATATCGAATAGGTCTTGATCGATCCGATCTGACTATCGTTGGAAGGTCCTGTCATGGAGCTGCGCCACCTGCGCTATTTCGTCGTGCTGGCCGAGGAGCTGCACTTCGGCCGGGCCGCACGACGCCTGGCCATCTCGCAGCCGCCGCTGAGCGTGGCCATCCGCCAGCTCGAGGCATCGGTCGGCGCGCAACTGTTCGAACGCAACAGCAAGGCGGTGCGCCTGACGGCGGCAGGGCAGACCCTGCTGGCCTCGGCCCACACGCTGCTGCGCGATGCGCAGGAGGCGGCGACCGAAGCCCGGCACGTGGCCGAGGGTTCCGCCGGCCGGCTCCGCATCGGCTTCGTCGGTGCCATGCTCTACCGCGGGCTGCCGCAGGCCCTGCAGCGCTTCCAGGCGGCGCACCCGGCGGTGCGCGTGACGCTGACCGAACTCAATTCCGGCGAGCAGATGGCCGAGCTGCTGCACGACCGCCTGGATGTCGGCTTCGCCCACACGCGCCGCGTGCCGTCGGAGCTGCAGTGCCGCCTGCTGGTGTCGGAGCCCTTCGTCGCCTGCCTGCCGGCCGGGCACCCGCTGGCGCGGAAGCGCAAGGTCGCGGTCGCCGATCTGCGTGACGAGTCCTTCGTGCTGTTCTCCCGCAGCGCGTCGCCCGACTACCACGCGCGCATCCTGTCGATCTGCGGCGACGCCGGCTTCTGGCCCGAGGTGCGGCAGGAGGTGCGCCATTGGCTGGCCGTGGTGTCGCTGGTGTCGCAGGGCATGGGCGTGGCGCTCGTGCCCGACGCGATGCGGCATTGCGCGCTGCCCGGTGCGGTGTTCCGTCCGCTGGAGGGCACGCGCACGCTGTCGGAGGCCTATGGCCTCTGGCCACTGGCGTCGCGCAACCCGCTGGTCCCGCGCCTGCTCGACGAGGTGGTCGGCGCGCGCGTCGAACTCCCCGCTACTTCTGGGGCCCCAGCCGATCCACCAGCACCGCGCTCGCGTCGTTGAGCCCGATCACCTCGACCGTGCTGCCGTGCTTCTGCAGCCGCTGCACCGCCTTGTCGAGCGCGGCGACGGCGGTCACGTCCCAGAAGTGCGCCTGCGTCACGTCGATGCGCACCGGGCGGCCTTCGGTGTCGAGGGTGTCGAAGGCGTCGACGAACACATCGGCCGAGGCGAAGAACACCTGCCCGGTGACGCGGTAGATGCGCATGCCGGTGGCCGGGTCATCCTCGGCGTGGACAGCGAGCAGGCGCGACACCTTGAAGGTGAAGAACACGCCGCTGAGCATCACGCCGACGGCCACGCCGGCGGCCAGGTTGTCGGTTGCGACAGTGACCACGACCGTGGCCAGCATCACCGCGCTCGACAGGCGCGGATGCCGCACCACGCTGCGCAGCGACCCCCAGTCGAAGGTCGAGGCCGACACCATCACCATGATCGCGACCAGTGCCGCCACCGGCACCTGCGACACCCAGGGCTTGAGCAGCACCATCAGGATGAGCAGGAAGACGCCGGCGAACAGCGTCGACAGCCGCCCGCGTCCGCCGTAGCGCACGTTGCTTACCGTCTGGCCGATCATCCCGCAGCCGGCGATGCCGCCGAAGAAGCTGGCGGCGATGTTGGCCAGACCCAGGCCGCTGCATTCGCGGTTCTTGGAGCTGGGCGTGTCGGTGAGCTCGTCGACCACGCTGGCGGTCATCATCGATTCGAGCAGGCCGACCATCGCGATGGCCAGCGCGGGCAGCGCGATGAGGCGCAGGGTGTCGAGCGTGAAGGGCACGTCGAGCCACGCGAACACCGGCAGGGCGTCGGGCAGGGTGCCGAGGTCGGCCACGGTCTTCAGCGGCAGGCCGAACCACGATGCGATCACGGTCAGCACCACGATGCAGACGAGCGGCGAGGGCACCGCCGTCGTGAGGCGCGGCAGGCCGTAGATGATCACCAGCCCGAGCCCGACCATGCCCCAGGTCGCGGCGTTCGCGCCCAGCAGGTGCGGCATCTGCGCTGCGAAGATGAGGATGGCCAGCGCGTTGACGAAGCCGGTGCGCACCGACGACGACACGAAGCGCATCAGCACGCCCAGCCGCAGCAGGCCGAACAGCACCTGCACCAACCCCGCTAGGACACCGGCCGCCAGCAGATAGGGCAGGCCGTGCGACTGCACCAGCGGCGCGGCCACCAACGCGACAGAGCCGGCAGCGGCCGAGATCATGGCTGGACGCCCGCCGGTGAAGGCGATCACCAGGCTGATCATGAAGGACGCGAACAGCCCGACAGACGGGTCGACGCCCGCCACGAATGAAAAAGCGATGACTTCGGGAATGAGCGCGAAGGTGGCGACGGCGCCGGCCATCAGCTCGCGGGGAATGCTGGGCGCCCATTCGGCGCGAAGGCGGTTCAGTGGCATGTGTTCAAGGTTCGGTTCGCCGGCGCAGACGGGCCACGCCGATCCAGACGCCCTGTGCGGCCGCGGCGAGACATGCGCCCAGCAACGCGCCAGCGGCCACGTCGGCCGGGAAATGCACGCCCACATAGACGCGCGCCCAGGCGGTTGCGACCGCGATCGCGAGCACGGCCCAGCCAACGGTCCGCAGACGGCGGTCGGTGATCAGCATGAAGGCCACCGTAAACATCACGGAGGCATGCGTGCTCGGCAGGCCGGCGCGTGCGCCATGTTCCACATATTCGGGGCTGAGCCCGAGCATGAACGGACGTGGCGCACCGATAGCCGCGGCCAGTTCGCGTGCCAAGGGCGAGGCGAGTGCCGCGACCACCAGGACGAACACCACGCGTGCACGCGTGGCGGGTCGCTTCCAGGCGGCAGCGGCGATCAGCGCGGCACACACCCAGGTCGAGCCTTCGGCCAAGGCCGAGGCGATCCACAGCAACACGGGGGTCGGCTGGTGTCCGGCGGCGATCAGGTCGAAAAGCGCGAGGTTCCAGGCGTTCATGAGGGTCGCGATTGTCGCAGCCCGGCATGGACGGCCGATGAACGGCCCGTGGCACCGCCGGCGGCTCGCGTCGCCCCGAGGATCGATTTAAAGTGCGTTCATGAACCCCCACGATTTCCAGATTCCAGCCGAGCGTCTGCCCGAACTGCTGTGTGCCATGCCCAAGGCCGAGCTGCACATGCACATCGAGGGATCGCTCGAACCCGAGCTGATCTTCGCCCTGGCACAGCGCAACGCAGTCACCTTGCCTTACGCCAGCGTCGAAGACCTGCGCCAGGCCTACGCGTTCACCAACCTGCAGACCTTTCTCGACATCTACTACGCCGGCGCCAGCGTGCTGCTCAAGGAGCAGGACTTCTACGACATGGCCTGGGCCTACCTCGAGCGCGCCGCCGCCGACAACGTGGTGCGCACCGAGATGTTCTTCGACCCGCAGACGCACACCGCGCGCGGGGTGGATGTGAAGGTGGTCATCGACGGCTTGCACCGCGCCTGCGTCGACGCCGAGGCGAAGCTGGGCGTGAGCGCCGCGCTCATCCTGTGCTTCCTTCGCCATCTCAGCGAGGAAGAAGCCTTCGAAACCCTCGAGCAGGCGCTGCCGTATCGCGACAAGTTCATCGGCGTCGGCCTCGATTCGAGCGAGGTCGGCCATCCGCCCGAGAAGTTCGCGAAGGTGTTCGCACGCTGCCGCGAACTCGGCCTGCATCTGGTGGCGCATGCCGGCGAAGAGGGCCCGCCCGCCTATGTGTGGAGCGCGCTCGACGTGCTGAAGGTGGAGCGCGTCGACCACGGCGTGCAGAGCGCGAAGGACCCGGCGCTGATGGCGCGCCTGGCCAAGGACCGCATCCCGCTGACCGTGTGCCCGCTGTCGAACCTCAAGCTCTGCGTGTTCCCCGACCTGAAGGAACACAACCTCCGGACCTTGCTCGACGCCGGGCTGGTCGCCACGGTCAATTCCGACGACCCGGCCTACTTCGGCGGCTACATGAACGAGAACTTCCTGCAGACCTTCGCAGCCACCGGCCTGACGGCGCGGCATGCGTGGCAGCTGGCGGCCAACAGCTTCGAAGGCAGCTTCATCGACGACGCGGCGAAGGCGCGCTACATCGATCGGCTCAACGAGACCTTCGCGCGCTTCGCGGCCTGATCGGGTTGGGTCTCATGGGCCGAGCGACGCCTCGTCGTCGGAAAACTCGTCCTGAATATCGCGCCCAGAGGGGTCGACCTTCTTCGACCTCTGTCAGCGCTGCCGCCAGAATCAGAGCCCTCGGTCCTTCTTCGAATCGCGCCCATGCAACCCCTGTTCGACGCCATCGCCTCAACGACCTTGTCGGTGGACGCGCAGCGCGTCTTTCACGGGCGGGGTGGACGGCATCCCGATTGCGAACACCTGTCGCTCGATTTCTTTCCACCGGTCTGGGTATTGACCAGCTTCCAGCCTGTGGCCGACGACCAGCTGGCTGCGATTGGCTCGGCGCTGGCGCGGCGCTGGGAGCAACTGGCGCCAGGCGAGACGCTGCATTGGGTGCTTCAATGCCGGCATGAAGGCCAGAGCAGTACCCAACTGATGGCGGGGTCCGTGCCCGACCCCCATTGGGTCACCGAGGATGGCGTCTGCTATCGCGTCAATGTGAGCCGGGGCCAGAACCATGGGCTTTTTTTGGACATGGCCGAAGGTCGGCGTTGGGTCCGTGCCTTCGTCGAGGCGCGCAAGGACCTCCGGCCACGGGTCAACGTGCTCAATCTGTTTGCGTACACCTGCTCGTTCTCGGTGGTCGCATTGCAGGCGGGGGCCCGGCATGTGACCAACCTGGACATGAGCAAAGGCGCGCTGGCCGTCGGGCAACAGAACCACCGCGCAAACGGCGTGCTGGATGGCGCCAGCTTCCTCCCCCACGACTTGTTCAGTTCATGGGGAAAAATCACGCGCGGGGGCCCCTACGGGCTGGTCATCGTTGACCCACCGAGCTACCAAAAAGGCAGCTTCGTCGCCACCAAAGATTACGGCCGGCTGATTCGACGCCTGCCCGACCTGCTGGAACCCGAAGGCCACGTCCTGTTGTGCCTCAATGCGCCGGAGCTGGGGCCGAAGTTTCTGCAGGAAAAGATGAGCGAACTGGCACCGGCGTTGGTCTTCATGGAGCGCCTTGCGAACCCGGGCAGTTTCTCAGACGTGTCCGACGAGCGTTCGTTGAAGGTCTTGGTCTACAAGGCCTTGCCTGTGCCGCACTGATGGCCTGACGCCTTCGATCCACACCGCCCGTCGACGGTGCGCGCGGCGCAAAAGTTTTGGCGTCCCGCACGCCGGTCACTCGACCTGCACCTTCGCCTTCTTCACCAGCTCGCCGTAGCGCGCCTGCTCGGACTTGAAGAACTTCAGCGCGACCTCGGGCGTGCTCGGGTTGATGGAGTTGTCTTGCTTGGCCATGGCCGCCTTGACCTCCGGATCGGCGAAGGCAACGACGATCGCATCGTGCAGCCGCTTGACCTGCGCGGCCGGCAGCTTGGCCGGGCCGACCAGCGCGAACCAGCCCTCGACATCGACCGTCGGGAAGCCCTGCTCGGCGATGGTCGGCAGGTCGGGCAGCGAGGCCACGCGCTGCTTGCCCATGACGCCGATGGCGCGCAGCGTGCCGGCCTTGAGGTGCCCCTGCACGGCGGGCACCGCGCCCACGCCCATCTCGACCTGGCCGCCGATGATGTCGGCCAGCATCGGGCCCATGCCCTTGTACGGGATGTGGCGCACATCGACGCCGGCCGCTTCCATATACATCTCGCCGGCCAGATGGATGATGGTGCCGTTGCCCGACGAACCGTAGTTGTAGCCGCCGGGCTTGGCCTTCAGGAAGGCCTGCAGCTCCTTGGCGTTCTTGGCGGGCACCTTCTCGGGATTGACCACCAGCACGAAGGGCGAGCCGCCGATCACGCTGATCGGCGTGAGGTCGGTGATGCCGTCGTAGGGCATCTTCTTGAAGACGCTGGGGTTCACCGCGTGGTTGTTCGATACCACGCCCACGGTGTTGCCGTCGGGGGCAGCTTTCACGACGGCTTGCGTGCCGTTGATGCCGCCTGCGCCCGGCAGGTTCTCGATCACCACCGGCTGGCCGCCCAGCGCCTTCGACAGCGCGACCTGCGCCGACCGCATGATGGTGTCGACGCCCGAGCCGGCGCCCACCGGAAGGATGACGCGCAGCGGCGTCGACGTGCTCTGTGCGTTGGCCAGGCCGGTGGCGCCGCAAAGGGTGGCCGCTGCCAGGGTCAGCAGGGTGCGTCGTGCAAGGGATGAGCTCATGTCTTTTGTCTCCGTCATTGTTGGGGGGTGAGGAAAAGGGTTGCTGTCAGCGCCCGGGCAGGCCGGCCAGCACTTCGTCGGTGTGCTCACCGATCTTCGCCAGCGCTTGCCGCACACCCGGCCGGCGGCCGCCCATCAGCAGGGGCAGCAGCACCACCTGCGTGTCGGTGCCGTCCTCGACCTGCATCGGTGCCAGGCCGCCGCTGGCCAGCAGGTGCGGGTCGTGGACCAGTTGATCGGGGCGCGTGATGGGCGCGTAGGGCAGGCCGGCCGCTTCGAGTTGGGCCGACAGCTCATCGATGCCGCGATGCGCCATCGTCTCGCCCAGGTGGCGCAGCAGTTCGGGCCGCACCGCCACGCGCTGCGCGTTGCTGGCCAGGGCGGGGTCGGTCGCGAGGTCGGGCCGGTCGATCACGCGGCACAGCGTCTGGAACTGCTTGTCGCTCACCGCGCCGATGAAGAGCTGTTCGCCCTCGGCCAGCGTGAACACGTCGTACACGCTCCAGGCCGACACGCGCGAGGGCATTGGCGGCGCGGGCTCGCCCGTCATGAGGAACTGCTGGACGTGCTGTGCCGAGAGGAAGACGCAGTTCTCGAACAGCGCGCTCTGGATCTCCTGGCCGCGGCCGGTGCGCTCGCGTTCGCGCAGCGCGGCCAGCACGCCGATGGCACCGAACATGCCGCCCATGATGTCGTTCACGCTGGTGCCCGCACGCAGCGGCCGGCCGGCCGGCCCGGTCATGTACGACAGGCCGCCCATCATCTGCACCACCTCGTCGAGCGCCGTGCGGTGCTCGTACGGGCCGGGCAGGAAGCCCTTGTGCGACACGTAGACGAGGCCGGGGTGCGTCTTCGACAGCGTCTCGTAGTCGAGCCCCAGTTGGGTCATCAGGCCGGGGCGGAAGTTCTCCAGCATCACGTCGCACTGGCCGATCAGCTCGACGGCCGTGGCGTGGCCGTCGGGGGTGTGGATGTCGAGCACCACGCTCTTCTTGTTGCGGTTGAAGCTGCGGAAGAAACCGATGCCCAGGCCGGGCAGGGTGCGTGTCTTGTCGCCGCCGGGCGGTTCGATCTTGATGACCTCGGCGCCGAGGTCGGCCAGGATCATCCCGCAGGTCGGGCCCATGACCATGTGGGTGAATTCGATGACGCGCACGCCTTCGAGCGGGAGGCCGGTGGCGGTCGGTGCGGTGTTCATGCGGAAAGAGGCTTTCGGTTCGGTGTCAGTGCGCGGCGACGCGCTGGAAGGTGCTGGGCAGGCCGGCGCGCCACAGGGCGCCGTTGGTTTGCTCGCCCGCGAGCCAGCCGGCGACCTTGGCGCGCAGCGCGAGCAGCGCGTCCATGTCGAGGCCGGTGTCGATGCCCATCGCGCCCAGCATGAAGCCCAGGTCTTCGGTCGATGCGTTGCCGCTCGCGCCGGGCGCGTGCGGGCAGCCGCCGATGCCGGCGAGCGAGGCGTCGAAGCGCGTCACGCCCAGTTGCGCGGCGGCCAGCACGTTGGCCAGCGCCAGGCCGCGGGTGTCGTGGAAATGGCCGCAGCAGAAGCGGTCGCCGGCGATCTTCAATGCCTGCTCGAACAGGCGGCTGACCGAGAGCGGGTCGGCGTAGCCCACGGTGTCGGCCAGGCTCACGCGGTCGGCCCCGGCGTCGAGCAGCGCCTGCATCAGCCGCAGCACCTCGGCGGGTTCGACGGCGCCCTGCAGCGTGCAGCCGAAGGCCGTGCCCACGCCGCCTTCGATCAGCGTCTTGCGGCCCGACGCATCGCGCGCCGCACGGATGCGGCCGAGTTCCGCCACGACTTCATCGGGTGTCTTGCGCAGGTTGGCCAGGCTGTGCGCATGGCTGGCCGACAGGGGCAGGATCATCAGGTCGGCGTCGCCTTCGAGCGCACGTTCGGCGCCCTGCAGATTGGGCACCAGCACCGAGGCGACGAGGCCGGGCAGCGTCTTGGCATAGGCCAGCACCTCGGCGGTGTCGGCCATCTGCGGCAGCAGGCGCGGCGGCACGAAGGAGCCGACCTCGATCTCGCGCTGGCCGGCCGCGACCGCGTCGCGCAGCCATTCGAGCTTGCGCGCGGTGGGCAGCACCGTGGCGATGCTTTGCAGGCCGTCGCGCAGGCCGACTTCGCGCACCGTGGCGCGGTTGGGCAATCCGTTCATCGTTTTGTCTCCTGATCTGCGATGAACTATAGGAATTCCCCATTGCAGAGGCCAGTGGTAAATCGGAACATGAAAAGTTCCAGATCGGAATCCCTGAATCGGACCCCATGTCATGCGCGACCTCGACCTGAAGACCCTGCGGCTGCTGGTGGCCGTGTGCGATCACGGCAACATCAAGCAGGCCGCGGCGCAGGAGCACATCGAGCCTTCGGCCATCAGCAAGCGCATCGCGCAGCTCGAGCACCAGCTGGGCGCGCCGCTGCTGGTGCGCGGGCGGCGTGGCGTGGTGCCCACCCCGGCCGGCGTCGCGCTGCTGGAGCACGCACGCACGCTGCTCTTCACCATGGCGCGCATCGAGTCCGACGTGGCCGCGTTCGCCGGCGGCATCCGCGGGCAGGTGCGGCTGGTGGCGAGCGCGTCGGCCATCGCCGAATCGCTGCTCGACGACGTGGCCGCCTTCATGCGCGACCCGGCGCACCGCGACATCAAGGTCGACATCGAAGAGCGCTTCTCGCGCGACCTGGTGCGCATGGTGCGCGAGGGCAGTGCCTCGCTCGGCGTGTGCTGGGACAGCATCGGCTTCGAGGGCATGCAGCACCGGCCCTACCGGCGCGACGAGCTGGCCGTGGCGGTGCACGCCGACCATCCGCTGGCGCGCAAGCGCACGCTGCGCTTCGAGCAGACGCTCGACTACGAGCACGTCGGCCTGCCGCCGGCCACGGCAGTGCACACGATGCTGCATCGCGCGGCCGCGCGGGCCGGCCGCACGCTGAGCTACCGCGTGGTGGTGTCCAACTTCGACGCGGCGCGGCGCGTGGTGTCGGCCAACCTCGGCATCAGCGTGATCCCGCGGCAGGTCAGCCTGGCCTATGTGGCGCCCGGCTCGGTCAAGGTGATTCCGCTCAACGAGACCTGGGCGCGGCGGCGCTTCGCCATCTGCTACCGCGAAGCCGACAACCTGCAGCCGGCGGCGGCCAAGATGGTGGAGTTCCTGGTGAAGAAGGGCGAGGCCGAGGGCTGAGGGCGGGCTGCGCGCTCAGTAGAAGTCGTAGGGGCCTTCGAAGTCGCCGATGTAGCTGGTGTGGCTCACCAGGCCGTCGGCCGGGTCCCAGCGGTGCAGCATGCAAGCTGGCGGGCCCATGAAGGACGCGGGCTTCGCATCGGGCGCGAGGCGCAGCGCGATCTCGGTTGTGGTGCTGGGGCAGGCGCAGACCACGGTGCCGGCCCAGCGTCGGAACATCGACCGGTGCACGTGGCCGCACAGCACGGCCTCGATGTTCCGGAAAGCACCGATGACCTCGGCCAACGACGCCGCGTCGCGCAAGCGGTACGCATCCATGTACGGAATGCCGGAGACGAAGGGCGGGTGGTGCAGCATGACGACGGTGGGCCTGGCCGTGTCCTGCGCCAGCGTGGTCCGCAGCCAGTCGAGCCCCGCCGCATCGAGGGCGATGAGTCTCACGGGATGCGTGTCGATGCAGTAGTGCAGCGGGCCGGTCGCGGGCAGGTAGGCGTGGTCGGCGAAGGCTGCACGCAGGTGGTCGCGATCGTCGTGGTTGCCGGGCATGACGAGGTACGGAATCGTCAAGTCGGCCAGCAGTGCGCGGGCATGGGCGTATTCGTCGGGGTGGCCGTGGTCGACGATGTCGCCGGTCAGCACCACCAGGTCGGGACGCACGTCTAGCGTATGGATGTGGCGGATGGCATCGCCCAGCATGCGATTCGAATCGGCCACGCCCTTGTAGCGCTGGCCCGCGGGGCGGATGTGCAGGTCGGAGAGTTGGCAGATGAGCAAGGCGGCTTCCCAAGGGCAATGTCCGCGAGCCTAGCAGCGCCTCGCGAATCTCAGGGCTTGCATCTCAAGGCTTGCAGTTGCCGCCGATGGGGGCGCCGCCGTCCTTGCATTCCGTGATCACGGCAGACCCGCGGGGCGGCGCGGGCGTCGATGCGTTGTCGGTGCCGGCCGAGCTCGGTCGTACGTAGACGATCTTGCGGGTGCCCAGCGCGCAGCTGCCGACCACCTGGCCGGTGGCGCTCGCATTGGCGTCGACCACCGAGACGCTGAAGCCGAGGACCCCTGAGGCGGCGATCTTCGATTCGATCTGCGCGCGGATGGCTTCGCAGTTGTTGCCTTCCTGTGCGCTGGCGCTGCCGACGAGGGCGCAGGCGGCGAGCAGCAGCCATCGTGCGTGGGTGCGTGCGGGTGCTAAGTGCATGAGTGATTTCCTTTCAGCTGCCACGGAGGTTGCCAGCTTCTCGCGTTGGGCCCGCAACTGAATGCTTCAGCGCGGTGTGCTGCTTGCAGCCACCTCGGCGTGCCAGCGCGGCAGCCATGTCGCCAGATGCTCGCCGAAGCCTTCTGCCGCCGGCGACAGGTGCCGCCCCTGCGCCTGGTACAGGCAGACGGAGCGGATCGCCTCGGGCTCGACCACGCGCCGCATCACCAGCCCGAAATGGCGCGCCAGCACTTGCACGTAGGCCGGTGCGAGCGTTGCGGCGAGCCCTTGCGCCGCGATGCCCATCGCGGTCGTGAGGTTGTCGACCACGTCGACCGGTCCGACGCGTGAGCCTTCGGGCACGGTGAGCCGCATCTGCGCGACGCTGCGTTCGTGGTCATGGCCGGCGGCCACGAGCGGCTGGTCGCGCAGGTCCTTCCAGCGCACGCGCTTGCGCTTGGCCAAGAGGTGGTCGGGCGGGCACCAGAGCACCCACGGGCTGTCGAAGAGCGGGCGGCTCTGCACGCCAGCGCCCACCGGTCGGTCGGGGCCGACCGCGAGGTCGACGTCACCGGCGGCCACGCTGTCGACCAGCTGGTCCACTGGCAGGTCGCGGATGCGGATCACCACCTTGGGCCGCTCGGCCGCGTAGTCGCGAATCGCGGCGGGCAGGGCGGTGCTCGCCAGCGCGAGCGGCGCGCCGATCCGCACCACCCCGGCCGCGCGGTGGCGCACGTCGTCGGCGGCGCGCTCGGCGGCGTCGAGGTGGCGCAGCACCGTCTCGGCCGAAGGCAGGAAGTCGCGGCCGGCCGCCGACAGCGCGACGCGCCGGGTGGTGCGGTCGAACACGCGAAATCCGAGGATGGACTCCAGCTCGGCCACCAGCTGGCTCACGGCCTGCGCCGTGAGGCCCAGACGCTCGGCCGCGGCGCTGAAGCTGTGCAACTCGGCCACGCGGGCGAAGGCTTCGAGCTGGCGCAGGCTGACGCGGGAGAGGGACATGGCGCGATTATCAAGCGCTGATTGGCAATCCTTCCAAAAGCATTGCTTGTTGCTGGCGTTGCCGCACTCGACACTGGCGCCCGGCCCGGTGAGCGGGCCCACAACAACAGGAGACACCCCATGCTCGACGCGTCGACCCACGCCGCGCTGGCGCGCGAACTGCACGAAGCGCAGCGCACCCGCGTGCCACTCGGCCACTTCTCGCTGCGCCATCCCGCGATGACCATCGAGGACAGCTACGCCATCCAGGCCGAATGGATGAAGCTCTGCCTTGCCGAAGGCCGCCGCGTCATCGGCCACAAGATCGGCCTGACCTCGCGCGCGATGCAGCTCGCGTCGCAGATCACCGAGCCCGACTACGGCACCCTGCTCGACGACATGCTGCTGCGCGACGGCGCCGAGGTGGAAGCGAGTCGATTCATCCTGCCCCGCTTCGAGACCGAGTTCGCCTTCATCCTCGCCAAGCCGCTGAAGGGCCCGAACGTGACGCTGTTCGACGTGCTCAACGCGACCGACTACGTGGTGCCCGCGCTGGAACTGATCGACGCGCGCATCGAGCAGTTCGACCGCGAGACCAAGGCGCCGCGCAAGGTGCTCGACACCATCGCCGACAACGCGGCCAACGCAGCCATCGTGATGGGCGGCCGGCCGATGAAGCCCGATGCGGTCGACTGGCGCTGGGCCGGCGCGCTGCTGTTCAAGAACGGCGTGATCGAGGAGTCGGGCCTGGGTGCCGCGGTGCTCAACCACCCGGGCAACGGCGTGGCCTGGCTGGCCAACAAGCTCGCGGCCTTCGACCAGGGGCTGGCTGCCGGCGAGATCGTGCTCGGTGGCTCGTTCACACGGCCCGTGCCATGCGCGGCGGGCGATGTCTTCCATGCGGACTACGGGCCGCTCGGTTCCATCTCCGTTCGCTTCGTCTGATCTCCTGGAAGGCCCAACCCATGACAACCCTCGACGTGGTCGGCATCGCCGTGTCCCCCGACCATTACATCGACGGCCGCCGCGTGCCGTCGGACCAGCATTTCGAGCTGCACAGCCCGATCGACCAGCGCGTGCTCGGCCGCATCGCCGAAGGCACGGCCGAGCATGTGGAAGCGGCCATCGTCGCCGCCCACAAGGCCTTCCCGGCCTGGAGCGCGATGACCGCGGCCGAGCGCCAACCGCTGCTCGACCGCTTCGCGCAAGAGATCGGCAAGCGCGCCGACGACTTCTGCGCGCTGGAGAGCAACGACGCCGGCGTGCTGCTCTCGCGCATGCGACATGGCGTGGTGCCGCGCGCGATGCTCAACATCGCGTGGTTCGCGCAGCACGCGCTGACGCTGCAAGACAGGCCCATCGACACCGAGCAGGCGCACCACATCGTGCGGCACGACCCGGCCGGCGTGGTGGTGATCATCACGCCGTGGAACGCGCCGCTGATGCTGTCGACCTGGAAGCTCGGTCCCGCGCTGGCGGCCGGCAACACCTGCATCCTGAAGCCACCGGAATGGGCGCCGCTGACCTGTTCGCTGCTGGCCGATGCGGCGCACGCGGCCGGCCTGCCGCCGGGCGTGTTCAACGTGGTGCAGGGCACGGGCGCGCGCACCGGTGCGGCGCTGGTGGCCGATGCACGCATCGCGCGCGTGTCCTTCACCGGCTCGGTGCCGACGGCCAAGGCCATCGCGCAGGCGGCGGGCGCGAACCTCGTGCCGTGCAGCCTGGAACTCGGCGGCAAGAGCCCGTTCATCGTGCTGGAAGACGCCGACCTCGACGCAGCCGCCGCGACGGGCGCGCTGATGTACCGCAACGCCGGCCAGGTGTGCCTGGCGGGCACGCGCTTCCTGGTGCATGCAAAGGTGGCCGATGCCTTCGTCGCCGCGATGCGCTCATACGTTGAGAAGCTGAACGTCGGCGACCCGCGCGACGCGGCGACCGAGGTCGGGCCGATCATCCATCCGCGCCAGGTCGAGCGCGTGGCCGGCTTTGTCGACCGCGCCGTGGCCGGTGGCGCGAAGCTGCTGTGGGGCGGCGCGAAGCATGCCTTCGGCGCGCAGTACTACCAGCCGACCATGCTCACCGGCCTGAAGCAGGGCGACGAGATCGTGCAGAACGAAGTCTTCGGCCCGGTGCTCACCCTGCAGACCTTCGCCAATGACAACGAGGCCATCGCCATGGCCAACGGCACCGACTACGGCCTGGGCGGCGTCTGCTACGGCGAGACGACGCACGCCACGGCGGTGGCGCAACGTGTGCGCACCGGCTTCATCTGGGTCAACAGCTTCGGCATTCGCGACCTGGCCGCGCCCTTCGGTGGCATCAAGCGCAGCGGCATCGGGCGCGAGGGCGGCGACTGGAGCTTCGAGTTCTTCTGCGACGTCAAGGACGTCGTGGTGCCGAAGAAGCCGTTCAAAGCCAGTTTCAGCCATCGCTGATCGCGCGAACACAAGGAGACAAAACATGGGACAGATCGTCGGCGCCGCGATGGTGTCGCACCACCCCGGGCTCATGCAGTGCGAGGAATTCCGCCGCCTGCAGGGCGCGGGCGAGGACTCGGACCTGATCGCCGGCTACAGCCGGCTGCGCGCGAAGATTGCGCAGGCGAAGCCCGATGTCGTCGTGCTCTTCGACACGCACTGGTTCACCACCGGCTATCACCTGGTCGATGCCGGCCGGCAGTACAGCGGCATGTACACCTCCGACGAGATGCCGTGGTACCTGCACGGCGTCCCCTACGACTACCGCGGCCATCCTCAACTGGCGCGATCCATCGAGGAGGTGTCGCGCGAACGCGGTGGCTACAACCGCGCCATCGCGCACCCTGACCTCGGGCGGCAGTACCCGACGATCAACCTCGTGAAGCACCTGCGCTTCGAGGAGCCGGCGATGCCGGTGGTCACGGTCAGCTCATGCCAGAACTGCGAGTGGCCGCACTTCCTGACCTCCGGCGAGGCGATCGGAGAGGCCATCGCGCGCAGCGACCTGCGAGTGCTGCTCATTGCGTCGGGCGCGCTGAGCCACAAGTTCAACGGCATCGACTGGAAGCCGAACCATCCGCGCATCTTTCACGAGAGCAACGTGTCGCGGCCCGAGAACATCGCGAGCGACAAGGGTGCGATCGAACTGCTGCGCCAGGGGCGGCACGACCAGATCCTCGAACGCTGGGACGCCGAATACCGCCGCCTGCCGTGGGAAGCCTTCGGCGCGCACTACCTGCAGATGCTCGGCGCGATGGGCGGCGCGCAGTGCCGCACCGAAGGCGAGACGCTGTCGGCCTACGAGAACGCCCGGGGCACCGGCAACATCCACATCTGGTTTCAGGGGACACCATGAACTTCGAATTTCCGTTCAAGGAACTGCCTGCCGTGATGCGTGGCCCGCGCGTCGAGCGCCGCCGCGTGCTGGTGGGCGGCAGCGCCTTCTGGGGCACGGTGGTGGAGGAGGGCGCCGATGCCGGCCAACTGCGGCTCGATGACGGTCGATTGCTCGACGCGGAAGGGCAGGTCTACCTGCCGCCGGTGTCGCCCAGCAAGATCATCGCGGTGCATATCTCGTACAGCTCGCGCAGCCACGAGACGCGCAACAAGCCCAAGCCGAGCGAGACGCCGACCTACTTCACCAAGCCGCCGACGGCGCTCAACGGCCATGGGGGGCAGATCCTGAAGCCGGCCGACGTGAAGTACCTCAACTACGAGGGCGAGTACGCGGTGGTCATCGGCAAGACCTGCCGCAACGTGACGCCCGACGAGGCCTGGGACTTCATCGAAGGCTTCTGCCCCGCGCTCGACATGGGCCTGCAGGACTTCCGCGACACCGATCAGGGCTCGATGTTGCGCGTGAAGGGCGCGGACACGCTGTTGCCCATCGGCCCCGGCATCGTGCGCGGCGTCGACCTGTTCGCGCAGACCTTGCGCACCACGGTCAACGGGCTCGTGGTGCAGGAGGCGAACATCGGCGACGAGACGATCTGGGGGCCGCACTACGTGATCGCCGACATCGCGCGGCATATCACGCTGACGTCCGGCGACGTGATCCTGATGGGCACGCCCTGCCACTCGCGCTCGGTCGACGCGGGCGACGTGGTGGCGTGCGAGATCACGGGCATCGGCCGGGTCGAGGGTACGGTGGTGGCGGTCGAGGCGCCGCGCGCCAGCGCGCTCGGCGTGGGCCATGCGCCGACCGACACGCCCGAGGTGCGCCGCGTGGCGTTGGGCTTCGACGAGCGCGTGCCGGAGCGGTTCAAGGAGAACCTGCGTCGAGCCAAGGGCGAGCGGGCCAGAGAAGGCGAGGGCGGCGCGAGCCCTTAAAATGCGCCCCGCGTTGCAGGCGTCCCGGCTGCAGCGCGTTTTTGTTTCACCGGGGCCATGTCGAGGAACACCATGTACAAAAACCTCGTGGCCGCGCTCGCGGCTGCCTGTTGCTTTTCGTCTCCCGCCTTTTCACAAACCGCGCCGGCTGCACCGCCTCTGAAGATCGGCTTCGTCTACGTCGCGCCGCTGGCCGATGCGGGCTGGGTGCACCAGCACGACGAGGGCCGAAAGGCCGTCGAGGCAGCGCTGGGCGCCAAGGTGAAGACCACCTTCGTCGAGAACGTGCCCGAGGGCGCCGATGCCGAGCGCGTGATCCGCGACCTGGCTCAGCAGGGCAACCAGCTCATTTTCACGCCCAGCTTCGGCTACATGGAACCGACGCTGAAGGTCGCGAAGGACTTCCCCGGTGTGAAGTTCGAATCGGTCACCGGCTACAAGACCGCGCCCAACGTGGCCACCGCGAATGCGCGCTACTACGAAGGCCGTTACCTCGCCGGCGTGGCCGCGGGCCGCATGACGAAGACGCACGTGGCCGGCTATGTCGCGGGCTTCCCGATCCCCGAGGTGCTGCAAGGCATCAACGCTTTCACACTGGGCATGCGCTCGGTCGACCCGAAGGCGCAAGTCAAGGTGGTGTGGCTCGACGCCTGGTTCGACCCGCCGAAGGAGCGCGACGCGGCCATGACGCTGTTCAATCAGGACGCGGACGTGATCGCCTTCCACACCGGCTCGACCGCCGTCATGGGCGCCGCGCAGGAGCGCGGCAAGATGGCGGTGGCCTACCACTCGGACATGCGCAAGGTCGCGCCCGATGCGCAGATCGTCGCGGTCACGCACCAGTGGGGCGGCTACTACACGCAGCGCGCCCGCGCCGTGCTCGACGGCAGCTGGAAACCCGGCAACGTCTGGGGCGGCGTGAAGGAAGGAATGATCCGCGTCGGCGACTTCGGCCCGAAGGTGCCCAAGGCGGTGCAGGACGAGGTGCTGGCGCGCCAGCAGGACATCGCGGCTGGCAAGCTGCGGCCCTTCGCCGCCGTGGCGGCCGACGTGCGCGACAACGAAGGCCGTGTCGTGATCGCCAAGGGCTCGGCGCTCGGCGACGAGCAGATCCTGAAGATGAACTGGCTGGCCGAGGGCGTGCAGGGGCGCGTCGCACGATAGCCGCTATACGGCGGCGCCGATTCGCGCTGGCACGGCTTGCGCTAGGCTCCGGGCACGATGAAAAGAGCCTACCGCGCCTCCCTCCTGCGCTTCGACGACGCGGGTCGTCCCCTGTTCGACGAAGACGGCCTGCTGGTCGTCGCGCCCGATGCCACCGGCCGCCAGCGCGTGGTCGATGCAGGCCCGCACGCCGCCGTGGCGCCGAAGCATCCCGATGCGTCCGTCACGCACTGGCCGGGCCGCATCCTGGCGCCGGGCTTCGTCGACATGCACATCCACTTCCCGCAGACCGACATCATTGGCGCGCCCGCCGACGGCCTGCTGCCCTGGCTGGAAAACTACACCTTCCCAGCCGAAAGTCGCTTCGCCGAGGCCGCGCATTCCGAAGCGGTGGCCGAGGTCTTCTTCGACGAGCTGCTGCGCAACGGCGTGACCACGTCGCTGACCTTCGCGACCTCGCACGTCGCATCGGTGCAGGCCTTCTTCGCCTCCGCGCAACGCCGCGGCCTGCGCATGATCACCGGCAAGGTGCTGCAGGACCGCCATTCGCCCGACGGCGTGCGCGACGAGACGGCGCAGAGCCTGGCCGATACCGAGTCGTTGATCCAGCAATGGCACGGCGTCGACCGTCTGGGCTACGCCATCACGCCGCGCTTCGCGCCGACCAGCACCGACGCCCAACTGCGCGGTGCCGGGGAGCTGGCGGCGAAGTACCCGGACACCTGGATCCACTCGCATGTCGCCGAGAACAAGGACGAGGTGAAATGGGCGCGCGAGCTGTTCCCGCATGCGCGTTCGTACCTGGAGGTCTACAACGGCTTCGGCCTGATGCGCGAGCGTGCCGTGTATGCGCACTGCATTCACTTCGACGACGAGGACCGCCGCCTGATGCGTGCGACGAAGACGGCCACGGCCGTCAGCCCGACCAGCAACCTGTTCCTGGGCAGCGGCTTCTTCGACTTCGAGGGCGCCGACCGCATCGGCTACCGCTACGGCCTGGCCAGCGACGTGGGCGGCGGCACCAGCTTCAGCCCCTTCGCGACCATGATGGCCGCCTACTACGTCGGCCGCGAAGGGCAGACCAAGCCGGGCATCAGCATCGCGCCGTCGGAACTGTGGTGGCGCCACACCGGCGGGGCGGCCGAGGCGCTGGGACTGGCGGGCGTGATCGGCAACCTGCAGCCGGGCTGCGAAGCCGACTTCATCGTGATCGACCCCAAGGCCACACCGATGCTGGCGCGCAAGACCGGGCTGGCGGCCAACCTGGAAGAACTGCTGTTCGCGATGATCGTGCTGGGCGACGACCGGCTGATCGAGCGGACGGTGGTCTCGCAGGCGCTCCTGGGCTGATTCGCCTGGCCGCTGGGCCTGCCTAGAATGGCGGCCCCGAGGAAGGACCCTGACATGACCATCAAGAGCGACAAGTGGATCCGGCGCATGGCCGAGCAGACCGGCATGATCGAGCCCTTCGAGCCCGGCCAGATCCGCGAGCGCGAGGGCCACAAGATCATCAGCTACGGCACCTCGAGCTACGGCTACGACATCCGCTGCGCGCCCGAATTCAAGGTCTTCACGAATATCCACAGCACCGTGGTCGACCCGAAGAACTTCGACGAAAAGAGTTTTGTCGACATGCAGGGCGACTACTGCATCATCCCGCCCAACAGCTTCGCGCTGGCGCGCACGGTCGAGTACTTCCGCATCCCGCGCAACGTGCTGACCATCTGCCTGGGCAAGAGCACGTACGCCCGCTGCGGCATCATCGTCAACGTCACGCCCTTCGAGCCCGAATGGGAAGGCTATGTGACGCTGGAATTCAGCAACACGACGCCGCTGCCGGCCAAGATCTACGCGGGGGAGGGCTGTGCGCAGGTGCTGTTCTTCGAGAGCGACGAGGTCTGCGAGGTCAGCTACAAGGACCGCGGCGGCAAGTACCAGGGCCAGAGCGGCGTGACGCTGCCGAAGGCCTGATCCAACGGCCCCCGGATGCCCGGCGGCGTCCGAGTCGCGACCCGGCTGTGGTCCTACACCGCGTCGCGCCCTCCGGTATGGTCCACCCGCCGGGGCGCACGGCACCATCGGTAACTGGACGTACACGCTGTACGGAGTCGAGGAGCCGAAGATGAATTCCCAAGAACCGCTGCGCCCTGAGCGCCCCATGACGCCCTACCGCTGGCTGCTGGCCGCGGCGTTGCTGTCGATCATGCTGGTACAGATGGTCGCCATGGTGATGGTCACCCGCTCGCAGGTGATGCGCGCCGAGGTGCGGGAGGCTGCAGAGCGGAGCCAGACCCGGCCGACGGCGGTGGCGTCCTCGAGCACGCGCGCGGTCGATGCCTCCAGTCACGGTTTGATCACGGTCGGGCTCTCCGCCGCGCGCTGAGCGCGTAGGATCGCGCGAAGTCCGCCACGCAGGCGGCTGTCAAGGAGAGCGTCATGCGGTGGGAAGGCAACGAACAGTCGGACAACGTCGAAGATCGCCGCAGTGGCGGCGGTGGTGGCGGTTTCCCAATCGGCGGGCGCAGTGTCGGCATCGGCACCGTGGCCGTGGCGCTCATCGCGGGATGGATCTTCGGCATCAACCCGCTCACGGTGCTGGGCCTGCTCAGCGGTGGCGAACCCGCTCCGCAGGTGCAGCAGCAGGGGCCGGCACAGAAGCCGCCGCCTGAAGACCGTGAGGCGGCCTTTGTCTCCACCGTGCTCAAGAACACCGAAGTCGTCTGGACGCAGGCCTTCCAGCAGAACGGCGGCACCTACCAGCCGCCGCGCCTCGTGCTGTTCCGCGGTGCCACGCCGACAGCCTGCGGCACCGGCCAGTCGGCCATGGGGCCGTTCTACTGCCCCGGCGACAAGAAGGTCTACATCGACCTCGGCTTCTTCGACACGCTCAAGCGCGATCTCGGGGCGCCGGGCGAATTTGCCCAGGCCTACGTGATCGCGCACGAGGTCGGCCACCATGTTCAGGACGAGCTCGGCATCACGGCGAAGGTCGACGGCATGCGCGGGCGGCTGAGCCAGGCCCAGAACAACGCGATGAGCGTGCGGGTCGAATTGCAGGCCGACTGCTTTGCCGGCGTGTGGGCGCACCATTCCCAGCAGTCCAAGCAGTGGCTGGACCCGGGCGACATCGAGGCGGCCATGAACGCCGCGCAGAAGATCGGTGACGATGCGCTTCAGCGCTCGGCCGGCCGGGCGGTGGTGCCCGACAGCTTCACCCACGGCACCAGCGCGCAGCGCCAGCGCTGGTTCGGCACCGGCTACAAGACCGGCACCATGCAGTCCTGCGACACCTTCGCCGCCAAGCAGCTGTAGCCTGATCGCGAAGGGGCAGGGTGCTCCTGATTCGAAAGCGAATCGGCGAGTCACCGCACTGTCATTGCCGTTTTTTGCCGCGGTGCGACAATAGCGGGCTTCATGACAAGCTCCTTTTCCAATCTTTCGCTGGCAGAACCGCTGGCGCGCGCCGTGGCCGAAATGGGCTACGAAACCATGACACCGATCCAGGAGCAGGCCATTCCGGTCGTGTTGTCCGGGCAGGACGTCATGGGCGCCGCACAGACCGGTACCGGTAAGACGGCCGCTTTCTCGCTGCCCCTGCTGCAGCGGATGCTCAAGCACGAGAACAGCTCGACCTCCCCGGCGCGCCACCCGGTGCGTGCGCTGGTGCTGCTGCCCACGCGCGAGCTGGCCGACCAGGTCGCCCAGCAGGTCAAGCTGTATGCCAAGTACACCAACCTGCGTTGTGCGGTGGTGTTCGGCGGCATGGACATGAAGCCCCAGACGCTGGAATTGAAAAAGGGCGTCGAGGTGCTGGTCGCCACGCCCGGCCGCCTGCTCGACCACATCGAGGCCAAGAACGCTGTGCTCAACCAAGTCGAGTACGTGGTGCTCGACGAGGCCGACCGCATGCTGGACATCGGCTTCCTGCCCGACCTGCAGCGCATCCTGAGCCACCTGCCCAAGCAGCGCACCACGCTCTTGTTCTCAGCCACCTTCTCGCCGGAAATCAAGCGCCTGTCGGCGAGCTATCTGCAGGACCCGGTCACCATCGAGGTGGCGCGCCCGAACGAGACCGCGTCGACCGTCGAGCAGCGCTTCTTCAGCGTGAGCGACGACGACAAGCGCCGCGCGCTCAAGCAGATCATCCAGCAGCGTGGCATCACCCAGGCCTTCGTCTTCGTCAACAGCAAGCTGGGCTGCGCACGGCTGGCCCGTTCGCTCGAGCGCGAAGGGCTGCGCACCACCGCCCTGCACGGCGACAAGAGCCAGGACGAGCGCCTGAAGGCGCTCGATGCTTTCAAGAAGGGCGAAGTCGACCTGCTGGTGTGCACCGACGTCGCGGCGCGCGGCCTCGACATCAAGGACGTGCCGGCGGTCTTCAACTTCGACATTCCGTTCAACGCCGAAGACTACGTGCACCGCATCGGCCGCACAGGCCGTGCCGGCGCGTCGGGCCTGGCGGTGAGCTTTGCGAGCGGCGGCAACGACGCCCGTTTGGTCGCCGACATCGAGAAGCTGATCAAGAAGCCGATCGAGCTCGAAGCCATGGAGTTCGAGGAAGACCGCCCGCGCGGTCGCATCAACGACGGTCGCCGCCACTGGCGCGAAGAGGGCGAGGCCGGCGACGAGCGCGACGTGTTCGACACGCTGGAAGCGCCGCGCGAGCAGCGCCCCGAGCCGCGCACGGCGCGCGGCGGCGGACGCCCGCACCGTGCACCGTCCGCACCGCGCGACCCGTTCTTCGAGCAGCCCTACGAGACGCCCGAACGCGAAGCGGCACCCACATGGGAAAGCGCCAAGGGCGCGCCGGCGCGTGGCATCTCCGCCAACATCAAGCCCAAGCGCAAGGTCGCAGCGCTGTTCAAGAGCAGCGAGCCGAGCTGATCCGCACGACGCTGGATTGAACGACGGGCCCCTCGGGGCCCGTTGGCGTTTTCAGACGACCTTGAAGTGGTGCGTGCCGTCGCGCGCCAGTTGCTCGACCAGGCCGAACTCCCAGTCGAGGTAGGCCTGCATGGCGTCGGCCGATGCATCGGTACCTTCGTAGGGGCGGCGATAGCGCTGCGCGCCCACCGAATGCGCGACGGCTGGCGCGCCGGTCTCGCTCCACGCGCTGGCAGGTGGCAGCGGGTCGACGACGTAGACCTCCCACCCCATCTGCGCGAGCCACGACGCCGTCATCGGCGCGCGCACGCCGTCGTCGTCGGCCAGCACGATGCGCGCGCCCCGCACCGGCACGGCATGGTCGGTCTCCTGCACCAGCTGGCCGCCGGGCGCGCTGGCGAAGCCGGGCAGGTGGCCCGTGGCGTACTCCTCGGGTGCGCGCACGTCGAAGCGGTACACGGTGCGCGTGGGCGATGCCAGCGTGCCAAGCGCATCGAGCGCGATCCAGCGCACGCCCGCGCGCTCGGCCACGGCGCGGGCACCGGCCTGCGCTTCGGCACGGTGGGCGGCGCTGACCGCGGGCGCTTGGCGCGACGCGCCGGTGTCGAGCACCTGGCCGGCCAGCTTCCAGCCGATGGTGCCGTTGCGAAGCGCTGCCACCGGGTTGGGCAGGCCGGCGTTCACCAGCGATTGCGTGCCGATGATGCTGCGCGTGCGGCCGGCGCAATTGACGATGACCTGCGTCTTCGGGTCGGGCGCGAGTGCGCGGGTCCGCAGCACCAGCTCGGCGCCCGGCACGCTGGTGGCGCCCGGGATGCTCATGGTGCGGTACTCGTCGAAGCGGCGCGCGTCGAGCACCACCACGTCGGCCTTCGTATCGATCAGCGCCTTCACCTCCTGCGCCGACAGCGAGGGCGTCTGCCGCTCGTGCTCGACCAGTTCGCCGAAGGACTTGCTCGGCACGTTGACGTCGCGGAACAGCTCGCCGCCGGCTGCGCGCCAGCCGTCGAGGCCGCCTTCGAGAGCGTGCATGTTCGTGTAGCCCAGCGCTGCGAAGCGCTCGGCGGCGGCCGGCACGCGATCGATGCCGTCCTGCTCGCCGTACAGCACGACCAACGTGTCGCGCCGCGGGATGCGTCGCGCCGCGTCGCGTTCGATCAGGTCGAGCGGCAGGTTCGCCGCCCACAGCGGGTGCGCCTGCGCGAAGGGGTGTTCCTCGCGCAGGTCCACGAGCGCGATCTCGTCGCGAGCAAGCAGGTGCCGGCGGACATCGACGAAGGAGAGGGTCGAAAGGGTCATGCGTTGCGCAGCTCGGCGGAGCGGTCCCAGAGGTTGGGCAGCAGGGTGTTCGAATAGCCGGAGACGAAGGGCTTGCGCCCGCCTTCGGCCGGGTAGGTGTGGCGTCGCACCGCGCCGATGTTGGCGCCGTAGACGTGGATGCTGACCGACACGCGGTCGGCGTAGACATTGCGCACGCGGTGCACGTCGCCGACGGTGGGCGACACCGCCTCGACATCGCCCGGCACCAGCCGCACCGGCGCCCCCTGCGGCACGGCACGGCCGTCACGTTCGACGTAGGCCTGGCTTTCCTCGGCGCCGCGCAGCATGCCGATCAGGCCCCACACCGTGTGGTCGTGCACCGGCGTGGCCTGGCCCGGTCCCCAGACGAAGCTGACGACCGAGAAGCGTTCGGTCGAGTCGGCGTGCAGCAGGTGCTGCTGGTAGTAGGTGGGGTGCGGCTGCGCGAAGGCATCGGGCAGCCAGTCGTCGCGGGCGACCAGCGTGCGCAGCAGGGCACCGCCCTCGGTCAGGATGCGCGGTTCGTCGGGGTGCGTCTCGAGCAGCTGCCCGAAGGCGATTACGAAGTCGCGCAGCGGTGCGATGGCGTCCGCGGCGTGCGGGGTGGCGTCGGCAATGGGGGTCATGGTGTTCCGTCGTGGCGATGGGTGGCGCGTGCGCCGGTCAGCCCGGCTTCTGCGCCTGGTTGCAGCGCACCTCGACGTGTTCGATGGCATCGAGCGTGTCGCCGATGCGCGCTGCGCTGAGGCAGCCGCCCCAGACGCAGCCGGTGTCGGTCGAGATCAGGCCCGGCCGCGCGATCCAGCCCAGCGTCGACCAGTGGCCGAAGGCGATGGTCGCGGCGGCCGCGCGGCGGTCGGGCACATCGAACCACGGCATGAAGCCGGGCGGTGGCGCGTCGGCGCTGTCCTTGGTGTCGAAATCCATCACGCCGTCGGCGGTGCAGAAGCGCAGCCGCGTCAGGCCGTTGACGATGGCGCGCAGCCGGGCGTGGCCGGTGAGCGCATCGGTCCATTGCGCCGGCTCGTTGCCGTACATGGTGCGAACGAATTCTCCGAGCGTCGGGCCGCGCAGCACCGACTCGACCTCGGCCGCCAGCACCAGCGTCTGGCCGATGCTCCACTGCGGCAGCACGCCCGCATGCACCATCAACAGGTCGCGCCCGCCGACGGTCTGGTGCAGCGCCATCGACTGCTGGCGCAGCCAGTCGATCAGCGCATCGCGGTCGGGCGCGTCGAGGATGCCGTCGAGCGTGTCCTTGCGCCCGGACTTGCGCGCCCCGTGTGCCACGCCCAGCAGGTGCAGGTCGTGGTTGCCCAGCAGGCTGCGCGCCGCATCGCCGAGGCGCTGCACGCGCCGCAGTACGCCGGCCGAATCGGGCCCGCGGTTGACGAGGTCGCCCAGCAGAACGAGCGTGTCGCGGCTCGGGGAGAAGTCGATGTGGTCGAGCAGGCGCTGCAGGGCGTCGTCGCAGCCCTGCACGTCACCGATCAAGTAAAGTGCCATGTCCCCATTCTCTCCCCCGTTCATGGATGTCTTCTTGCTGGCCTTGCTGACCACGCTCAACGCGTTGTTCGCAATGTCCGAAATGGCCCTTTCCACCAGCCGTCGCGCGCGGCTCGCGGCCTTGGCCGAAACCGGGGACGCCGGCGCCGAAGCCGCGCTCAAGCTGATGGAGGACCCGACGCAGTTTCTCTCGAGCGTGCAGATCGGCATCACCTCCATCGGCATGCTCAGCGGCATCGTCGGCGAGGCTGCCTTCGCGGCGCCGCTGGCGGTGTGGATGGAAGGCACGGGCATGGGTGCCGGTACGGCGAGCATCGCTTCCACCGCGGTGGTGGTCACCTGCATCACCTTCTTCACGATCATCTTCGGCGAACTGGTGCCCAAGCGCATCGGCCAGCTCTACCCCGAGCCGGTAGCGCGCTTCGTGTCGCGGCCGATGCGCGCCCTGGCGACCGGTGCCAAGCCCTTCGTGCTGATGCTGTCGGGCGCCACGGCGATGACGCTCAAGCTGTTGCGCATCGACTCCAACGCCGCGCGCACGGTGACCGAAGAGGAAATTTCCGCGAGCCTGGAGGAGGGCGTCGACGCCGGCGTGATCGAGATGCACGAGCACCAGATGGTGCGCAACGTGTTCCACCTCGACGACCGCCGGCTCGGCTCGCTGATGGTGCCGCGGGCCGACATCGAATGGCTCGATGCCACCGACACCGTGGCGTCGAGCCTGCAGAAGGTGGCGGACGCCGGTGCCCTCAATCTGGTGCACTCGTGGTACCCGGTGTGCCGCAACTCGCTCGACGACGTGCTGGGCGTGATCAGCGTGGCGCACCTGCTGCGGCTGGGGCCGCAGCACGAGGGCACGATCGCCAGCGTGGCGCAGCCCGCGCTGTTCGTGCCCGAGACGCTGACCGGCATGGAACTGCTGGAACAGTTCCGCGTGCGGGGTGGGCGCCTGGTGTTCGTGGTCGACGAGTACGGCGTGGTGCAGGGCCTGATGACGCCGCGCGACATGCTCGAAGCCATCACCGGCGAATTGCAGCCCAACACGACCACCGACGCCTGGGCCCGGCAACGCGAAGACGGCGCCTGGGAGCTCGACGGCTTGATGCCCGTGTCGGAGCTGCGTGCGCGACTGGCGATCCGCGAGCTGCCCGAGGAGGAGCGAGGCCGCTACAACACCGTCGCCGGTCTGCTGATGTCGGTGTCGGGCCAGTTGCCGGTCGTCGGCGAGCGCATCGAGTGCGCTGGCTGGGTGTTCGAGGTGAGCGCGCTCGACGGCCGTCGCATCGACCGCGTGGTGGCGCACGCTGGCACCGAGCCGGGCGATGAATGACGCCGAGTTCCAGTACCTGACCGGGCAGGCGCGGCCTGGGTTCGCTGCGCTCTTCCAGGAATTCGAGCGGCGCAGCGCTGAGGCGGTACGCGACGGCGCCTGTGCGCTCGATCTGCGCTACGGCACGGCCGAACGCTGCACCTTCGACTTCTTCGACGCCGGCCCGGCCGCGCGCGGCGTGGCGATCTATCTGCACGCCGGGTACTGGCAGTGGCGCGACAAGGCTGGCTTTCGCTTCATCGCGCCGCGTCTGGTGCAGCGCGGACTGCATGTGGCGATGGTGAACTACCCAATGTGCCCGACCGTGTCGCTCGCCGACCTGACCGAGACCGTGCGCACCGCCGTGCCGGCCGTGCTCGGGCGGGCCGACGCCGCGCTTCCCCTGGTGGCGATGGGGCATTCGGCCGGTGGGCATCTGGCGATGGAAATGGCGCTCACCGATTGGACCGCGCGCGGTTTGCCCATGGCCACGGTGGCCGGTGTGATCGCGCTGAGCGGCCTCTATGACCTGGCGCCGCTGGTGCCGACGTCGATCAACGAGGCCCTTCGGCTCGACGCGCAGAGCGCGGCCGCGGCCTCGCCGCTCTACCGCGCCGCGCCCGACGGCCCGCCGCTGCTGCTGGCCGCCGGTGCCGAAGAGACGCCCGCCATGCGCGAGCAGAGCCGGCGAATGCATGAGGTGTGGTTGGCGATGGGCAACCCCTCGGTGCTGCACTTCGAGCCGGACGCGGACCACTTCAGCCTGCTGCAACGTCTGGTCGCGCCGCGCAGCGCGCTGGGCCGGCAGGTCGATTTGCTGCTGGAACGCGCGCTCGACTGAGGGCGAGTGTCCCCACGCGGCGTAGGCCGGCGTATCGGTGGTTTCGCATCCTTCAATAGAATGCGAATCTTTCTCATTTTGGGGGAGGTGGCGCGGCGTTCTGCCCGCGTCCGCGTCCCTCCACCTGCCACCGTGATGAACAGCCGAAAGATCAAGACCTGGGCCTGGGTCCACAAGTGGAGCAGCCTGGTCTGCACCGTGTTCATGCTGCTGCTGTGCATCACGGGGCTGCCGCTGATCTTCCACCACGAGATCGGGCACCTGCTGGGCACCGAGGTCGAGGCACCGAAGATGCCGGCCAACACGCCGCGCGCCAGCCTCGACCGCGTGCTCGAGGTGGCGAGGTCGAAGCATCCCGACCGCGTGGTCCAGTTCGTGTCGCAGCCGGAAGACGACGACGGCCTGTGGTTCGTCACGCTCACGCCGACGCCCGCGCCCACCGACGACTTCAAGTCGGTCGCGGTCGACGCACGCACGGCCGAGGTGCTGGCGCAGCCCAAGTTCGACGAGGGCTTCATGTACGTGATGTTCAAGCTGCACGTCGACCTGTTCGCAGGCCTGCCAGGCAAGCTCTTCCTCGGCTTCATGGGCCTGCTGCTGCTGGTGGCCATCGTCTCGGGCGTGGTGCTGTACGCGCCCTTCATGCGCAAGCTGGACTTCGGCACGGTGCGCCGCGAGAAGCGGCCGCGCCTGAAATGGCTCGACCTGCACAACCTGCTGGGCATCGTGACGCTGGTGTGGGCCTTCGTGGTGGGCGGCACCGGGATGATCAACACCTGGGCCGACTTGGTGATCAAGTACTGGCAGCACGACCAGCTCAGCGCACTGCTGGCGCCTTACCAGGGTCAGCCGATCACGCCGGTGGCCGAGCGCGGCTCGGTGCAGAAGTCGCTCGACGCGGCCTATGCCCAGGTGCCCAACAGCAAGCTGTCGTTCATCGCCTTCCCCGGCACGGCCTTCTCCAGCCCGCACCACACGACGGTGTTCCTCAAGGGCAACGAGCCGTTCACGTCGAAGCTGCTGCAGCCGGTGCTGGTCGACGCCAAGACCACCGCCGTCACGGCGGCGCCCGCGCTGCCGTGGTACCTCACGGCGCTGCTGGTGTCGCAGCCGCTGCACTTCGGCGACTACGGCGGCATGCCGATGCAGATCCTGTGGGCGCTGCTCGACATCGCGACCATCATCGTGCTGGGCAGCGGGCTGTACTTGTGGCTCAAGCGCGGAAACAGCGCGGCGGTGCCGAAAGCGAAGGCGGAGCCGGACGATGCGAATGACATCGGTGGCGTGCAACCGGTCGCCGTGATGAAGGAGGCCCGCTCGTGAAGCCGCGCCATGCCTTCTGGCGGCTGTGGGGTTGGCCGCTGGTGATGGGGCTGCTGACGACCGTGGGCCTGATCTCCGCGCTGTTCAGCGACGGCGGCGCCGGCGACATCCTGGCGTGGGTGACGCTCGGCATCCCCGTCGCGGCCTGTGCCTGGTTCGGCTGGCGGCGCTCGCCGCACTGACCTCCCCGCCGCGAGGGGCTCAGTCGACCTTGATGTTCGCGGCCTTGATCACCTGGGCCCACTTGTCGACCTCGGTCTTCTGGAAAGCGGCGATCTGCGCGGTCGTCAGGTCGGCCGGCTCCATGCCGAAGCCCTTCATCTTCTCCTGCATGTCGGGCTGCGCGAGGATCGTGCGGATCTCCTTGTGCAGGCGCTCGACGATCGGTGCGGGCGTGCCGGCCGGCACGAAGATGGCCTGCCACGACACCACCTCGAAATCGCCCAGGCCCTTGACGCCGGATTCCGCCACCGTCGGCACGTCGGGCATCGAGGCCAGGCGCTTGGCCGAGGTCACTGCGATGGCGCGCAGCTTGCCGCTCTGGATGTGCGGCGCGGCCACCACGGTGGTGTCGAACATCATGTCGACTTGGCCGCCGATCACGTCCTGGATCGCCGGGCCGCTGCCCTTGTAGGGCACGTGCGTGAACTTCACGCCCGACTTGAACGCCAGCAGTTCGAGCGACAGGTGTTGCGACGTGCCCGTGCCGGCCGAGGCCGACGAGAGCCCGCCCGCCTTGGCCTTGCTCGCCTCGAGCACGTCCTTGAGCGTCTTGTAGGGGCTCGCGGCGTTCACCACCAGCACGACGGGGTTGGTGCCGATGAGCGTGACCGGTGCGAAGGACTTGATGGGGTCGTAGCCGATCTTCGGGTACAGGCTCACGTTGATGGCGTGCGAGCTGATGGTGCCGCCCAGCATCGTGTAGCCGTCCGGTGCCGCGCGCGACGCGATCTCCGAGCCGACGCTGCCACCGGCACCGCCGCGGTTGTCGATGACCACGCTGGTGCCCAGCACCGCGCCCAGCTTCTGGCTGATGAGGCGACCCATGGTGTCGGTCGTGCCACCGGCAGGGAAGGGCACCAGGTAGGTGATGGCCTTGCCGGTGGGCCAGGCGCCTTGTGCGAAAGCGGGCAGGGCGCCTGCGGCCAGGGAAGCGGCGGCGGCTTGGATGAGGGTGCGGCGTTGCATGGTGTGTCTCCTTCAGGGTTCTTCAAGGTGTCGCCGACGCGGAGCGCCGGCGTGGGATGCCGTGTTGTTGTATGTCGATGTACGGCAGCGGGTCGAAAACGTTCAGGGCATGTACTGCCCGCCATTCACTTCTAGGACCTGTCCGGTGACGTAGCCGGACAGCTGCTTCGACGCGAGATAGAGGAAGGCACCGGTGCAGTCCTCCGGGTCGCCGATGCGGCCCATCGGGATGCCGGCCTTGAAGGTCTCGAGGATGGCGGGGGTCGAAAAGCGGTCCTGGAAAGGCGTCTGGATCACGCCCGGTGCCACGGCGTTCACGCGGATGTCGTCGGGCGCGAGTTCCTTGGCCAGGCCGTGCGTCGCGGTGCTGACGAAGCCCTTCGAGCCCGCGTACAGGTAGGCGCCCGGCCCGCCGCCATTGCGCGCAGCGACCGACGACACGTTGATGATGCTGCCGCCCTGGCCGCGGGTGCGCATCAACGGCACCACCTCGCGACAGAAGGCGAGCATCGACCGTGCGTTGATGTGCATCACCTCGTCGAACAGCGCGTCGTCGAACTCGGCGATTGGCACCCGCTTGACCAGGCTGCCCGCGTTGTTGACCAGCACGTCGATGCTGCCCAGGCGTGCTGTCGTCTCGCGCACCACGCGCACGATGTCGGCGGCCTTGCGCACGTCGCCCTGCAGCGCGAAGGCGTCGCCGCCGGCCTTGAGGATGGTGTCGACCACCGCCTGCGCCGGCCCGGCCGACTGGTTGTAGTGCACTGCCACGCGCATGCCGCGCGCGCCGAAGGCGATCGCCACGGCGGCGCCGATGCCCGTGCTGGCACCGGTCACGAGTGCTGTCTTGCCTTGAAGGTCTTCCATCGATGTTCTCCTTGGTTCAGGTCACGGGGGCGGGGTTGAACAGCACCAGCGCGTTGTGCAGCTTCCAGTGCTCGGCCCAGGTCTTCTTGCGGCCGCTGGCCACGTCGAGCATGAGCCGGAACATCTCCCAGCCCACGTCCTCGATGCTGGCCTCGCCATCGGCGATGCGGCCGGCGTTGATGTCCATCAGGTCGTGCCAGCGCCGGGCGAGGTCGCTGCGCGTGGCCACCTTGATGACCGGCACCTCGGCCAGGCCGTAAGGCGTGCCGCGGCCGGTGGTGAACACATGCAGGTTCATGCCCGCGGCCAGCTGCAGCGTGCCGCAGATGAAGTCGCTGGCGGGCGTGGCGGCGTAGAGCAGCCCCTTCTGCCGGGCCTTCTCGCCGGGTGAGACCACGCCGGAGATCGGCGCGCTGCCGCTCTTGACGATCGAGCCCATGGCCTTCTCGACGATGTTCGACAGCCCGCCCTTCTTGTTGCCAGGCGTGGTGTTCGCGCTGCGGTCGACACGACCACGGTCGAGGTAGGCGTCGTACCAGGCCATCTCGCGGATCATGGCCTCGGCCACGGCCGGCGTGGTGGCACGCGAGGTGAGCTGGTCGATGCCGTCGCGCACCTCGGTCACTTCCGAGAACATCACGGTGGCGCCGGCGCGCACCAGCAAGTCGGTGCAGAAACCCACCGCTGGGTTGGCGGTCACGCCCGAGAAAGCGTCGCTGCCGCCGCATTGCACGCCGACCACGAGTTCGCTGGCGGGCACGGTTTCGCGGCGGCGCGCGTTCAGGCGCTCGAGATGTTCCTCGGCCTGCGTCATGATCGAATCGATCATCGACATGAAGCCGACGTGCGCATCGTCCTGCAGGCAGACCACGTCGAGCGGGCTCTCGGCGCTGGCGCCGACGTCGGCCACGCTGCGCTCGTCGACCAGCGGGATGCTCCCCGGCGGCAACAGGCGCTCGGGCTGCAGCTTCTCGCAGCCCAGGCTGATCACCATCACCTCGCCGCCGAAGTTGGGGTTGAGGCTGATGTTGCGCAGGGTGCGGATCGGAATGATGGCGTCGGGCGCATCGATGGCCACGCCGCAGCCGTAGCTGTGCGACAGGCCCACCACGTCGTCGACGTTCGGGTACTTGGGCAGCAGCTCGGCCTTGATGCGCTGCACCGCAAAGTCGACCACGCCGGCCACGCACTGCACCGTCTGCGTGATGGCGAGGATGTTGCGCGTGCCCACTGAACCATCGAGGTTGCGGTAGCCCTCGAAGGTGTGGCCCTCCAGCGGCGGCATCTCGGGCGGCCGCACGGTGGCGATCGGCAGCCCTTCGAGCGCGCGCGCCTCGGGCATCTGCAGCAGGCGCTCGTGCACCCAGCTGCCGGCCGGAATCGGCTTGAGCGCATAGCCGATCGGCACGTTGTAGCGCCGCACCACACCGCCCTCGGCGATGTCCTCGAGCGCCACCTTGTGCGCCTGCGGCACCTTGTCGACCAGCGTCAGGCCCGACGCGAGCACGGTGCCCGCCGGCAGCCCGCCGTCGTTGGCGACGATGGCCACGTTGTCGGCCGCGTGCATGCGGATGGTGAGGGGCGCGAGAGCGTGGGGCGCGTTCATGGTCTTGGCGGGGTCTGGAATCGGCGTGCGGCAGGTCAGGGCAGGTCGACGATCTCGACCCAGTTCGGGTTCTTGCCGGCCGGCACGCGTGTGGGGGTGCCGGGCAACCCGGTCGCGGGATCGATCGGATGCAGCGACACGCTGTGCGACTCCTGCCCCGCGGCAATCAGGAAGCGGCCCGAGGGGTCGATGGCGAAGCCGCGCGGTGTCTTCTCGGTCGGCACCTGGCCGAGTGCGTCGAGCTGGCCGGTGGCCGGGTCGACCCGGAAGCTCGACAGCGTGCTCGACGTGCGTTCCGACGCATACAGCGTGCGGCCGTCGGGCGACAGGTGCAGGTCGGCGGCCCAGGGCTTGCCGGTGAAGCCGGCGGGCAGCGTGGTGGTGCGCTGTACCGCGCGCAGCGTGCCGCGCGTGGCGTCGTAGGCCATCACGTGCAGGCCGGCATCGAGCTCGTTGAGCACATACATGTAGCGCTGGCCCTTGTCCCACACGAAGTGGCGCGGGCCGGATTTCGCGGGGGTGATCGTGGTCAGCGCCGGCTCGTTGGCAACGAGCTTGCCGGTCTCGGCGTCGAAGCGCCAGCTCGAGACGTTGTCGCCGCCCAGGCTGGTGGCGAAGACGTAGCGGTTGGCGGCGTCGGCATGCATCGCATGGGCGTTCGGCGCTGTCGGAATGAGCTGCTGCACCGCGCCCACGGCACCGTCCTTGCCGATGCTGTTGACCGTGATCTTGTGCCCGCCGTACGAGGCGGCGAACAGCCAGCGCCCGGTGGCGTCGGTGTCGATGTTGGCCATGCTGTCGGCCAGCGGCGCTTCGCCCAGCTTGCGCAGCTTGCCGCTCGCCGGATCGACAGCCAGGCTCACGACGCGGAAGGGCTGCGAGCGCAGGGCGACGTAGAGCACGCGCTTGTCGGGCGACAAGGCCATGGGCATGGCCATGCCGCCCAGGGGCACCGTCTCCACCGGCGTCAGCGTGGCGGCAGCGCGGTCGAGCGCGAACACCGAGATGTCCTGGCTGTCCGCGTTCGACACGTAGACCCAGGTGGCCGCCGATGCCGCGCTGTTCAGGAGCAGCAACGTTGCACCGATGCCGGCTGCGATGCCTTGCCGCGAAGACTTCCGATGAGAAGACGTCATGTCCGCACTCCTTGGTTGTCGCTTACTTCACCACCATGAACATGCTGGGCAGCCAGGTTGAGAAGGCCGGCACGAAGGTCACCAGCCCGAGCGCGAAGATGAGCGCCCCGTAGAAGGGCCAGATGGTCTTCATCACCGTGCCGACCGACACCCCGCCGATCGCGCAACCGACGAACTGCGTCGTGCCCACCGGCGGCGTGTTGAGCCCCAGCGCGCAGTTGATGAGCATCACGATGCCGAACTGCACCGAGGTCATGCCGTACTGCTGCGCGATCGGCAGGAAGATCGGTGTGCACAGCAGGATGGTCGCGGCCATGTCCAGGAAGGTGCCGAGCACGAACAGGATGACGTTGATCATCAGGAAGATCATCCAGGGCGTGCTGGTGATCTGCGACAGCATCTGGCCCGTGAGCTCGGCCACGCCGTAGAGGCTGATGAGGTAGCCGAAGGTGCTCGAGATGCCGATCAGCAGCAGGATCACGCCGGTGGTGCGCACCGCCTTCGATGCCGCCTTGATGAAGTGTTCCCACTTCAGCGTGCGGTACAGGAAGATCGTCAGCCCCAGCGCATAGAGCACGGCCACCGCCGCCGATTCGGTCGCGGTGAAGATGCCCGACAGGATGCCGCCGAGGATCAGCACGACGATGAACAGGCCCGGCAGCGCCGCCGCGAAGGAGCGCGCCACGATGGACCAGCCCGGGAAAGTGCCGGCCGGATAGCCGCGCTTCACCGCCACCACGTAGGCGGCCGTCAGGTTGCTGATGGTCAGGATCAACGCCGGCAGCATGGCCGCGAGGATCAGCGCGGCGATCGATACCTTGCCGCCCGCAGCGAGCGAATAGATGATCAGGTTGTGGCTGGTCGGCATCAGCGCGCCGACGAGGGCCGCGTGCGTCGTCACGTTGACGGCGTAGTCCGCGTGGTAGCCCTCCTTCTTCATCATCGGGATCATCACGGCGCCCATGGCCGAGACGTCGGCCACCGGCGAGCCCGAGACGCCGCCGAACAGCGTGCAGGCCACCACGTTCGACATGCCCAGCCCGCCGCGCACGTGGCCCACCAGGTTGCGCGCGAAATTGACGATGCGGTCGGCGATGCCGCCGTAGAGCATCAGCTCGCCCGCGAAGATGAAGAAGGGAATCGCCAGGAACGAGAAGATGCTCATGCCCGACGTCATCTGCTGGAAGCCCACCGCGAGCGGCAGGCCTTCGTAGGCGAGGGTGGCGAGCGCCGACAGGCCGATCGAGAAGGCGACGGGCACGCCCAGCAGCAGGAAGACCGTGAAGGACACGGACAGGATCAACAGAGGAATGGTCATGGGCTCAGGTCCAGGCGGGTTCGACTTCGCGGCCTTGGGCCAAAGCGATGATGTGTTCGATCGAGAACATGACGATCAGCACGCCGGCAATGGCAGCCGGTACGTACTTCCATCCTTCGGAGATCCACAGCGTGGGCAGGCGGTAGTCCCACACCGATTCGGCGAGCGACGCGCAGTTCCAGGCCATGGTCGCGCCGAAGACGAGGATCAGGAAATGGATGAGGAATTCCATCTTCAGCCGCAGCGCGTCGGGCGCGAGCACCAGAAAGGATTCGAGCCCGATGTGGCCCGCGTCGCGCACGCCGACGGCGACGCCGAACATCGTGACGTAGAGCACCAGCAGCAACGCCAGGCTCTCGGCCCAGGTGGGCGTGTTGTTCATGACGTAGCGGCCGAACACCTGCCAGCTCACGGCGCAGATCACTGCGACGAGTCCGAGGATGCCCAGCCACATGCAGGCACGCGCGAGCGTGCGGCAGAGTTTTGTGTACATGGTGATTTGCCGCTTCCCCCAAACGGGGGAAGCTTCCTAGCCGATTTACTTGGTGTCCTGAACCCGCTTGACGAGGTCCTTGAGCTTGGCGTCGGTGATGAACTTGTCGTACACCGGCTTCATCGCGGCCTGGAACGGCGCCTTGTCGACGTCGATGATCTCGGCGCCGCCGGCCTTCACGGTGGCGAGCGACTTGATCTCGCGCGCTTCCCACTGCTTGCGCATGTAGGGCACGGATTCCTTCGCGGCCTGGCGGATCCAGCCCTGTTCCTGCGGCGTGAGCTTGTCCCACACGCGCTTGGAGAACAGCAGCATTTCCGGCGCCATCGAGTGCTCGGTCTTGCTGTAGTACTTCGCCACTTCGAAAGCGCGGGCGCTCTCATAGGTGGGGTAGTTGTTCTCGGCAGCGTCGATCAGGCCGGTCTTCAGGCCCGTGTAGACCTCGCCCATGGGCATCGGGGTGGCGTTGGCGCCCATGGCTTCGAGCATCGACACCCACAGGTCGGACTGCTGCACGCGCACCTTCAGGCCCTTCATGTCGGCGAAGCTGCGCACCGGCTTCTTGGCGGTGAACATCGAACGTGCGCCGCTGTCGTAGTAGGCCAGGCCGACGAAGCCCTGCTTCTCGCAGCTCTTCAAGATCTCTTCGCCGATCGGGCCGTCGAGCACCTTGTGCAGGTGGTCGACCGAGCGGAACAGGAAGGGCATGGTGGGCACCTGCGTCTCGGCGCAGATGTTGTTCATCGGCGCGATGTTCACGCGCACCATCTGCAGGGCGCCGATCTTGGTCTGTTCGATCGTGTCCTTCTCGTTGCCCAGCGAGCTGTTGTTGAAGACCTTGATGGTGTGCTTGCCACCGGACAGTTCCTTCAGGCGTTCGCCCATGAACTTGACCGCCGTGACGGTCGGGTAGTCGTCGGGGTGGATGTCGGCCGAGCGGAACTCGGTCGCTTGCGCGCCGAAGCTCGCCAGCGCCGCGGCGGTGCAGGCGGCCAGGGCGATCAGTGTGTGTTGCAGTCTCATTTGTCTTCCTCTACGGGTGGTGGTTGTCGAAATTCTTGGAAATCAGAACTGGCAGTGCGGCTCCGGCAGCCCCTGCACGCCGGGGCGCAACGCGAAAACGCCGCCGGCCAGCGGCTGGTCCGACAGGTCGCCGCCCGGGCGGATCGAGGTGACGTAGAGCGTGTCGAGTTGCGCACCGCCGAAGGCGCACATCGCCGGTTTCTTCACCGGCACTTCCAGCGAGCGGTCCAGCCGGCCGTCGGGCGTGAAGCGGTGCACCAGGCCGGCGTCGTTGCCGCAGATCCAGTAGCAGCCGTCGGCGTCGACCGCCGCGCCATCGGGCCGGCCGGGCAGCGGTGTCATGTCGACGAACAGGCGGCGGTTGTGCGGCGTGCCGGTGCCCGTGTCGTAGTCGAAGGCCCAGATGGCCTGCACGCTCGGGTGCGAGTCCGACAGGTACATCGTGCGGCCGTCGGGGCTGAAGGCCATGCCGTTGGGCACGATCATCTCGTCGAAGTGCACGCGCAGCGCGGCCTCTTCGTTCACGTCGCGCTGGTAGCGGTAGACGCGGCCGACAGTGCGGGCCGCCGCCATGTCCATGAGCATCGTGCCGGCCCAGAAGCGACCCTGGCGGTCGCAGCGGCCATCGTTGAAGCGCATGCCGTGGGCGGCGTGGGCCGCGTGTGCGATGGGGGTGGACGCCAGCGTGCCGTCGTCTTTCGTGGCGATGGCGAACAGGCCGCTTTCCATGCCGGCGATCCATTGCCCCGGATGGTCGGCGCGCGGCGCGATGCACGCGAGCATCTCGTCGCCGGTCCAGGTGCTGTGGGCACCGGTGGCCGGGATGAGGCGGTGGAGCTGCCGCGCCGGGATGTCGACCCAGTACAGCGCCTGTTCGGCGGCATGCCAGACCGGGCTTTCGCCGGTCGCGTTGCGGGCGTCGAGGACGAGTTCGGCTTGCATGGTGTGCGTGCCGCTGGCTCAGTCGCCGAACGGGCCCTGGGCGGTGAACGCTCCGCCCTGGTAGATGGCGTTCGGGTCGGTCGCGGCCACGGGCGGCTGCGCCTCGACCTTGTCGCGGAACACCTCCGAGCTGTCCTGCGGCACGAAGCCCAGGTGCGCGGCGGCGCTGTTGTCCCACCAGACGTCGCGGTTGGCCGACATGCCGTAGACCACCGTGTGCTTCACGTCGGGCGTGAACAGCGACTTCTCGATCAGCGTCGTGAGGTCGCGGTAGCTCAGCCAGGTGCTCATCATCCGGCGGTTGAGCGGCTCGGGGAATGACGAGCCGATGCGGATGCTGACCGTCTCGATGCCGTAGCGGTCGAAGTAGAACTGCGCCACGTCCTCGCCGAAGGACTTCGACAGGCCGTAGTAGCCGTCGGGCCGGCGCGCGGCGGCGGTGTCGATGGGCTCGTCCTGTTTGTAGAAGCCGATGACGTGGTTGGAACTGGCGAACACCACGCGCTTCACGCCATGGCGGCGGGCGGCTTCGTAGAGATGGAAGATGCCCTTGATGTTGGCTTCGAGGATTTCCTCGAAGGGCCGCTCGACCGACACGCCGCCCAGGTGGACGATGGCGTCGCAGCCTGCCACCAGCGCATCGACGGCCTGTTTGTCGGCCAGATCGCAAGGGACGATTTCCTCGGCGGCACTCGCTGCAGGGGCCATGGCGCCGATATCCGACAGGCGGATGACGTCGGCATAGGGTTGCAGCCGTTCGCGCAGGACCTTGCCCAGGCCACCGGCAGCACCGGTGAGGAGCAGGCGGTGGACACGCAGGCCCATAGAGCCGGTCGGCTGGGCAGCAGGGGCGGAAGCACTCATCGGTTGTCTGTCTCTCGTAAGTTATCTGTTGTCGTACAACTTCCGGGAAGATTATCATCAGCGCATGGCTCGCCTGTCAACAGAAGTTCCCACCATGCCCGATGCCCCGGCGCCGACGCCCTACATGGCCCGGCCGCGGCCGCGTGGGCGGGGGCTGGCCCACAGCCTGGTCGACGACTTCGGGGCGCGCATCCGCGACGGCGTGCTGCGGCCCGGGGACAAGCTGCCGACCGAGTCGGAAATCATGCAGGCCTTCGGCGTGAGCCGCACCGTTGTGCGCGAGGCCCTGTCGAAACTGCAGGCGGCCGGGCTGGTCGAGACGCACCACGGCATCGGCACCTTCGTGCTGCAGCAGCGCGCCAGCGGCGTGTTCCGGCTGGACGCGGGCGACATCGCCACCTCGGTCGACGTGCTGGCTGTGCTCGAACTGCGCATCAGCCTCGAGACGGAGTCTGCCGGGCTGGCGGCCACCCGCCGCACCGAGGAGCAGCTGCAGGCCATGCGTCAGGCGCTGGACGACTTCGAGAGCAATGTCGCCGTGGCCGGTGACACGGTCGCGCCCGATTTCCGTTTCCATCTGCAGATCGCGCAGTCGACCGGCAACGCGTACTTCGCGGACATCATGAGCCACCTGGGCACCACGATCATCCCGCGCACCCGCATCAACGCCATCCGCACGGCCGACCGCAGCGGGGCGTACCTCAGTCGCGTCAATCGCGAGCACGAGGAGATCTACGCGGCGATCGCGCGCGGCGACGCCGAATCCGCGCGCGCGGCAATGCGCATCCACCTGACCAACAGCCGCGAGCGCCTGCGGCTGGCGCAAGAGGTCGCGCGACGCGCCAGCGAAGTGGCCGACGGGGTGCCGCCGGCCTGAGATTCCGGCGGTCAAGGCTGGACAAGTCATTCTCTCAGTTGTACGATGACTGATCACTTAGCAATAATGCAGGTGACATTCGCTTTTCTAAAAACAACGGAGATGTCCATGTCTATCGCTCGCCGCCGCCTCGTCGGCTCCGCCTGCCTTGCCTCCCTTGCGTTTGCCGCGCCGCTGACCGCCATGGCCCAGGCGGCCTGGCAACCGACGAAGCCGATCAAGCTCATCGTGCCGTACCCACCGGGCGGTTCTTCCGACATCATTGCCCGCGCCATCAGCCAGCCGCTGTCGGAAGCGCTCAAGCAGCCGGTGATCGTGGAGAACCGCCCCGGCGCCAACGGCAACCTCGGCGCCGACTTCGTCGCCAAGTCGGCCCCCGACGGCTACACGCTGCTGCTGTGCGACGTGGGCGCGCTGGCCATCAGCCCGTCGGTCTACACCAAGCTGCCCTTCGACCCGTCGAAAGACCTGCGCGGCGTGACCATGCTGGCCTATTCGCCGCACCTGCTCGTGGTGCATCCGTCGGTGAAGGCGAACAACCTCAAGGAACTGATCGCGTTGTCGAAGACCGGCGACCTGAACTTCGCTGTCACCGCCACCGGCAGTGCGCCGCACCTGGCCGGCGTGGCGCTGGAGCGCGCGAGCGGCGCCAAGTGGACCTACGTGCCATACAAGGGCGGCGTCCAGGCTATCCAGGACACAGTCGCTGGCCAGACCCAGGTGCTGATGAACGGCATGCTCGCCACGCTGCCGCAGGTGCAGGGCGGCAAGCTGAAAGTGCTGGCCGTGTCCAAGGGCACCCGCATGCCGCTGATCGGCGACGTGCCGACCATCGCCGAGCAGGGCGTGCCGGGCTTCGAGTCCGGCACCTGGCAGGGTGTGCGCGTGGCCAAGGGCACACCCGACGCCGTGGTGCAGCGCCTGAACAAGGAACTCATCACGGTCATCCGCGCCGCCGACATCCGCTCGCGCCTGGCCGGGCAGGGCGCCGAGGTCGTGACCATGGCACCGACCGAGGAAGAGCAGTTCTTCAACAAGGAACGCGCGCGCTGGGCCAAGGTGGTGGCCGACGCCAACATCAAGCTGGACTGACCGGCTTCCCTCTTTTTTCTCTCCTTTCTCAGGACATGCGATGAACCCGCAAGAACTCAAAACCATCATGGGCTCCGGCCTGCTGTCGTTCCCGATCACCGACTTCGACGAACAAGGTGAATTCCGGCCGAAGACCTACATCGAGCGCCTCGAATGGCTGGCGCCCTATGGCGCGAGCGCGCTGTTCGCAGCCGGCGGCACGGGCGAATACTTCTCGCTCGCTGGCGAGGAGTACGGTCGCATCATCAAAACGGCGGTGGATACCTGCCGCGGCAAGGTGCCGATCATCGCGGGTGCCGGCGGCCCCACTCGCACCGCCATCGCGCATGCGCAGGAAGCCGAGCGGCTGGGCGCCCACGGCGTCCTGCTGCTGCCGCACTACCTCACCGAAGCCGGCCAGGAAGGCTTGATCGCCCACGTCGAGGCCGTCTGCAAGAGCGTGAAGTTCGGCGTCATCGTCTACAACCGCGACCGCACCCGGCTCACGCCCAACTCGCTGGCCATCCTGGCCGAACGTTGCCCCAATCTGGTCGGCTTCAAGGACGGCGTTGGAAACATCGAAGCGATGTCCTCCATCTTCATGAAGATGGGCGACCGCTTTGCCTACCTGGGTGGCCTGCCGACGGCCGAGGTCTATGCCGCTGCGTACAAGGCGCTGGGCACGCCGGTGTATTCGTCGGCGGTGTTCAACTTCATCCCGAAGACCGCGATGGATTTCTACAAGGCGGTGGCTTCCGACGACCTGCCGACGCAGCACCGTCTGCTCAAGGATTTCTTCATGCCCTACCTGGAAATCCGAAACCGCGTCGAAGGCTATGGCGTGAGCATCATCAAGGCCGGCGCCCGGCTCGTGGGCCACGACGGTGGCCCGGTGCGCGCACCGCTGACGGACCTGAAGCCCAACGAAATGGAGATGCTGAAGGCGCTGATCGACAAGCTGGGTCCGCAGTGAAATAAGCCCACCCCCGAAGCGGCGCACTTCGTGTCGCCGCCTCCCCCTCGAGGGGGCAACACCAGCGGCCCGGCGAAGCCGGTTCCGCGGTGTTTCCGGTGAATGCAGTTCCAACCCAAAAAGAGAGACAACAACATGCTGAAGAAACTCATCCTTATCGCTGCTGCCACCGCGGCTCTTGCCGGCTGCGCCGGCATGTCCCGGGGTAGCAGCGCGGCGGACACGCCGGCTGTGGCCGCCGCCGCCGAGAGGCTGCGCCTGGCCATGATCGACCCGACGCCGGCCGCGCTCAACGCGCTGGTGGCGGACGACCTGAGCTACGGCCACTCGGGCGGCAAGGTCGACACCAAGACCAGCTTCATCGCCGACCTGATGGACCGCAAATCGGACTTCGTCACCATCGCGATCACCGACCAGACCATCCAGCTGGTCGACAACGTCGCGATCGTGCGCCACACGCTCACGGCCGACACCAACGACTCGGGCAAGCCGGGCAAGGTCAGCATCAAGATCCTCGGCGTCTGGCAGAAGCAGGGTGGCGACTGGAGGCTGCTGGCCCGCCAGGCGGTCCGCCCACCGCAATGAAACGAGCGCAATGACAACACCCATCGTCACTGAACTTCGCGTGGTCCCGGTTGCCGGCCACGACGGCATGCTGATGAACCTGAGCGGCGCGCACGGGCCGTTCTTCACGCGCAACCTGCTGATCCTGAAAGACAGCGCCGGCCACACCGGCGTGGGCGAGGTGCCCGGCGGCGAGAAGATCCGCCAGACGCTGGAAGATGCGCGCGGCCTGATCGTCGGCCAGTCCATCGGCCGGCACAACGCGGTGCTCAACGCCATGCGTGCGCAGTTCGCCGACCGCGACAGCGGCGGCCGCGGCACGCAGACCTTCGACCTGCGCATCGCCATCCACGCGGTCACGGCCGCCGAGGCGGCATTGCTCGACCTGCTGGGCCAGCACCTCAACGTGCCGGTTGCCGCATTGCTCGGCGAAGGCCAGCAGCGCGATGCCGTGCAGATGCTCGGCTACCTGTTCTACGTCGGCGATCGTACCAAGACAGATCTGCCCTACCGCAGCGAACCGGAGGCGGACAACGACTGGTTCCGCCTTCGCCACGAAGAAGCCATGACGCCAGAGGCCATCGTGCGCCTGGCCGAGGCCAGCCATGCGCGCTATGGCTTCACCGACTTCAAGCTCAAGGGCGGCGTGCTGCGGGGCGAGGAGGAGGTCGAAGCGATCCGCGCGCTGCACGAGCGCTTCCCCGAGGCGCGCGTCACGCTGGACCCCAACGGCGGCTGGCTGCTGAAGGACGCGATCCGCATCACGCGCGACCTGCATGGGGTGATGGCCTATGCCGAAGACCCCTGCGGCGCCGAAGGCGTGTTCTCCGGCCGCGAGGTGATGGCCGAGTTCCGCCGCGCCACCGGCCTGCCGACCGCCACCAACATGGTCGCCACCGACTGGCGCGAGATGGTGCACAGCCTGTCGCTGCAGTCGGTCGACATCCCGCTGGCCGATCCGCACTTCTGGACGATGCAGGGCTCGGTGCGCGTGGCGCAGCTGTGCCAGGCCTGGGGCCTGACCTGGGGCTCGCATTCGAACAACCACTTCGACGTGTCGCTGGCCATGTTCACCCACGTGGCCGCGGCCGCGCCGGGCAAGGTCACGGCCATCGACACGCACTGGATCTGGCAGGACGGGCAGCGCCTGACGAAGGCGCCGCTGCAGATCGAAGGCGGCTACGTGCAGGTGCCCCAAAAGGGCGGCCTGGGCGTGGAGCTGGACATGGACGAGGTCGAAAAGGCACACCAGCTCTACCTGAAGCACGGGCTGGGCGCACGCAACGACGCGCAGGCCATGCAGTACCTCATTCCCGGCTGGCAGTTCGACAACAAGCGGCCCTGCATGGTGCGTTGACGCGCTAATCTCGGCCCCCCGACGTTTCTTCCCGAGCCGAAGCGCGACCGCTTCGGCTTTCTCACTTTCACCACAAGGATTCGACATGCAACAACACGACAACCTGATCGGCGGCGAATGGAAGAAGGGCAACAGCTACAGCCCGAACCTGAACCCGTCGAACCTGGGCGACACCATCGCCGAGTACACGCAAGGCGACGCTGCCCAGGTCGACGCCGCCGTGGCCGCGGCCACCGCCGCGTTCCCCGCCTGGTCGACCAGCGGCATCCAGATGCGTTCCGACGCGCTCGACAAGATCGGCACCGAGATCCTCGCACGCAAAGAAGAGCTGGGCACGCTGCTGGCACGCGAAGAAGGCAAGACCCGCGCCGAAGGCATCGGCGAAGCCACCCGTGCCGGACAGATCTTCAAGTTCTTCGCTGGTGAATGCCTGCGCCTGGCCGGCGAGATCATTCCGTCGGTGCGCCCGAACATCGGCGTCGAGATCACCCGTGAGCCGGTCGGCGTCGTCGGCCTGATCACACCGTGGAACTTCCCGATCGCGATTCCCGCGTGGAAGATCGCACCGGCGCTGGCCTTCGGCAACTGCGTGGTCTTGAAGCCCGCCGACCTGGTGCCGGGCTCCGCCTGGGCGCTGGCCGAAATCATCAGCCGCTCGGGCATTCCGGCGGGCGTGTTCAACCTGGTGATGGGCCGCGGCAGCGTGATCGGCAATGCGCTGGTCGAGCACCCCGGCATCCACGCGATCAGCTTCACCGGCTCGGTCGGTGTGGGCCGCAATATCGCCGTGCAGTGCGTCAAGAGCCACAAGAAGGTGCAGCTCGAGATGGGCGGCAAGAACCCGCAAGTCATCCTGGACGATGCCGACTTGGCGCAGGCCGTCGAGCTCAGCGTGCAGAGCGCCTTCTATTCCACCGGCCAGCGTTGCACCGCATCGAGCCGCCTGATCGTCACCCAGGCCATCTACCCGAAATTCATCGAGGCGATGAAAGCGCGCATGGAAAAGATCAAGGTCGGCGATGCGCTGGCGCAGGGCACGGACATCGGCCCGGTGTCGAGCCAGAGCCAGCTCGACCAGGACCTGGAGTACGTGAAGATCGGCCAGGACGAAGGCGGCACGCTGGCAGCGGGCGGTCAACGCCTGAAGCTCGACACCGACGGCTTCTACATGTCGCCGGCACTGCTGGTGGACACGGACAAGGCCGCGCGCATCAACCGCGAAGAGGTGTTCGGCCCGGTGGCCAGCGTGATCCGCGTGAAGGACTACGAAGAAGCGCTGGCTACGGCCAACGACACCGAGTTCGGCCTGTCGGCGGGCATCGCGACCACCAGCCTCAAGTACGCGACCCACTTCAAGCGCCACAGCCAGGCCGGCATGGTGATGGTCAACCTGCCGACGGCGGGCGTGGACTATCACGTGCCCTTCGGCGGCCGCAAGGGCTCGAGCTACGGCCCGCGCGAGCAGGGCAAGTACGCGCAGGAGTTCTTCACGGTCGTGAAGACGGCCTACACGCTGGCCTGATCAGGCCGTCGAACCGCGTGCCACGACGCGCTTGAGCGCCTCGAAGCAGGCGGGGTCGATCGCGGTGCCGACGCTGTCGGCCATCATCGCCAGCGTCTCGTCGATCGGGACTGCTGCGCGGTAGGGCCGGTCGGCGGAGATCGCGTCGAAGATGTCGGCGGTGGTAATGATCCGCGTTTCCAGCGAGATGGCATCGGCCGTCAGACCGCGTGGGTAGCCGCGCCCGTCCAGCCGCTCGTGGTGCGCCGAAGCGATTCGTGCCAACTCTTCGAACGCGCCGATGCGCGACAGGATGGCTTCGGTGTGCCGAGCATGTTGCTGGACCGACAGCCATTCGTCACCGTCGAGCTTGGCGGGCTTGTCGAGCACCGCGTTGCTCACGCCCAGCTTGCCCACGTCGTGCAGCAGCGCACCGCGGCGCAGCCAGCGCCGTCGCGCAGGTGCCATGCCCAGCTCCAGGGCGATGGCGTCCACGTAGTCGGCCACGCGTGCACTGTGGCCACTGGTGAACGGGCTCTTGCTGTCGACCACCTGTCCGAACGCCGCGGCGATGTCGTCGAGGTAGTCGTCGTCGAGCGCCACCCGTCCGCCCGCGGGCTCCATCGCAGACACCCGCTTCTCGATCTCCGGTGAGGTCATTGCCAGCCAGAAGTCGGGCGCCGCCGCCACGCGTTCGAGGGCGGCGACCAGTGCCGGGTCGAACCAGCCGCCAGCGCGCCGGCGTACCTCGCGCATGGCGGATTCGCTGCTCTCGGCGATGAAGAACACATCGACGACCTGCGAGAGCAGGGCAATGCGGGCATGCAGGGGAATGCGGTCCCCCACGAGCTGCTGCGGCCGGCCGGCGCCGTCCCAGTGTTCATCGAGGCTCGCGATGCCTTCGGCGACCGCATCGCCAAAGCGCAGCTGCCGGGCGATCGATGCGCCCCGCGTGCAACGCGTCTGGATCAGCTCGTCGGCGATCTGCGAGCCGTTGCGCACGATGTTCAGGATGCCGCGAAGTCGGTCCGACAGCCCGGCCTTCAGCCCGGTGTGACTGAAGACGAATCGCAACATCTGGGGCAGGCTGTCGCCGACCGTCTTGAAGTCGCGCTTGAAGGACAGGTCGTCGGTCATGTAGAGCTCGCAGATGCGCGCGGCATTGCTGCTGCAGCCCAGGTCCTTGAGCAGCAGGGTGTAGTACAGCTCGCGCAACGGTCCCTCGGCCAGACCGATCTCGCGGCCGATGTGCATGCCGATCCAGCAACTGCGCACGCAATGGCCAGCGGGCTGGCCTTCGGTGATGTCGAGCGCATGGCTGAGCGCGCCGATGAGCTCCGACAACTGCAGGCGCGCGACCGGCGCGTCGTCGATGGTGGGGGGGCACAGGTCGGCCGAGAGAAAGGACATCCAGTCTCTATCGGCAATTTGGCCCGAACATTGAGCGCGGGAGGGTCCGTCTACCATCGCGTCGACGCCGTTCGATCGCTTTGCACCATGCTGCCGCTTCTCTATTCCTTCCGCCGCTGCCCCTTCGCCATGCGTGCCCGCTTCGCCTTGCTGGCCAGCGGCACGGCCTGCGAGTTGCGCGAGGTGGTGCTGCGCGACAAGCCGGCCGCCCTGCGTGAGGCGTCGCCCAAGGCCACCGTGCCAGTGCTGGTCGATGTCGATGGCACGGTCATCGAGGAGAGCCTGGCGATCATGCAGTGGGCGCTGGCACGGCGCGACCCGCAGCGCTGGCTCGCGCCGTCGGCTGGCACGCTCGACGCCATGCTGGCGCTCGTCGCGCAGTGCGACGGCGACTTCAAGCGGCATCTCGACCGCTACAAGTACCCGAACCGCTACGAGGGCGCCGATGCGTTGCCGCATCGCGCCGAGGCTGGCGCGTTCCTGGCTGCGCTGGAGACGCGGCTGCGCGCCTCGCGCTACCTGTTCGGCGATGCGCCCGCGCTGGCCGACATGGCCATCGCACCGTTCGTCAGGCAGTTCGCGCAGGTGGATGCGGCGTGGTTCGCCACCGCGCCGTGGCCCGCCGTGCAGGCGTGGCTGTCGTCGCTCACCGAATCGTCGCTCTGGGCGAGCGCCATGCCCAAGTTTCCGGCTTGGCGCCCGGGTGACGCGGCGGTGGTTTTCGCATCGGTCTGATTCAGGCCGATCGGCGCAGCAGCAGCCGGTCGATGGCCTCGAACAGCAGCTCGCTCAACAACGCGAGTGCCGCCGCTGGCAACGCACCGGCCAGCAGCAGTTGCCGGTCGTTCAGGGCCAACCCGGTGACGATCCGTTCGCCGAAGCCACCCGCGCCGATGAAGGCGGCGATGGTGGCGGTGCCGATCGCGATCGTGGTCGCCGTCCGCACACCCGCCACCAGCGTCGGCATGGCGAGCGGGAGTTGCACCAGTCGCATGCGTTGCGCCGATGTCATGCCGAGCGCCGTGCCGGCCTGTCGCAGGCCCTGCGGCACTTCGGCCAGGCCGGTGACCGTGTTGCGCATGATGGGCAGCAGCGCATAGAGCGTGAGTGCGACGAGCGCCGGCAGCGTGCCGATGCGACCGATCAGCGAGATCAGCACGGCCAGCAAGGCCAGTGACGGCACGGTCTGCATCAGGCCGGCGATGCCGAGCACCACGGCGCGGGTGCGTGCATGCGCAGACACCCACACGGCCAGCGGCACGCCGACCAGGATGGCGAGGCCGACCGACACCGCCACCAGCAGCAGGTGTTGCCGGGTCAAACGCCCCAGGTCGCTGCCGAACAGCTTGGCCATGAAGCCGCGCTGCCCCGCCGAGGCTTTGCCGCCCGCGAGGAAGTCGCGCGCGATGGTGTCGAAGGCCGTGCCCTGCAACTCGGCGCGCGCGTTCATCGCGATCATCGCGCGCTCGTCGATGCGCCCTTCGAGCTTTTGCAGCGCCGCCCACGCGGCCGGCATCCGCGCCGGCAGGTCGAGGCGGTAGAGCAGCAGCGCGTCGTAGCGCGGGAAATAGCCGCGGTCGTCTTGCAGCACGCGCAGGCCCAGGTGGTCGATCTTCGCGTCGGTCGTGTAGATGTCGATCCCGTCGACCTGCTTCGCGGCGATGGCGTCGTAGGCCAGGCCGTGGTCGAGGCCGGTGGGCTTCTGCGTGAAGCCGTAGCGCGCGGCCAGGCCCTGCCAGCCGTCGGCGCGGCCGATGAATTCGTTCGACAGGCCCAGCCTCAGTTCCCGGTGGCGCGCCAGGTCGCTGAGCGTGGCGAGCTTCAGCCGGTCGGCGTCGGCGCCGCGGATCGCGAGCGCATAGCCGTCGTTGAAGCCGAGCGGCACGGCCACGCCGAGACCGAGCGGCGCGAGCCGCTGATTCATCTCGGCAGGCGTCATGGTGGCGCTGCCCTGCAGGATCTCGAGCGCGATGGTGCCGGTGTATTCGGCGTACACGTCGATGGCGCCGGAGCGCAGCGCCTCGTACACGATGGCCGTGTTGCCCAGGCCCTGGCGAACCACGGGCGCGGTGCGCACATGCGGCGCGGCGGTCTGCGCCAGCACCTCGGCCAGGATGTACGACTCGGTGAAGCGCTTGGAGCCGATGCGCAGCGTGTCGCCCTGTGCCGATGCGGCACCCACGCCGAAGAGCAGCGCGATGAGAAGCAGCGCCGACCGCCAGGCGCGCTGGAGCGGTTGCAGCCTCAGCATGCAGTCAGTGTATCGGTCAGGCCGCCTTCCTACAGGTGTTCGTGCGCAGCGCCGATGCGCCGTCGGCGCGTGGGCGGCGAGAGTCGGCGTACGCCGCGGTCGACAAGCGGCTTCGATCTGTTCGCATTTCCATCTCCTCTGAAAGAGCCCATGGCCCCCAAGACCGTGCCGCCCCATCTTGCCGACGCCCATGGCGCCCGCGACCTTCCCGCCGTCATCGTCGACGGCTACAGCCTGCAGTTGCGCGACAAGGACGGCTTCGCCGGCGATGCCGCCAGCCAGACCGCCTTTCGCGCGTTGCTGGAGCAGTGGCGCAAGCGCCGCCGCCAGAAGGGCGAGGACGACCCGTTCGGCGATGTCGGATCGCGCGAGCTCAGCAAGAAGGAACTCGACCGCGTGCTCGGCCGCAAGAAGGCGTCCGAGGGGGCCGACCTGCTCGAAGGCGCGATCGAGGAATTCGCCGAGGAGCTGGCGCATGTGGTGCACCGCTTTCTGCGCGAGCCGTCGTGGGACAAGGTGCAGCGCATTGTCATCGGCGGCGGCTTTCCCGAGAGCGCCGTGGGCGAGCGGGCCATCCTGCAGGCGGCGATGGTCCTGCAGCAGATGAAGGTCAAGGTGCCGATCGCGCGCCTGTCGCACGAGGTCGACGACGGCGGCCTGATCGGCTGGGTGCACCTGGTGCCGCCGGACATGCTGGCGGCGCACGATGCGATCCTGGCGGTGGACATCGGCGGCACCAACCTGCGCTGCGGCATCGTGAAGACGCGACGCAAGAAGGCCGAGGACCTGTCGCTGGCCAAGGTGACGCAACGCATGAAGTGGCGCCATGCCGACGACAAGCCCAGCCGCCGCGGGCTGCTCGACCGCCTGGCCGAGATGCTGCAGGAGCTCATCGACCATTGCGCGAAGAACGAGATCCGGCTCGCGCCTTTTGTCGGCATCGCCTGCCCGGGGCGCATCCGCGACGACGGTTCCATCGCCCGCGGCACGCAGAACCTGCCGGGCGACTGGGAAAGCGACACCTTCCACCTGCCGAGCGAGCTGGTCAAAAAGCTGCCGACCATCGGCGGTGCGCCGACCACGGTGCGGCTGCACAACGACGCGGTGGTGCAGGGTTTGAGCGAGCTGCCCTTCATGCAGGACGTGCACCACTGGGCAGTGCTCACCATCGGCACCGGGCTGGGCAACGCCAGCTACACCAACACGCCGGACCGGCTGGTGCGCTTGCAGAAGGAAGCGCGGGCCGAGTTGGCGGCGCGAGCGGACAAGGCCGAAAGGGCCGAGAAGGCAGCGAAAGCGGCCAAAGCCGCAACTGCGGCCAAGGGGAAGAAGACCGCGAAGACCGCGCCGCGTCCGAAGCCCTGAGGCCCTGACGCTAGAGCTGGAAGGCCACGGTCAGCAGCAGCCCTTCGGCCAGGTCCCGCAGCAGACCGGGGCGCCGTGCGCGGTAGGGCTCGCCAGCCGAGGCCGTGGTCTCAATCCACTGCGCCAGCCAGTCGATCGGGGTGCGACCGTAGAACACCACCGCGGCCTCGTGGTTCAGCAGCAGGCTGCGCAGGTCGAGGTTGATCGAGCCGCACATCGCGAGCTCCTCGTCGATCACCACGGCCTTGGCGTGCGCCATGAAAGGCAGCATGCGAAAGGTCACCCCCGCGCCCGCGAGGTCGCGCATGGCCCGCGCGCGCACGAAGTCCGTCAGCCGGTGGTTCGAGCGCGAGGGGATCGCGATGGTCACCTGCACCCCGCGTCGTGCCGCCAGCCGCAGCGCATTGCGCAGTCCGTCGTCGGGCACGAAGTAGGGCGTGATCGCGAGAATGCGGTGCTCGGCGCGGAAGCAGGCATCGATGAGCAGCGCGTGCGCCGTGTCCTCGGTCTGGTCGGGGCCGCTCGGCAGGAACTGGGCGAGCGAGCCGTCGTCAGGCGTGTCGTGCGTGGGCGTGATCTCGCGTGGCGCGTCACCCCGCACGGAACACCAGTCGTGCTCGAACTGCCGCGCCGCCGCCTCCGCCACGCTGCCCTGCAGATCGAAAGAAAGGTCGCGCCAGGGCACCGGGTGGGCGTCGTTGCCGGTGAAGTACTCGCCGGCCAGGTTGCGCCCGCCGGACCACAGCCGGGTGTCGTCGGCGATCACGAACTTGCGGTGGTTGCGCAGGTTGCGCGGGCCGTGGTTGTGCAGGCCGAAGAAGGGGCGGAACACCGCCACCTGGCCGCCGGCCGCACGCAGCGCGTCGAAGTGATGGGATGGCAGCAGGAGCGCGCCGAAGCCGTCGAGCAGCACCCGCACCCGCACGCCCTCGTGCGCGCGCCGCGCCAGGCGCATGACCACCTCGTGGCCGAGCGCGTCGTCGCCGACGATGAAGGTGCAGATGTCCAGGCGCACGTGCGCGCTGTCGATCACCGCCCACAGCGCATCGCGCGCCACCGCGCCGTCGGCGTGAAAGCGCGGCGCGCATCGACCGGGTGGCGGCAGGCCGAAGCTTTCGATGAGCTCGGCGGCCCAGTGGCCGGCGGGCAGGCTGCGGGGTGGCCGAGGCGCCCCCGCCGGACGCAGCTTGCGCTGGCCGAACACCAGGTACATCGGCAGCGCCAGGTAGGGCACCAAGAGCAGGCCCATCACCCAGGCGATGGAAGTGGTCGGCGCGCGCTGCTCGCGCCGGGCGCGCGTGGTGAGCACGTAGACGAGCAAGGCGAAGGTGACGACCAGGAAGTGCTGGGACGGTGACGGCAGCCAGGGCGCTAGCAGGTGCGGCATGGACGTCGAGGTTAACCGCGTGCGCGGCACGAGACTGGGGCAGCCCACGCCGGCCGAAGGGCGGGATGGGTCCGGCTGTCGGACGGCGCAGTCGGCGTGTCGAAGCGCAGTGCCCGAGGGCTCGGCGGTTCAGATCGGCAGTGCTGTCGTCGACTTCACCCGATCGAGCACGAAGCTGGTCTTGCAGTCCTGCACGCTGGGGTGCTTGAGCAGCGTGTCCATCACGAAGCGCGAGTAGTGCGCCATGTCGGCGACCACCACGCGCAGCAGGTAGTCCATGTCGCCGGTGAGCGAGTGGCACTCGATCACCTCGGGCCAGCCCTGGATGGAGGCGCGGAAGGCGTCCATCGGGCTGCGCTTGTGGCTCTCGGTGTGCTTCTCGAGCCGCACGTTGATGTAGGCCATCAGCGGCAGGCCGACGCGCTCGGGCTTCAGTAGCGCGACGTAGCCCTGGATCACGCCCGCTTCCTCCAGCCGCTTGACGCGCCGCAGCGTCGCCGACGACGACAGGCTGACCTGGGCCGCCAGCTCGTCGTAGGTGGCGCGGCCGTTGGCCTGCAACGCGCGAAGCACGCGCAAATCGATGGTGTCGAGTTCGACTGGAGCGCTCATGCGCGGGATTTTGCAGGAATCCTGCGCCATCGGCCATCGCGAGGCTGCAAGTTGCAGGAATCGTGTGTGCAGAGCGCCTAGCATCGATCGTCACCCCACCCGAATTTTCTGGAGACACACGATGGCTGATCAGTTCGAGAACCCCATGGGCCTGCAAGGCTTCGAATTCGTCGAGTTCGCCTCGCCCACGCCGGGCGTGCTGGAGCCGGTGTTCGAGACGCTGGGCTTCACGCTGGTCGCCAAGCATCGTTCCAAGGACGTGGTGCTGTACCGCCAGGGCGACATCAACTTCATCGTGAACCGCGAGCCCAAGAGCCAGGCGGCCTATTTCGCCGCCGAGCACGGCCCGTCGGCGTGTGGCTTGGCCTTCCGTGTGACGGACGCGCACAAGGCGTACAACCGCGCGCTCGAACTGGGCGCCCAGCCGATCGAGATTTCGACTGGCCCGATGGAACTGCGCCTGCCGGCCATCAAGGGCATCGGCGGCGCGCCGCTGTACCTGATCGACCGCTACGAGGAAGGCAAGTCGATCTACGACATCGACTTCGAGTTCATCGAGGGCGTGGACCGTCACCCGGTCGGCCATGGCTTGAAGCTCATCGACCACCTCACGCACAACGTCTACCGTGGCCGCATGACCTTCTGGGCCGATTTCTACGAGAAGCTCTTCAACTTCCGCGAGATCCGCTACTTCGACATCTCGGGCGAATACACCGGCCTCACGTCGAAGGCGATGACGGCACCCGATGGCAAGATCCGCATCCCGCTGAACGAGGAATCCAAGAAGGGCGGTGGCCAGATCGAGGAGTTCCTGATGCAGTTCAACGGCGAAGGCATCCAGCACATCGCGCTGATCTGCGACAACCTCAAGGACGCGGTCGACAAGCTGGCCCTGGCCGGCGTGCAGACGGCCACCGCGCCCAACGACGTCTACTACGAGATGCTCGACACCCGCCTGCCGGGCCACGGCCAGAACGTGCCCGAGCTGCAGGCCCGCGGCATCCTGCTGGACGGCACCACCGAAGGCGGCCAGGCTCGGCTCCTGCTGCAGATTTTCTCGACGCCGATGTTGGGGCCGGTGTTCTTCGAGTTCATCGAGCGCCGCGGCGACTACCGCGACGGCTTCGGCGAAGGCAACTTCAAGGCGTTGTTCGAATCGCTCGAGCGCGACCAGATCCGCCGCGGCGTGCTGGACACGGCCGAGGCCTGATCATGCTGGTTGCCGAAGCGACCAAGCACGGCCTCGCCGCTGGCGACGCAGCCAAGCCGGACCGCCCGGACTGGACCATCGACCAGGGTTGGTCGAACTACACGCCGGCCGAGCACGCCGTGTGGAAGACGCTGTTCGAACGCCAGACGAAGCTGCTGCCCGGCCGCGCCTGCGACGCCTTCGTCGAGGGCATGAAGAACCTGCCGATCGGTGCCGACCAGATTCCGAATTTTCTGGAACTGAGCGAGGTGCTGATGCAGCGCACCGGCTGGCAGGTCGTGGCGGTGCCCGGCCTGGTGCCCGACGAGGTGTTCTTCGAGCACCTGGCCAACCGCCGCTTTCCTTCCGGCAACTTCATCCGCAAGCCGCACGAGCTCGACTACCTGGAAGAACCCGACGTCTTCCACGACGTGTTCGGCCATGTGCCGATGCTGATGAACCCGTCGATCGCCGACTACATCCAGGCCTATGGCGTGGGCGGCCTGCGTGCCAAGGAGCTGGGCGTGCTCGACAAGCTGGCGCGCGTCTACTGGTACACGGTGGAGTTTGGTTTGCTCCAGCAGAAGGACGGGCTGCGCATCTACGGCGCGGGCATCGCGTCGTCGCGCACCGAGAGCGTGTTCTCGTTGGACGACCCGTCGCCGAACCGCATCGCGTTTGAGCTGGAACGGGTGATGCGCACCCACTACCGCATCGACGATTTCCAAGAAAGCTACTTCGTCATCGACAGCCTTGCCGAGCTGCTCGACCTGGCGACCATCGACTTCGCGCCGCTGTACGAACGCATCGCCGGGCAGCCGGAGTATCAGCCGGGCGCTGTGCTGGCGACCGACCGCGTGATCACGCGCGGCACGGGGCGGTACCACGACGACAAGCGCAAGCAGGTTGTCGAGGGCTGACGGCGTAGGCCGCGTCAGTAACGAGCGATCTGCCGGCCGATCTCCGGCCAGCGCCCGTGCAACCAGACCCAGGCCACCAGGCCGACCCCCATCATCAGGATAGACGTCACGGCCAGCCCCAGGGTGGAGTGCATCACCAGCGGCGCGATCACACCGGCCACCAGGCCGTTGGCGGTCGAGCCGATGACAGCCTGCAAGGACGACGCCATGCCGCGGCGCTCGGGGTGGAGGTCGAGCACCAGCAGCGTGATCACGGGCACCATCAGCGCCCAGCCGAAGGCGAAGACCGCGATCGGCCACATGGCCCAGAGCGCGTGCGGCTCGAACAGTGCGTTGGCCACGACGTTGGCGGCCGAGGTCGCCAGCATGATGACAAAGCCGTCGCGGATCTGCCGCTTGGGCGTCACCTTGCCGGCCATGCGGCCGCTCGCCCAGGCGCCGGCCATGATGCCGCCGATGGTCAGCAGGAAAAACCAGAAGAACTGCGTGGGCGCCAGGCCCAGGTGGTCGCCCAGGAAGGCCGGCGCCGACAGCACGTAGAGGAACATGCCGTTGAAGGGGACGCCGCTGGCGAGCGCGAGCAGCAGGAAGCGCGGGTCGGAGCACAGGTCCCAGTAGCCGCGCATCAGGTGGCGCGTGTTGAAGGGCTGGCGTTGCGTAACGTGCAGGGTTTCGGGCAGCAGCTTGTAGTTGGCCGCGAACAGCACCACACCGACGGCCACCAGGAACCAGAAGATCGCGTGCCAGCCGGCATGCACGAAGAGCAGGCCGCCGACGATCGGTGCGATAGCCGGCGCCACGCCGAAGTAGATGGTGACCTGCGCCATCACCTTCTGCGCCTCGGCCGGCGGGAACATGTCGCGGATCACCGCGCGCGACACCACGATGCCGGCGCCAGTCGACAGGCCCTGCAGCGCACGGAACAGCACCAGCTGCCCGATGGTCTGCGACAACGCGCAGCCCAGCGATGCGAGCGTGAACACCGCCAGGCCCCACAGCACCACCGGGCGCCGCCCGAAGCTGTCCGACAGCGCCCCGTGGAACAGGTTCATGAAGGCGAAGCCGAAGAGGTAGGCCGACAACGTCTGCTGCATCTCCACCGGGGTCGCGCCGATCGATTTCGCGATCCCTGAGAAGGCCGGGATGTAGGTGTCGATCGAAAAGGGCCCGAGCATGCCCAGCACCGCGAGCAGGATCGCGAGTGCCCATCGCGGGGCTTTCCAGAGGGTTTGGGCGTCGGGGTTCATGGGGTTCTCAACAAAAAAGCGGACTTGCCGAACGCAGGGTCCGGCAAGTCCGCTCGTGGGGGCGTGGTTGCTTAGAGCGTGTCGATGAAGGAGCGCAGCTTGTCCGAACGCGACGGGTGCTTCAGCTTGCGCAGCGCCTTGGCTTCGATCTGGCGGATGCGTTCGCGCGTCACGTCGAACTGCTTGCCGACTTCTTCCAGCGTGTGGTCGGTCGACATCTCGATGCCGAAGCGCATGCGCAGCACCTTGGCTTCACGCGGCGTCAGCGAGTCGAGGATGTCCTTGACCACGTCGCGCAGGCCGGCCTGCATCGCGGCCTCGATCGGCGCCGTGTTGGAGCTGTCCTCGATGAAGTCGCCCAGGTGCGAATCGTCGTCGTCGCCGATCGGCGTTTCCATGGAGATCGGCTCCTTTGCGATCTTCATGATCTTGCGGATCTTGTCTTCCGGGATCTCCATCTTCGCGGCCAGGATGCCGGCGTCGGGCTCGAAGCCGAACTCCTGCAAGTGCTGGCGCGAGATGCGGTTCATCTTGTTGATCGTCTCGATCATGTGCACCGGGATGCGGATGGTGCGCGCCTGGTCGGCGATCGAGCGGGTGATGGCCTGGCGGATCCACCACGTGGCGTACGTCGAGAACTTGTAGCCGCGACGGTATTCGAACTTGTCGACCGCCTTCATCAGGCCGATGTTGCCTTCCTGGATCAGGTCCAGGAACTGCAGGCCGCGGTTGGTGTATTTCTTGGCGATGGAGATCACGAGGCGCAGGTTGGCCTCGATCATTTCCTTCTTGGCATCGCGCGACGAGCGCTCGCCGTCGTTCATGCGCTTGTTGATGTCCTTGAGCTCGGTCAGGGGCACCACGACGCTCGACTGGATGTCGGCGAGTTGCTGCTGCAGTTCCTGCACCGGCGGAATGTTGCGGGCCATCACCGTGCTCCACGGCTTGCCGGCGGCGGCCTGCTTCTCGACCCACTTCAGGTTCAGCAGGTTCGACGCGATGCGGTTGCCGTTCTTGTCGTAGCCGGAGAAGTCACGGATGAAATCGTCCTGCGGGAAGCCGCACTTGTCCACGATGATGCGGCGCAGCTCGCGCTCTTTCTTGCGCACGTCGTCGACCTGCGTGCGCACCAGGTCGCACAGCTTCTCGATGGTCTTGGCCGTGAAGCGGATGGTCATCAGCTCGTCGGACATCGCCTGCTGCGCCTTGTTGTACGCCGGCGTGCCGTAGCCTTCCTTGTCGTAGATCTTGTGGATCTTCTCGAACATGTCGGCGATGCGATCGAAGCGCTCGAGCGCGTCGCGCTTGAGCTCTTCCAGCTTCTTGGTCAGCGCCTTGGAGCCGCCCTTGCCGTCGTCGTCGTCCTCTTCGTCGAATTCGTCGAAGTCTTCTTCGGCCACGTAGTCGTCGGCCTCGTTCGGGTTCGAGAAGCCGTCGACGATGGTCGAGATGACGACCTTGCCTTCACGGATGGTCGCAGCCATTTCAAGGATCGCGGCGATGGTCTTGGGCGATGCGGAGATCGCCTCCATCATGGCCATCAGGCCGCCTTCGATGCGCTTGGCGATTTCGATTTCGCCTTCGCGCGTGAGCAGCTCGACCGTGCCCATTTCGCGCATGTACATGCGGACGGGGTCGGTCGTGCGGCCGAATTCGCTGTCGACGGTGGAGAGCGCGGCTTCGGCCTCTTCTTCGGCTTCTTCCACCGTGGTGGCGGTCGGCGCGGTGTTGTTCAGCAGCAGCGTCTCGGCGTCGGGCGTCTGTTCGTAGACGGCCACGCCCAGGTCGTTGAGCATCGTGACCACGACTTCCATGGTCTCGGCATCGACCAGCTTGTCGGGCAGGTGGTCGGAGATTTCGCCCTGCGTCAGGTAGCCGCGGGTCTTGCCCAGCGTGATCAGCGTCTTCAGGCGCTGACGGCGCTTGGCCATGTCTTCTTCGGACAAGACGGTTTCGTCCAGGCCGAATTCCTTCATCAAGGCGCGTTCTTTCGCCTTGCTGATCTTCATGCGCAGCGGCTTGACCTTCTCGACGGTGGTCGTCTCCGTGCCCGCTGCAGCGGCGGGTTCTTCCTCCGCGAACTCGGCCTCGACGTCGGAGAAGTCTTCTTCGATGTCCTTGGGCTCGCCGGCCTTGGGCTTGCGACCGCGCTTGGCGCCGGTGGCGGCAGGCGCGTCAGCCGTGGCGGCCTTGGGCGGGCGACCGACCTTCTTGGCGGTGGCAGGGGCGGGCGCGGCCTTCAGGGCGGCGGTCTTGACGGGGTCGGCGGCGGGGGTTTTCGTGGGCACGGATTTCACTTTCGTTGCGGCAGTCGCCTTGGGCGTGGCGGCACTCTTCTTTGCAGGTGCAGACGATGCTGTCGCTTTCAACGGTTTGGCCGCAGCGGGCTTTTTGGCGACGGAAACGGCAGGCTTCTTTGTACTGGGCATACGACCTCGTGGAACAAGAATGAAACAAGCGGAATCACTGGCGCCACAGACCCGGCGCGGGCACGGACACAGACGGACAGAAGGAAACGGATTTCCTCAAGACGAGGAACCGAAGTCCTCACACGAGGAACCGAAATTCCTCAAGAAGCAAGATGTCGGGCGAACATTTGGTGTGCAGTCCTTGCGGTGTATTGACCCGTTTCCCGTTGGGAAGTGCATTGCGCGTGGGGTCGGCCCGGAGGTGCTGCTGTCGCTCTTGCCTCATTCGTCGCGAGACGAAGCCCTACATTATAGCCGGAACCCGGATTTTCAAGAGCGCGGCGTGCGTCAGCCCGCCACGGAGGGCTTCAGTCGGTGGCGCAGTTCGAGCCGCCGCGCCTCCAGTGCCTTGTAGCGCTCCAGCGCGGAGGGGTCGCTGCCGACCGCCGCGATCGCCTCGCTCTGGTGCGCCTTGAGCAGGTCGTCGAGCATGAAGTCGAGCACGTTGCGCAGTTCCTTGGCAGCGCCGGCGGCCTGTTCGCCCTCGGCGTCGGCGATGGAGCCGCCCTCCGGTTCGGTCATGAGCCGTTCGGCCAACGCCTCGAAAGGCTGGCCGCGCAGCCCTTCGCGCAAGGCGGCCCAGGGCTGCACGCCGTGTTCGTGGCACTGGCCGTCGAGCCAGGTGAAGAGTTGGCCATGCTCGCCGGGCAGGTCGCACAGCATGCCGTGCAGTTCGTGCGACAGCGCCTCCCATTCGTGCATGTTCGACATCAGCAGCCGGGCGGCGACGTCGGCGCGTCCCGGCGGTCGCAGCCGGGTGCGGCCCACAGTGCCCGATGACGCCGGTGCGCGTCGATCGCCCCAGTTGCCGCGTCCGGACTTGCTGCCCCAGTCGCCGCGGCCCTTGCCGCCCTGTCGGCCATAGGTGATCGGCGTGCCGTCGTCCTGGTAGCGCATGACCTCGGCGGCGGGCGGCGGCAGGGGGCTGCGGGCCGGTGGCGGCGGCGCGGCGGGCATCCACAGCGAGCTCAGGTCCGGCACGCTCAGCTGCACGAGCTCGGAGAGTTCGGTGAGCAGCTGGCGCTTGAGCGCGCCGTCGGGCAGGGCGCTCCACAAGGGCTTGGCGTTGGCGGCCATGTGGGCGCGGCCTTCGGCGGTGCCCAGGTCGCAGCCCTCGCGCGCCGCCTCGACCAGGAAGCGGCTGAGCGGCGTCGCCTCGTTCACGAAGCGGGCGAAGGCCTCAGCGCCGTGCTCGCGGATGAAGCTGTCGGGGTCGTGCTCGGCCGGCAGGAACAGGAACTTGATGCTGCGCACGTCGGTGGCATAGGGCAGGGCGCCGTCGAGCGCCTTGCGCGCGGCGCGGCGCCCGGCAGCGTCGCCGTCGAAGCTGAACACCACCGACTCCGTGAAGCGGAACAGCTTCTGCACGTGCTCGGGCGTGCAGGCGGTGCCCAGCGTGGCGACGGCGTTCGGGAAGCCGAGCTGGGCCAGCGCGACCACGTCCATGTAGCCCTCGGTGACCAGCGCGTAGCCGCGGTCGCGGAAGGCGGCGCGCGCTTCGTACAGGCCGTAGAGCTCCCGGCCCTTGCTGAAGACCGGCGTCTCCGGCGAATTCAGATACTTCGGCTTCTCGTCGCCCAGCACCCGGCCGCCGAAGCCGATGCATTCGCCCTTGACGTTGCGGATCGGGAACATCACGCGGTCGCGGAAGCGGTCGTAACGCTTGCCATCCCCGTTGTCGTCGGCCTCGCCCACGATCACCAGGCCGCTTTCGGCGAGCAGCGGGTCGTCGTAATCGGGGAAGACGCTGGCCAGCGCTCGCCAGCCCGCCGGCGCATAGCCGATGCCGTAGAGCCGCGCGACCTCGCCGGACACGCCGCGGCCCTTGAGGTACTCGATCGCGCCCGGCGACTGGCGCAATTGCTTGCGATAGGCCTCACCCGCCTTCTCCAGCACCTCCGACAGCGTGGCCTGCTTCTGCCGCTGGCCGGCGGCGCGGGCGCGTTCCTCGGGCGAGGCATCGTCCTCGGGCACCTGCAGGCCATATTGGCCGGCCAGGTCGTGCACCGCCTCGACGAAGCCCATGCCGGCGTGCTCCATCAGGAAGCCGATGGCGTTGCCGTGCACCCCGCAGCCGAAGCAGTGATAGAACTGCTTGGTCGGGCTGACCGAGAACGACGGCGACTTCTCGCCGTGGAAAGGGCACAGCCCCATGAAATTGGCGCCCGCCTTCTTGAGCTGCACGTAGCGCCCGATGATCTCGACCACGTCCGCACGGGCGATGAGTTCCTGGATGAATGAGGGCGGGATGGTCATGGGGGAGCCGCAAATGATACGCATGCGACTGACACGGCGCGGGCACGTGGCGCGGTCATACTGGCCGCTCCACGCCCACCCACGATGAACGCTCGCCGCCTTCCCCATCTGTCCCCGGTGCTGCAGCATCCGTTTCGATTCCTCTGGTCGGCCATCAAGGGCTTCAAGGCGAACCAGGGGCTGCTGCTCGCGGGGGCGGTGGCGTACTACGCGCTGCTATCGATGGTGCCGCTGCTCATCCTCAGCGTGATCGCGTTGTCGCACGTCATCGACCAGGGCGAGTTGCTGACCACCGTGGGCCGTTACCTCGAATGGCTGCTGCCCGGCCAGTCGCGGGCCGTGGTCGCCGAGCTGCGCAACTTCCTGGCCCACCGCGACGTGCTCGGCCCGGTGCTGCTGGTGACGATGATCTTCTTCAGCTCGCTCGCCTTCACCGTGCTGGAGAGCGCGATGGCGAACATCTTCCATCACCGCAAATCCGAGCGCTCCCGGCATTTCCTGGTGTCGGCGGTGATGCCCTACCTCTACATCCTGAGCCTGTGCGTGGGGTTGCTGCTGGTCACGCTGGTGTCGGGCGCGCTGCAACTCATCGGCCAGGAAAGCGTCGACCTGCTGGGCTACAGCTGGTCGCTGTCGGGCGTCTCGGGCGTGCTGCTCTACCTGCTGGGGCTGGGCGGCGAGGTCTTCCTGCTGACCTCGCTCTACCTGGTGATGCCGGTGGGTCGACTGTCGCTGCGGCACGCGCTGCTGGGCGGCATCACCGCCACGGTGCTGTGGGAGGTGACGCGCCGCCTGCTGGTCTGGTATTTCTCGACCCTGTCCCAGGTCAATGTCGTCTACGGCTCCCTCACCACCGCGATCGTGGTGCTGTTGAGCCTGGAGATCGCCGCCACGCTGGTGCTCTTCGGCGCCCAGGTCATCGCGCAGTACGAGCGGCTCGATCGCCAGCAACGGGTTTCGACGCCTTAGATATTCTTCGCCAGGACCACCGCGGAACCGGCTTCGCCGGGCCGCTGGTGTTGCCCCCGGAGGGGAGGTGCGCTGCCACACGCAGTGGGCAAGCCTTCGGGGGAGAGCTTATTTCGGCGCCAGGCGGATGGCCCCGTCCAGACGAATGACTTCACCATTGAGCATGTCGTTCTCGATGATGTGCTTGGCCAGCTTGGCGTAGTCGGCGGGCGTGCCCAGGCGCGAGGGAAAGGGCACGCCGGCGGCCAGCGCGTCCTGTACCTCCTGGGGCATGCCGAACAGCATGGGCGTGCCGAAGATGCCGGGGGCGATCGTCATGTTGCGGATGCCGTTGCGTGCCAGATCGCGCGCGATCGGCAGCGTCATGCCGACGATGCCGCCCTTGGACGCGCTGTACGCGGCTTGGCCGATCTGCCCGTCGTAGGCCGCCACCGAGGCGGTCGAGATCAGCACGCCACGCTCGCCGGTGGCCTCGGGCGCGTTCTTCGCCATAGCGTCGGCGGCCAGGCGGATCATGTTGAAGCTGCCGATCAGGTTGATCGTCACCGTCTTCGTGAAGGCGGCCAGCCCGTGCGGGCCATTCTTGCCCACGGTCTTCTCGCCAATGGCGATGCCGGCGCAGTTGACGAGGCCGAAGAGTTGGCCGAGCTTGAGCGCGGCATCGACCGCGGCCTGGCCATCCGCCTCCTGCGTCACGTCGCACTTGACGAACACGCCGCCGATGTCGCGTGCGACCGCTTCGCCCTTGTTGGCCTGCATGTCGGCCACCACCACCTTGGCCCCGTTGGCCGCGAGCATCCGTGCCGTGCCTTCGCCCAGGCCCGAGGCGGCGCCGGTGACGATGAAAACCTTGCCTTCGATCTGCATGCGTGTGTCTCCTGATTGGGTTGAATGGACGATTATCGAAGAGCCGGACGAAAAAAAGCCCCACCGGAGTGGGGCTTGCGTCGGACCCCGAAGGGGGGGCCGAAGAGACAGCAGTGGCTCAGCGCTTGCGCGAAGCGGTCTGGGCGGTGCTCTTGGCAGCGTTCACGGCGGTGGTCTGGACCGCGTTGAAGTTGGCTTCGGCCACGTCGGTGGCTTGCTTGACGGCCTTCTGGACCGACTCGAACGCATTGTTGGCGGCAGCCACGGCGCTCTTCATCACGGCGACAGCGGTTTCCGAGCCAGCCGGGGCGTTCTTGGCAGCGCTGTCGACCAAGCCGACGAAGGCTTGCTGGGCTTCGGCCGCCTTGCCTTCGAAGGCCTTGGAGAATTCGGCGCCGGTGCCTTGGGCGATGTCGTACAGGTGACGGCTGTAAGCCGAGGTCTTTTCAGCCAGGGGCTGGAACAGGCTGGCTTGCAAGGCGAGCAGTTCCTGCGCGTCCTTGACGCTCAGCATGGCTTGCGTCGTGCTGGCGGCTTCGCTCAGGGCGGCCTTGGAAGCGGTCACGTTCAGTTCGACGAGCTTCTCGACGCCTTCGAAGGCCTTGGTGGTCAGGCCGAACAGGGTTTCGAGGTTGGCCTTTTGGGCGGCGAGGATTTGGTCAGCGGTCAGTGCCATGGTAGTAACTCCGGAAGGGTTTGAGGAATGGATCACGTTCGCTGCGCCTGTCTCGTCTATGTTGCGGTGCAGCATAAGCCGAAGTATAGGGAGCTGAGCCGCGCGATCAAGTCTTTTGGCGTACCGCGGCGCAATTTAGAAGCGGCGTTCTAAACCGTTCTAAGAACGGCTTTCGGGCTTGTTTCCGCAGCCGGCGTGCGCTGGCAAAATCCCGCGCCATGACGACCCCGCGCCCCCGACCCCACGCCCGCGACGACTACCGTGCCTTTCACCGCATCTCGACCCGGTGGGCCGACAACGACATGTATGGGCATGTCAACAACGTCGTCTACTACAGCTGGTTCGACACCGCTGTGAATGCATTGCTGATCGAGCGCGGCGCCCTCGACGTGTACCACGGTCAGACCATCGGTTTCGTGGTGGAGACGCATTGCAACTACTTCGCGCCGTTGGCATTTCCGCAGATGGTGGAGGCGGGCATCCGCGTCGCCCAGGTTGGCGGTTCCAGCGTGCGTTACGAAATCGCCCTTTTTGCCGAAGGCGCCGAGACGGCGGCGGCGCAAGGCCACTTCGTGCACGTGTACGTCGACCGGCGAACACAGCGCCCGGTCCCGCTGCCTGAGGTACTTCGACGGGTGCTCGCCGACCTGCAGCAGTGATGCAAAGTCCAGACGAAAAAACGGCGCCCGAGGGCGCCGTTCTTCATGCGTTCGAGAAGTCTCGAATTACATCTTCTTCATGGCCTTGATGTCGGCCTTGCCCTTGGACTCGTCCGCCTTCGCCTGCTTCACGCAAGCGTCCTTGGCGTCGCCCGACTGGTCGTCGCACTTCTCCTTGGCGACTTCGTAGGCCATGTCGACCTTCTCCTCGGCAACCTTGCGCTGGTGCGCGGCGGTCGGCTTGTAGGCCTGCTCGAGTTCGGCCTTGGCCACCTTCTGGGTGCCGTCGGCTTCCTTGTTGCACACGTCCTTGGCGTTGTCCTTCATCGTGTCGCACTGGGCTTTGGCAACCTTGTGGTCCGCCTCGATCTTCTCCTTGGCGACCTTGTATTCGTCCTTCGTCATCGCACCAGCCTGGGCGCCGATGAAGCAGGTGGAAGCGATGGCGAGCATGAGCAGATGTTTTTTCATAGAGTTCTCCGTAGAAGTGTTGGATTGGTTTTGAGGATGAGCGAAAACGGGTCAGTACTTTTCGTACCAGAGGGCGGCGGGGGTACGACCCTCCGCGCTTTCCCAGGTCTTGACCTGGGTTTCGGCTTCGTCGCGGCTGATGCCATGACGTTCCTGGATGCGGCCCAGCAGCTGATCGCGCTTGCCGGCAATGACGTCGAAGTCGTCGTCGGTCAATTGGCCCCACTGCTCCTTGACCTTGCCCTTGAGCTGCTTCCAGTTGCCTTCGATGGTGTCTTTGTTCATGACGATCTCCTTCGTGAATGAGTGTTCCGCCTTGCCTGCACCTTCTTCGACGAAAGTGCTCTTGGGTGGCGTGAAGACACTGTCGCGGGTGTGGCCCGGCGAACCGGTAGGACGCCCCTTGCGGGGCCCGTAGGCACAAGCCGACGCGCACCGTGATAATCGAACGCACGCCGACACCAGAGACATGCGCGCCGCACCATGATCATTCAAAGCCTGCTCGACACCGACCTCTACAAGTTCACGATGATGCAGGTGGTGCTGCACCACTTTCCCGGTGCCCGGGTCGAATACCGCTTCAAGTGCCGCAACCCCGGCGTCGACCTGGCGCGCTTCGCCAGCGAGATCCGCGAGGAAGTCCGCGGCCTGTGCTCGCTGCAGTTCAAGGATGCCGAACTGGCCTACCTCCGGTCGATGCGCTTCATCAAGAGCGACTTCGTCGACTTCCTCGGGCTGTTCCGGCTGAACGAGAAATACATCGACATCACGCCGCTCCCGACGGGTGAGCTCGACATCAGCATCAAGGGGCCGTGGCTCCACACCATCCTCTTCGAGATCCCGGTGCTGGCGATCGTCAACGAGGTCTACTTCCGCAACACGCAAAAGCAGCCCGACATCGAAGAAGGCCGTCGCCGTCTCGAAACCAAGATCGGCGAGCTGCAGGCCGAGGGCCTCTCCGATCTGAAGATCGCCGACTACGGCACGCGCCGACGCTTCTCGAAGGCATGGCACGAAGAGGTGCTGCGCACGCTGACCGCCCGCCTGGGCGCGGTGACCGCGCCGGTGCAGCTAGGCGCCAAGCTGCCGCAGTTCGCCGGCACCAGCAACGTGCTCTACGCGATGAAGCTCGGCCTGATCCCGCTGGGCACCATGGCGCACGAATACCTGCAGGCCTGCCAGGCGCTCGGCCCGCGGCTGCGCGACAGCCAGATCTTCGGCTTCGAGTCGTGGGCGCGCGAATATCGCGGCGACCTCGGCATCGCGCTGTCCGACGTGTACGGCATGAGCGCCTTCCTGCGTGATTTCGACCTGTACTTCTGCAAGCTGTTCGACGGCGCGCGGCACGACAGCGGCGACCCGTTCCAGTGGGGCGAGCGCATGCTGGCGCACTACATCGCCAAGCGGGTCGACCCGCTGACCAAGACGCTGATCTTCAGCGACGGCCTCACGGTGCCGCGCACCATCGAGCTCTACCAACAGTTCCGCGGCCGCTGCCAGCTGGCCTTTGGCATCGGCACGAACCTGACCAACGACCTCGGCTACGAGCCCCTGCAGATCGTCATCAAGATGATCCGCTGCAACGGCCAGCCAGTGGCCAAGCTGTCCGACACGCCCTCCAAGAACATGTGCGACGACGAGAAGTACCTGGCCTACCTGCGCCAGGTCTTCGAGATCGCGTGACCGCCCCCCTGAAAGTGCTCCGACCGATGAAGAACGTGTCGCGCCGCCTGGCGCTGCTGGCTCTGCCCTTGCTGTTTCCTGCCCTGGCGCATGCCGCCGAGTTCGATGGCGCCCGCCTGTCGCCGCTGTGGGGCGTGCCCTTCGCAGGGTTGCTGCTGTCGATCGCCCTGATGCCGTTGCTGGCGCCGTCGTTCTGGCACCATCACTTCGGCAAGGTGGCGGCCGCCTGGGCGCTCGCGTTCCTGCTGCCTTTCGCCGCCGTGTTCGGGCCGGCGCTGGCTGGCACGCAGCTCGTGCACGCGGCGCTGGCGGAATACATCCCGTTCATCATCCTGCTCACGGCGCTGTTCGCCGTGGCCGGTGGCATCCACATCCGCGGCAACCTGCACGGCGCGCCGGGGCTCAATGTGGCGATCCTCGCGATCGGCGCGGTGCTCGCGAGCCTGATGGGCACGACCGGTGCGTCGATGCTGCTGATCCGGCCGCTCATCCGCGCCAACGACAACCGGGTGCACAAGGCGCATGTGGTCGTGTTCTTCATCTTCATCGTGTCGAACGTCGGTGGCTCGCTCACGCCGCTGGGCGACCCGCCGCTGTTCCTCGGCTTCCTCAAGGGCGTGGAGTTCTTCTGGACCGCGCGCCACATCCTGCCCGACACGCTGTTCGTCACCGGCGCGTTGCTCGCGATGTTCTGGGTCATCGATCGGCACTACTACCGCAAGGAAGGCGTGTTGCCGGTCGACCCGACGCCCGACACGCCGCGGCTGGGCTTCGACGGCGCCCGCAACTTCTGGCTGCTGGGCGCCGTGATCGCGCTGGTGCTGATGAGCGGTACCTGGAAGTCCGACATCGTCTTCGACATCTATGGCACGCCGGTCGGTCTGCCCGGGTTGCTGCGCGATGCCGGCCTGGTCGCCATCACGCTGCTGTCGCTGAAGATCACGCCCGCTGCGGTGCACGCCGACAACCAGTTCGGCTGGGGCCCGATGGCCGAAGTGGCAAAGCTCTTCGCCGGCATCTTCCTCACCATCGTGCCGGTCATCGCGATGCTGAAGGCCGGCACCGCCGGGCCGTTCGGCGCCGTCGTGGCGGCCGTGACGCGGCCCGACGGCCAGCCCGACCCCGCCATGTACTTCTGGGCCACTGGCGCGCTCAGTTCCTTCCTGGACAACGCGCCGACCTACCTGGTGTTCTTCAATACCGCCGGTGGCGATCCGGCCGCGCTCATGACCACCTATGCGAGCACGCTGGCTGCCATTTCGGCGGGTGCCGTGTTCATGGGGGCCAACACCTACATCGGCAACGCGCCGAACCTCATGGTCAAGGCCATCGCCGAAGACCGCGGCGTGCGCATGCCCAGCTTCTTCGGCTACATGGCCTGGTCGGGCGCCTGCCTCATCCCGCTGTTCGTCGCCGTCACCTTCCTCTTCTTCCGCTGAACCAGGAGCCCTCATGTCCAAGCCCCACGTCCTCGTCACCCGCGCCGTCTTTCCCGAAACCATCGAGAAGCTCCAGCAGCACTTCGACGTCGAGACGAACACCGACGATGCGGACTGGTCGAGCGACGAGCTGATCCGCCGGCTGCAAGGCAAGCAGGGCGCCTTCACAACGGGCAGCGTCAAGATCGACGAACCCGTGCTCGCTGCTTGCCCGGATCTGAAGATCTGCGCCAACATGGCCGTGGGCTACAACAACTTCGACGTCGACGCGATGGTGCGCCACGGTGTGATGGCCACGAACGCGCCCGACGTGCTGACCGAGACCACCGCCGATTTCGGCTTCGCGCTGCTGATGGCGACCGCGCGGCGCATCACCGAGAGCGAGCATTTCCTGCGCCGCGGCGAGTGGAAGAAGTGGCGCTACGACATGTTCGCCGGTGCAGACGTGCACGGCAGCACGCTGGGCATCCTGGGCATGGGCCGCATCGGGCAGGGCATCGCGCGACGCGGCGCGCTGGGCTTCGGCATGGACGTGATCTATCACAACCGTTCGCGGCTGGACGTATCGATCGAAGCAGAACTCAAGGCCACCTACGTCAGCAAGGAAGAACTGCTCCAGCGCGCCGACCACCTGGTGCTGGTGCTGCCGTACTCGCCCGCGGCGCACCACGCCATCGGCGCGGCTGAGCTGAAGCAGATGAAGCCGACGGCCACGCTGGTGAACCTGGCACGCGGCGGCATCGTCGACGATGCGGCGCTGGCCGAGGCGCTGCGCAACCGCACCATCGCCGCCGCCGGTCTCGATGTGTTCGAGGGCGAGCCCACGGTGAACCCCGCGCTGCTCACCGTACCGAACGTGGTGCTGACGCCGCACATCGCGAGCGCGACCATTCCCACGCGCCGCGCGATGGCCGATCTGGCCGCCGACAACTTGATCTCCTTCCTGAGCGGCAAAGGCCCGCTCACACCCATCGTCTCCCCCAAGAAGTAAACGGACTGCGCACACGTGTCGACTGCCGAAATCGGACTCTGGATCCTGCTGGCCCTCGCGGCCCTCACCGTCATCCTTCTCGTCGCGCTGCTGATGCGCCGACCCGCCCCTGACCGCCACGCCGAACTGCTGGCCACCCTGGCCGATGGCACCGAGCGCAGCGAACGCGCCCTGCGGCAGGAGGTGGCCGATTCGGCGCGCAGCACGCGCCAGGAACTCGGCCAGAACTTCGCCAGCTTCCAGGCCGCGCTGGTGCAGCAGGGGGCCGAGGCCACGCGCACGCAGAACGCGCAGATCGACGCCTTCGCGCAGCAGCTCACGCTGATGCAGAAGACCCTGGCCGACACGCTCAACACGCAGTTGCAGGGCCTGAGCGAATCGAACGCGCGGCGCCTGGCCGAGGTGCGTGCGACCATGGAAACCCAGCTCGCCCAGCTGCAGCAGACCAACACCGCCAAGCTCGACGAGATGCGCAAGACCGTCGACGAGAAGCTGCAGAGCACGCTCGAGGCCCGGCTGGGCGAGAGCTTCAAGCAGGTGGCCGACCGGCTCGACCAGGTGCACAAGGGCCTGGGCGAGATGCAGACGCTGGCCATCGGCGTGGGCAGCCTGCAGCGCGTGCTGACCAATGTGAAGACGCGCGGCGTGTTCGGCGAGGTGCAGCTCGAGGCGCTGCTCGAACAGGTGCTCACGACCGAGCAGTACGCCAAGCAGGTCGAGACCAAGCCGCGCAGCGGCCAGCGCGTCGACTTCGCGGTGCGTTTCCCCGGCCGCAGCGCCGACGGCGCGCCGGTGTGGCTGCCCATCGATGCGAAGTTTCCGCGCGACGACTATGAGCGGCTCATCGACGCGCACGAGCGCGCCGACGTGCTGGCGGTCGAGGTGGCCGGCAAGGCCCTGGAAGCGCGCATCCGCAGCGAGGCGAAGTCGATTGCCGACAACTATCTCGCCGCGCCGCACACCACCGACTTCGCGATCCTCTTCCTGCCGGTCGAGAGCCTCTACGCCGAAGTGTTGCGCCGCCCCGGCCTGATGGACGCGGTGCAGCGCCAGCACCGCGTCACGCTCGCCGGCCCGACCACGCTGCTGGCCATGCTCAACAGCCTGCACATGGGCTTCCGCACGCTGGCACTGGAACAGCAGGCGTCGGAGGTGTGGAAGGTGCTCGGCGCGGTGAAGACCGAATTCAACCGCTTCGGCGAATGGGTCGAGCGCATCAAGGAACAGGTCGCCAAGGCCTCCGACACCATCGACAAGGCCGACACGCGGCAGCGCCAGATGCGCCGCGCGCTCAAGGGCGTGGAAGCGCTGCCCGAACTGCAGGCGCAAGCGCTGCTGCCCGCGGTCGACCCTGAGGACGACGGCGCGCCGTGAGAGGCGCGGAGCTGCTCCGGCTGATCGCGGCGCAGGTCTTCCTGCATGCGACGATGGCCGGCATGCGGCTGGCCACGCCCCTGCTGGCGCTGCAGCAGGGCTACAGCGCGGCAGCGGTCGGCCTGCTCATCGCGCTGTTCGCGCTCACGCAGGTGTTTCTTGCGCTGCCTGCGGGCCGCTTTGCCGACCGCCATGGGCTGCGCCGGCCGCTGGCGTTGTCGGCGGTGGCCGCGTCGCTCGGTGCCGGGCTGGCGCTTGTCTTCCCGTCCTTCCTGGCCATGTGCGTGGCCGCTCTGCTGACCGGCGGCGCGACCGGGGCCACCGTGATCGCGTTGCAACGCCACGTCGGGCGATCCGCGAACAGTCCGGTGGACCTCAAGCGCGTGTTCAGCTGGCTGGCCATCGCGCCGGCCGCGGCGAACTTCGTCGGGCCCTTCGTGGCCGGGCTGCTCATCGACCATGCGGGGCATGCGCCCGCCGACCTGCTGTCGTTCCGCGTGACTTTCGCGGTGCTGGCCTTGATGCCGCTGCTGTGCTGGCTGCTGGTCAGAAATGCGCATGAAGCCGCACCGACGCCGCCACCCGTCGGCGCCACGCCCACGCGCGCCTGGGACCTGCTGCGCGAGCCGATGTTCCGGCGCCTGCTGTTCGTGAACTGGCTGCAATCGTCGAGCTGGGACGTGCATGCCTTCGTGCTGCCCATCCTGGGCCACGAGCGCGGCCTGGGGGCGTCGGTCATCGGCACGATCCTGGGCATCTTCGCCATCGCCGCGGTGGCCGTGCGCCTGGCCCTGCCGCTGTTCGCGAGCCGGACGTCAGAGCGCGGCGTGATCCTCACGTCGACGTTGGTGACGGCCGCGATGTTTTGCGTCTACCCGCTGCTGCACTCGGCCTGGGGCATGGGTCTGTGTTCGGTGATGCTGGGTTTCTCGCTCGGCGCGGTCCAGCCGATGGTGATGAGCATGCTGCACCAGATCACGCCGCACGCGCGCCACGGCGAAGCGCTGGGCCTGCGGCTGATGACCATCAACGCATCGAGCGTCGCCATGCCGATGCTGTTCGGCGCGGCCGGCGCCGTCATCGGCATCGCCGGCGTGTTCTGGATCGTCGGCGGTGTGGTGGCCCTGGGCAGCCACACCGTCTGGCAACTCAAAGCGCGTAGAACCGCTTGATCGCGTCCCAGGCGTCGCCGGGCGTGTCGACGTATTCGAAGAGCTTCACGTCCTCGGGCGAGATCACGCCTTCGTCGGCCAGGAAGGCGAAGTCAATCAGCCGCTTCCAGTAGTCCGAGCCGTACAGCACGATCGGCACCTGCTTGGCCTTGCGCGTCTGCACCAGCGTGACCACCTCGAACAGCTCGTCGAGCGTGCCGAAGCCGCCAGGAAAAGCCACCAGCGCCTTCGCACGCATCATGAAATGCATCTTGCGGATCGCGAAGTAGTGGAACTTGAAGCTCAGCGCCGGCGTGACGTAGGGGTTGGGTTCTTCTTCCATCGGCAGCGCGATGGCCAGGCCGATGTTGAGGCCGCCGCCCTCGTAGGAGCCGCGGTTGGCCGCCTGCATGATGCCGGGGCCGCCGCCGGTGCAGATGAAGAGCTTGTCTTCGGGCTCCTTGTCGTTGCTGTACTGCGCGACCATCTTGCCGAAGGCGCGCGCCTGCTCGTAGTAGTGCGAGTTGCGCGCCAGCTTGCGCCAGCGCTCGGTCGCCACCGTGTCGCCTGCGGCCTCGGCCTGGGCGATCAGGGCGCGTGATTCTTCCTCACTGCGAAAGCGCGCGCTGCCGAAGACGACCACGGTGTTCTCGATGCCGTGCTCGCGCATTTGCAGGTCAGGCTTCATCAGTTCCAACTGCATGCGCAGGCCGCGGGTTTCGCGGCGCAGCAGGAATTCGGGGTCGGCGAAGGCCAGGCGCGACGGGTCGCGGTCGAGCGGCAGGCCCTTGTCCGAATGGGCCTGCAGCGTGGCCCAGGCATCGGCCAGGCGTTTGTCGTGGAGATCGTGGGTCTTGCTGGTCATGCGGGGCTCCGGAGCAATCTTCGGGCCGCCTTGGGGCGGCGCCATGAAAAAAGGCTCCCGTCAGGAGCCTTGGTGGTGTGCAGGTCGCTCAGACGCGCTTGCGGTATTCACCCGTACGCGTGTCGATTTCGATCTTGTCGCCTTGGGCGACGAAGAGGGGAACCGGCACTTCGAACCCGGTGGCGATCTTGGCCGGCTTGAGCACCTTGCCCGACGTGTCGCCCTTGACGGCGGGTTCGGTCCAGGTGATCTCGCGCTCGACGCTGGTCGGCAGTTCGACCGAGATGGCCTTGCCTTCGTAGAACACCACTTCGACGGCCATGCCGTCTTCGAGGTAGTTCAGGGCGTCGCCCATGTTCTCGGCTTCGACTTCGTACTGGTTGTACTCGGCGTCCATGCAGACGTAGAGCGGGTCGGCGAAGTAGGAGTAGGTGCAGTCCTTCTTCTCGAGCACGATCTGGTCGATCTTGTCGTCGGCCTTGAAGACCACTTCGGTGTTGAAGTTGGCCACCAGGCTCTTCATCTTCATGCGCACGGTGGCGGAATTGCGGCCGCCGCGGCTGTATTCGGTCTTGAGGACGACCATCGGGTCCTTGCCGTGCATGATCACGTTGCCGGCGCGGATTTCTTGAGCGATTTTCATAACGTTGTCTGGCTGGTTGGCCGCTGCGCGCGGCAGGCCGTGGCGCTATTGCAGTTCTGCCGCATCGAAAACGAATTCCCGAGATTGCAGTTGAAAAGCGGCGGCAAATTTTGGATAGCCAGCGATTTTAGCGGGTTTCTCGCGAGCCGGCCAATTCGGGCAGACTTCGCGGCGCCATGAACGACATTCTCCAAGACATCGCGGCCGCCCTGGTCGCCGCCCGCCGCAGCGGCATTGCCGCCGACGACACCCCCTGGCACGACACGGCCCTGTCGCCGGACGACATTTACACGCTGCAGGACCACGTGGCCGCCGAACTCGGCTGGGATGCCGACCCGGGCGCACCCAGCACCTGGAAGGGCGGCGGCCCGACGACCACGTCAGTCGCCACCTTTGCCCGGATTCCCGCGCCCTTCGTGCTGGCCTCGCCCGGCCGACTCGAAGCGAAGGACTTTCATCGCCTCGGCATCGAGATCGAGGTCGCCTTCCGCCTGGCCCGCGACGTCAGCGCACCGGACCTCGCCGCCCGCGCCGTGCAGGCGCCCGAAGCGCTGTTCGACGCGATGACCGTCTCCATCGAACTGGTCGACTTCCGCTGGCAGGGGGCCGACACGGCGCCCGCACCGCTTCGCCTGGTCGACGTGCAGTCGAATGGGGCGCTGGTGCTGGGCGACTGGGTGCCGATCCGACCGGTCGATTGGGCGGCGCAGGTCGCGAAGCTGGAAGTCGACGGCGAGCCGGTGGGCCGCTACCAGGGCGCGCATCCGTGCGGCGACCCGATGTGGATGGGGCCGCAATGGCTGCAGCATGCGGTGGCGCGCCATGACCGGTTGGCGGCGGGGAGCGTGCTTACCACGGGGTCCTGGTGCGGGATGGTGTGGCTTGAGGGGCCTGCTTCTGTGCGGGCTTCGTTCGAGGGGATTGGTGATGCAGTGTTGACGCTGGGTTAGTTTTCTTTGGTGAGGGCGCCCGGAAGGCGGTGCGGGCCGGGCGACCCCGGTGCGCCGGCCGCTTCGCGGCTTCCCTGCGGTGCTCGCGCCATCGGCTGCGTCGCAGAACTCGCTTCGCTCACTTCGTTCTCTTCGCTCAGACAGCTGCGACGAGTCAGAGGTTGAAGCGCGCTGCGCGCGCAGCCGATGGCGCTGCGCGCCTCAGCGGCGCACAGGGGATCGCCCGGCCCACACCGCCTGCCGGGCTTGGGGTGGCGCAATCGCTGCGCTCGCCGGGGAGAGATCACAACGATCGGGTCCACGTCGGTGGGTGGTATGTCTTTGGGCGGCTGTTGTGGCTCCGGCGAGCACCGCAGGGGCAGGCGGATCAGGGCCGCGCGTGTTTGAGCGAAGCGAGTTTGCGCGGACCCCGCCTGACGCGAGGAGCAGCAGCGAAGCCCGAAGGGCAGGAGACGTCTGCCGCCCAAAGGCATACCGCCCACCGACGCCCCACCAAAGGAAAGCTCAGTCCTCGCGAACCAAAGGCGCCCCCACGCCGGTCCGCTCGAGAATCAACCCATAGTGCTCCGGCCGCCGATGCTTGGCGAAGTTGAAGACATGGTTGCGGAAGTTGTCGCCCAGCGTCAGGTCGACCGCGGCGAAGATCACCCCGTCCTCCTCGCTCTGCGACTGCGCCACGATCTCGCCGGTGGGCGCCACGATGGCGGAGCCGCCGATCATGTGAAAGCCGTCTTCCGAGCCGCACTTCGCCGCAGCGCCGATCCACAGCGCGTTCTGGTACGCGTTGGCCTGCAGTGACAGCAGGTGATGGAACATGCGCAGGTGCGGCGGCTCGGTCCAGTGGATGTTCCACGACGGCGTGTTGTAGCCCAGCACCACCAGCCGCGCGTCCTGCAGGCTCATCACGCGGAAGGTCTCGGGCCAGCGGCGGTCGTTGCAGAGGCACTGGCCGACGTTCGTGCCCAGCATCGGCCATACGCCGAAACCGTCGTTGCCCACCTCGAAGAACTTCTTCTCCAGATGCTGGAAAGGCGCCTCGGGTTTGTGGTCCGAATGGCCGGGCAGATGGATCTTGCGGTAGCGCCCGACGATATTCGCTTGCTCGTCGACCAGGATCGACGTGTTGAAGCGCTGCCCGTCGGCCGTGCGCTCCGCATAGCCGAGGTAGAAGCCGATGCCCAGCGACTTCGCCAGGTCGAACAGCGGCTGCGTGGCGGGGCCGGGCATCGAGGGCTCGAAGAAGCGGGCTTCGGCCTCTTCCTCACTCATCCAGTAGCGCGGAAAGAAAGTCGTCAACGCGAGCTCGGGGAACACCACCAGCTTCGCGCCACGGCTCGCCGCCTCGCGCATCATTTCCATGAGCCGCGCCACTGCCGATTCACGGCTGTCGTTCAGGTGAATGGGTCCTAGCTGCGCCACGGCCAGACCGAAACGTTCCTTGGTCATGCAGTCATCCCTTTCGTCCATGCGGAGAGTGCGCCCTTGCTGGTGCCGGCCGCCTGGCGCTGCATCGGCTCCGGTTTGCCGCGTGGCACGTAACGGCCCGAACCGCGCTCGGCGTTCAGCGTGTTGTCCTTGACCACCACGCGGCCGCGGCTGAGCACCACCTCGGGCCAACCACGCAGCGTGCGGCCTTCGTAGGGCGTATAGCCGACGTTGTCGTGCAGCATCGACCAGGTGATCGTCGTCTCGCGCGCGGGGTTCCACAACGCAAGGTCGGCATCCGCGCCGATCGCAATGCTGCCTTTCTTGGGCGCCAGACCGTACATGCGTGCATGGTTGGTCGAGGTCAGCGCGACGAACTGCTCGATGCTGATCCGGCCCGTCATCACGCCTTCAGAGAACAACAGCGGCATGCGCAGCTCGATGCCGGGCACGCCGTTGGCCATGTCCTTGAAGCCGGTCTGCTCGCCCTTGGGCAGCTTGCCGGTCTCGTCGAATCGGTAGGGCGCGTGGTCGGACGAGAACACGCCCAGCGTGCCGTCCTTCAGGCCTTCCCACACGGCCTCCTGCGAGGCGCCGTCGCGCGGCGGTGGGCTGCAGCAGAACTTGGCGCCTTCGAGGCCCGGCTGGTCGAGGTCCTCGGCCGTGAGGAACAGGTACTGCGGGCAGCTCTCGGCGTGCACCTGCGCACCGAGCGCGCGCGCATCGCGAATCACCTTCACCGTTTCCTGGCCCGCCACGTGCACGATCAGCACCGGCACGTCGAGCAGGCGCGACAGCGTCACGGCGCGGAAGGTGGCCTCGGTCTCGGCCAGCGGGTCGTGCGCCACGCCATGGAACTTGGGCGCCTTCAGCCCGCGCTCGATCAGGCGCTGCGCGAGCCATCGGATCATGTCGTGGTTCTCGGCGTGCAGCATCACCAGCGCGCCTTCGCGGTCGGCGAGTTCCAGCACGTCGAGCAGTTGGTAGTCGTCGAGCTTGAGCCTGTCGTAGGTCATGTAGACCTTGAGCGACGTGATGCCGTTGCGGATCGCCTCGGGCAGGTCGACCGTGAGCGCGGTCTCGTCCGGGTTGGCGAGGATCAGGTGGAAGCCGTAGTCGATCACCGCCTTGTCGCGCGCAAGGCGGCTGTAATCGGCAATCACCGCCGGGATGCTCATGCCGCGGTGCTGCGCCGCGAACGGAATGATCGTGGTGGTGCCGCCGAACACGGCCGACACGGTGGCCGAATGGAAGTCGTCGGCGCACATCACGCCCATGCCCGAGAGCTGCTCGACATGCACATGGCTGTCGATGCCGCCCGGCAGCACCCAGCGGCCGGCGGAGTCGATGTCATCGCGGCCGGGCGAGAGGTTCTTCTCGATAGCGACGATCACGCCGTCCTTGATGCCGATGTCGGCCTCGAAGGTTTCGGTGTCGGTGGAGATGCGCCCGTTGCGCACCGTCAGGTCGAATGGCATGTCGCTCGTCATCAGAAAGTTCCCGGGTAGTTGCCGCCGTCCATCAGCAGGTTCTGGCCGGTGATGAAGCCGGCCTGCGCGCTGCACAGGTAAGCGCAGGCATCGCCGAATTCGGCCGGCGTGCCGAAGCGGCCCGAGGGGTTGGCCGCACGGCGTTCGGCCAACACCGTCTCTTCGCTCTTGCCAGTCTGCTTCGACCACTGCCGGGCCGTGTCGCGCAGGCGGTCGGTCTCGAAGGGGCCGGGCAAGAGGTTGTTGATCGTCACGTTGTGTGCCACCGTCTTGCGCGCCAGCCCGGCGACGAAGCCGGTGAGGCCGGAGCGTGCGCCGTTCGAGAGGCCGAGGATGTCGATGGGCGCCTTCACTGCGCCCGAGGTGATGTTGATGATGCGGCCGAAGCGGCGTTCGATCATGCCGTCGACCGTGGCACGGATCAGTTCGATGGGCGTGAGCATGTTGGCGTCGAGCGCCGCGATCCACACGTCGCGGTCCCAGTCGCGGAAGTCGCCGGGCTTGGGGCCGCCGGCGTTGGTCACCAGGATGTCCGGCGCGGGGCAGGCCGCCAGCGCGGCGGCGCGGCCGGCGGGCGTGGTGATGTCGGCGGCCACGGCTGTCACCGTGGCACCGGTGGCCGCGCGGATGGCCGCAGCGGCGGCTTCGAGTGCTTCGGCGCCGCGCGCGACGATGGTCACCGCCACGCCTTCGCGTGCGAGCGACTGCGCGCAACCGAGGCCGAGCCCTTTGCTGGCGCCGCAGACCAGCGCCGTGCGTGTCGAGAGTCCGAGATCCATGGTGTCTATCCTGGTTGGCGTGGCGTGATGATGGCCTGCGGCACGTCGTAGGCGCGCAGCGAGGCCCAGTGCGATGCGATGTCGTCGCGGAACAGGCCGCGCGTCAGGCCCGACACCAGCTTGGGGACGGCCGTGGTCAGCGCGTTGATCGACGAGCCCGACGCGCCGAAGCTCATCGTCGAGCCGATGGCGAAGAGGTGCACGTTGCGCAGCCACGGCGTGGTGCCGGCGGTGCGCTCGCTGAAGGCGTAGTCGTCGGCCAGGTACGGGAAAGCGGCGAGCCGCGCATCCTGCTCGTCGGCGGGCGGTACGTAGCGGTCGCCCCAGGTGGCGATGTTGTGGGCGAATGCACCCAGCTCGGGGCGGGCCGCGAAGTCGATGTCGATGCCGGTCGCGCTGATCACGAAGTCGGCGTGCATCGCGCCTTGCGTCGTGTCGAGTTCGATGCGCTGCTCGGCGCCGTCGAAGCGGCTGCCCGTCACGCGGCTGCCGGTGTGCAGGTGGAAGTTGGCGTGAGTCGCACAGCGGTCGTAGGTCGGCTGTGGGAAGCCTTCGCGCAGGCTCAGGATGTGCCGCATGAAGCGCCAGCGCCAGGTGTCGTCGAGGTCCGACAGGTGTCGGAGGAACCCGCGGAAGGTGAGCCAGCGGTAGGGCTGCACGACCTGCGGTTCGAGCCGGCGGCACAGCAGGTGCACCTCGGCCGCACCGGCTTCCAGCGCGGTCGCCGCGTTGTCGAAGGCCGAGGCGCCGGCCCCGATCACCACCACCGTCTTGCCGCGCACGCGGTCGAAGTCGAAGGGTTGCGACGAATTCACGCAGCGGTCGGCGGGCAGGTCCGCGAGGGTCGACGGCACGGCCCAGCGGCCCACGCCTTCCTGGCCGGTGGCCAGCACGATCTTGCGGGCGTACAGCGTGCGACCCTCCTGACCACCCGACGCCACTTCGGCCGCGAGCAGGTCGCTGCCCTCGACCGGCGCGATGCGCAGCAGCCGCGTGTCGTTCTGCACCGGCACCTGCGTCACACGGCGCACCCACAGCAGGTACTCGGCCCACAGGCCCTTGGGCAGCATGTCGAGCGCGTCCCAGGCGGCCTCGCCGAAGCGCGCCTCGTACCAGGCGCGGCAGGTCAGGCTCGGGATGTCGAGGTCGGGGCCGGTGTAGTCCTTCGGGTTGCGCAGCGTGTGCATGCGCGCGTAGGTGTTCCACGGGCCTTCGCCGGCGAGCGGCGCCGCGTCGATGGCCAGGATGTTGTCGACCTTCGAGCGCAGCAGGCCGAAGGCCGTGGCGCTGCCCGACTGGCCGGCACCGACGATCAGCACATCGAGCGCCGGTTGCCCGTCGGGCCCGGTGCGCGGCGTGAGCCAGGGCTGGTGCGGGTGGGCGATGCTGGCCAGATCGCGCGCGACCCGGGCTTCCAGCGCCTCCAGCGTGTTCATGCGGCCAGCCATCCGCCGTCGACCACCATCGTGGTGCCGGTGGTAAATGCGGAAGCTTCACTGGCCAGATGCAGCGCCGAGTTGGCGATGTCTTCCGCGCGCCCGAAGCGGCCCAGCGCATGGCGCTTGCGGGAGGCCTCGCGTGCCGCGTCCGGATCGATCTGGCGGCCGAAGCCCCGCGCCAGCATCGGCGTGTCGATGGCGCCCGGTGCGATCGCGTTCACGCGGATGCCGTCGGCCGCGAAGTCCAGCGCCATCGTGCGCGTGAGGCTCATGATCGCGCCCTTGGCGGCGATGTAGGCGCTGTTGCCGCGACCGCCGGCCAGGGCCAGTTGCGACGCGAAGGTGATGATCGATCCGCCCCCCTGGCGCTGCATGGCCGGGACCACGGCGCGTGCCCACAGCCAGGTGCCGCCGACGTTGGTGCGGAACACCGCGTCCCAGTCTTCGGGGGCGGTCGTGAGCACGGTGCCGCCGCAGGAGAAGCCGGCTGCGCACATCAGTACGTCGATGCGGCCCCACTGCGCGAGCACCGCAGCGGCGTTGGCCTCGGCCGTGCCGGGCGCGCCGACGTCGGCGCCGAAGGCCATCGCCTCACCGCCGTCGGCCTGGATGCGGGCGGCGGCGTCTTCCGCGGCCGCCAGCTTGCGGTCGACGATCGCCACACGTGCGCCTTCGCGCGCGAAGAGCAGGGCCGATGCCTGCCCGATGCCCGATCCGCCACCGGTGACGATGGCGACTTGTTCTTTCAATCTCACGAAACTTCCTTGGATGACGGTGCGTGGTGCCGGCACCAGGCCTCGAGGTGATCGGCCGACGCGTCCATGCCGAAGCCGGCCTGCCAGCCGAACTCGGCCTGCAGCCGCGCGACGGACAGCGGCGCGCGGTCGGCCGGTGCATGCAGGTCAATGCTCGGTGCCTCGCCCTCGCGGGCCAGGCGGCATTCGAAGCCGGGGCGCAGCGCGGCCAGACGCTCGCCCCAGGCCAGCGCCGACCAGCTGTCGGGTGAAGAGACGTTGTATACGCGGTGCTGCAGCGAAGGCGCCTTCGCCACCGCGTGCACCGCACGCGCCACGTCGGGCGCATAGACCCAGTCGCGCACACCGGGCCGCGCGAGCAGCGCGGGCGTGCCGCGACGCGCCGCCTCGGTGATCTGGAACTGCGGGCTGGTCGTGTCGCGCACGCCGGTGGCGCGTTCCCAGGGGCCGAACACGCCGCTCAGGCGCAGGCTCACGAAGTCCAGCGACCACAGGTCGGCCAGGCGTCCACCGATCATTTCCGAGGTGAACTTGGTGATGCCGTAGAGCCCGGTCGGCTGCGGCGGCGTGTCTTCGTCGACCATGGCCACGCCCATGGCGGCTTTGCCATAGGCCGCGGCCGAGCTCAGGTTGATCACGCGGCGCACACCCGCGTCACGGGCGGCACGCAGGATCGGCGTGAGCGCCATCAGGTTGATCTGCAGGATGGTCTCGGGATCGCGCGTCTCCCGCGCTGCATCCGCCGTGACGGCGGCGCCGAGCACCACGGTGTCGACCTCATAGGTCATCGCGCGAGTGACGGCGTTGACATCGGTCACGTCGCCGAGCACGACCTCCAGCGAGCCTGGCCCGGTCGCGAATGCATCGATGGCTGCACCCGGCGGCGGCTGCCGATCGAAAAGCACCACCGCCTCGCCGTCTGCCAACAACCGCTCGGCGATGTTCAGGCCGACGAAGCCGGCACCGCCGAAGACCAGCGTCTTCTTCATGCCGGCACCGCCTCGAAGACCGGTCGCGGCGCATGCGGCTCGAAGTGCGGAATCGCGGCCAGCAGCGCTTTGGTGTAGTCGGACTTCGGCGCGCGGAACAGGTCGGCGCTCAGGTCTTCTTCCACCACCTCGCCGTTGCGCAACACGATGGTCCGCTCGCACATCATGCGCACCACGTTGAGGTCGTGGCTCACGAACAGGAAGGCCAGGTCTTCCTCGCGGCGCAGGCGGTCGAGCAACTGCAGGATCACCGCCTGCACCGACACATCGAGCGCCGCGGTCGGCTCGTCGAGCACCAGGAGCCGCGGCTTGCAAGCGATGGCGCGTGCGATGCCGATGCGCGCCTTCTGCCCGCCCGAGAGCTGGTGCGGAAAGCGCTCGAGCAGTTCGAGCGGCAGGCCGACGCGCAGCGCGCAGTCGTTGACGGCCTTCGTCAGCGCATCGCCCGACGACATGCCTTCGAGCCGGCGCAGCGGATGCGCGATGCAGTCGAAGGCGTTGAAGCGCGGGTTCAGGCTGTCGTGCGGGTCCTGGAAGACGATCTGGATGTCCTTGCGCAGGGCGGATTTGTGGAAGTCGTTGGCCTTGATCTGCCCGATGCTGCTGCCGTCGAACAGGATCTCGCCTTCACTGCTGTCGATCAGCCGGCACAGCATGCGAGAGATCGTGCTCTTGCCCGAGCCCGACTCGCCCACCAGGCCAAGGCTCTCTCCACGCGCCAATCGGAACGACACCTTGTTCACCGCCGTGATGCCGCCGGGGTAGTGCTTGGACAGCTTCTGCACTTCGAGCAGCAGCGGCGTGCCTGGCGGCAGCGCGGCCTTGGGCGATTCGACAACGGGCGCCACGTCGCCGCCGCCATCGACCACGAGGTCGGCAATGGTCGAGGTCAGCGTCGGCGACGCCGCCACCAGCCGCTTCGTGTACGGATGCTTGGGCGCGCTGAAGAGTTGCAGCGGCGGCGCGTCTTCCACCACCTGGCCGCGTTCCATCACGACGACGCGGCTGCAGTACTTGGCCGCCAGGCCGAGGTCGTGCGTGATGAGGATCGTCGCCATGCCGCGCTTGGCGGTGATGGCGGCCAGCAGGTCCATCACCGTCTTCTGCGTGGTCACGTCCAGGCCGGTGGTGGGCTCGTCGGCGATCAGCAGCGCCGGCTCGCTGGCGATCGCCATCGCGATCATGATGCGCTGGCACATGCCGCCCGACAGCTCGTGCGGGTAGGCGTCCAGCCGCTTCTCGGGCTCGCGGATCAGCACGTCCTTCAGCAGATCCAAAGCTCGCGAACGCGCTTCGGCCGGCGTGAGGTTCGTGTGGACCTTCAGCGCATCGGCGATCTGCAGCCCGACGGTGCGGATCGGGTTGAGCGCCGCACGCGGGTTCTGGAAGATCATCGAGATCGCCGCGCCGTGGGTCGAGCGCAGCGTCTTCCAGGTCGCGTGCGTGATGTCCTGGCTTCTGTAGCGGATCTTGCCGCCGACGATGCGGCCGGCCGCTTCGAGCAGGTGCGTCACGGCGAAGGCGGTGACCGACTTGCCCGAACCGCTCTCGCCCACGATGCCCAGCGTCTGGCCCACGTCGAGCGACAGGCTCACGCCCCGCACGGCCTCGACCATGCCGCGCCGCGTGGAGAAGCTGACGCGCAGGTCTTCGATATCGAGCAGACGTTCGGCGCTCATGTCCGCATCCTCGGGTCCAGGATGTCGCGCAAGCCGTCACCCAGCAGGTTGAAGAAGAGCACGGCGATCATCAGCGCGAAGCCGGGGCAGGCCACCAGCCACCAGTTGCCGGTGGAGATGAAGCGCGCGCCCTCCGCGACCATGATTCCCCACTCCGGCGTCGGCTGCTGCACGCCCAGGCCGATGAAGGACAGGCCGGCCGCATTCAGCACCGCCCAGCCCAGGTTCAGCGAGATCTGAACCGCCATCGCCGGCAGGATGTTCGGCAGCAGAAAGCGCAGGATCACCGACAGGTGCGAGTCGCCGCAGGCCCGCGCCGACTCGACCCAGCCGGCGTTGCGCCGCACGTTCACTTCGGCCCGCGCGAAGCGGATGTAGAAGGGCAGGTTGATGAAGGCGGTGGCGATCACGATGTTCTCGACGCGGTTGCCCAGCGCCGCCACCATCGCCATCGCCAGCACGAAGAGCGGGAAGGCCATCAGCACGTCGACGAAGCGCCCGACCATGCGGTCGAGCCGACCGCCGACGTAGCCGCAGATGCTGCCGATGACGGCGCCCACGACGAAGGACAGGCTCACGGCCGAGGCGGCGATCATCAGGTCGAGCCGGGCGGCGACGATGGTGCGGCTGAACACGTCGCGCCCGAGCTGGTCGGTGCCGGCCCAATGCAGCGCGCTCGGCGCCTGCAGCGCGATCGCGACGTTCGACGCGATCGGGTCGTAAGGCACGATCCACGGCCCGATGGCCGCCAGCACGCACAGGATGGCGACGCCGACCGCGGCGACCGCGGTGAGCGGATTGCCGCGCAGCACCCACGCGACATGGTTCAAGGTGGCGGTGCTCATTCGATGAAGATGCGGGGGTCGGAGATGCTGTAGAGGATGTCGACCGTCAGGTTGACCATCACGAAGATCGACGCCATGAGCAGCACGAAGCCCTGCACCGGCGCGTAGTCCGATGCGAGCAGCGCGTCGAGTGCATATGACGCCACGCCCGGCCACGAGAAGACCTTCTCGACCAGCACGTTGGCGCCCAGCATGGTGGAGAACACGATGCCCAGGATGGTGAGCACCGGCAGCACTGCGTTGCGCAGCGCATAGGTGACAACGATGCGCCAGGCCGGAAGCCCGATGGAGCGCGCGGTGCGCACGAAGTCGCTGCCCAGCGCGGCCAGCATCGACGCACGCGTGATGCGGGCGATGGGCGCCAGCACGAAGAGCGCCATCGTCAGCGCCGGCAGCACCAGCTGCTTGGCAGCGGCCCACCAGCCGGCCATGTCGCCGGCGAGGAGGAAGTCGATCAGCAGGAAGCCGGTGACGCGCGGCGCCGCGCTGGTGAACACATCGAGCCGCCCGGTCGGATCGGGCGCGATGCCGAACATGTAATAGAAGACGTACACCAGCAGCAGGCCGGACACGAAGGTGGGAACGCACACGCCGACGACGCAGAACATGCGCACCGCGTGGTCGATGAAGGAGCCGGCGCGCAGCGCGGCGAGGATGCCCAGCGGCACCGCGCTGAGCAGCGCGATGAGCAATGCGGTGAAGGTGAGTTCGAGCGACGCGGGCAGGCGCTGCCGGATGTCCGCCACCACCGGCTGGCCGGTGGTGAGCGAGCGGCCAAGCTTGCCCGTGCCCACGTCCTTCAGGTACAGAAAAAGCTGCTCGGGCACCGGCTTGTCCAGCCCCATCTGCTTGCGCACCATCTCGATCTCTTCCTTGCCCGAGTTGGCCCCGGAGGCGAAGAACACGGCCGGGTCGCCGGGCAGCACGCGCATCAACAGGAAGGTGAAGACGAGCACGCCGAACAGCGCCGGCAGCGAGGAAACGAAGCGCCGGCCGGTGCGGCGCAGGGTGGTGGCAAGCAGGCTCACGTTACTTGCGGCGCACGTCGCGGAAGTCGACCTGGCGATGGAACTGGTAGACGTAGCCGTCGAGCGACGGCACCATCACCGCGTCCTGGCTGGCCTGCCAGATCGGGATCTGCGCCATCAGGTCGAAGGCCATCGCATTGAGCTGCTTGGCGTAGCCGGCGTATTTGGCCGGGTCGGTCTCGAAACGCGCCTTCTCGGCGATCTCGACCAGCTTCGGGTCGTTCAGCGAGCTGTAGTTCCAGCGCTGGTTGCCGGTGTAGAAGTTGCGATAGAAGTAGTCGTTCGACGGCAGCCAGGCCACGATGTTCTCGGTGAAGAAGGGCGCCTTCTTCTCGTTGATGAGCGTGGACATCTGTGCGTCGGGCAGCTTCTGGATGTCGACCTTGATGCCGATCTTGGCGAGCGATTCCTTGATCAGCGCGGCCATCGGCTCGGCGATGTTGGCCTGGCCCAGGTTGAAGGCGAAAGACGTCTCGAAGCCGTTCGGGAAGCCGGCCTCCGTCAGCAGCTGCTTGGCCTTCGCCAGGTCGAGCTTCACCGGTTGCGGGATCGGGAACTCGGCGCTCGGCGGGCCGTCGGTCCAGGTCGCGTTGAACAGCGGCTTGCCGCGGCCGAAGAGCGCGGCCTTGAACATGTCGTCGTAAGGCAGCGCGTAGGCGATGGCCTGGCGCACCTTGACGTTGTTGAAGGGGGCCATCTGCGTGTTGAACGAGATGAAGCTGACCGCGTTGTACTGCGGCGTCGAGATGACCTTGACCTTGCCCTTGGTGGCGAGGGATGCGGCGTCGTTGGCCTGCAGGTCGATGGCCAGGTCGGCATCGCCGCGCTCGACCAGGTTGGCGCGTGTCGCGGCTTCCGGGATGGTCTGCGCGATCACGCGCTTGAAGGGGGCCGGCTTGCCGTCGGCGCTGCGCGTCCAGGCCTCGTTGCGCTTGAGGATGATCTGCTCGCCCGGCTTGAAGGTCTCGACGCTGTAGGCACCGCTGCCGGCGGTGTTTTCCTTCAGCCAGGTCTGCGCCCACGGGTCTTCGGCCGTCGCGTGCAACTTGGCGACCTTCGAGTTGATGATGATCGGGTAGACCGTCGCCAGGTTCGAGAGCGCCAGTCGGTCGGGCTTGGGCAGCGTGACCTCGAAGGTGCTGGCGTCGATCACCTTGAATTGCTCGGGCTTGGTCATCGAGCCGGTCAGCAGCTGCGCGGCGGCCAGCGACTTGGCGCTGACCGCGCGGTCGAGTGACCACTTCACGTCGTCGGCGGTGACGGGCGTGCCGTCCTGGAACTTCGCGTCCTTGCGCAGGTAGAAGGTGATCTTCAGGCCGTCGGGGGCGATGACGAAGCGCTCGGCCAGTTCGCCGCGGATGTTCTCCAGGTCGAACACCCAGTTGTCGCCCTGCTTCTTCTTGCCGAAGGAGACGAGCCGGTCGTAGGTGCTCATGCCGACGGTGAAGGCCTCGCGCGTGGTGCCGAGCATGGTCGGGTCGAGCGTGTTGACGGTGCCGCCGGTGACGAAGCGCATGGTCTCGGCGCGGGACTGGGCCGACGCGGGCGCGCTCAGGAGCGCGACCGACATCGCGATGGCGGAGGCAACGAAGAGGGGGAGTCGCTGGGTCTTCATGGTTTCGCTCTCGATCAATGAAAAAGGGGATGGCGGGAGGTCAGAACGTGAGCGGTGGCGCATCGACCGCCAGGCCCACGCGCTGGACCACGGCTTCGAGTTCGCGCGTGGTGATGTCGTCGATGCGCATGCCCGGCGAGCGGATCGCGTTGCAGGCGATGGCGCCGCGGCGCATGTAGATGTACTTGCGCAGGGCCAGGCCGATCTTGGGCTGGAACTCGTAGCGGATGAGGGGGCAGTACTTGTCGTACACGGCGGCCGCGCCGGCTTCGTCGCCGGCGGCGAAACGTGCGTAGATGGCCGCGAGGATCTCGGGGAAGGCGAAGCCGGTCATGGTGCCGACGGCGCCGCGCTGCAGCTCTTCGAGCAGGTAGACGCCGCCCAGTCCGCCGAAGATGCGCATGCTGTCGCCGGCGAGTTCGCGGATGCGCGTGATCTTCTGGCCGACCGGTGGCTCTTCCATCTTGATCATGCCGACGCCGCCTTCGCGGCCCAGCCTGGCCACGACCTCGGCCTTGATCTCGGTGCCGAAGGAATCGGGGAAGTCGTGAATGATCACGGGGATGGCGACCGACTTGGCCAGCGTCGCGTAGTACTCGAACTGCATCGCATCCGACGCGTTGTCGAGCGGCGCCGCGAACACCGCCGTCGCACCGAGTTCCTGCGCTTCGAGCGCCTGCTCGATGGCACCGGCCAGTCCGAGTGCTCGCACGCCGACCCACACGGGCAGGCGGCCTTCCGCGCAGCGCACGAAGGTGTCGACGACCGTGCGGCGCTCCTGGCTCGACAGCTTGTGCGCCTCGCCGAGGAAGCCGAGGATGGCCAGGCCCGCCACGCCGGCGCGCACCTGGAACTCGACCAGCGTGCCGATGCTGGCGAGGTCGAGCGCGCCGTCGGCCTGGAAGGGCGTGGGACAGATCACGTAGACGCCCGAGGGCGCGGCGAGAGAAGCGTTGGCGGGGGCATTGACAGTCATGAAGGCTCCGTGGCGTCGGTCATCGCACGGGATGACCGGGGTCGTGCGCATTCTTGATGTCGGCTCCGCGCATGTCGCGTGCCTTTGTGTGCGGCATCCTTAACCTGCGGTTAAGTCCGGTGATCTCGGGGCCGAAGCGGTGCGCAGCGCGCACCAACACGGTGGCACCGTTCGCGAAGCTGGTGCGCGGCAGACTTCAGTGCGCCGCCTCCGCCAGTGCGGCGGTGAGCGCGTGGCCGGTGTCGTGTGGGCACTCGAAGCCCTGGCGCTGCATCAGCTCGCGCAGCACGCGCACGAAGCGTTGCGCCAGCGTCGACAGCGGGTCGAAGCGCGGGTGCACGAGGTTGGCCTGCAACACCGGCGCGTTGACCACCGGCCGCACGATGAGCTGGTGGGTCGGCCAGTTGCGCACCGAAAACTCGTCGACCAGGGCGATACCCGCGCCCGCCTGCACCAGCGAACAGGCGTTCTGCGGCGAGCCCACTTCGATGGCGGACTTGAGCGCCTCGTCGGCAGCCTCGTACATGCGCTCGAGGATCACGCCGAAGGGCGTGGCGCGGTCGTACGAGATGAGCGGGTAGGGCCGCATGTCGGCCAGCGTGAGCGTGGACAGGCGCGACAGCGGATGGTTGTAGGGGCAGATGCACACCAGCTGGCCTTGCGCCAGCGGCGTCACGTCGAGGTTGGGGTGGTCGACCGGAAGAATGGTGATGCCGAGGTCGGCCTGGTGGTTGAGCAGCCGTTCCTTCAACGGGGCATAGCCGAGGTACTGGAAGGTGAGCTTGACCTGCGGGTGTGCCTCGCGGAAGGCGGCGATGGCCTGCGGAATCATCATCTGCCCGATGCTCGGGCTCGACACGATGTTGAGGATGCCTTCGCGGTTCTCGGCCAGCTCCTGGGCGAGTTCGTTCACGCGCTGCACCCCCTGGTACATGCGCTCGATTTCGTGGAACAGCTTCTTGGCCTCCGGCGTGGCGTAGAGCCGGCCCTTGATGCGCTCGAACAGCGCGAAGCCGACGCGGCTTTCGGTGTGCGACAGCAACCGGCTCACGGCGGGTTGCGAGACGAAGAGCAGCTCCGACGCACCGCGGATCGAGCCGGTGGTCATGACGGCACGGAAGACTTCGATTTGACGCAGATTGAGGGACATGTCGGCGGCTTCTGCATGCGTCGCTGAAGCGACGAGTGCATAACCAAACGTTAAGGGTGGCCGATGAAAAAGCAAGGAGCGTGCCCCCGACCCGCACCTAGACTGGAATGCACCCCCCAGGAGCGCGCCCGCATGAAACCGCCGATCTACGTCATCAACCCCAACAGCAGCGAAGTGGTCACGGCCGGCATCGACGCGGCCATGGCGCCGCTGCGCTTGGCGGGCGGCCCGGAGATCCGCTGTCTGACGCTGGCCGAAGGGCCGCCGGGCATCGTGACGCACTTGGACGTGCAGTCGGTGGCGCAGCCGCTGGCCCTGCGCGCCGACGCGCTCGCCGCGGAGGCGTCGGCCTTCGTCATCGCCTGCTACAGCGACCCTGGCCTGTACGTGCTGCGCGAGCGCGTGAAGCAGCCGGTGCTCGGCATCGGCGAGTGCGGCGTGCTCACCGCGCTGACGCTGGGCGAGCGCTTCGGCGTGATCGCCATCCTCGACCCGTCGATCCCACGCCACCTGCGCAGCTATGGCGCGATGGGCGTCATGGGCCGCTTCGCTGGCGAGTTGGCCATCGGCCTGAACGTGCAGGAGCTCGCGCAGTACGACCGCACCCTGGCGCGCATGACGGAAGTCGGCCGCCGCTTGCGCGACGAGCGCTGCGCCGACGTGATCGTCATGGGCTGTGCCGGCATGGCCGCCTACCGTGCGCCGCTGCAAGAGGCGCTGGGCATCGCGGTGGTGGAGCCGACACAGGCGGCGGTCGGGATGGCGATCGCGCGGGTGCAGCTCGGCTGGGAAGGCTGCTGACATGTCCGAAGTCGCCATCCAGCGCCTGATCAACAAGCTGCACGCGCTCGTCGGCCCGGCCGGACTGCTGACCGATGCCGAGGCGCAAGCGCCGTACCTGACCGACTGGCTCGGCAAATGGACGGGCGCCACGCCCGTCGTCGTGCGGCCCGCCAACACGGCCGAAACCGCGGCCGTGGTGAAGCTGTGCAGCGAAACGCACACGCCCGTCGTCACGCAGGGCGGCAACACCGGCATGAGCGGCGGCGCGACGCCCGATGCCAGCGGTGCGCAGGTGGTGCTGAGCACCACGCGCATGAACCGGGTCCGCGCCATCGACCCGATCAACAACACGTTGACCGTGGATGCCGGCGTGATCCTCGCGCATGCGCACGACGCGGCGCGCAGCGTCGACCGCTTCTTCCCGCTCAGCCTGGGGGCGCAGGGCAGCTGCACGGTCGGTGGCAATGTCGCTACCAACGCCGGCGGCATCGCGGTGCTGCGCTACGGCAACACGCGCGACCTGGTGCTGGGGCTCGAAGTGGTGCTGCCCGATGGCCGTATCTGGCACGGCCTGCGCGGGCTGCGCAAGGACAACACCGGCTACGACCTCAAGGGGCTCTTCATCGGCTCCGAAGGCACGCTGGGTGTCATCACCGGTGTCGTGCTCAAGCTGTTTCCGCAGCCCAGGGCGCATGCCACGGCCTGGGTCGGCGCCGAGTCGCTCGGGAAGCTGGTCGACCTGCTGAGCCTGATGCGCACGCGCTGCGGCGAACGCCTGACGGCCTTCGAGATGATGACCGCCGCGTCGTTGCAGCTGGTGCTCGACCAGGTGACCGACACGCGCGCGCCGCTCGCGCAGCCGGCGCCCTTCAACGCGCTGATCGAACTGAGCGACACCGACGACCAGGTGGGTTTGCGCGAACTGCTCGAGGAATCGCTCGGCGAATCGATGGAAGCCGGCCTGACGAACGACGTGATGCTGTCGACCAGCGAGGCGCAGACGATGGCCCTGTGGAAGCTGCGCGAAGGCATCTCGCAAGCGCAGGTGCGTGCGGGCAAGGCGATCAAGCACGACATCGCGCTCCCGATCTCGTCGCTCGCGTCCTTCGTCGCGCAGGCCGAGCAGGACGTGCTGGCCTGCATGCCCGACGCGCGCATCGTCAACTTCGGCCACCTCGGCGACGGCAACCTGCACTACAACGTGCTGATGCCGCCCGATGCCGGCTACGACGCGCTCAAGCAGCGCACGCACGAGCTCAATGCCGTGGTGCACCAGCTGGTGACCGACTACGGCGGCAGCATCAGCGCAGAGCACGGTGTGGGCCAGCTGCGCCGCGACGAACTGCGTATCTACAAGTCGCCGGTCGAGCTGGAGTTGATGCTGCGCATCAAGCAGGCCATGGACCCCAACCACCTGATGAACCCGGGCAAGCTGCTGTGAGCGCGCAGCACCCGATCGACACCCGGCTGCCGGAGATGCTGCGCAGCGGCCGCCTGCTTCGCGGCGTGTTCAACGGCATCCCCTCGCCGGCCATCGTCGAGATGTGCGCCTTCGCGGGCTTCGACTTCGTGCTGCTCGACAACGAGCACGGCAGCGCGGGTCTCGAGACCACCGAACACATGCTGCGCGCCGCCCGCGCCAGCGGCATCCCGACGGTGGTGCGCTGCCTCGAGCACGACATGGCACGCACGCTCGACCTGGGCGTGAGCGCGGTGCAGATTCCGATGGTCGACACCGCGGCGCATGCCGCTTCATTGGTGCAGCGCGTGAAGTACCCGACCCGCGGGCAACCGGGCCTGCGCGGCGCGGCCTTCTCGACGCGTGCGGCCGGCTACGGCGCCTTCGGCGGCACGGCGCACACCGCATTGAGCAACGACGGCGTCGCGCTGATCGTGATGATCGAGACGCCGGAGGGTGTGGCCAACGCCGCGGCCATCGCGGCGGTGCCGGGTGTCGATGCCGTGTTCGTCGGGCCGAACGACCTGGCGCACAGCATGGGCTTCGACAACCGCTGGAACGAGCCGCCAGTGCAGGCGGCCATCGAGAGCGCGCTGAAGGCGGTCGCTGCTGAAGGCAAGTGCCCCGGCATCCTGGCGCTGACTCCGGAAGAAGAGGCGCGCTATGCCGCCTGGGGCGCGCGCTATGTCGCGAGCAACACGGCGGGGATCATTCTCAAGGCGTTGCGCGACGTGGCCCTGCAGGGCCGCTGAGCGCGTCGACGAAGCGCGCGAGCTGGGTGGCCAGGTCGTCCTGCGCGAGCAGGCGGGAGCGAGCGCGCTGTGCAGCGGCGGCCCAGGCGTCCTGCGCGGACGCATCGGGCCAAACCAGTGGCGCATCGCCCACGCCGTTCCAGGCTCGGTGGAAGCCGCGCCACGCGGGCGGCGCGTCCATCGCGTCGAGAAAGGCCTCGAGCTTGACGTGGTGCACATCGTCGTCCTGCGGGTAGATCTGCCAGGCGAAGGCGCGACCGGCCCAGAGCGCGCGGATCACCGAATCCTCACCGCGCACGAAGTTGAAGTCGCAGGCCCACAGCAACTCGTCGTAGTCGCGTTGCGACATCAGCGGCAGGAACGAGACGGACAGGGCGCCACCCGGTGTGGGCCAGGCCGCCTGCACGGCGGCGGTCGCGCGCCCGGCGGTGACGAGCAGGCGCTGCGGTGTCGGCGCGGCGGCCAGTTGCTCGAGCAATTGCGCCAGCGCAGGCGGCTCGTAGCAGAACAGCGAGACCAGTCGCTCGCCTTGCGACGGAAGGCCTCGCGCTGCCAGCCACTCGTTGCGATCGAAGGCCGCTTGACGCGCCGGCAGATCGTCCTCGCGCAGCAGACCGCCGGTGCCGGGTGTGAAGCCGGGGTAGAAGAAGTGCTTGGTCAGCCCCTCGCCGGGTCCGCGGAAGACGGGGGAGGGCAGCCGGTGCAGGCGCTCCACGTAGGGTTCGGCGGAGAGGTATTCGAGGTTGATCCAGGTCCGGCCGCCGCTGGACGCAAAGCGCGCCAGCACTTCCGGGGCGGGGTCGCAGCCGAAGGCCTCGATCAGGACGTCGGGTGCGGCCTCTGCCGCGGCCCGCGCAACGGCGGTCGGGTCGGACCAGGGGACGACGGCGACACCCTCGCAGCCGTCCGGCGCCAGCCAGGCGAGCGCGCTCGGGTCGTCGGCCCACAGCCGCACCCGCGCACCGCGCTGCGCCAGCTGGCAGGCCAGCCGCCAGCAGATGGCGATGTCGCCGAAGTTGTCGATGACCTTGCAGAAGATGTCCCAGCGCATGCATGCCTCCGCCCGGGATTGTCGCGCCTGGGGCTTTGCGACGCGGCGCGACAATAGCCGCATGTCCGACGTGCATTCCGATCAACTGCTCAGCGAAGTCGCCGCCCTGCCCAACCTGCCGGGCGTCTACCGCTATTTCGACTCGGCCGGCGCCGTGCTGTATGTGGGCAAGGCGCGCAACCTGAAGAAGCGGGTCGCCAACTACTTCCAGAAGAGCCATGGCGGCACCCGCATCGGCCACATGATCAGCAAGATCGTGCGCATGGAGACGACCGTGGTGCGCTCCGAGGCCGAGGCGCTGCTGCTCGAGAACAACCTCATCAAGACGCTCAAGCCGCGCTACAACATCCTGTTTCGCGACGACAAGAGCTACCCGTACCTGAAGATCGCGGCGCACACCTTTCCGCGCCTGGCCTACTACCGCGGCGCGACCGACCGCAAGCACCGCTACTTCGGGCCTTACCCGAGCGCCTGGGCGGTGAAGGAGTCGATCCAGCTGCTGCAGAAGGTGTTCAAGTTGCGCACCTGCGAAGACACGGTGTACGCCAACCGAACGCGGCCCTGCCTGCTCTACCAGATCAAGCGCTGCACCGGGCCGTGCGTGGGCTACATCACGCCCGAGGCCTACGCGCACGACGTTGCGAACGCCGAGGCCTTTTTGATGGGCGACACGCAGGTGGTGCTGAGCCAGCTCGAATCGCGCATGACGGCGCATGCCGAGAAGCTGCAGTTCGAGCAGGCGGCCGAGCTGCGCAACCAGATGTCGGCGCTGTCGCGGGTGCTGCACCAGCAATCGATCGAGATCGCCTCCGACAAGGACGTCGACATCCTGGCCGTGCAGGTGCAGGGCGGGCGCGCCTGCGTCAACCTGGCCATGGTGCGCGGCGGCCGGCACCTGGGGGACAGGGCGTATTTCCCGGTGCATGTGGACGACGCGGCGCAGATGTACGACAGCGAGCGCGAATCCGAAGGCAGCCCCGATGCCGTGTCGGTCGAGTCGCAGGTGCTCGAGGCCTTCATCGCCCAGCACTACATCGACGTCGCGGTGCCCGCCACGCTGGTGCTGAGCGAGCAGGTCAGCCGCGAGCTGATCGAGGCGGTGTCGCAGCAGTCGGGCACGCGCATCACGGCGGTGTTCCAGCCGCGCGAGCAGCGCCGCCACTGGCTGGAGATGGCGCAGACGAACGCGCAGCTGCAACTGGCCCGTCTGCTGGCAGAAGAGGGCTCGCAGCAGGCGCGCACGCGCGCGCTGGTCGACGCGCTCGAGCTGGCCCCCGACGATCTCGACAACTTCCGCGTGGAGTGCTTCGACATCTCGCACACTGCCGGCGAGGCGACGCAGGCCTCGTGCGTGGTGTTCGAGCACCACGCCATGCAGAACCGCGAATACCGCCGCTACAACATCGACGGCATCACGCCGGGCGACGACTACGCGGCGATGCGCCAGGTGCTGCATCGCCGCTACGGCAAGCTGGCCGAGGCGATCGCCGCCGAAAGCGATGCCCCGCCGCCGGGCGATGCCGACGGCGCAGGCAGCGACGCTCCGCCCGCCACCAAGGCTGCGCGCATGCCCGACCTGGTGCTGGTCGACGGTGGCAAGGGCCAGGTGTCGATGGCGCGCGAAGTGTTCGGCGAGCTGGGCCTGCCGCTGTCGCTGATCGTCGGTGTCGAGAAGGGCGAGGGCCGCAAGGTCGGCCTGGAAGAACTGGTGTTCGCCGACGGCCGCGAGAAGGTGTACCTCGGCCGCGATTCGGCCGCGCTGATGCTGGTCGCGCAAATCCGCGACGAGGCGCACCGTTTCGCCATCACCGGCATGCGCGCCAAGCGCGCCAAGGTGCGGGTCGGCGGCAGCCAGCTGGAGGACATTCCGGGCATCGGACCGAAGCGGCGCGCGCGGCTGCTGCAGCGCTTCGGCGGCATCCGGGGCGTGGCGTCGGCCAGCGTGGAAGACATCGCCTCGGTCGAGGGCATCGCCATCGACCTGGCCGAGGAAATTTACCGCGCCTTGCACTGAGCTCGCAGCCTACGAGAGGGGTCATGCCGGTCATGCACAATCAGTGCATGTTCTGGACCCTGCCAACCATCATGACCTGGACGCGCATCGTCGCGATTCCGCTGATCGTGGGCGTGTTCTACCTGCCGATCGCCGAGCCGATGCGCAACATCATCGCCACGGTGATGTTCATCGTGTTCGCGGCTACCGACTGGCTCGACGGCTTCCTGGCACGCAAGCTCAATCAGACTTCGGCCTTCGGCGCCTTTCTCGACCCGGTGGCCGACAAGTTCCTGGTGTGCGCGTCGCTGCTGGTGCTGGTGCACCTCAACCGCACCGACGTGTTCGTCGCCCTCATCATCATCGGCCGCGAGATCGCCATCTCCGCGCTGCGCGAGTGGATGGCGCAGATCGGCGCCGGCAAAAGCGTGGCGGTCCACATGATCGGCAAGGTCAAGACGGTGGTGCAGATGGTGGCCATCCCCTTCCTGCTGTTCGACGGCGTCCTGTTCGGCGTCATCGAGACCGGCGTGTGGGGCCAGTGGCTGATCTGGATCTCTGCCGTGCTCACCGTCTGGTCGATGGTGTACTACCTGCAGAAGGCCATCCCCGAGATCCGGGCCCGCGCGAAATGACGGCCGCGGCGCGCGCCGCAGGCTGGTTGCGCTTGATGCCGGGCGTGTTCGTCCTCATCTGGGCGACCGGCTTCATCGTGGCGCGCTATGGCATGCCGCATGCGCCGCCCCTCAAATTTCTCGCCGTGCGCTATGCGCTGACCTTCGCCGCCTTCGGGTTGTGGGCGGTGCTAGCGCGCGTCGCCTGGCCGTCCACGCGCGCGCAGTGGGGACACCTGATGGTGACCGGCGTGCTGGTTCAGGCAGGCTACCTCGCAGGTGTCTGGGCGGCAGTGCGCATCGGCATGGGTTCCGGCCTGGTGGCGCTGTTGGTCGGTTTGCAGCCGGTGCTCACCGGCGTGTGGCTGTCGATGCGCGGCGGCAGTATCACGCGGCGTCAGTGGGCGGGGCTGCTGCTGGGCCTGACCGGGCTGGTGCTGGTGGTGTCACGCAAGTTCGGCGACGGTGGCGAGGTGAGCCTTCAGACGATGTCGCTGGCCGTGGCAGCACTGCTGTCGATCACGGCCGGCACGCTCTACCAGAAGCGCTTCGTGGCGTCTTGCGACGTGCGCAGCGCGAGCGTGGTGCAGTTCGCTGCCGCCCTGGTGGCGACGCTTCCCCTGGCGCTGCTGGAGACAGTGCCGATCGTTTGGAATGCGCAGTCGATCGGCGCCATGGCCTGGTCGGTGCTGGTGCTGTCGCTGGGCGGCAGCTCGCTCTTCTATATCTTGATCCAGCGCGGCTCCGCTGCGGCCGTGACCAGCCTGCTGTACCTGGTGCCGCCCACCACCGCGATCATGGCGTGGCTGCTGTTCTCGGAGCCGATCACGGCGCTGACACTGCTCGGCACGGCGATCACGGCGATCGGTGTGAGCCTGGTGGTGCGGGCGCCGAGAGGCTAGGGCTTCCAGGGCTCACCGCGGAACTGCTCGGCCAGAAAGTCCACCAGCAGGCGCACACGACGGGGCGTTTTCGGGCGCCACGGCGCGATCCAGTGGATGTCCGCGTCGGGCATGGCGTACTGCGGCAGCACGCGACGCAGCTCACCCGATGCGATCTGCGGTGCGATGTCCCACAGGCTGCGCAGCATCACGCCGCGGCCGGCCAGGCACCAGTCGCGCACCAGCTCGCCCGAATTGCTCGACAGCGGGCCTTGCACGCGCACCCGCACCAGCGCGCTGTCCTTGTCGTGTTTGAGCGTCCAGTGCGAAGGCGAGGCGCCGTGGGCTTCGGCGTTCTCATGGACGACCAGGCAGGCGTGGCTGGCCAGGTCGGCCGGCTCGCGCGGCGTGCCTTGGTGCGCCAGGTACGCGGGCGACGCGACGACGATGCGCTGGTTGCGCGCGAGGCGGCGCGAAGTCCATTGCGAACTCCGCGCGCCTTGCACCGACCACAGCCACAGCGCGCCGTCGTAGCGGTCGGCACCCAGGTCGGGCAGGCGCTCGCTCAGCGTCAGGTCGATCTGCAGCGCCGGGTGGCGCTGCTGGAATTCGGCGAGCGCCGGCCCGAGCCAGCGGCGGCCGAAGCCCAGTGTGGCTGCGATGCGCAAGGGGCCGCGCAGGGCGATCTGGCGATCGCTCAGATCAGCTTCCAGGGCTGCGAAGCCTTCGAGCAGCTTCTCCGCGTGCAGGCACACCGCCTCGCCCTCGGGCGTGAGGTGCAAGCGACGTGTCGTCCGCTCGAACAGGCGCTGCCCGAGCCGGGCTTCCAGCGCCGCCAGCCGCTTGGTCACGACCGAGGGCGCGACGCCCAGCGACACGGCGGCCGCAGAGAGGCTGCCCCGCGCGTGCACAGTGGTCACGAGTTCAAGATCGGCACGTTCCATTACGGCCCCACAGGAAATAATCAATTCGATGATTGTTGCTTGAAGCCTTGCGGACGGCAACGCACAATCGCGCGGTGCTGAATGAATTCACTCCCTTCGACGTGGCCCGCGACGGCGTCGTGCTCCACGGGCGCATCGGTGGCCGAGGCCCCGCCTTGCTGTTGCTGCACGGGCATCCGCAGACCCATGTGATCTGGCACCGCGTCGCGCCCTTGCTCGCCCAGCGCTTCACGGTCGTCCTGATGGACTTGCGCGGCTACGGCGACTCGGGCCGGCCGAAGCCGGACGCCGAGCACCGTGTCTACAGCAAGCGCGAGATGGCGGCCGACGCGATGGCGGTGATGCAGCACCACGGCTTCGATCTTTTCCAGGTGCTCGCGCATGACCGCGGTGCGCGCGTGGCGCATCGTTTGGCGGCCGATCACCCGCAGGCCGTCGAGCGGATGCTGCTGCTCGATATCGCGCCCACGCTCGCGATGTACGAGAACACCTCCGAGGCCTTTGCGCGTGCCTACTGGCACTGGTTCTTCCTGATCCAGCCGCCGCCCTTGCCGGAGGCATTGCTCGCGTCCGACCCGTCGCGCTACGTGCGCAGCGTGATGGGTGGTCGGCATGCGGGTCTGGCGCCCTTTGCCCCGGAGGCCCTGGCGGAATACGAACGCTGTGCAGCGATTCCGGGCACGGCCGAAGCGGTGTGCGAGGACTATCGCGCCTCGGCCGGCATCGACCTCGACCATGACCGCGAAGACATCGCGGCGGGTCGTCGCCTGATGCAGCCGATTCGCGTGCTGTGGGGCGCGCACGGCGTGGTGGGCCGATGCTTCGACGTGCTCGCGCTGTGGCGCGAGCGCGCCGACGACGTGTCGGGCGGCACCGTGCCGTGCGGTCACTACATTCCCGAAGAGGCGCCGGACGACGTCGTGCGCGAAGCCCTCTCTTTCTTCAGACCCTGAGACAACAACTTCCAAGGACTTTTCCATGAGTACCCATCGCATCGCAGTCATCGCCGGCGACGGCATCGGCAAGGAGACCATGCCCGAGGGCATCCGCGTGCTGGACGCCGCAGCACGCAAGTTCGGCATCGACCTGAAGTTCGACCACTTCGACTTCTCGAGCTGGGACTATTGCGAGAAGCACGGCAAGATGCTGCCCGACGACTGGAAGGATCAGATCGGCGGCCACGACGCCATCTACTTCGGTGCGGTCGGCTGGCCCGAGAAGATCCCCGATCACATCTCGTTGTGGGGGTCGCTGCTGTTGTTCCGCCGCGAGTTCGACCAGTACATCAACCTGCGCCCGGCCCGCCTCATGCCCGGCATCATCGCGCCGGTGGTGCGCCGCGACGGCACGCCGCGCCAGCCTGGCGAGATCGACATGTACATCGTGCGCGAGAACACCGAAGGCGAGTATTCGAGCATCGGCGGCCGCATGTACGAAGGCACGCCACGCGAGATCGTGGTGCAGGAAACGGTGATGTCGCGCATCGGCGTGGACCGTGTGTTGAAGTTCGCCTTCGAGCTCGCGCAGTCGCGCCCGAAGAAGCATCTGACCAGCGCGACGAAGTCGAACGGTATCTCGATCACCATGCCGTACTGGGACGAGCGGGTGGCCGCGATGGCGAAGAACTACCCCGGCATCACGCTCGACAAGTTTCACATCGACATCCTCACGGCGCACTTCGTGCAGCGGCCCGATTTCTTCGACGTGGTGGTGGCCAGCAACCTCTTCGGCGACATCCTGTCGGACCTCGGGCCGGCCTGCACCGGCACGATCGGCATCGCACCGAGCGCCAACCTCAACCCCGAGCGCACCACGCCGTCGCTGTTCGAGCCGGTGCATGGGTCGGCGCCCGACATCGCGGGGCAGGGCATCGCGAACCCCATCGGCCAGATCTGGTGCGGCGCGATGATGCTGGAGTTTCTCGGCCACAAGGACGCGCACGACGCGATCCTCGCGGCCATCGAGAAGGTGCTCGCACCACAGAGCGGCGCACCGCGCACGCGCGACATCGGTGGCACTGCGGGCACGGCGGATCTGGGTCGCGCGATCGCGCAGGCGCTCTGAAAAACGAGTTCACGAAACACCCCTAAAATCGCGCTCCCCGCCGGGCGAGCGGCCGTGTGACTTATTGACACCCCGTAGCCCTGTGGTTGTAATCGTCGTCGGCAGCCCGCTGTCGACACGTCAGCCTGCCATCCTTCGCGCGCCAGAGGTTCCATCGTGGGGCCGGCCATCGCACCTGACGCCGATCCACTTTTCCTCTGAGGGGCCCTTCTTGTGAACAAGACCGAACTGATTGAGCACATCGCAAAAAACGCCGATATTTCCAAAGCCGCTGCCACGCGCGCACTCGAGTCCACCATCGGCGCCATTCGAACCACGCTCAAGAAGGGCAACTCTGTGTCGCTCGTCGGTTTCGGGACTTTCGCAGTGGGCAAGCGCGCTGCGCGCACCGGTCGGAATCCGCGCACTGGCGACGCGATTAAAATCAAAGCCGCCAAGATCCCGAAGTTCCGTCCCGGCAAGGCGCTCAAAGACGCGCTGAACTGAGATACTCCTTCCTCGGGGGTGCTTAGCTCAGCTGGTAGAGCGGCGCCCTTACAAGGCGTAGGTCGGGGGTTCGAGCCCCTCAGCACCCACCACCCGGCAATAAGGCGAACACGAGTTCGCCTTTTTTGTTGTGCCATCGGCAACCGTCACAGAGAGAGCGTTCAAGCATGTTCGAGTTCTTCCGCAAGTACAACAAGATCGTCATGGGCGTCTTGTTCGTGCTGATCATTCCGTCATTCGTCCTGTTCGGTGTCGATCGCTATCAAGGTGACGAGAAGGGCGAGAAGGTCGCGCGTGTCGACGGCCAAGACATCACGCGCCCTGAATGGGACATGCAGCATCGCAACGAGGTCGACCGCATTCGCCGCCAGTCGCCCAACATCGACCCGGCCTTGCTCGATTCGGACGCCGCGCGCTACGCGACGCTCGAGCGCATGGTGCGCGACCGCGTGCTGGCCGCCGCGGCCGCGAAGACGAACATGACGGTTTCTGAAGAGCGGTTGACCCGCATGTTCGCCGAAGACGCGGGCCTGGCGTCCTTCCGCACCGCAGACGGCCGCTTCGACCGCGAGCGCTTCCAGATGGCCACCGGTCAGACCCCCGAGCAGTACGAAGCGGCGGTGCGCGGCAGCATGGCGACGCAGCAGGTGCTGCTGGGTGTGACGGGCACGGCCTTCGCGACACCGGCCCAGGCACAGCCGACGCTCGACGCCTTCTTTGACCGCCGCGAGGTGCAGATCGCGCGCTTCAATCCGGCCGACTTCACATCGAAGGTCGCGGTGACCGACGCGGACATCGAGACCTACTACAAGGACCACACCGCACAGTTCCAGGCACCCGAGCAGGCGAGCGTCGAGTACCTGGTGCTCGACATGGATGCGGCCAAGAAGAACATCTCGGTGAGCGATGCCGACCTCAAGAGCTACTACGAGCAGAACAGCGCCCGCTTCGGCACGCCTGAAGAGCGACGCGCCAGCCACATCCTCATCACCGCACCCTCCAGCGCCTCGAAGTCCGAGCGCGACGCCGCCCGTGCGAAGGCCGAACAACTCCTGGCCGAGGTCAAGCAGGCGCCAGCGACATTCGCTGCGGTCGCCCGCAAGAATTCGCAGGATCCGGGTTCCGCGGAGAAGGGCGGCGACCTCGACTTCGTGTCGCGCGGCGCGATGGTCAAACCCTTCGAGGACGCGATGTTCTCGCTGAAGAAGGGCGAGATCAGCAATGTCGTCGAGACCGAATTTGGTTACCACATCATCAAGCTCGACGACATCAAGCCAGGCGTGGTTCAGCCCTTCGAGCAGGCGCGCGCTGCCATCGAGAACGAGGTCCGCGGCCAGCAGGCCACGCAGGAATTCGCGAAGGCTGCCGAGGCCTTCACCGATGCGGTGTACCAGCAGCCCGACAGCCTGCAGCCGGCTGCGGACAAGCTCAAGCTCACCATCCGGAAGGCCAGCGACGTCGCCCGCGCGCCGGCGCCTGGCGCCACGGGGGCACTGGCCAGCGCCAATTTCCTGAAGGCGCTGTTCGCGCAAGACACGCTCGAGCGCAAGCACAACACGGAAGCCATCGAGATCGGCCCGAACCAGCTCGCGTCGGGCCGGGTCGTGCAATACGCGCCCGCGCGCACCGTGCCGCTGACCGAGGTGAAGGACAAGGTCCGCACACAGTTGGTGGCCGAGAAGGCGGCGGCGCTCGCCAAGGCCGAAGGCGAAGCCAAGCTGGCGGCCTGGCGCAGCAATGCTGCGGGCGCCACGTTGGCGGCACCGGTGACGCTGTCGCGCGTCGATCCGCAGTCGCAGCCACAACCGATCGTCGAAGCCGCACTGCGCGCCGATGCGACGCAGTTGCCTGCCTTCGCAGGCGTCGATCTGGGTGCCGACGGCTACGCCGTGTTGCGCGTCGTCAAGCGCCTGGGTCGCGCGGTGGCGGCGCCAGACGTCGCAAAGCAGGAGAGCGAACAGTTCGCACAGGCTGTGGCTGCGGCCGAGAACCTCGCTTATTACAACGTGCTGAAGGCACGCTACAAGGCGGAGATCCTGGTGCCCCGGCCTGAGTTGAACCAGGTAGCCGGCCGCTGATTTCTCACGCTATAATCGACGGCTCTGCGGTGGCTGTAGCTCAGCTGGTAGAGTCCCAGATTGTGATTCTGGTCGTCGTGGGTTCGAGTCCCATCAGCCACCCCAACTGCTTCGTATAAAAGCGCCCGTTGTAAGACGGGCGCTTTTTTTTGTCATTGCGGCTTTTGTGTACTTGCGGCTATTGCGTTCTGAATTAAAATTCGGCTTTCCTTTAACCGACCCTGGGACGCTCAAATGGCATCGACGCTCGCCGACATCAATTCGCAGATCAAGAAGAACGAAGAGCACATTGCGCAATTGCGTAAGCAGGCGGAGGAGCTGCGCAATCACGAACGCGCAGGTGTGATCGAGGAGATTCGCCAGAAGATTGCGGAATTCGGTTTGACGGCAGCGGATCTCAAGCTGTCGACCCGGGCGACGGGTGGCAAGCGCAACATGAGCGCGTCGCCTGCAAAGGCCGCAAAGTACCGTGGCCCGGCGGGTGAGACGTGGTCGGGCGGCCGTGGCCGCAAGCCCCGTTGGGTGACAGAGGCGCTGGCAGCGGGCAAGTCGCTGTCGGACTACGAGATCAAGTAACCGGTGATCGCATTCGCGTCGTTGGCGCAATGAAAAGGCCCGCAGATGCGGGCTTTTTCATTGTGATGGTGCTGGCTCCAGCGCGGGTTCAGTTCACCATCACCAGCTTTCCCTTGACGCCCCGTGAACCCATGTGCGCGTAGGCGGCTTTCAATTCGGCCATGGGCATGGTGCTGTCGATCACGGGTTTGATCTTTCCCTGCGCATACCATGTTGCCAATTCGGACATCATCTGCGCATTCGCTTTTGGTTCGCGGCGCGCGAAGTCGCCCCAGAAGACACCGACGATCGATGCGCCTTTGAGCAACGTCAGGTTGAGCGGCAACGCAGGAATGCCGCCGCCCGCGAATCCGACGACGAGGTAGCGCCCGCGCCATGCAATGGATCGGAACGCCGGTTCGGCGAAGTCGCCACCGACCGGGTCGTAGATCACGTCGGGCCCTCGGCCGCCCGTGGCTTCCTTGATTGCATCGCGGAAGCCGGTCGGCAGCGCGTGGGACGTGTAGTTGATGCTGCGATCGGCGCCCAGCGATTCGCAGAGCGCACACTTCTCGTCGGTCGATGCTGCGGCGATCACCGTCGCGCCTGCTGCCTTCGCGATCTGGATCGCAGCCGTTCCCACTCCGCCCGCGGCACCGAGGACCAGCACGGTCTCCCCGGCCTTCAATTGCGCCCGGTCCATGAGGGCGTGCCACGACGTGCCGTAGGTCATGATGAAGGCGGCGGCGTCGACCAGATCGAAGCCTGCGGGCAAGGGCATGCACTGCGCAGCGGGCGCGATCACGTGGGTGCCGAAGCCGCCGGTGCCGGAGAGGCAAGCCACGTTCTGACCGGGCTTCAGATCCGTGACGCCTTCGCCGATGGCCTGCACGACGCCAGCGTATTCCGAGCCTGGCACGAAGGGCAGGGGCGGCTTCATCTGGTATTTGTTCTGGACGATCAGCAGGTCGGGAAAGTTCAGGCTGGCCGCCTTGATCTCGATGAGCACCTGCCCCGGGCCGGGCGTGGGGGTGGGCAGTTCTTTCCAATTCAGCGCGTCGACGCCGGTGGGGTTTTCGCAAAGCCAGGCATGCATGCAGATGTCTCCTTCGATGGATCGCTCGGACGGGGAATGCGGGCCATGATAGGGTGGCTGGTGCGCGCTTCTTGTCCCTGCGGCGACCGACCCGGCGCCTACAATCGCGCGCACTCCAAGACGCCATGAAGATACTCATTTCCAACGACGACGGCTTTCAGGCGCCCGGCATCGTCGCCCTGTACGACGCGCTCAAGGACTTCGCCGATGTCGAGGTCATCGCCCCCGAGCACAACAACAGCGCCAAGTCGAATGCCCTGACGCTGGCCGCGCCGCTGTACGTACATACGGCCCACAACGGCTTTCGCTACGTCACGGGCACGCCGGCTGACTGCGTGCATATCGCGCTCAAGGGGCTACTGGGCTACAAGCCCGACCTGGTCGTCTCCGGGATCAACAACGGCGCCAACATGGGCGACGACACCATCTATTCCGGGACCGTCGGCGCGGCGATGGAGGCGTACCTCTTCGGCGTTCCGGCCATCGCCTTCTCGCAGATCGAGAAAGGCTGGGCGCATGTCGATTCGGCGGCCCGTGTGGCGCGCCGCCTGGTCGAGCGCATCGAGCGCGAGCGCATGCTCGAAGGCCCCGCGTGGTTGCTCAACGTCAACATCCCCAACCGACCCTTCGATGAGCTCAAGCCGATCAAGGTGTGCCGCCTCGGGCGCCGCCATGCGGCGGAAAAGGTGATCACGCAGGAGAGCCCGCGCGGCGAGACCATGTACTGGATCGCCGGCGCCGGCAGTGCCAAGGACAGCGGCGAAGGCACCGACTTCCATGCCACGGCCGAAGGCCACGTCGCGCTCACGCCGCTGCAGATCGATCTCACCGACCATGCCAACCTCGGGCAGTGGCGCGACACCGTGACGCGTCTGCTGCGGTGACCGTGGGCGCCATGCCGCGCGGCGGAGCGAGCCGCTGATGTCGTCCGCCAAGCCGCCTTCGAGGCCCGGGTTTCCCATACGTCTCACGCCGACGGCGTCTGCCGTCACCCGGGGTCGGCAACCCGCCGTGCCTGTTCGCCCGCTGGTATCGACCACGCCGTCGATGGCCTCCGATGCCATCCGTGCCCGGATGGTGCAGCGTCTGGCCGCCCAGGGCGTGGCCGATGTGCGCGTGCTGCGGGCGATGGGCGCGGTCGAACGGCATCTTTTCGTCGACAGCGCGCTGGTCAACCAGGCGTACGAAGACACGAGCCTGCCGATCGGCCTGGGCCAGACGATCTCCAAGCCGAATGTGGTGGCGCGCATGATCGAACTGCTGCTGGGCGCACCCGCGCTCGCCGGCAAGCCGAACGACCGGTTGGGCCGGGTGCTGGAAATCGGCACCGGCTGCGGCTACCAGGCCACGGTCCTGAGCCACGTGGCAAGCGAGGTCTACAGCATCGAGCGGCTGCGCGGCCTGCACGAGCGGGCGCGGACGAACCTGCGACCGTTCCGGCTGGCGACTGTGCACCTTTTGCTCGGTGACGGCATGGTGGGCTATGCCAAGGGTGGGCCGTACGCCGGCATCATCGCGGCAGCGGGCGGCGAGGCCGTGCCTGACGCCTGGGTCGAGCAGTTGGCGGTCGGCGGGCGCATCGTGGCGCCGACGCATTCGCCTGGCGGCGGACAAGCATTGGTCGTGATCGATAAAACCGTCACGGGCCTGCAACGCCGCGTTCTTGAGGCGGTTCATTTTGTCCCCCTAAAATCGGGGATTGCTTGAAGGACGAACACATGCAGGGATTTGGCAATCGGCGCTGGGCGGCTGGTTTGATGTTGGCGTCGATGCTCGTGCTTGCAGGGTGTGCTTCGCCGAGCGGTCCTGTGCCGGTGGAAGACCGCGGCATCATGGCTCGCCCCGGCGGCGGGACCGTTGCGGGGCCAGGCGTCCCTCCGATCACCACCGACGCGTCCGGCAAACCGCTGCCGGGCATCGAGAACTACGGCAAGCCCGGCTACTACGCCGTGCGCCCGGGTGACACCATCCGTCGCATCGCGAACGAAACCGGCCAGACTTGGCAGAACATCGCACGTTGGAACAATCTCGACAATCCCGACCTGATCGAAGTCGGGCAGGTCCTGCGGGTGATCGCACCGGGCGCCGCTGTGGCCGCCGCGGCCCCGACCACGGTCGAGCCCAATGGCGTGGTCACACGGCCGGTGGTACCGCAACCGGCCATCACGCCATCGAGCCCCACTGCGCCGGTGGCGGCGGCGAGCGCTCCGGCCAAGCCAGCGACCCCGCCTGCCGCCGCGTCCGGGGACGAAGACCTCGGCTGGATCTGGCCAGCGCACGGCACGCTCATCGCCGGCTTCGACGAGGCGAAGAACAAGGGCCTGGACATCAGTGGCAAGGCCGGAGATTCGGTGCTGGCCGCGGCCGACGGGCGCGTGGTGTACGCCGGCGCCGGGTTGCGTGGCTACGGCAACCTCATCATCCTCAAGCACAACAACACCTACCTGACCGCCTATGCGCACAACCAGGCGCTGCTGGTGAAGGAAGACCAGTCGGTGCAGAAGGGGCAGAAGATCGCGGAAATGGGCAACAGCGATGCCGACCGCGTGAAGCTCCACTTCGAGATCCGCCGCCAGGGTAAACCGGTCGATCCGGCGCGCTATCTGCCCTCGCGCCAGTAGCCATCGCCGTTCGACACCACGGCGTGCCCGACGCGCCGTGCGGCATCGCGCCGCCTGAGACAATTCCCCGATGACCGAAAAGACAGAAGAAGGCGGTGCGGCCCCAGGTGCCCCCGCTGCCCGTGATGAATGGCTGACCGTCGAGTCGCTCGACCTCGATGCCCAGGGCGTGGCCCACAAGGCCGATGGCATGGTGGTATTCATCGAAGGCGCCTTGCCGTTCGAGGAGGTGCAGTTCAACCAGCACCGCAAGAAAAACAATTGGGCCCAAGGCACGGTCACGGCCATTCGCCGCGAGTCGTCGCAACGCGTGCGCCCTGGCTGTCCGCACTTCGGGCTGCACACCGGCGCCTGCGGTGGATGCAAGATGCAGCACCTCGACGCGGCGGCCCAGGTGGCGGTCAAGCAGCGCGCGCTGGAAGACAACCTCTGGCACCTCGGCAAGGTGAAGCCCGAAAACATGTTGCGTCCGCTGGAAGGGCCGGCCTGGCACTACCGTTACCGCGCGCGCCTGTCGGTGCGCCATGTGGTGAAGAAGGGCACGGTGCTGATCGGTTTTCACGAGCGCAAGAGCCGCTACCTCGCGGACATGCAGGTGTGCCCCGTGCTGCCGGTGCGCGTGAGCGACATGCTGATGCCGCTGCGCGCGCTCATCGGCTCGCTCGATGCCCACGCCACCTGCCCGCAGATCGAGCTGGCCTGCGGCGACGCGCCGGACGGCACAAGCCTGGGCGTGATCGCCCTGGTGCTGCGTCACCTCGAGCCGCTCTCGGACAGGGATCTGCAGCGCCTGCGCGACTTCGCCTCGCTCAATGCGGGCGTGCAGTGGTGGCTGCAGCCCAAGGGGCCGGACACCGTCAGGCTGCTGGACGAGGGCGGCCCGGTGCTGTCTTATGCCTTGCCGGCCTTCGGCGTGACGATGCCGTTCAAGCCGACGGACTTCACACAGGTCAATCCGCACATCAACCGCGCACTGGTCGGGCGGGCCCTTCGGCTGCTGGATGTGCAGCGCGACGAGCGCGTGATCGACTGGTTCTGCGGCCTGGGCAACTTCACGCTGCCGCTGGCCACGCGGGCGCGCGAAGTGCTGGGGATCGAAGGAAGCGACACCCTGGTCGCCCGCGCGACCGACAACTTCGAGCGCAATCGCCCCGCTGTGCCGCCGCGCGCTGCGCTGGCGCCGGCGCGCTTCGTCGCGCGCAACCTGTTCGAGATGACGCCGGAGATGCTGGTGGCCGACGGCGCCGCCGACAAGTGGCTGGTCGACCCGCCGCGCGAAGGCGCCTTCGCGCTGGCCAAGGCCTTGGCCGATCTGAATCAGCAGGAGGGTGGTCTGCCGCCAGGCTGGACGGCGCCGAAGCGCATCGTCTACGTGAGTTGCAATCCGTCGACGCTGGCGCGCGACGCCGGTCTGCTGGTGCACCAGGCGGGTTATCGGTGCACAGCCGCCGGCGTCGTGAACATGTTTCCGCACACGGCGCACGTCGAGTCGATCGCCGTTTTCGATCGGCCATGAAGAAAGGCCCCGACGGGGCCTTTCTTTTCTGGAGCGAGCGAACCGATCAGTCGCGCTCGCCGCCGAAGATGCCGAGCAACGCCAGCAGGCTCTGGAACACGTTGAAGAGGTCCAAATACAGCGCAAGCGTCGCGCTGATGTAGTTGGTCTCGCCGCCATCCATGATCTGCTTCAGGTCGTACAGCATGTAGGCCGAGAAGATCGCAATGGCCGCCACCGAGATCGCCATCATGCCGGCGCTCGAGCCCACGAAGATGTTGATGACCGCACCCACCATCAGCACCATGGCGCCGACGAAGAGCCATTTGCCCATGCTCGACAGGTCGCGCTTGATGACCGTGGCGAGCGATGCCATGGCGAAGAATACGCCGGCCGTGCCACCGAAGGCAATCATGATGAGGTCGGAGCCGTTCTTGAAGCCCAGCACCATTGCGATGAGCCGCGACAGCATCAAGCCCATGAAGAAGGTGAAGGCCAATAGCACCGGGACGCCGGCGGCCGAGTTCTTGGTCTTCTCGATGGCGTACATGAAACCGAAGGCGCCGCCGAGAAACACGATCAGGCCGAGGCCGCCCGTGAGCGAGCGGGTGATGCCGGTGGCCACGCCCATCCAGGCGCCCAGGACGGTGGGCAGCAGGCTCAGGGCCAGCAGCCAGTAAGTGTTGCGCAGAACGCGCTGGCGTTCCGCCTGCGGCAGGGTCTGGCCATAGCCGACGGCAGTGTCGAGGGTGTTGACGCGGTCGTTCATTGCTGAAACTCCTGGGTTGGCTGCGAATGCAGGTCGGCTCGTATTTTAGGACGGGGGCTGGACGATTCGTGACAAAAATCTCAAGCCCCTGCTCCGGCATTCGGGAACGCCCGCGAACGGCCGCGCTATGCTCTCGGGCTTTTCCAACCGTTTCACCACTGTCCAGCCATGAAGACCAAGTCCTTTCTCGAACTCGCCGATGTCAAGGCCGTCGCGGCAGCCGCAGAAGCCGAGGCGCTGAAGAACAACTGGGCCGTGACGATCGCGATCTCGGACGACGCCGGCAACCTCCTGTGGCTGCAGCGCCTGGACGGCGCCGCGGCGCTGTCGTCGCACATCGCGCCCGCCAAGGCACACACCGCGGCCATGGGCCGTCGTGACAGCAAGGTCTACGAAGACATCATCAACGGCGGCCGGACCGCGTTCCTGACGGCGCCGCTGGTGGAAGGCCTGCTCGAAGGCGGCGTGCCGATCGTGAAGGACGGCCACGTGATCGGCGCGGTGGGCGTGAGTGGCGTGAAGTCGAACGAAGATGCGCAGATCGCCAAGGCCGGCATCGCTGCGCTCGGCCTCTGATCCGCCGCCCCAGGGCACAAAGCAAAACGCCGACCCGAGGGTCGGCGTTTTCGTTGAAGCGGTGTCAAGGTGGAAAAAAAGCTTGGCTAGTCGGCGAACCGTTGGCTAGCAAAAAACGACCCTTCGGAGAGTGATCTCCTCGAGTCGCCCCACGATGAAACTTGCGCGAGGGGCGGGCTGATCGACTACTTGGTGAGGATCAGCTTGCCGAGTTTGGTGGCCTGGAGCCGGTAGAGCGAGCCGTTGTGCATGATGCCGACGGTCTTGCTGCCGCGCAGCAGGTCGGTGCTCTCGACCAGGGCCGCCGGGCGGGTGGTCTGAGGCGACACGGTGCCGCTACCCGATTGATCGAGCGAAGGGTGGCTCAGAACGGAGAAGGCGTTGGGGGTAGCGGGCATCTGGCTTCCTTTGTCGAGACGATAGCTGAATGATAATGATTCGCAATAAAAGAGTCAATCGCCGCGATCAATTTCTTTTCAGTCTTCATCGCCCTTACTTCGCCGCGTCGGGCTCGGTGATGAATCCGATCTTGCGCACGCCGGCTTCGCGCGCCGCCGACATCGCCTGCGCGACGCGCTCATAGCGAACCGCCTTGTCGCCGCGGATGTGCAGTTCCGGCTGCGGGGCCTTGGCGGCCTCGGCGGCCAGCAGCGTCTTCAGCGCGCTGTCCTCGATCTTGTTCTCGTTCCAGTAGTAGGTGCCGTCGGCCGCCACGGTGAACAGGATGTTCTGCGGCTTGGTCTGTTCCGGCTCGCTGGTCGCCTGCGGCAGGTCGATGTTCACGGCGTGCTTCATTACCGGCACCGTGATGATGAAGATGATGAGCAGCACCAGCATGACGTCGACCAGCGGCGTCATGTTGATCTCGTTCATCACCTCATCGGGCTCGTCTTGGGTTCCGAAGGCCATGACGGTTACCCTTTCTTGAGCGGCACGATGGTCGCGTCGGTCGACTGCACGCGCGCGCCGGTCACGAAGTAGGCGTGCAGGTCGTGCGCGAAGCTGTTGAGCTTGGTCAGCACGAACTTGTTGCCGCGCACCAGGGCGTTGTAGCCCAGCACCGCAGGAATGGCGACCGCCAGGCCCAGGGCCGTCATGATCAGCGCCTCGCCGATCGGGCCGGCGACCTTGTCGATGGTGGCCTGGCCGGCCGAGCCGATGCTCATCAGCGCGTGATAGATCCCCCACACCGTGCCGAAGAGGCCGATGAAAGGCGCGGTCGAACCGACCGACGCCAGGATGGCCAGGCCGGATTGAAGGCGGGCGGTGAACTCGTCGATGCCGTTGCGCAGCGAGCGGGTGATCCAGTCGCTCACGTCGAGCGCGTCATGCAGGTGGGCCTTCGTGTTGCGGTGGTGCGCGGCGGCTTCCCGGCCTTCCAGCGCCAGGGCGCGGAAGGGGTTGCTGTCGTCCTTGCCCAGCTTGTTCAGGGCGGTGGCGAAGTCCTCGCTGTGCCAGAAGTCCTGCGAATGCTTCGCCAGGCGCTTGTATTTGATGACGTCGAGCGCCTTGATGAAGATCACGATCCAGGACGCGAGCGACATGCCGATCAGCAGCACGGCGACGGCCTTGGTGACGAAGTCGCCCTGACTCCATACGTTCATCAGGCCAAATTGAGAATTCATTCGAAGCTGCTCCAGAGAAATTAGTTGAGAACCCAGTTGATCGGGACGTTGAACTCCATGGGTTCAACGACGCCATTGCGTTTGCCCGGCACGTAGCGCCAGCTCATCACGGCTGTGCGAGCCGCTTCGTCGAGCCGCTCGTAGCCGCTCGACTGGCGGATCGACGCGCTCTTGGGCATGCCGTCGACGCCGATCAGCACGCGGACGATCGTCTTGCCCTGTTCGCCCAGCCGCTTGCTCATGGCCGGGTATACCGGCTTAGGGTTGTTCAGGTAGTCCGCGTTGGACGATGGCAACTGCACGGCCGGTGGCGCAGGCGGTGCGGGCGGCGGCGACGGCGGTGCGGGCGGGACCGGGGGGGCAGGCGGCGCCAAGGGCGGTGCCGGCGGTTGTGGCTCGATCACGCCCACGGGCGCGGTCGGCGCGGGCGCCGGCGTGCGAACGGCCACGGGTCGAGGCGGCGGCGGCGTCCGCACTTCCTTGGGCTTGGGGGCCGGCGGAGGGGGGGGCGGCGGCGGTGGCGGCTCCTTGGGCTTGGGCGGTTCGATGAACTCGCTCAGGATTTCCACCGGGATCACCACCTCGGCGGCCTTGCGGATCAGCCCGCTCTGCAGCGCCCAGAGCGCAGCGACGTGGAACAGCACCACGCTGCCGGCGATGACGGCGTTGCGGGACAGACCCAGCGCAGTGGGAGGAGAAGAAAAGCGGTCGGACACGATTTACCCATCGATCAGGGCGTGCTGAAAGCACACCCTACATGCAGCTCAAACCGCTGTCTATTTGCGAAAGATCCACCAGACCGAGCCGGCGACGAAGATCAGGCTGCCAGCGAGTGCCGTGAGGAATTCCATGCGTTGCTCTCCTGGATCGAAGTGGCAAGCTGGATGGCCCGGGTTCCATCGTCGCGGTGGAGTGCCGCGACAGGATGCGAAGCGCTGCACTGCGCGACGACGTCGCGGGCGCAACCTTCACATTGGCCACATTGCGTGGCAACCCCCAATTCGAACTGCACTTCGTCGAAGGTCATGCCGGCGCGCGCATGGCGGGCGATTTCCCGGTCGGACACTCGGCGGCACACGCAGACGATCATGGCAGTGAAGGCGCTTTGGCTGGCTGATTGAAGATGAGCAATTATAAATACGAATTTGTCGCATTTGCAATTGCTATGGCCTTGCCCTTGACGCACGGGCGGTCATGCGGGTCACACCTCGGCCCACATCCGCAGCAGGTTGTGGTAGTGGCCGGTGAGCGCCACGGTCTCTGCGGTGTCGCCCAGGCGTGACCGAAGGGCCTGGATCGACTGGTCGAGTTCGAACAGCATGCCGCGCCGCTGGTCGTCGCGGACCATGCTTTGCAGCCAGAAGAACGAGCAGACGCGCGCGCCGCGGGTGACGGGGTGCACCCGGTGCAGGCTGCTCGACGGGTACAGGATCAGGTCGCCAGCCGGCAACTTGACCTCGTGCGTACCGTAGGTGTCGACCACCTCGAGGTCGCCGCCATCGTAGTCGTCGGGGTCGCAGAGAAAGAGGGTGCAGGACAGGTCGGTACGCACGGTCGCATCCCCGTCGGGCAGGCGCCGGACAGCCCCGTCGACGTGAAGCCCGTAGTGCTCGCCACCCTGGTAGCTGTTGAAGAGCGGCGGAACGAAGCGCAAGGGCAGCGCCGCCGAAAAGAAGAGTGGATGACGCGACAGGGCCGCCAGAACCTGCTTTCCCAGCGCACGGCCGATGGGCGAGTGCTCCGGGAGTTGGCGGTTTTGCTTGACCTGTGCGCCTTGGGGGCCAACGGTCTCTCGTCCGTCGACCCAGTCGGCGGCGTCCAGCGCGGCGCGCAGTGCACGCACTTCGTCCGCATTCAGAACTTGGGGGACATGCAGCATCATCTTGGGGTCTGCTCCAGTGAAAAAGCCCCGGCACGGGGCCGGGGCTCAGTATTGCAGCGCATCCGCCGCCCGACTTGAGGGACCTCAGAAGGCGAAGTTGGCTGTGAGCCGGACAGTGCGCGGCGCGCCCGGGGTGTAGCGGTAGCCGCTCTTGTTGATGGCCGCTACGTAGTCCTTGTCGAGGAGGTTGTAGACGTTGAATTGCAGGTCGAAGTTCTTGTTCACGCGGTAAGTGGCCATGGCGTCGACGATCCAGTAGGCGTCGATCTGCGCCGGCGTCCCGACGGCGCCGTCCGTGCCGCGTTTGATCGAGCCCGTGTAGCGCGCACCGGCGCCCACGGTCAACCCGAAAGGCAGGCGGTAGGTCGTCCAGGAGGTGAAAGCGCGCTGTGGCGTGTAGACCAACGCGGCGCTGCCGTCGGCGGAGACCGGCGGACCGCTGAGCACGGTGGCGTTCATGGTCGTGAAGCCGGCACTGGCGCCCCAGTTCGGCGTGATGGCGCCGGCCAGACCGAGTTCGACACCCTGCACGCGCTTCTTACCTGTCTGGTAATAGACGGCGCTGTTGGTCGGGTCCTGCACCACTTCGTTCTCGACCTCGGTGCGATACAGCGCCGCGGTGAGCCCGAGCTTCTTGTCGAGCAGGTCCCACTTGGTGCCGACTTCTGCCGTCTTGGCTTTCTGCGGCTCGTAGTTCACGTTCGCGGCGCTGTTCGCCGAGGTGCTGAGCGCGAAGTTGGCGCCGCCGGGCGGCTGCGCCGCCGTGCCGTAGGCCGCGTAGATACTGCCGTTCTCGGCGGGCTTGTAGACCAGACCGAGCTTGCCCGTGACGAGGTTGTCGGAGGTGCTGAGCGAACTCGACACCAGCGTGCCGACGGGCAGCGTCGGGTTGCTGGTCGCGGTCGAGCGGGTGCCCGCGAGGTAGTCGGTGCTGTAGTGGTCGACGCGCAGGCCGCCGGTCAGCTGCCACTGTTCATTGAACTTGAGCGTGTCGAACACGTACATGCCGACCGTGTCGGTCGTGCCCTTGCTGTCCGCGCCGTTGCGGATGCGGCGATAGCCGCTGACGTTCGGGTTGGGGTTGTACAGGTTGGCCGCCGGCCAGCTCCCGCTTCCTACCGCGATGCCATTGCCGATCGCGTTGATGCCGTAGTAACCATAGCTGTCCTGCTCCTCGCGGGTGAGCTCCACGCCGGCGTTCATCGAGTGGCCGACGCCGCCGGTATTGAACTTGGCACTGACGTTGGTCTGGTTGGTGAAGATCTTGTTGACCTGGTCCTTGTTCGTCGGCAGGTTGCGTGCCAGCGTCCAGCCGGCCGGGTTGGCGACGCTTGGCGTCACGAGGTTCGCCGCGCTGCCCATGAAGGCCGTCAGCATGTAGTCCTGCGAGGTCTTGGCGTAGCGGGTGGTGTTGCGCAACGTCACGTTCGGGGTCAGGTCGTGCTCGAAACGGGCGGTGAACATGTCCGACTTGACCTTGTCGAAGTCGGAGGTCGTGCCGTAGTAGTTGCTCGAGTCGACGCGCGCGGCGGTGGTCAGGAACGGACGCCGCGTATCCGGGCTGGCGAACCCAGGCAGCCCGATGGTCGGCACGCCACCGTCCGGGGTGTTGTCCTGGTCGACGTGTACGTAGTCGAGATAGACGCGGGTCGGGCTGTTGAGCCCGAAGGCGAGCGACGGCGCGATCGCCGAGCGCTTGTTCTTCACCATGTCCCGCCCGGCCACGTCGGCGTCTTCGACCACCGCGTTGAGCCGGAAGGCTGCGCCGATGCCGTTCTCGCCGCTGAGCGATTTGTTCCAGTCGACGCTGCCGCGCTTGAAGTCGGCGCTGCCGATGCCCAGCGATCCGCTGAAACTGTCCTCCAGGCTGGGCTTCTTGGTGATCAAGTTGATGTAGCCCGTCGGTGACGTGCGACCGACATCGGTGCCGGCGGGGCCCTTGACCACCTCGACCTGCTCGATGTTGAAGGTGTCACGCGACACCGAGCCCAGGTCACGGATGCCGTCCACGAAGATGCTGCTGGAGCTGTCGAAGCCGCGCATGTAGACGGCGTCGCCGGTGCTGGTGTTGCCGTTCTCGCCCAGAAAGAAGGTGCTGGCGCCAGGGGTGTTGCGCAACGCTTCAGTCAGGGTGGTGGCGCCTTGCTCGCGCAGCACCTGTTCCTTGATGACGGAGATTGTCTGCGGCGTGTCGACCAGCGGAGCCGTGAACTTGGTGTTGGCGGACGTGTCGGCCTTGTAGTCGGGCGTCGCCGTGTCCTGCACCCGCACCTCTTTCAACGTGTTCGTGGCCGCGGTCTGGGCGCCGACCGGCATGGCCATGACGATCAAGGTGGCGGCTGCCGCGCTGGCGAAGGGGGGAGTGGTGGAGCGCGCGCCGTGCTTGCGCGCTTTGATGTATGACGCCATGAAGGTCCTCTGAAGTTTGTTCTGGACTCGACTGGCTGCGCCTCCTCTGTCGCCGGCATGGGCGACGCCGCGGGACGTTGGCTGGGTGAGGCAGGGACTGAACGTTCCCGCGACACGGATGATAATGATTCGCATGTAAGAATCCTCCATATTCTTACGTGTTGTTGCCGAGATGCAACAAAGCGGGCTGGTCGCCGCTCGCGTCGAGGTCGAGGTCGAGGTCGAGGCCGTCAGTAGACGTCTCGTTGATACCGCTTTTGCTCAGTGAGACTGTGCAGCTGTGTGTCGCCAAGCAAATCGCGCAGCGCAGCGTCGACGCCTGCGGCCATGCCGCGCAGGCTGCCGCAGACGTAGATCGCAGCGCCGCGCGCCAGCCAGTCCTGCAGCGTTTCGCCGAGCTGCAGCAGCCGATGCTGCACGTAGAACCGTTGCGCTTGATCGCGCGAGAAGACCATGTCGAGTCGCTGCAGCGCGCCGCTCGCTTCCCACGCCTCCAGTTCGCTGCGGCACAGGAAGTCGTGCGCTGCGCGCCGCTCGCCGAACATCAGCCAGTTCTCGTGCTGCCCCGCGGCTGCGCGCGCCCGCAGGTGGCTGCGAAGTCCGGCCAGGCCCGTGCCGTTGCCAATCAGGATCAGCGGGCGCTCGGCGTTGTCGCCCAACTGGAAGTTGCGATGAGGCCGCAGGCGCAGGGCGACCGAATCGCCGAGCGCCAACGTGGACGTCAGCAGGCCCGACGCGGCGCCGAGGGTGCCGTCGGGGTGGCGCTCCTGCCGGACGATGAGCTGCAGTTCGCCATCCGACGGAATGGAGGCGATCGAGTAGTCGCGCGGGCGGGCCGGATCGTTGACCAGCGCGACCTGCATCAGGTCGCCGGATTGCCAATCGAACTCGACGCCGTGCGGCGCCTGGAAGCCGAGCTGGTAGACCGGTCCGCCTTCGCTGCCTGGATTGAGCAGCTCGCGCCGGACCAGCCGCCAAGGAACGAATGCGGTGGCTTCGGCACCGGAGGCCTCGCCACCGCCCCATTGCGCATGCCACTCCGCCAACGTGGCCGGGTCGCCGTTGTCGACCTCGATGCGGGGCGCGAGCGGCACAGCGCCGGCCGATTGCAGCCAGCCATCGAATGCGCGGCCGAAGCCGCAGAAGTGGTCGTACTGGCGATCGCCCAGTGCGAGCAGGGCGTAGCGCAAGGTCGGCAGCGTTTCGGCTGCGCCCATCGACCGTTCGGCGAAGACGCTGGCGCCATCCGGTGCATCGCCTTCGCCGTAGGTGCTGATCACGAAGAGCGCACGCGGCGCGGCACGCAGCGTGTCGATGCTCACGTCGTTGAGCGCAAGGACGCGTACCGGCGTGCCCTGGGCATGCAGCGCGCGGCCGGTTTGCCAGGCGATCGCCTCGGCCCGGCCGGTCTGCGTGGCGAACACGACCAGCACCGGCGATTGCGCGCCGTCGCCGGCCAGCGCCGTTGCGGCGCGCGCTGCTGCAGCGTGGCGACGGCGCTGGCGCCACCAGATCGCCAGGCACATGGCGACGTACGCAAGCACCAGCAGGCCCGCAGCCGCGATGCGATGGAAAGGCTCGGTCATCGATCAGCGGCGCGAAGGGCGTTGTGGCGGCAGGAGGTAGGTCATGACACGTGCGCCGTCCAGGCTGGGGTAGCGATGGCACGATGCCCGGCATCGCCATCGCGGCAGACGAACAGCGCGGCCACCTCGTGGCGCGCGGCGAAAGCGGCGCCGTCGATGGGGCCGAGCACGGTGAGGGCGGTCGCCAGCGCATCGGCATGCATGCAGAGCGGGTGCAGCACGGTGACCGTGGCCAGCGCGTGCGAAGCGGGCTCGCCGCTGCGCGGGTCGATGGTGTGCGACCAGCGTCGGCCGGCGTGTGCGTGCGCATGCCAGCGATCGCCGGACGTGGCGATTGCGAGGTCGGTCAGTGTCACGGGAGACAGGGTGTCGAGCGGCGAGTCCAGTCGCACGCGCCAGGGGTGGCCGTCGGGGCGGCGACCCACGCCTCGCAGTTCACCGCCGACCTCCAACAGGAAGTCGTGCAGGCCTGTCGCCAACAGCGCGTCGGCCACCTGATCCACCGCGAAGCCCTTGGCGATACCGGACAGATCGAGCTGAAGGCCCCCTGGCTGCGTGATGCGCCTGCCGACCGCATCGAAGGCGAGCCGTTGCCAGCCGGTGCATGCGCGCGCGGCTTTCAGTGCCGCGGTCGAGGGCGGGCGATGGACCTGCGCTGCTTCGGCCTGGGCGCCGAAGCCCCACAGCGCGACCAGCGGGCCGACCGTCGGGTCGATGGCGCCACCGCTCGCCTCGGCCCAATGCAGCGCACAGGCCAGGACTTCCGCGAAGGCGGCGGGCAGGGTGTGACGGGTGCCAGCCTCGGCCGCGTTGTAGCGGCTGATGTCCGACTTCGGATCCCCGGTGCTCATCTGCGCGACCACCCGGTCGAGCGCGTCGGTCACGGCAACGCGGACCGCATCGTGCGGCTGCATCGACGGATTGTCGAACCGGAGCGACCACGTGGTGCCCATGGTGCGGCCGGCCAGCGACTGGAGGCGCGAAGGGTCGGCCACCCGCGGCATGGCCGCGTTCGCATAGCCGCCGGCGCGCCAGGTGGCGTAAGAGGGACGCACCGGCGCGCTCACTGTCACTGGGCTCAGGGCATCACTTCCACGGTGGCCGCATAGCTCAGGCGGCGCTCCTTGGCCTGCGGCATGGTCGTCTTGCTGTCCTTGGTGCTGGCGTCGATCCAGTACATGCCGGCGGTCGGCCAGGTCACGCTGAACTGACCCTTGTCGTCGGTCTTGACCTTCACTTCGGCCAATTGATCGCGGTACTGCGTGTTGCCGGCCGTCACGGTCACTTCGAGGTCCTTGGCCGGTTGGCCGTCGATGTGCAGCGCGAATGTGGCCTTCTCGCCCTTGGCGAGGTCGGTGAACGCGCCGCCGGTCGACACCATCTCGAGGCCCAGGCCGATCGGCTTCGGTGCCGAGGGCTTGCCCACCGTCACGAAGGTTTCGATGCGGCCGACCGATTGGGTGACGGTCACGTCTTGCGCGTCGGCCGGAATCTCCTTGGCCAGCGATTCGGGTGTGCCGCGGGCGCGCTTCTGCTGGCCCGTGGCCTTGTCCTTCCAGCTCGCGAAGCCGCCGGCGTTGACGACCGCGATGCGGTACGTGCCTGCGGCGGCCACCTCGACGTCGAACACGCTCCGGTGCTTGAGCTTGGCTTCGGACTCAGGCTTGACCGTGCTGCCGTCGGGCGCGGTGATCAGCAGGTTGTCCAGGCGCATCGCGGCGTGGTTGGCGACGAACAGATCGTTCGAGATGGCGGCGTCGACCGAGATGGTGTCGGGCTTCGACAGCACCGTGGTCGATGGCAGCAGCCAGGCGTTGTGCGCATGGGCGACTCCGAGGCTGGCGGCGATGGCGGTGACTGCTGCGATGGTGCGAATGGCGATGTGCATGGCGGACTTTCCAGTGGATGGGAAGGTGGGACGAACGTTCATGGTCAGGGCTTGAGTTCGAGCTTGATTTCGCCCAGCTCGCTGCTTCCGTTGGCAACCGTCTGGTCGGCCTTGCTGGGCGGCCACTGGAAGGGGATGGACACGACCTCGCGGCCACCGACTTCGCGCGCGGCTTCCACCACGAACTTGTAGGCGCCCGGTGCGAGCTTCGCCGTGTTGGCGTCGGAGAGACTCACCGAATGCTTGCCGGCCGGCTTGGTCGCGCCGGTCACGCCGTCGATCGGCACCTGGAGTTCGCGCCCCGTGCGGCGCCACCACTGGCGCAGGTCCTTCAGCCACTTGGTGCCTTCGCCCTCGGGGTTGTTGGTGCGCGTGCGAACGTCGTACCAGACGGCCACAGTGGCGGCGACGCTGTTGTCCGCACGTTCGATCCAGGCAGCCACATAGGGGCGGTGGTACTCGGACGCATTGAGGCGCGGGACTTCGATGCTCGCGCCGAGACCGGCGGCCAGGGCAGGTGCGCCGAACAGTGCGGCGAGGGCGGGAACGGCCAGGGAATAGCGGACTTGCACGAAAAAAACCTTTCTTGCGGACGAATCAATGGATGAACAGCAGCGCGAGCAGCGCCGGGATGACCAGGCCCATCCCGACCATCGGCCAGGTGAAGGGCCGGTTTCCGGCATGCATCTTGAGAATGAAGAGGCCGGTGATCGAGAACACCAGCGCCGCGGCTGCGAAGACGTCGAGGAACCAGCTCCAGGCCGCGCCGGTATGGCGGCCCTTGTGCAGGTCGTTCAGATAGGAGACCCAGCCGCGATCGGTGCGTTCGTACTCGATCTCGCCGTCCGGCAGGCTCAGGCGCAGCCAGGCGTCGCCGCCGGGTCGGGGCAGCGACAGGTAGATCTCCTCGTCGGACCACTCGGCCTCGGCGGTGCCGGTGTCGAGTTGCCAGGTCGTCCCGATCCAGGCCCGAAACTCGGCAGGCAGTGGCGCCTTGCCCTTGGTCGCCTGACGAACCTCGACGGAGCGCTGTTCCAGCCGTTGACGCAAGGCATCGTCGACAGTGGCGCGCAGGCTGTTGACCCTGGGCTTGGCCTCGATCAACGCCGCATTGTTCAGCGTGAGGCCGGTCACGCTGAAGAGGATCATGCCGACGAGGCAAAGCGCCGAACTCACCCAGTGCCATTCGTGCAGCGTCTTCAGCCAATAGGCGCGGCGGCGGTTCTCGGGAGCGGCGGGGGCGGCAGTGACGTTCATGGAAGGCGCGGATTCTAGCCCTTCAAATGCGAATGAATGTCATTTGATGGGTCGTTTGCAGCGCCTTAAATAGGCTGACGCGCCCGTCGCATCGACCCCGAATGCTCTGAAGTCGATAGCGTGTGAAGTTGCGTAAAGCAAAAAAAAGCGGGACCGAAGTCCCGCTGCTGCATTCGTCGAGCGATGGCTTATTCGAGCTCGCCCATCTGCGACTGCAGGTAGTTCTGCAGGCCAACCTTGCCCACGAGATCGATCTGCGTTTCGAGGAAGTCGATGTGCTCCTCGGTGTCGTCGAGAATCTTTTGAAGCAGGTCGCGCGAGACATAGTCACGCACCGTTTCGCAGTGTGCGATGCCGGCCTTGATCGTGGCCTGCGCGCCGTATTCGGCCTTCAGGTCACAGGCCAGCAGTTCCGGCACGTCTTCGCCGACGTTCAGCTTGGCGAGATCCTGCAGGTTGGGCAGGCCGTCGAGCATGAAGATGCGGTCCATCAGCCAGTCGGCGTGCTTCATCTCGCCGATCGACTCTTCGTATTCCTTCTTCGCGAGCTTGTCCAGGCCCCAGTGCTTCAGCATGCGGTAGTGCAGGAAATACTGGTTGATCGCGGTGAGCTCGTTCTTGAGCTGCGCCTGGAGATGTTCGATGACTTGAGGGTCGCCCTTCATGCTGTTCTTCCTTGTTCTTGAAGCCGCGATTGTCCGTGCTGTCCAACGAGGCAGGCAAGCAATCCCATGCGCAGCCGGTCTGCATGCGGGTGAGGGCGATTGGCGTTCGCGTTCATGGAAGGCGAGCCCTATCGGCTTCATAGGGGGGACTGATGCATTTGATAGCTCATGACTATTGAAAAGCAAACAATGGTAGCTATACTCATGGCTCACCCTTTTCCCATCCGCATTGCCAAGGAAGCACCATGACCCTGATCAACACCCAAGTCCAACCGTTCAAGACCCAGGCCTACCTCAACGGCAAGTTCATCGAGGTGTCCGACGAAACGCTCAAGGGCAAGTGGTCCGTGCTGATCTTCATGCCGGCTGCCTTCACCTTCAACTGCCCGACCGAAGTCGAAGACGCGGCCGACAACTATCCCGAATTCCAGAAGCTGGGTGCCGAGGTCTACATCGTGACCACCGACACGCATTTCTCGCACAAGGTGTGGCACGACACCTCCCCCGCGGTTGGCAAAGCCAAGTTCCCGCTGGTGGGTGACCCGACCCACACCCTGACGAACGCCTTCGGCGTGCACATCCCCGAAGAAGGTCTGGCCCTGCGCGGCACGTTCGTGATCAACCCCGACGGCATCATCAAGACGATGGAAGTGCACTCCAACGAGATTGCGCGTGACGTCAAGGAAACCTTGCGCAAGCTCAAGGCCGCTGTGTACACCGCCGCGCACCCTAACGAAGTCTGCCCGGCCAAGTGGAACGATGGCGACAAGACCATTGCCCCGTCGTTCGACCTCGTCGGCAAGATCTAAGCGCCTTGCGCCGGAAAGCCCGGGCGCTCACGAGGCCCCGGGTCTTTTTATCCCGAATTGATAGTTTTTGAATATCGAAAGTGAGTTCTCCATGCTCGACGCAGCCACCAAAGCCCAACTGAAGAGTTACCTCGAACGCGCCACGCAGCCGATCGAGATCGTCGCTTCGCTCGACGACAGCCAGGCCTCCGGCGAGCTGCTGTCGCTGCTGAAGGACGTCGCCGAATCGTCGCCGCTGGTCAAGCTGACCGAAAGCCGCGACGACAACCACCGCAAGCCCTCGTTCTCGGTCAATCGCCCGAGCGAAAACCACGGCCCGCGCTTTGCCGGCCTGCCGATGGGCCATGAATTCACGTCGCTGATCCTCGCGCTGCTGCAGATCGGCGGCTACCCCCCGAAGGTCGAGCAGGACGTGCTCGATCAGATCCGCGCACTCGACGGCGACTTCGAGTTCGAGATCTACGTCTCGCTCACCTGCCACAACTGCCCGGACGTCGTGCAGGCGCTGAACCTGATGGCGGTGCAGAACCCGCGCATCCGCACGACGATGATCGAGGGCGGCACCTTCCAGGACGAGGTGAAGGAACGGCAGATCATGGCCGTGCCCACCGTGTTCCTCAACGGCACCGAGTTCGGCCAGGGCCGCATGAGCCTGGAAGAGATCCTCGCCAAGATCGACACGAGCGGCGTGGAACGCGAAGCCAAGAAGATTTCCGCCAAGGACCCGTTTGACGTGCTGATCGTCGGTGGCGGCCCGGCCGGCGCTGCGGCTGCCGTGTATGCGGCCCGCAAGGGCATCCGCACCGGCGTCGCCTCGGAGCGCTTCGGCGGCCAGGTGCTCGACACGCTGGGCATCGAGAACTTCATCTCCGTCAAGGAAACCGAAGGGCCGCAGTTCGCGGTGGCGCTCGAGCAGCACGTGCGGGCCTACGACGTCGACATCATGAACCTGCAGCGCGCCGCCGCGCTGGTGCCGGGCCAGGACTATGTCGAGGTCAAGCTGGAGAGCGGCGCGTCGCTGAAGAGCCGCACCGTGATCATCTCGACCGGCGCGCGCTGGCGCAACATCAACGTGCCGGGCGAGCACGAGTACAAGAACAAAGGCGTGGCCTATTGCCCGCATTGCGACGGCCCGCTGTTCAAGGGCAAGCGCGTCGCGGTCGTCGGCGGTGGCAACTCTGGTGTCGAGGCGGCGATCGACCTGGCGGGACTCGTGGGCCACGTGACACTCATTGAGTTCGACACGCAACTGCGTGCCGACGCCGTGCTGCAGCGCAAGCTCCAGAGCCTGCCGAACGTGACCATCCACACCAACGCGCAAACCACCGAGATCACCGGCGACGGGCAGAAGGTGAACGGCCTGGTCTACAAGGACCGCGCGTCCGGCCAGAGCCACACCGTGCCGCTCGAAGGTGTGTTCATCCAGATCGGCTTGGTGCCCAACACCGACTGGCTCAAGGGCACGGTCGAGTTGTCCAAGCATGGCGAGATCGTGGTCGATGCCAAGGGTCAAACCTCGGTGCCCGGCGTGTTCGCTGCGGGCGACGCGACGACCGTGCCGTACAAGCAGATCATCATTGCCGCAGGCGACGGCGCCAAGGCGGCGTTGAGCGCCTTCGACCACCTGATTCGCACGCCGGCACCAGTGGCGGACGCCGTAAAGATCGACGCGGAGGCCGTGGCCGCCTGACGGCGCCGCCCGCTGAATGAGAAAAAGCCACCGCATACGGTGGCTTTTTCATGGTCAGTAGGTCAAGCGCTGCGGCTGCAATTCCTGCAGGATCGTCGTCGCGATTTCCTCGATCGACTTGGTCGTCGTGCTGAGCCAGCGGATCCCCGCGCGGCGCATCATCGCCTCGGCCTCACTCACCTCATGGCGGCAGTTCTCGAGGCTGGCGTAGCGCGAATTGGGGCGGCGCTCGTTGCGGATCTCACTCAGGCGCTCCGGCAGGATGGTCAGGCCGAAGATCTTCTTGCGATGGGGCAGGAGCGCGGGCGGTAGTTGGAGGCGCTCGAAGTCTTCGGGGATCAGCGGGTAGTTCGCCGCCTTCAGGCCATGCTGCATGGCCAGGTACAGCGAGGTCGGCGTCTTGCCGCTGCGGCTGACGCCCACCAGGATCACGTCGGCGCCCTGCAGGTCGCGGTTGCTCTGGCCGTCGTCGTGCTGCAAGCTGAAGTCGATGGCCGCGATGCGGTCGTTGTATTCCTTGCTCTTGCTGACGTCGCTGAAGCGGCCGATGCGGTGGTTCGACTTCATCGCCAACTCGATCTCGAGCGGCCGCACGAAGGTGCCGAACATGTCGAGCAGCATGCCCTTGCAGCCGGTTTCGATGACTTCGAGCACGTCCATGTTGGCCAGCGTGGTGAAGACGATCGGCCGCCGTCCCTCGATCTCGGCCGTGTGATTGATCTGCCGAACAGCCTGATGGGCCTTGTCCACCGTGTCGGTGAAGGGCAGTCGGATGTGACGCGGCTTGATTTCGAACTGCGCCAACACGGCGTTGCCGAAGGTTTCGGCGGTGATCCCGGTGCCATCGGAGACGAAGAAAACGGAGCGTGTGGTCATGGTTTGGCGGTGTTGTCCTTCGGCACGACCGACGGGTGCGCGCCTACAATCCGGCCATTATCGAGATTCCGGCCTTCACGAACCGCATTTCTCGCACCCCGAATTTCCCCATGCCCATGGCGCCTGCACCCACAGCAACGAGAACGATCGTGCCGCGCCATCTGCATGGGCCACAAGTTTTAACTTCTGGAGCTTTCCCATGTCTGCACTCTTCGACGCGACCGCCCTGGTCGTACCGTTTGAAAACCTGAGGATGACCGACGTCGAGTCGGTCGGCGGCAAGAATGCCAGCCTCGGCGAGATGATCTCCCAGTTGCCGCAGGGCGTGCGGGTGCCCACGGGCTTCGCCACGACGGCCCATGCCTTCCGCCAGTTCCTGGCACACGACGGCCTGGCCGACAAGATCAGCAAGCGCCTCGCTGCGCTCGACACCGAAGACGTGCGGGCCCTGGCTGTCGCCGGCGCCGAGATCCGCGCCATGGTTGAGGCGCAACCGTTCCCGGCCGACCTGCAGAAAGCCATCGGCGACGCGTTCGCCACGCTGAGCGCAGGCAACCCGCAGGCCAGCTTCGCGGTTCGGTCCTCGGCCACCGCCGAAGACCTGCCCGACGCCTCCTTCGCCGGGCAGCAAGAGACCTTCCTGAACGTGGTCGGCATCGACGACGTGTTGCACAAGATGAAGGAGGTCTTCGCCTCCCTCTACAACGACCGCGCCATCAGCTACCGCGTCCACAAGGGCTTCGCGCACGATGTGGTCGCGCTGTCGGCCGGCGTGCAGCGCATGGTGCGCTCCGACCTGGGCGCAGCCGGCGTGATGTTCACCATCGACACCGAGTCCGGCTTCGAAGACGTGGTGTTCATCACCTCGAGCTACGGTCTGGGCGAGACGGTGGTGCAGGGCGCCGTCAACCCCGATGAGTTCTACGTGCACAAGCCGATGCTCAAGGCCGGCAAGCGGGCGCTGATCCGCCGCAACCTGGGCTCCAAGCTGATCCAGATGGAGTTCGCCACGCCCGAGGAAAAGGCAGCGACCGGCAAGCTGGTGAAGACCACCGACGTCAAGACCGAACTGCGCAACCGTTATTCGCTGAGCGACGCCGACGTCGAGCAACTCGCCAAGTACGCGTTGGTCATCGAAGAACACTACGGCCGCCCGATGGACATTGAATGGGGCAAGGACGGCACCGATGGCCATCTCTACATCCTGCAGGCGCGCCCCGAGACAGTGAAGAGCCAGCAGCAGGGCAAGGCCGAGCAGCGCTACAAGCTGCTGGGCAAGGGCGCGGTGCTGGCCGAAGGCCGCGCCATCGGCCAGAAGATCGGAACGGGCCCGGTTCGCCTGGTGCACCACATCAGCGAGATGGACAAGGTCCAGGCCGGCGACGTGCTGGTCACCGACATGACGGACCCGAACTGGGAACCGGTGATGAAGCGCGCTGCTGCCATCGTGACCAACCGCGGCGGCCGCACCTGCCACGCGGCGATCATCGCGCGGGAACTGGGCATTCCGGCCGTGGTCGGTTGCGGCGACGCTACCGACCTGCTGAAGGAAGGCACCCTGGTGACCGTGAGCTGCGCCGAGGGCGACACGGGCTTCATCTACGACGGCCTGCTCGAGACTGAGGTCACCGAAGTCAGGCGCGGCGCCATGCCCGAGATTGACCTGAAGATCATGATGAACGTCGGCAACCCCCAGCTGGCTTTCGACTTCGCGCAACTGCCGAACCATGGCGTCGGCCTCGCGCGGCTCGAGTTCATCATCAACAACAACATCGGCGTCCATCCGAAGGCGATCCTGGACTACCCGAACGTCGATCCCGACCTGAAGAAGGCGGTCGAGTCGGTGGCCCGAGGCCACGCGTCGCCGCGCGCCTTCTACGTCGACAAGGTCGCCGAAGGCATCGCGACCATCGGTGCTGCCTTCTGGCCCAAGCCGGTGATCGTGCGCCTGTCGGACTTCAAGTCGAACGAGTACCGCAAGCTCATCGGCGGCAGCCGCTACGAGCCGGAAGAAGAGAACCCGATGCTGGGCTTCCGCGGTGCGGCACGCTATGTGAGCGAGGAGTTCCGTGAGGCCTTTCTCATGGAGTGCGAGGCGATGAAACGCGTGCGCAACGACATGGGCCTGACCAATGTGCAGATCATGGTGCCGTTCGTGCGCACCTTGAAGCAAGCCGAGCGCGTGACCGGCCTGCTGGCCGAGCAGGGGCTCAAGCGTGGTGAGAACGAGCTCAAGATCATCATGATGTGCGAGGTGCCGAGCAACGCCATCCTGGCCGACGAGTTTCTCGAGTTCTTCGATGGCTTCTCGATCGGCTCGAACGACCTGACCCAGCTCACCCTGGGCCTGGACCGCGACTCGGGCCTGGAGCTGCTGGCAGCCGACTTCGACGAGCGCGACCCGGCCGTGAAGGCCATGCTCAGCCGTGCCATCAAGGCTTGCAAGGCGCAGGGCAAGTACGTCGGTATCTGCGGCCAGGGCCCGAGTGACCACCCGGACTTCGCACTCTGGTTGGCCAACGAAGGCATCGAGTCGATCTCGCTGAACCCCGACAGCGTGATCGACACCTGGCAGCAACTGGCCAGCCGCTGAAGCGAGAGAGACGTTGCGCGGGGTGTCGAAGCCATGCAACGCGTAGAGCGGCTGGCGTGCGGTGTAAACCCTGCGTCAGCCGACCCATTTGCAACAAATTGCGTTTTTGCTGGCAAACTGGCCGCTCGAGACACTTCTGTCGAGGGCGCCATGATTCTTGTCAAGACAGAGACCGGCCAACAGGTCTTCAAGGACCGTTCGATCCGGCTGACACCGCGGCAACGTTCCGCCTTCATCCTTTTCGATGGCCGTCGTTCGGTGGATGACATCTTTACCGCTTGCACGGGCATCACAGGCGAGGACATCGATCAGTTGATCCAATGGGGGCTGCTCGATCAGGTCGCAGGCGGCGTCGTCCCGCCGGACCCGACGAGTCGGACGCCCATGCTCCCCGCAGCGGGGCCGAGCGGCGGCTCGGTTGGCAATGTCCCCGTCGCGAACGCCGAAGCTGCCGGTGCTTCCGTCGGCGTGTCGTCCCAGCAACGGTACAAGGACGCCTACCCCGTCGCCACCCAGTTGACCGGCAGCCTCGGGTTGCGGGGCTTTCGGCTCAATCTTGCGGTGGAAGGAACCAGTTCGTACGAAGAACTTCTGGCGCTCGCTCCGAAAATCCGGGCAGCGGTCGGCCCCGAGAAAGCAGCGGTGCTCGATCGCGCGTTGGGCCTCTGAGCCGAGTTACTGGCGAATGTGGATGCTCGGCTGACGCGATGCTATAATCGCCGGCTTTGCCTTGCCACACTGCGCCGACGCTGCGGGTGGCTTTATTCCTTCTACGGAAGATCCACAAGGAGTGCCATGCGTCATTACGAAATCATTTTGCTGATCCATCCGGATCAGAGCGAGCAGGTTCCGGCCATGCTGGAACGCTACAAGGGCCTGATCACGGCCGGCGGCGGCAAGATCCACCGCGTCGAAGACTGGGGCCGTCGTCAGCTGGCCTACCAGATCAACAAGCTCAACAAGGCGCACTACCTGTGCGTGAACATCGAGGCCGAGCAGGCCGTGATGGCCGAGCTGGAACACGCCTTCAAGTTCAACGACGCCGTGCTGCGCCACCTGACCGTCGTCAAGAAGAAGGCCGACACCGGCCCTTCGTCGATGATGAAGACGGTCGAGCGCGAAGAAGCCCGCAAGGCTCAGCAGGCCGAATACGCCGCCAACAACAACTGATGGTGTGAGCCCGGTTGCCACGGCCAATCAGCTGTTGCTGACGGCCTGCGTGGCCGAACTCGGCGCTTTGCGCTTCACGCCCGCCGGTCTGCCCGCTCTGGATCTGCGACTCGAACACGAGTCGACGATCGACGAAGCCGGCAAGCCCCGACAGGTGAAGGCGGCCCTCAAGGCCGTCGCGTTCGGCGCCATCGCCGAACGGCTCGCGAAGCAGGCGTTGGGAAGTCTCTGGTTGTTCCGAGGTTTCCTGGCGACGTCGGGGACGGCGAAGCATCCGGTGCTGCACATCCAGGATTTTCAGCAAGATTAATTTTCGAAGAGAGGTCCCGAAATGGCCACGTTCAAGAAATTCAACAAAGACAAGCGCCCGAAGCGCAACACCCAGTCGCTGCTGTTCAAGCGCAAGCGCTTCTGCCGCTTCACCGTCGCTGGCGTCGAAGAGATCGACTACAAGGACATCGACACGCTGCGTGACTTCATCAGCGAAAACGGCAAGATCATCCCCGCACGCCTGACCGGCACGCGCGCGATCTACCAGCGTCAACTCAACACTGCCATCAAGCGCGCACGCTTCCTGGCCATGGTCCCGTACAGCGACCAGCACCGCGTCTAAGGAGCAGACACCATGCAAGTCATTCTTCTGGACAAGGTCGTCAACCTCGGCACCCTCGGCGAAATCGTCAAGGTCAAGGACGGGTACGCACGCAACTTCCTGATTCCGTCGGGCCGCGCCCGCCGCGCCACCGAAGCCAACAAGGCCGAGTTCGAAGCCAAGCGCGTCGAACTCGAAAAGGCTGCGGCCGCCAAGCTGGCCGAATCGCAAGCCCAAGGCGAGAAGCTCGCCGGCACGGCGGTCAAGATCACGCAGAAGGCCGGCGTCGACGGCCGCCTGTTCGGTTCGGTCACCAACAGCGACATCGCTGAAGAGCTGAACAAGCAAGGCTACAAGGTCGTGAAGTCGCAAGTGCGCATGCCCAACGGCCAGATCAAGGTCGTCGGCGACAGCACCGTGAGCGTCGCGCTGCACACCGACGTGGTGGTCGAGATCACCGTGACGGTCTACGGCGAAAGCGCCTAAGCCCGCACGCGCGCCTCGGCGCATCGCGAGAGCCGCCTTCGGGCGGCTTTTTCTTTGGTGCGACTTCTTGGGGACGGTTGTCCCGTTCGCTGCACCGGAAGATCACCGCTTATCCACAGCCTTATCCCATGACGGCGGACTGCCCGCGCCGTAGCATGGGTGTTGCTCCAGGAAACCCATGTCCGCTGTCTTCTCCTACGCCGAAAACGATCCTTCGCCCGACCGCCAGATCGCGCAACTCCGTGTGCCCCCCCATTCGATCGAGGCGGAATCGAGCGTGCTCGGCGGCCTTCTGCTCGACAACGGTGCCTGGGACCGCATGGGCGACCTGCTGGTCGATGCCGACTTCTACCGGCACGAGCACAAGCTCATCTACGCGGCCATCGGCACGCTGATCAATGCCTCGAAGCCTGCGGACGTAATCACCGTCTACGAACAGCTGCAGAACCTGGGCAAGGCCGATGAGATGGGTGGCCTGGTCTACCTGAACTCGCTGGCCCAGTACGTGCCCAGCGCGAGCAACATCCGCCGCTATGCCGAGATCGTGCGCGAGCGCTCGATCCTGCGAAAGCTGGTGAGCGCGGCCGACGAGATCGCCACCAACGCCTTCAACCCGCAGGGCAAGGCGGTCGACAAGATCCTCGACGAGGCCGAGCAGAAGATCTTCAACATCGGCGAGGAAGGCTCGCGGATGAAGCAGGGCTTTCAAAGCATGGACTCGCTGGTGGTCGAACTGCTCGATCGCGTGACCGAGATGGCGGACAACCCGAACGACATCACCGGCATCCGCACCGGCTTCTACGAGTTCGACAAGATGACCTCGGGCCTGCAGGCCGGCGACATGATCGTGCTGGCGGCGCGCCCGTCGATGGGCAAGACTTCGCTGGCGATCAACATCGCCGAGCACGTCGCACTGAACGAGGGCCTGCCCGTCGCTGTGTTCTCGATGGAAATGGGCGCGTCGCAGCTCGCGGTGCGTATCGTGGGTTCCATCGGCCGCATCGACCAGGGCCATCTGCGCACCGGCAAGCTCACCGACGAAGAGTGGCCGCGCCTCACCGAAGCCATCGAGAAGCTGCGGACGATCTCGCTGCACATCGACGAAACGCCCGGCCTCACCACCAGCGAACTGCGCGCCAATGCGCGCCGCCTGGCACGTCAGTACGGCAAGCTGGGCCTCATCGTGGTCGACTACCTGCAGCTCATGAGCGTGTCGAGCAGCATGAACGATGAGAATCGCGCGACGGCGGTCGGCGAAATCTCGCGGGGCCTCAAGATGCTGGCGAAGGAACTGAAGTGCCCGGTGATCGCGCTGTCGCAGTTGAGCCGCGGCGTCGAGAGCCGCACCGACAAGCGACCGATGATGAGCGACCTTCGCGAGTCGGGCGCCATCGAGCAGGACGCGGACATCATCATGTTCATCTACCGCGACGACTACTACGACAAGAACAGCAAGGAGCCGGGCGTGGCGGAGGTGATCATCAGCAAGCACCGCAACGGCCCGACCGGCACAGTCAAGCTGGCGTTCCTCAAGCCGCTGACGAAATTCGAGAATCTGGCGAGCTTCGGCGGCGACGACTACTGACGCTCGGCAGCCTGCGCCTTCAACTGGCGCAGCATGTCGGCCAGCGTCTTGCCGGGCTCGTCGCGGAAGCGTTCGTCCAGCGTGTCGACGGTGACCATGCGGTCGACGCGAAAGCCGCGAAAGTCGTTGCGCAGTTCGCACCAGGTCGACAGCGTCCAGACCTTGCCCCAGTAAAAGCAGCCCAGCGGCCGCACGGTGCGATCGCTCGTGTCACCCGACACGTCGCGGTAGCTCAGGCGCAGTTTCTGACGCGCCTGAACGGCCTCGCGCAGGGTCTGCAACTGTGCGCGAATGGCGTCGTCCATGCCCATTGCTGGCGCATAGAGCGCCAGGGCTTCGGCTGACACGCGCGCTGCCCGCGGCAGCACCGAGAGGATCTTGCCCAGCCCCGTTTCGATGTCGCGCGCCAGCGCCGGATCGACCCAGCTCTGCGCCACGCGTGCAGCGGCCACGAGCGCAGAAGCCTCGTTCTGCGTGAACATCAGCGGCGGCAACTCGAAGCCCGCGCCCAGCCGGTAGCCCACGCCAGCCTCGCCCTCGATGGGCACGCCCTGTTGCTGCAGGTCGGCCACGTCGCGGTACACCGTGCGCTCCGACACTTCGAGCCGCTGCGCCAGGAAGGCGGCTGTGGTGAGCCTGCGCCCGCGAATGAGCTGCACAAGCTGGAAGAGGCGATCGGCGCGGCGCATCAGCGTGTTCCCGAGAGTTTCTTCGCGAAGTCTTCGACGAAGTGGCGCTTGCCGCGCTGCACGACCGTGTGGCCTTCGGCCTCGAGCCTGGCCATTTGTACTTCGATGCCGCCGGGGTACTTGGCGTTGAGTTCACCGCCAATCTTGAGTGTGCGCCAGTAGGGCGTCCTGTCTTGTGCCGTCTGCGCTTCCTCGGTGGCATGCGCGACCATGTGCGCGAAGATGGCCGTGGTCACGGTGCAGCCGATGGTGGCGCGATGGCGCACCGCGACGTCTTCGCCGATGCCCATCACGGTGGCCAGGCGGCCCTCGGGAATGCTGCGCATCGCGCCCTCGACCTCGCGGGGCGAAGGTGTCGCGATGGTCCCTTCGCCGTGTCGCGCGCGCATGGCGGGAGGGATCTCCTTGACGGTCGGCAGGTGAGGGTAGCTGGCGAGCCTGTCGCGCCAGCTCTTCTTGGTGATCATGAAACTCCAGAAACTCCGATATGGATCGCCACTTTGCCCGGTCCCTCGTAGGCTTCGAAATCGCTGCGGTAGCGGCGCACGATGTCCGAGTGCTTCTCGAAATACTGCCAGATGCGCTGCCAGGTGGCGATCACCATGTGCGGCATTTCGCCCTGGCCGGTGAAGACGAGGTAGTCGCCGGCCTCGACACTCACACCACCTGTGACGCCTGAGGCAGCCACGCCGACCGTCAGGTCAAAGGCGCCGTGGACGTCGGATTCGTAGGCGGCGTAGACGCCAAAAATGCGGCTGTCGTCCGTGCGGCCGGGCGTCAATTCGTCGGTCTGCTCGCCGAAGAAACGGTCCCACAGTGGGCCGATGCGGGCCGTCGCGGGGTCGTTTTCTTCGCGGTTGGTGGTGCGGACCGTGAGGCCTGCGACCTGGAAGGCGTCGTGGTGTTGGCGAACGGGTTCCATCGGGCTCTTCTCCTGCGCATGTGATATGTGATCGACGGCGCTCAGAGTGCGAGCGCTTTCGTCTCTGCCTTCATGGCCTGGGCAATCAGCGCCATGTCGGCGTCGGTGACGTCGAACACGCCGAAGCGGAATTTGTAGCCCCATTGCCTGGGGTTCTCGATAAAGGCGAGGCGTTCGATCAGCGGTGCGATGGGGGCTTCCTGCGAGGCTGCATAGGCCACGTCGCGGCGCCACGGAACGAAGTCGTTGCCCATGTCGAATTCGTAGGGTTCGCCGGGCTGCACGATGCCTATGGACACGAAGCTCTGGAGCTTGTCCGTGCCGCTGAACACCGTGGCCGGCGAGTAGTAGGCCACGCGATCGCCTGCCGCGATGCGCTTGAGCGGGCCGAGCTTGCCGTGGCCGACCTGCATGAAGCCTAGCGGCCTTTGGTCGCGACCGCGCCGGGCGTGTTCGGCGCTGGCGACGGCGATCCAGTTGCGTGGCGTCATGGCGGTTTACTCCAGCGAATGCAGGCCGACTTCGTTGCCTTCGGTGTCGCGCAGATGGGCGATGAAGCCCATGCCAGGGGGCAATGCCGACTTGGCGGCCACGATCTGTCCGCCGGCCGCCTCGACGCGCGCGAGCGTGGCGTCGATGCTGGGCATGCAGTCGAGGTAGATGCGGATGCCGCTGCCCGCGCGGGCGCTGGCGTTCGCGCCGGCCTGCAGGGCGCCGCCCGTGGCGGGGGCGTCGTACGGGAACACGGCCAGCGTCTGGCCGCCGAAGTTCTCGCGGCGCAGCTTGCGCGCCAGCATGGTTTCGTAGAAGGCCTGGGCGCGGTCCATGTCGGTGACAGGGATCTCGAACCAGCTGATGGCGTTTGTCATAAAGGGCTCTCTTTCGTTGCGTGCAAAGGAGCCCTGATGCTGCGACTCGCCTCCTGACAACGTCTTGTCAGGAGCCTGTCACCGCGGGCGAAAAAAAGCCCGCGATGCTCCTGGAAGCATGCGCGGGCTCGATGGCCGCGAGTCGGGCGCTGTTAGAGCACTTCGCTCGCGAAGTCCGCCAGCCGCGAGCGCTCGCCGCGTGCCAGCGTGATGTGCCCGCTGTGCGGCCAGCCCTTGAACTTGTCGACCGCGAAGGTCAGGCCCGACGAGCCTTCGGTGAGGTAGGGCGTGTCGATCTGCGCCAGGTTGCCCATGCAGATGATCTTGGTGCCCGGGCCTGCGCGGGTGATCAGCGTCTTCATCTGCTTGGGCGTGAGGTTCTGCGCCTCGTCGATGATCACGTACTTGTTCAGGAAGGTGCGTCCGCGCATGAAGTTCATGCTCTTGATCTTGATGCGGCTGCGGATCAGCTCATTGGTGGCTGCACGGCCCCATTCGCCGGCACCGCCGCCGTCGCCCTTGGCCAGGAACTCGAGGTTGTCGTCCAGCGCGCCCATCCACGGACCCATCTTTTCCTCCTCGGTGCCGGGCAGGAAGCCGATGTCTTCACCCACGCTCACCGTCGCGCGGGTCATGATGATCTCGGTGTACCTGCGATCGTCCAGCACCTGTGTCAGGCCGGAAGCCAGGGCCATCAGCGTCTTGCCGGTGCCGGCGGTGCCGGTCAGCGTGACGAAGTCGACGTCCGGGTCCATCAGCAGGTTCATCGCGAAGTTCTGCTCGCGGTTGCGCGTGTGCACGCCCCAGACGGCATTCTTGGCCGACGCGTAGTCCTTCAGCGTCTTGAGCACCGCGGTCTTGTCGCGGATCTCGGTGACGCGGGCATACATGCTCGGCTCCCCCGGGGCCTCGAAGTACACGAACTGGTTGATGTACAGGTTGGGCACGATCGGGCCGCTGATGCGGTAGAAGGTGCTGCTGCCGCTCTGCCAGCTCTCGACAGTCTTGCTCTGGCGTGTCCAGAAGTCGGGCGGCAGCGCGTACGAGCCTGCGTACAACAGGTCGCCGTCTTCGAGGGTCTTGTCGTTCTGGTAGTCGTCGGTCGCCAGCCCGAGCGCGCGCGCCTTGACGCGCATGTTGATGTCTTTCGACACCAGCACGACTTCCTGCTTCGGAATGCCCGGGCGGTCCTTCGCGTAGAGGTCGCGCAGCGCCTGAACCACGCCGAGAATCTGGTTGTCGGCCTTGCCCTGCGGCAGGCTGGTCGGCAGCGTGTAGTCGAGCGGAGCGGTCTGGAAGAACAGCTTGCCCCCTGCCTCGCGGTGCCCGGTCGTGTCGAGCTTGAGGCCCTGGCCGATGTCCGCGTCCTTCGCGCCAGCCAGCGCGTCGAGCGTGCGGCTGGTCTGCCGACCGTTGCGGGCCACTTCAGTCGTGCCCTTCTTGTGACCGTCCAGTTCTTCCAGCACGATCATCGGCAGGAAGATGTCGTGCTCTTCGAAGCGGAACAGGCACATCGGGTCGTGCAGCAGCACATTGGTGTCGAGCACGAACAGCTTGGCCGGGCCGCTCGATTTGGCGCGGCGGGGCCGTGCCGCTTCATGGGTGCCGCGTTCGGTGCGCGGACGCGCGGCCGGTGCGGACGCAGGTGCGGTCACAGCGGGCGCCGGTGTTCGCTCGGCGCGAGCGGGCTGCGGCATGGGCTCTGGCTTCGGGGCCGGGCGGGGCTTCGTCTCGATCTGCTGCATGGCTTCTGGCGCCGCTGAGTGCCCACCGGCAGAAGGGCGAGCACGCTCGTCGAGCAGTTCAAGTGTCCGCGGGCCGTCGCCTTGTGCATCATCCGCTGTGCGGCCACCGCGGCGCGGTGCCTTGGCCGACGTGTGTGCCGGCGCGTCGAGCGCGTCTGGCGAGAGAAGGGCGGCACGCTTCGTGGGGGCGGGTGGCAATGGCATGGGACGGTGTGCTCACAAAAGGTAGGGGCCGGAAAACGAAAAAGCCGCCAGAAGACCTTGGCGGCTTTGTTCGGTGGATGCGGTCGTGGAGCTCAACGGCATGCGCCCATTATGCACAACGCAGATGTCGCGTCAGGGGTGCGTGGCGCATGGCCGAAGAGCCTGTGCAAAAGCGCACGGGCCTGGGCAGATCAGGCTTCCTTCTTGAGGGTCTTGACGGCCTTGAGCACGTCGTCGACATGGCCTGGCACCTTGAGGCCGCGCCACTCGGCCTTGAGCACGCCATCGGCGCCGATCAGGAAGGTGCTGCGCTCGATGCCCTTGACCTTCTTGCCGTACATGATCTTGTTCTTGACCACGCCGAACATGTGGCACATCTTCTCTTCGGTGTCGGCGATCAGTTCGAAAGGCAGCTCAAGCTTGGCCTTGAACTCGTCGTGCGACTTCATGTTGTCGCGCGACACGCCGAAGACGGTGGCTCCGGCCTTCACGAAGTCCTTGTAACGATCGCGAAACTGCATCGCCTCAGTGGTGCAACCAGGTGTATTGTCCTTGGGATAGAAATACATCACCAGAACGTGCCCGAGGTGCGAGGTGTTCGAGACCTTGAGGCCGCCGGTGGCGGTGGACTCGAATTCGGGGATGGGTTTGTTGACAACGATCGCCATGAAACTTGTTTTCTCCGTTGGATTCCAACGGCTCGGCTGCAGGCAGGAGCGTTGGAGGATTGGTCGTTGCTAACTGAGGGCGGATCGCCGGCTAACAACCCGCTATTTTAGCTCGAACTAGCCTCTATTTGCCAGCGTTCGGCCGCTCGACCAATAACGCCGCCAACACGTGCCGGCCTTCGGCCGCGAGGATGTTGTACGTGCGACAGGCCGCTGCCGTGTCCATCGTTTCCAGCCCCGTGCGCTGCGCGATGAGCGGGCGCAACCAACCGTGCTGCGGAAAACGCAGGCGCGCGCCGCTGCCGAAGAGCACGGTCTCTGCGCCGAGGTCTGCCAACTGCGCGAAGTGTTCCGGGCCGAGGTCGTCGAAGCTGGCGCAATGCCAGACGAAGCGCTCGCCGCGCGAGCCCAGCACCACGCTGTGCTCGACGCGTTCGTTGTTGATCGCCACCCAACCCGGACCGTGCGCGGTGAGGGTCTGGACGTCGGGTTTGTCGGGCTGGAGCTTCATCGGCGCTGAAAGGGAACTGTGGTCAAATTATAGGTTTTCCCCTATGTAGGCGCCCCCCGGAGGGACTTTGAAGCAGCTCAAAAAATCGGCCAAGCTGGCCAACGTTCTGTACGACGTGCGCGGACCGATCGTCGACGCCGCCCGTCAGATGGAGGAGGACGGCCAGAAAATCATCCGGTTGAACATCGGCAACATGGCGCCGTTCGGCTTCGATGCGCCCGAGGAAATCCAGCAGGACATGATCCGCAACCTGCCGGATTCGGCGGGTTATTCCGACAGCAAGGGCATTTTCGCCGCGCGCAAGGCAGTGATGCACTACACGCAGCAGCAGGGCATCGAAGGCGTCACGCTCGACGACATCTATCTCGGCAATGGCGCGAGCGAACTGATCGTGATGGCGACCAATGCGCTGCTCGACGATGGCGATGAGTTGCTGGTGCCGATGCCCGACTACCCGCTGTGGACCGCCGCGGTGTCGCTGTCGGGCGGCAAGCCGGTGCACTACCTCTGCGAGGAAGACAACCAGTGGATGCCGAGTCTGGCCGACATGCGCGCCAAGATCACACCGCGCACGCGCGGCATCGTCGTGATCAACCCGAACAACCCGACCGGGGTGCTGTACCCCGATGAGCTGCTGCGCGGCATCGTCTCGATCGCACGCGAACACGGCCTGGTGCTGCTGGTCGACGAGGTCTATGACAAGGTGCTCTATGAAGACGCCAAGCACACGGCCATGGCGAGCCTGTCGACCGACGTGCTCACGCTCACCTTCAACTCGCTGTCGAAGGCTTATCGCTCCTGCGGCTACCGCGCAGGCTGGATGATCGTCTCGGGCCCGAAAGGCAGTGCGACGGACTACATCGAAGGCCTGAACATGCTGGCCAACCTGAAGCTCGGCTCCAACGTGCCGGGCCAATGGGCGATCCAGACCGCGCTCGGCGGTTACCAGAGCATCAACGACCTGGTCAAGCCCGGCGGCCGACTGCGCCGCCAGCGGGACCTGGCCTACGACCTCATCACGGCCATCCCTGGCGTGACCTGCGTGAAGCCGCAAGCCGCGCTCTACATCTTCCCGCGGTTGGACCCGGTGATGTACCCGATCGCCGACGACCGCGAGTTCTTCATGCAGGTGCTGCGCGAGACGCGCGTGATGCTGGTGCAGGGCTCGGGCTTCAACTTCCCCGACAACCAGCATTTCCGCATCGTCTTCCTGCCGCATGAGGACGACCTGCGCGAAGCCATCGGCCGCATCGCGAAGTTCCTCGAGCGCTACCGCAACCGCAACGCCTGACGCAGCGCCCGATTCGGCGCAGACGCTTTCCTGACCTGACTCTCCAAAGAATGAAACCCATCCAAGTAGGCCTGCTCGGCATCGGCACTGTCGGCAGCGGCACCTTCAACGTCCTGCGCCGCAACCAGGAAGAGATCAAGCGCCGTGCCGGCCGCGGCATTGAGATCACGATGGTGGCCGACCTCGACACCGCCCGTGCCACGGCTGCGGTGGGTGACGGCGTGCAGGTGGTGGCCGACGCGCGCGCCGTCATCGCCAACCCCGAGATCGACATCGTGGTCGAGCTCATCGGCGGCTACGGCATTGCCAAGCAATTGGTGCTCGAAGCCATCGCGGCCGGCAAGCACGTGGTCACGGCCAACAAGGCGCTGCTTGCGGTGCACGGCACCGAAATCTTCGCGGCCGCCCAGCAGAAGGGCGTGATGGTCGCGTTCGAGGCCGCCGTGGCCGGCGGCATCCCGATCATCAAGGCACTGCGTGAAGGCCTCACGGCCAACAGCATCCAGTGGATCGCCGGGATCATCAACGGCACCACCAACTTCATCCTGTCCGAGATGCGTGACAAGGGGCTGGACTTCGCGACCGTGCTCAAGGAGGCGCAGCGCCTGGGCTACGCCGAAGCCGACCCGACTTTCGACATCGAAGGTGTCGACGCGGCCCACAAGGTCACGCTGATGAGCGCGATCGCGTTCGGCATCCCCGTGCAGTTCGACAAGGCGCATGTCGAGGGCATCACGAAGCTCGCGGCGCAGGACATCAAGTACGCCGAACAGCTCGGCTACCGGATCAAGCTGCTGGGTATCACGAAGCGTGCGAAGGGCGGCATCGAGCTGCGCGTGCACCCGGCCCTGGTGCCGGCCAAGCGCCTGCTCGCGAACGTCGAAGGCGCCATGAACGCCGTCGTCGTGCACGGCGACGCCGTGGGCACCACGCTGTACTACGGCAAAGGCGCCGGCAGCGAGCCGACGGCCAGCGCCGTCATCGCCGATCTTGTCGACATCACGCGCTTGCACACAGCCGACGCGGCGCACCGCGTACCGCACCTGGCCTTCCACCCGAACGCGATGAGCGACGACCTGAAGGTCGTGCCGATGCGCGAGGTGGTGACGAGCTATTACATGCGCCTGCGCGTGGCCGACGAGGCCGGCGTGCTCGCCAGGGTCACCGGCCTGCTGGCCGATGCGGGCATCAGCATCGACGCGGTGCTGCAGCGCGAGGCCGACGAGATCGGCGGCGAGGGCTCCACGCAGACCGACCTCATCATCCTCACGCACGACACGCGCGAAGGCACGCTCGACGACGCGATGGCGCAGCTCCAGGCGCTGCCGACGGTGCTTGCGCCGATCGTGCGCATCCGCAAGGAAGAGTTGTCCTGATGCGCTACCTGTCCACCCGCGGCCACCCGGACCGCCGCCGCTTCTGCGATATCCTGCTCGAAGGCCTCGCGCCCGATGGCGGCCTGTACCTGCCGGAGCATTACCCGCAGGTCGATGCGGCCGTGCTCGCCAAGTGGCGCGCGCTGCCCTATGCCGAGCTGGCCTTCGAGATCCTCTCGCTCTACATCGACGACATCCCGCCGGCCGACCTGAAGGCGATGTGCGCGAAGACGTACACCGCAGAGGTCTTCGGCACCGACGAGATCGTGCCGCTGCGCGAGCTGGAAGACGGCGTGTACCTCGAGGGCCTGTCGAACGGCCCGACGCTGGCCTTCAAGGACATGGCGATGCAACTGCTGGGCAACCTGTTCGAGTACGAACTGGCGCGCCGCGGCGAAGAACTCAACATCCTCGGCGCGACCAGCGGCGACACCGGCAGCGCGGCGGAATACGCCATGCGCGGCAAGAAGGGCGTGCGCGTCTTCATGACCTCGCCGGACGGGCGCATGAGCCCGTTCCAGCAGGCGCAGATGTTCAGCCTGCAGGACGAGAACATCCACAACATCGCCATCGCCGGCGTGTTCGACGACTGCCAGGACATCGTGAAAGCCGTGTCGAACGACCTGGGCTTCAAGCGCAAGTACCGCGTCGGCACCGTCAACTCGATCAACTGGGCGCGCCTGCTGGCGCAGGTTGTCTACTACTTCGCCGGGTACTTTCAGGCGACCAGCAAGGACGACAGGCAGGTCAGCTTCACCGTGCCCTCGGGCAACTTCGGCAACGTCTGCGCCGGCCACGTCGCCCGCATGATGGGCCTGCCCATCCGCACGCTGGTGGTCGCCACCAACGAGAACGACGTGCTCGACGAGTTCTTCCGTACCGGCGTGTACCGCGTGCGCGCCGCGGCCGACACCCACGAGACCTCGAGCCCGTCGATGGACATCAGCAAGGCGAGCAACTTCGAGCGCTTCGTGTTCGACCTGCTGGGCCGCGACGGCACCCGCACCCGCGCGCTGTTCCAGGACGAGCTCGGCCGCAGCGGCCGTTTCGACCTGAGCGCCGACCCCGCGTTCGCGCAGGCCGCGACCCGCTTCGGCTTCGCCAGCAGCCGCAGCACGCACGCCGACCGCCTGGCCACCATCCGCGACACCGACAAGCGCTTTGCCGTGCTCGTCGACACGCACACGGCCGATGGCCTGAAGGCGGCGCGCGAGCACATCGTGCCGGGCGTGCCCATGGTCGTGCTCGAGACCGCGCTGCCGATCAAGTTCGCGGCGACCATCGTCGAGGCGCTGGGCCACGAGCCCGACCGGCCCGCCCGTTTCGAGGGCATCGAGGCGCTGCCCAAGCGCGTCGTCAAGCTGCCGGCCGACGCCGAAGCCGTCAAGGCCTACATCGCGGAGCATTGCGACGAATGACCGCGCAGATCACCGCATGAACGTCATCGGCTTTGCAGGTTATTCCGGCGCAGGCAAGACCACGCTGGTCGAACGATTGATCCCCGTGCTCCGGCTGCACGGCCAGCGCGTGTCGGTGGTCAAGCACGCCCACCACAAGTTCGACATCGACCACCCCGGCAAGGACACGTTCCGCCACCGTGAGGCCGGCGCCTTCGAGGTGGTGGTGGCGTCGGACAAGCGGCTGGCGCTGATCCGCGAGTTCGAGCAGCCGGCGCAGCTGTCGGTGCACCATCTCATCGCCGAGCTCTATGACGGCGTCGATTGGGTGCTGGTCGAAGGCTTCAAGCACAGCGACCTGCACAAGGTCGAGATCTGGCGCGAGCCCGCGACCGGCGAGCCGCCTCGGCCGGCGCAGTACGGCGACGACCCGTTCATCGTCGCGCTGGCCACCGACCGTCCGCACGCGCTGCCGCGCCCGACCCTGATCCCGGTGTTCGATATCGACGATGTCGATGCGCTCGCGCAATGGCTGCTCGACAATGCCCATCGTTTCGACTACCGAGCCGACGACCATGTCCCGCCCCTCTGAACGCCCCCCGCTGATGCCCCTGGACCAGGCCCTCGCGAGCCTGCTCGCGAAGGCCACGCCTCGGCTCGATGCGGAAAGCGTGTCGACCTTCGAGGCCGATGGCCGGGTGCTGGCGCAGGACGTGGTGTCCGGCCTCACCGTGCCGCCGCGTGACAACAGCTCGATGGACGGCTATGCCGTGCGCGCGGCCGACTGCGCCACCGCCGGCGCCGTTCTGACGGTCGCGCAGCGCATTCCCGCGGGCAGTGTCGGCACGCCGCTGGCGGCCGGCACCGCGGCGCGCATCTTCACCGGTGCGCAGATCCCCGACGGCGCCGATGCGGTCGTCATGCAGGAAGACACCGGCGCGCTGCCTGAAGAGGGTTCGCTCGGCCGGGTGCGCATCGACGCTATACCGACCGCCGGCCTGTGGATCCGCCGTGCCGGCGAGGACGTGGCCGCCGGCGACGTTGTGCTGGCGCGCGGCGAGCGCCTGACACCCGCAGCACTGGGCTTGGCCGCCAGCGTCGGCTTCGACCGCCTGCAGGTGGCGCGCCGGCCGCGCGTCGTGCTGCTGTCGACCGGCGACGAACTGGTCATGCCCGGCGAGGTCGCGCCCAAAGCGATGAAGCCCGGCGCGATCTACAACTCCAATCGCTTCTTCATGCGCGCCTTGCTCACGCGCCTGGGTTGCGACGTGAGCGACCTGGGCATCGTGCCCGACCGGCGTGACGCCACCATCGACGCGCTGCGCACCGCGGCCGAGCACAACGACCTGATCGTCACCACCGGCGGCGTGTCGGTGGGTGAAGAAGACCACATCAAGGCCGCCGTCGAGGCACTCGGCGAGCTGCAGTTGTGGTCGCTCTCGATGAAGCCCGGGAAGCCCTTCGCCTACGGCCGCATCGGCAACGCGCACGTGACCGGGCTGCCCGGCAACCCGGTGTCGAGCTTTCTCACCTTCCTGTTGCTGGTGCGCCCCTTCCTGCTCACGCTGCAAGGCGCGACCCGGGTGGCGCCGGAGCCGGTCGCGATGCGCGCCGACTTCGACTGGCCGCGCGCCGATCGCCGCCGCGAGTTCCTGCGCGCGCGGCGCAATGCGGCGGGCGGGCTCGACCTGTTCCCCAACCAGAGTTCCGGTGTGCTCACCTCGGCCGTCTGGGGCGACGGGGTGATCGACACGCCGGCGGGGCAGTCCTTCCGGAAGGGCGATACCGTGCAGTTCATTCCCTTCGCCTCCTTGCTGGCTTGACGAGATGAAGATCGACATCCGTTATTTCGCCTCCGTGCGCGAAGCCTTGGGCAGCGGCGAGTCCGTCGAAACACAGGCTGCCACCCTGGCCGACCTGCGCGACGAACTCATCGCCCGCGGTGGACCGCACGCCGCTGCGCTGGCGCGGGGCAAGGCGGTCCGCATGGCGATGGACCAGGTGATGCGCGCGGAGTCTTCTGCGTTGCGCGATGGCGCCGAAGTGGCGTTCTTCCCCCCGGTGACCGGAGGCTGACGTGACCGGCCCGCGCGTTTCGGTCCAGACCGAGGACTTCGACCTGCAGCAGGAAATCGCCGCGCTGCGCGCCGGCGACAAGCGTGTCGGCGCAGTCTGCAGCTTCATCGGCACCGTGCGCGACCGCAATGACGGCAGCGACGTGGCGTCGATGGAACTGGAGCATTACCCCGGCATGACCGAGAAGGCCATCGAGGCCATGATCGACGAGGCGCACCGCCGCTTCGACATCCTCGGCGCGCGCGTGGTGCACCGCGTCGGCCTGCTGCAGCCGCTCGACCAGATCATGATGGTGGCGGTGGTCTCGGCGCACCGCGGCCAGAGCTTTCAGGCCTGCGAGTTCCTGATGGATTACCTCAAGACGCAGGCGCCGTTCTGGAAAAAGGAACGGACGCCCGAAGGCGCCCGCTGGGTCGATGCACGCGTCGCGGACGACGCGGCCCTGGCGCGCTGGGGCATCGACGCCCCGAACGCCTGAAGTGCCTTATTGCGGCTTGAAGCCGCTGGCCTGGATGATCCTTTCCCAGGCGCTCGTGTAGGTGCGCACACGCCCGGCGAACTGGCCTTGCGATTCGTATGCGACGTTCAGGCCCATGTCGGTCAGCTTCTTCTTCACGTCGGGCATGGCCAGCACCTTCTGCAGCGCGGTGCCGAACTTGTCGATCACCGGCTGGGGCGTGCCGACGGGTGCGAACAGGCCGTAGTAGGGGTAGTCGTCCAGGTTCGCGAAGCCCAGCTCGGTGAAGGTCGGCACCTGCGGCAGCAGCGGCTGGCGCTTGGCGCCGATCACGGCCACGATGGTCACCTTGCCGGCCTTGTGGTTCTCGATGAAGTCGGGCACCGAGGCGATGCCGGCGGTGATCTGGTTGCCCAGCATGTCGGCCGTCATCGGCGCGCTGCCGCGGTAAGGGGCAGCCTGCAGGTCGAGCTTGTACTTCTCGCCGATCAGCTTGACCAGGAATTCGGGAATCGAGCCGGGTGCCGGCACGCCGATGGTTTCCTTGCCGCCGCGTGCGGCCTGCACCCACTTCACGTAGGCGTCCATCGTCTTGGCCGGAGTGCCGCCGGAGACGGCCAGCACATTGGCGAAGGTGGCGAAGCCGGCCACGGGCACGAAGTCGGTGGCCGGGTTGAAGCCCGGGTTCTTCACCACCTGCGGCAGGATGGAGATGCTGTGGTCGTGTGACAGGAAGAGCGTGTGGCCGTCGGCCGGTGCGGCCTTCAGGGCCTGCGCCGCGATCTGCCCGCCCGCACCGGCGCGGTTCTCGACCACGACCGGCGAACCGAGCTCGTCCTTGAGCTTCTCCGCCAGGGTTCGTGCGATGGCGTCGCTACCCGCGCCGGCCGGAAAACCCACCAACAGACGAAGCGGCGTAGTGCTTTGCGCTTGCGCAAGGCCCGACAGGCCCAGGGAGGCTACAACGAGGCCGAGCGTCAGCGCCCGGCGAACCGGTTGAACACGCTGCGTTGAAAAAACCATGATCGACTCCAATCCAGTGAGGTAAGCGGGCGGCGGTGCAATAGCCGTGCCTGATTTGGTCCGTGCTCTTGAACGGAGCACGAACGGTCCTATTTTGAATGCAGGAAAGAACACCATGCGCCAAGACAAACTCACCACCAAGTTCCAGGAAGCCCTGGGCGATGCGCAATCGCTCGCGCTGGGCAACGACAACGCCTACATCGAGCCGGTCCACCTGCTGGCGGCCATGCTGCGGCAGGACGAGGGCCCGCGCGCGCTGCTCGAGCGCGCCGGTGTCAACGTGCCCGGCCTAACGCAGGCGGCCGAGGCCGCCATCAAGAAGCTGCCGCAGGTGCAGGGCGGCGAAGCCGTGCAGGTCGGCAGCGAGCTCAACAAGCTGCTGCAGGCGACCGAGAAGGAAGCCATCAAGCGCAACGACCAGTTCATCGCCGGCGAGCTGTACCTGCTGGCCATGGCCGATTCAAAGGCAGACGTCGGCAACCTCGCGCGCGCCAACGGCATGACGCGCAAGTCGCTCGAAGCGGCCATCGACGCGGTGCGCGGCGGGCAGGGCGTCAACAGCGCCGATGCCGAAGGCCAGCGCGAGGCGCTCAAGAAATACTGCATGGACCTGACCGAACGCGCGCGCCTGGGCAAGCTCGACCCGGTGATCGGCCGCGACGAGGAGATCCGCCGTGCCATCCAGGTGCTGCAGCGCCGTACCAAGAACAACCCGGTGCTCATCGGCGAACCCGGAGTGGGCAAGACGGCCATCGTCGAGGGCTTGGCGCAGCGCATCGTGGCGGGCGAGGTGCCCGATTCGCTCAAGGGCAAGCGCGTGCTGTCGCTCGACATGGCGGCGCTGCTGGCTGGCGCCAAGTTCCGCGGCGAGTTTGAGGAGCGCCTGAAGACCGTGCTCAACGAACTGGCGAAGGACGAAGGCCAGACCATCGTCTTCATCGACGAGCTGCACACGATGGTCGGCGCCGGCAAGGCCGAGGGCGCCATGGACGCGGGCAACATGCTCAAGCCGGCACTCGCACGCGGCGAGCTGCACTGCGTCGGCGCGACCACGCTCGACGAGTACCGCAAGTACATCGAGAAGGACGCCGCCCTGGAGCGGCGCTTCCAGAAGATCATCGTCGGCGAGCCGTCGGTCGAAGCGACCATTGCGATCCTGCGCGGCCTGCAGGAAAAATACGAGGTGCACCATGGCGTCGACATCACCGACCCGGCGATCGTCGCCGCGGCCGAGCTGGCCGACCGCTACATCACCGATCGCTTCCTGCCGGACAAGGCCATCGATCTGATCGACGAGGCCGCAGCCAAGATCAAGATCGAGATGGATTCCAAGCCCGAAGTGATGGACCGGCTCGACCGCCGCCTGATCCAGCTTCAGATCGAGCGCGAGGCCGTGCGCCGCGAGAAGGACGAAGCGTCGGTCAAGCGCTTCGGCCTGATCGAGGACGAGATCGCCAAGCTGCAGAAGGAGATCGCCGACTACGACGAGATCTGGCAGGCCGAGAAGGCCCAGGCCCAGGGCAGCGCGACCGTGCGCGAAGACATCGACAAGATCAAGTTCCAGATCGAAGAGTGGAAGCGCAAGGGCGACTTCAACAAGGTCGCCGAGCTGCAGTACGGCCAGTTGCCAGCGCTCGAGAAGCGGCTGAAGGAGGCTCAGGAAAGCGAGACCAACAAGGTCAAGTCGAGCGCCGCCACGCTGCTGCGCACCCAGGTCGGCGCCGAGGAGATCGCCGAAGTCGTGGCGCGCGCCACCGGCATCCCGGTCGCCAAGCTGATGCAGGGCGAGCGCGACAAGCTGCTCGTGATGGAAGCCAAGCTGCACGAACGCGTGGTCGGCCAGGACGAGGCCATCGGTGCGGTCGCCAACGCGATCCGCCGCTCGCGCTCGGGCCTGTCCGACCCGAACCGCCCGACCGGCTCCTTCCTGTTCCTTGGGCCCACGGGCGTGGGCAAGACCGAGCTGTGCAAGGCGCTGGCCGGCTTCCTGTTCGACAGCGAAGACCACCTGATCCGCTTGGACATGAGCGAGTTCATGGAAAAGCACTCGGTCGCCCGCCTGATCGGCGCGCCACCCGGCTACGTGGGCTACGAGGAGGGCGGCTACCTGACGGAAGCGGTGCGCCGCAAGCCCTACAGCGTGCTGCTGCTCGACGAGGTCGAGAAGGCGCACCCGGACGTGTTCAACATCCTGCTGCAGGTCCTCGACGACGGCCGCCTGACCGACGGCCAGGGCCGCACCGTGAACTTCAAGAACACGGTGATCGTGATGACCAGCAACATCGGCTCGCCGATCATCCAGGCGATGGTTGGGCAGCCGAGCCAGGACATCAAGGACGCGGTGTGGGACGAGCTGAAGAACTACTTCCGCCCCGAGTTCCTGAACCGCATCGACGAGACGGTGGTGTTCCATGCGCTCGACGCGAAGAACATCGAATCGATCGCGGCGATCCAGCTGAAGGTGCTGCAGGCGCGGCTCGCGAAGATGGATCTGTATCTGGACGTGTCGCCAGCGGCGCTCGCTGAGATCGCCAAGGTCGGTTTCGACCCGGTGTTTGGCGCGCGGCCGCTCAAGCGGGCGATCCAGCAGCGCATCGAGAACCCGCTGAGCAAGCTGCTGCTCGACGGCAGCTTCGGGCCGAAGGACACGGTCCGGGTCGAGACCGACCCGATCCAGTCGCCGGGCCAGTTCTCGTTCACGAAGGGCGGGGAACCATCGGCCGAGGCGCTGGCCTAATGCCGATGATGAATTTCATCCTTCGCTTCGTTCTATTCTGCCTGGGGCTGGTCTTCGCGGCCAGCCTGGCCGTCGCGGTGCTGCTGCTGGCGGCCGTGTGGGGCCTGCGCTACGGCTGGGCGCGCCTCACCGGGCAGCCGATCACACCGTGGGTTATGCGCTTCAACCCGCGCAGCGGTTTCGACCGCTTTCGCGCGTCGCAGCAGCCCGCCGAACCGACCGCGGCCGACGTGGTCAGCGCCCGGGCGCGCGGCGAAACGGCGCGCAGCCCGGTGGCCCTGGGCGATGTCGGCGACGTGACCGACGTCCGGGCTCGCCCCGCCACGCGTGGGGAGTGAGCCGCAAGGCCGGCTGATCAGCTGGCGTACAGCCGCTCGATCTCGCTCGCGTAGCTTTTGTAGATCGCGGATCGCCGCACCTTCATCGTCGCGGTGACGTCGCCATCGTCGTGGTCCAGCTCCTTGGCGAGCAGGTGGAAGCGGCGGATGTGCGACACCTGCGCCAGCTTGCCGTTGCCGCGCGCCACCTCGTCGCCGATCAGCTTCAGCACCTCGGCGTGCTCGGTGAGCGAGCGGAAGTTGGTGAAGGGAATGCGCTGCGCCTCGGCCCACTTGCCGACTGTCTCGTAGTCGATCTGGATCAGCGCGCCGACGAACTTGCGGCCCTCGGCCACGATCACGCATTCCTTGATGTAGGGGCTGCCCTTCATCGTGTTCTCGATCTCCGACGGCGTGAGGTTCTTGCCGCCGGCGGTGATCATGATGTCCTTGAGCCGGTCGACGATGCGCAGGTGGCCGTTCGGCTCCTGCCGCACGACGTCGCCGGTGTGCAGCCAGCCGTCCCGCAGCGACTGCGCTGTGGCCTCGTCGTTCTTGTAATAGCCGGCGAAGACCATGTCGCCGCGCAGCAGCAGTTCGCCGTTGTCGGCCACGCGGTGTTCCACGCCCAGCGTCGGCGGCCCGACCGTACCGACCACCATGTCATCAGGACGGTGGCCGGTCACCATGCCGCTCGATTCGGTCAGGCCATACACCTCGACCAGCGGCACGCCCAGCGTACGGAAGAAGCGCACCACATCCGGCGGAATGGGCGCGGCACCGGTCAGCGCCACCTTCACGCGGCGCAGGCCGATGAAGTTCTGCAGCGCGCGCAGCACCAGCCAGTAGCTCGCGGCGTGCGCGGTGCGTTCCATCACGGTCCATTGCGCACGCGGCTTCGATGCGAGCGCCTCGCAGCGCTTCCACGCGCGGTCGAACAGCGCACGTTGCACACGGCCCGTCTCCTGCAGCTTGATGCTGATCGACGCGTGCAGCTTCTCCCAGATGCGCGGCACGCCGAGGAAGATGCTCGGCGCGACTTCGCGCAGATCTTCCTGCACGGTGCGGATCGACTCGCCGAAGTTCACCTGCGAGCCGAGGTAGGGCGGTACGAAGGCCGTCAGCATCTGCTCGGCCACGTGGCACAGCGGCAGGTACGACAGGTGCGTGGTCTCGCCGTCGAGGCCGAGCCGGTCGACGATGCCCGGCACCACGCCGCGGATATTGCGGTACGACAGCATCGCGCCCTTGGGCTTGCCGGTCGAGCCGGAGGTGTAGATCATCAAGCCGATGTCGTCGAGCGTTTGCGCGCCGAGCGCCATGTCGACCAGCGCACCGCCGCCCTGCGAGGCTGACGCGGCACCGAGCCGCTCGACTTCGGCGAAGGTCGTCACCTTGTCCCGATGTTCCGGCGCCAGATTGCGCAGGCCCTTGGTCTCGATCACGACGATGCGGCGCAGGCGCGGCAGCAACTCGAGCGACTCGATCACCTTGTCGGTCTGCTCCTGGTCTTCGCACACGATGACTTCGATGTCCGCGTGGCCGACCACGTAGCCCACCTCGCTCGCCGGGCTGGTCGGGTACACGCCGACCGTCACGCCGCCGACCAGGCCGGTGCCCATCTGCGCCAGCACCCATTCGGTGCGGTTCTCCGACAGCACGCCGACATGGCCACCGGCCGCGAGCCCGATCGCGCGCAGGCCGAGCCCGACGTGCATCGCACGCTCGGCGTAGGCCTGCCAGCTCAGTGGCTTCCAGATGCCGAAGTCCTTCTGGCGGATCGCGACTTTGGCGGGCGTGCGCCGCGCCTGTTCGCGCAGCATCTGCGGCAGGGTGAGGTCCGGCAATGTCATGACAGCCACCGCTTGCGCCGCTTGTAGTGTTTGATGGCGCGGAAGCTGCGCGCCTCGCCGCTGCCGCCCACGCCGAGATAGAACTCCCGCACGTCGGGGTCGGACGCGAGCCGCTCTGCGCTGCCGTCGATCACGATCTTGCCGTTCTCCATGATGTAGCCGCGGTGCGCCACGGCCAATGCGACCGTGGCGTTCTGTTCCACCAGCAGCATCGACACGCCGCGCTCGGCGTTGATGCGCGCGATGATGGTGAAGATGTCCTCGACGAGCTTGGGCGAGAGGCCCAGCGACGGCTCGTCGAGCAAGATGAGCTGCGGCTGCGCGACCAGCGCGCGGCCGATGGCGAGCATCTGCTGCTCGCCGCCCGAGAGGTAGCCCGCCAGGCCCTTGCGGCGCTCGTGCAGGCGGGGAAAGTAGCTGTAGACCGCGTCGAAGTCCGGCTTGGCGTCCTTGCGGCCGGTCAGCGCGTAAGTCGCGGCGACCAGGTTCTCCTCGATCGTCAGGTCCTCGAAGACGCGGCGGCCTTCCATCACATGGCTAAGCCCGTCGCGCACCAGCTGCTGCGGCAGGCGGTCGGCCGTGTTGCGACCGTTGAACTCGATGCGGCCGGCCTCGACCTCGCCGTCTTCCAGCGCGAGCAGGCCCGAGATGGCTTTCAGCGTGGTCGACTTGCCCGCACCGTTGCTGCCCAGCAGCGCGACGATCTCGCCGCGCGGCACGGCCAGCGACAGGCCGCGCAGCACCTGCACCACCTTGTTGTAGACCACCTCGATGTTGTTCACACCGAGGACGATCTCGCCCGCCATGACCGCACCTGCTTCCATCGGCTTACTTGCTGAGGTTGATCCAGTCGGACGCGGGGACCATCTTCTGCGCCTTCATGTCGGCCTTGTAGACGCGGCCCACGGGGATCGAGTTGCCGCTGATGGTGATCGGCGTGCCGATCAAGCCGCCGGTGTCAAAGTCCTTGATGGTGTTGAGCGCGGCCTTCAGGTTCTTGCCGTCCAGCGGCTTGCCGGCGTCGAGCGTGCGCTTCGCCGCTTCGGTGAAAAGCATCGCGGTGAGGAAGCCCTGCGTGTACGCCGTGCTCTGGTACTCGGGGCGCAGCGCGCGGATCTTCTCGAGCATCGGTGACTTGGCCGAAGTGTCGTAGTAGTAGCGGTAGGGCATCACGCCCATGAAGCCGTCGGCGCCTTCGCCCATCTTCATGACGGTGGAACTGTCCATGGTCCAGAAGGTGCCCATCCATTTGCTCGTCATGCCCATTTGCTTGCCCTGCTGCACGAACTCCGGAATCGGCGCCAGCACGTAGCCGTGGAAGATCGTGTAGTCGGGCGCGGCGCGGCGCAGCTTGATGACCTCGGTCGACACGTCGACGCTGCCGGGCGGCGTCATGAGCTTGATCGGCACCGACAGGCCGAGCTTCTTGGCGGCGGCTTCGCTGGCCTCGATCGGGTCGCGGCCGAACTCGGAGTCGGAGTAGACGAACGCGACCTTGGCGCCCGGCTTCTCCTTCGCGATGTGGCGCAGCAGGATGCCGAACTGCTCGGTGTAGTCGGGGCCGACCAGGAACTGGTTCGGGTACTTGGCCGGGTCGTTGAGTTCGGTCGCGAAGGACGCGCCGGCCATCAGGATCTGGCCGTTGCGGTCCAGCTCGGGGTTGATGGTCTTCGAGAAACCGGTCGAGTCGCCGTAGTAGAGGTTGACCTTGTTCTGGCTGGTGATCTTCTTGAAGGCTGCGACCGACACGTCGACCTTGTAGCCGGTGTCTTCCGGCACGTAGCGCAGCTTGCGGCCCTTGATGCCGCCGGCGTCGTTCACGATCTTCACGTAGTCGGCCATGCCGGCGTTGATGCCGATGCCCGCGAAGGCGAACACGCCGGTCATCGGGATCGAGCCGCCGATGACGATGTCTTCGTTGGCCTGGGCGTGCGAGAAGGGCGCCGCCAGTCCGATCCCGGCTGCGAGCAACAGGGCGCGGCGATTCTGCGAAAGCGTCGATGTCTTTTTCATGCGTGTCTCCTGGGGTCTAGTTTCTGAAAGGCCATAGATGAAAGAAGCGGCGCGTGCGCCGCCACACTTCTGCGAGCCCATGCGGCTCGAACACCAGAAATCCGACGATGAGAAGGCCGAAGACGACGGTGCGCACCGGCGACAGGAACACCGTCATCTCGGTGCCGCCCGGCAGGATGTCGACGATCAGCTTGAGCAGCTCGGGGACCATCGTCATGAACACCGCGCCGAAGATCCCGCCGAGGATCGAGCCCATGCCGCCGACGATGATCGCGGCCAGGAAAAAGATCGACATCAGCAGCGGAAAGCTTTCCGGCGTGACCACGCGAAAGAAGTAGGCCCACAGTCCGCCGGCCACGCCCGCGTAGAAGGACGAGAGGCCGAAGGACAGCAGCTTGTAGCGCAGCAGCGGAATGCCCAGCACCTCCGCCGAGATGTCGCGGTCGCGGATCGCGATGAAGGCGCGGCCCACGCGCGTGCGGAACAGGTTGGCAGCGCCGAGCACCATCAGGATCATGACCGGCACGATCAGCCAGTAGAGGCGGAAGGACGTGTCGAGCGGCATGCCGAACAGGGTCGCGGGCGGCAACGAAATGCCACTGGTGCCGCCGGTGAGATTGAGGTTGGCGAACAGGAAGTGCGTGATGAAGGACGCGGCGATGGTTGCGATGGCAAGGTACAGGCCTTTCACGCGCAGCGACGGGATGCCCACGACCAGGCCACCCAACATTGCGACCACGCCGCCCGCGATCAGATTCAGCAGGAAGGGCGTGCCGAGGCGCGTCTCGAGGATCGCTACCGTGTACGCGCCGAGGCCCATGAAGGCGGCCTGGCCGAGGCTCACCAGGCCGGTGTAGCCGGTGAGGATGTTCAGGCCCGTGGCGCTGGCCACGTTGATGGCGACCAGGCAGGCGAGGTAGAGCCAGTAGTCGCTGGCGATGAAGGGAAAGAGAAGCAGCAACGCTGCGCCGACGGCGAGCCATGCCTTCTGCGTGCGCGAGTCGAACAGCGCGGCGTCGGCGACGTAGCTTTCCTTGAGGGTGCCGATTCTCATAGCCGCTCTATCTCGTGTGTACCGAACAACCCGTACGGGCGCACCATCAAGACCAGCACCAGCACGATGAAGGTCGCCAGCAGCTTGTACTCACCACCCAGGAATGCCCCGGCCAGCGCCTCGATCAACCCGATGAAGATGCCGCCGACGAGTGCGCCGAGCACGCTGTCGAGCCCGCCGACAATCACCACCACCAACACCGACAAGCCGAACACGCCCATCGACGACGAGATGCCACCGATGGCGCCGACCATGATCCCGGCGACCGAGGCGATCATGGCCGAGGCCACCCACGCCAGCGAGAACACGCGTGGCACGTTGATGCCCATCGAGTAAGCCGCAGCCTGGTCCGACGCCGTGGCGCGCAGGGCCACGCCGCCGCGCCAGAAGCGGAACACCAGCAGCACCGCGCCGATCAGCACCGCCGCGATCAACGCGCCGTAGAACACCTTGGGCGCGAGGAAGGCCTCGCCCACCATGATCGGTTCCTTGGGCAGAAATTCGGGCAGGCGCCGCTGGTCGGCGGTCCAGATGATCTCGACGAGGCCGACGAGAATGGACGCGAGCCCGACTGTGACCATGAAGACCGAGATCGGCGGTTCGCCCAGCAGCGGGCGGATCATCGTGCGCTCGACGATGGCGCCCAGCAGCCCGGTGCCGATGACCGCGCCGATCACCGCCATCCAGATCGGCAGCGCGAAGCTGGCCGCGAAGGTGAAGAACAGGTAGGCGCCGACCATCAGCATCTCGCCGATGGCGATGTTCACGACGCGCGTCGCCTTGTAGACCAGCACGAAGGCCAGCGCGGCCAGCGCATAGAGACCGCCGCTGGCGACGCCGGTCAGGCTGATCTCGAAGAGGTAGGGCCAGTCGATCATGCGGCCTCGCTCGCCACGAGGTCACCGCGCAGCTTGCGGCGCAGGTCGCCGACGTCACCGGCGCCGAGGTAGGCGCGAATGACTTCGGGGTCGGCCTGCACCTGCGCCGGTGCGCCCTGCGCGATGACCTGGCCGAAGTTCAGCACCACGACATGGTCCGACAGGTCCATCACCATGCCCATGTCGTGTTCGACCATCAGCACCGTCACGCCCCATTCGTCGCGCACGTCGAGGATGAAGCGCGCCATGTCCTCGGTCTCTTCGCGGTTCATGCCAGCCACCGGCTCGTCGAGCATCAACACCTTGGGCTGCATGGCGAGCGCGCGCGCCATCTCGACGCGCTTCTGCAGGCCGTAGGGCAGGGCGGCGACCGGTGCATGGCGGATGTGGTCGATCTCGAGGAAGTCGATGATGCGTTCCTCGACATCGCGGCGCAGTTCGGCCTCTTCACGGCGCGCGCGGCCGATGTAGAACAGCGCATCGAAGACGTTGGTCTTCAGGTGCGCGTGGCGGCCCAGCTTGATGTTGTCGAGCACCGTCATGCCGCGGAACAACGCGATGTTCTGGAAGCTGCGCGCCAGGCCCAGCCTGGCGCGTTGCGGAGGCGGCATGCGGGTGATGTCGCTGCCCTCGAACACCACGCGACCGGCAGCCGGCCGGTAGAAGCCGGAGATGGTGTTGAACAGCGAGGTCTTGCCCGCGCCGTTGGGGCCGATCACCGCGGTGATGGAGCCCGGCTGCACGCCGAAGCCCACGCCGGTGAGCGCCTTCACGCCGCCGAAGGCCAGCGTCAACGCCTCGACCTGCAGCACGGGCGATGCAGCGGTGGGAGCGTGGCCGGCGGGCGATGCGGACATGGTGGCGGAGCTTGGCGCGTGCGTGCGGAAAGAGGGCTAGGGTTTGCGTGACCAGCAGGAAAATCTACTTGTCCGTAGAATTTCTACTCGCCGGTAATGTCACCGTTCGCCGCAGCTCGCGGCATCCGGACTTTCCCGCGCCCACCCTTCTCGCCATGGCCACTTCCGCCCTTCGCACCGCCGCCCCCGCATCGCCGTGGGAGCCGGCGGGTACCCGCGCGCAGCAGCGCGAGATCAAGCGCAACGCGGTGCTGCAGACCGCGGCGCAGCTTTTCAACGAACGGGGATTCCACGCGACGTCGCTCGACGACATCGCCGAACGGCTCAACGTCAGCAAGCCCACGCTCTACTACTACGTCGAGAGCAAGGACCAGATCCTGCTCGAGTGCGTGCGCACCGCGCTCGACCTGATGCACGACGGCATCGAGGCGGTGCGTGCGGCCGGCGGCAGCGCCATCGAGCAGCTCAAGGCCTGCATGCGCATCTACACCGGCGTGGTCACGCAGGACTTCGGCATGTGCGTGATTCGCATCGGCGAAGACCCGCTGCCCGAGCCGCTCAAGACCGAGCTGCGCCAGCTCAAGGCCGGCATCGACCTCCAGTTTCGCCGCCTCATCGCCGACGGCGTGGCCGAAGGCTCGCTGGTGCCCTGCGACCCGAAGATGGCCGCCTTCATGATCGCCGGCGCGCTGAGCTGGGTGGGGCGCTGGTACCGCGGCGACGGCGAGCTCACACCCGAAGAGATCGCTGACCAGGGCATCGCGTTGCTGCTGAACGGCGTGCTTCGGCGCCGGGTGGCGGCGCGCAAGAAGGCGGTGCCTCCGACGCCGGCCGCCAAGACGCCTCGAAAGAAAGGAAAGCCATGACCTCCGATTCCCCCTTGCTCGTCGGCCGTGACGGCGACGTCGCCACGCTGCGCTTCAACCGGCCCGGCGCCCTCAACGCCATCGACGTGCCGATGGCGAACGCCTTCCTCGCCGCCACGCGTGAACTCGCCGCCGACAAGAGCGTGCGCGCTGTGTTGCTCAGCGGCGCCGGCAAGGGCTTCATGGCGGGCGGCGACCTCGCGCTGCTCCAGGCCGACCCGCTGCAGGGCGCGGCCGACCTGATCGGCCCGCTGCACGAAGCACTCGTGGTGCTCGCAGGCATGGACGCCCCACTGGTCGCGCAGGTGCATGGCGTGGCGGCCGGCGCCGGCCTGAGCCTGATGCTGCAGGCCGACTTCGTGCTGGCGGCCGAAGGCACGCGCTTCAACCTGGCCTACGTGAACATCGGGACCAGCTGCGACGTCGGTGCCTCGTGGGCGCTGCCGCGGCTGGTGGGCTTGCGCCGCGCGCTCGAAATCGCGATGCTCGGCGAGATGTTCGATGCGGCCGCCGCCGAGCGCATGGGGCTGATCAACCGCGTGTTGCCCGCCGCCACGCTCGAGAGCGAAGCGATGGCGTTCGCGCAGCGGTTGGCCCAGGGCCCGACGATGGCGCTCGGCCGGTTGCGCCGCCTGATGCGTACCTCGTTCGAACGTGACTTGCCCGGTCAGCTCGACGCCGAGTCGGCAGCGTTCCGCGAGTGCGCCGTGACCGCGGATTTCCGGCTCGGCATCGACGCCTTCTTCGCAAAGAAGACGCCCGCTTTCACCGGCCGCTAGGCCATCTTGTTTTCATCCAGAGGAGAGAACCATGAGCATCCAGGACATCTTCGTCGTCGGCACCGCCCGCACCGCCATCGGCACCTTCGGCGGTGCGCTGAAGGACGTGCCCAACACCCAACTGGCCACCACCGCGGTGAAGGCCGCCATCGAGCGCAGCGGCGTGGCGGCCGACGCCATCGGCCATGTCGTGATGGGCAACGTGATACCGACCGACGTGAAGGACGCGTACCTGAGCCGCGTGGCCGCCATCGACGCGGGCTGCCCGATCGAGACGCCGGCCTTCAACGTCAACCGCCTCTGTGGTTCCGGCCTGCAGGCGATCGTGTCGGCGGCCCAGGCCATTGCGCTGGGTGACTGCGGCATTGCCATCGGCGGCGGTTCCGAGTCGATGAGCCGTGGCCCGTACTTCGACACGTCGGCGCGCTATGGCATGCGCATGGGCGACGCCGTGCTGGTCGACTACATGCTCGGCATCCTGCATGACCCGTGGGAGAAGATGCACATGGGCATCACGGCCGAGAACGTCGCCGCGCGCTACAAGATCTCGCGTGAGATGCAGGACGCGCTCGCCGTCCAGAGCCAGCAGCGCGCCGCCGCCGCCATCGCAGCCGGCCGATTCAAGGAGCAGATCGTTCCGGTCGAGGTGAAGACGCGCAAGGGTGTCGTGCTGTTCGACACCGACGAACACGTGCGTGCCGACACCACGGTCGAGTCGCTGTCGAAGATGAAGCCAGCCTTCAAGAAGGACGGCCTGGTGACCGCCGGCAATGCCTCGGGCATCAACGACGGTGCGGCCGCCGTGGTGCTGGCCAATGGTGACCGCGTGAAGGCGCTGGGCCTCAAGCCGATGGCGCGGTTGGTGGGCTATGCGCACGCGGGCGTCGAGCCGGCCTACATGGGTATCGGCCCGGTGCCGGCTACGCGCAAGGTGCTGGAGCGCACGGGGCTCAAGGTCAGCGACCTCGACGTGATCGAGTCGAACGAGGCCTTCGCGGCGCAGGCCTGCGCGGTGATCCAGGAACTGGGCTTCGACCCCGCCAAGGTGAACCCGAACGGCTCGGGCATCTCGCTGGGCCACCCGGTCGGCGCGACCGGCGCGATCATCACCACGAAGGCGATCGCCGAACTGCACCGCACCGGCGGGCGCTATGCGCTGGTGACGATGTGCATCGGCGGCGGGCAGGGCATCGCGGCGATCTTCGAGCGCGTTTAACGCGCTTTTAAGCGCTCTTGCCGCGTGCAATCTTGCTGCGGCCTTCGGGCCGCGCTGCTGTGGGCGCCGGCGCGCTGACGTTCGCCTGGTCGATCCACGACAGCGTGTCGATGTACGACATCAGGCGGTTCAGGTAGTCGGGTGAAGCGTCGCGCATCAGCGTGATCGCGCGGTGCACCAGGTGCTGCGAGTTGAGCGGCCCAGCGTTCTCCGGCACCTTGGCCTGCGACTGGTTCAGCCGGCGGTCGGCACTCAGGCGCGACCAGGTGCTGCGGAAGTAGCGCAGCGACTTGAGGTCGGAGGTGCCCGCCGTCGCGCTGCCTTCGGCGATGCCCGTCCGTTCGACGACGTGCGCCAACAGTTCCGCCAGCCCGCTCGCCGCGGGCGTCGCAGGCGGCGTCTTTTTCTTCGCCTCGGCGGTCTTCGCCAGATCGGCCTCGTACACGGCCAGCAGATGCGTCAGCCGCTCGTCGAGCAGGCGTCGCGCCTCGCCCTCGTGCGCCACCGCACGTCGTGCCATCGCTTCGAGAAAACGGAAGCGCACCGGGTCGAGCCGGTCCGCGCCGCGTTGGCGCCAGGCGTCGATCGTCTCCGCAACCGTGGAAGCGCTGTCAGCCACGGGGCTTTGCGACGATGTCGTTCGACGGCTTCGGCGTCGGCGCCATCTCCACCCGACGGTTCTTCGCGCGCCCTTCGGCGTCGGCGTTCGACGCCACCGCCTGCTCGGAACCGAAGGCCGCGGCGAACACCGACGAGGCGGGCATGCCTTCCTCGATCAAGGCGCGGGTCACGGTCAGCGCGCGTTGCGCCGAGAGCTCCCAGTTGTCGGCGAAGAGGCGCGCGTTGCCGCGCATCTGCCGGTCATCGGTGAAGCCGCTCACCATCAGGATCTCGTTGCGCTCGCGCAGGTAGCGCGCCAGCGGGCCGGCCAGGCTTTGGAGCACCTGACGGCCTTCGGGCTGCAGGTCGGCGGAGTTGAAGGCGAACAGCACGCTGCCGCTGATGCCGATGCGCCCGTTCGCGATCGTCACGCGGCCGGCGGCCAGCGGGCCGGCCAGCGCTTCTTCCAGCGCCTGCAGGCGCTTCGCCGCGACCTGCCGTTGCTGCACCTCGGCTTCGAGCTTGCTGGCCAGGTCGAGCTGCATGCCGATGGCGTAGACCAGGATCAGGACGAAGGCGCCGACCATGCCGGCCATCAGGTCGCCGAACACGGCCCAGACGGGCACCGACTGCGCCACGCCGGCGCCGTCGGATTCGTCGATGTCGTCGCGCATCATGCGTCGCTGCCCGCCGTCTGCCTTGCGGCGATCTGCTGCAGGTCTTCGACGATCTGCTTCTGCGACATGATGCTCAGGTCGATCACCTCGCGGGCCTGCGCCACGTAGTAGGCCAACTGTTCGTCGCTGCGCGTGATCGACTTGCCCAGCGCGCCCTCGATGCGCTGCAGGTGCGCGACCAGCTTGTCGTTCGATTCGCCGAAGCGCTCCACCGCAAAGCCGAAGGCCTCGCCCAGGCTGGCGACTTCGACGGCGCTGCCGGTGATCTGCGCGCCCACCGTGGCGAGCTTGTCGGCTTGTTCGCCGATCTGGTCGGTGAAGCGACTGCCGACGCGTTCCATCAGGTCGGCCGACGTCGCGACCAGCGTGTCGATGGCGACGCGCTGTTCGGTCGATGCATGGTTCACCGCGTCGAGCAGCGTGCCCAGCGTGTCGAGGATGCGGGCGCGTTCCTCCAGCATCGTGTTGTCGCGTGCCATGCTGTCCGACAGTTGCGTGCGCAGTTCGGCCACCACTTCGGCGGCGGCGCGTGGCGCTTCGGACGCGGCCTGCAGCAGGCCGGTGACTTCGGCGATGGTGTGCGTGGCCTGCGCCTCGGTGCGCTCGGACATCTCACGCACCGCCAGCGTCAGCGTCTCGCCGAGCGCGCGCTGTTCGCGCACGGTGTGCTCGCCGGCCTGCTGCCACTCCTGGCGCAGCGCTTCGGCCATGGCCTCCAGCGCCTGGGTCCACGCGGCCAGCCGCTGTGCGTCGCGCGATGCGATGTCGGTCTGCAGGCCGGCATGCGCCTGGTCGACGCTTTGAACCAGGCCGGCCGCCTGTTGCACGAAGCTGTCGGCGGCACGCGTCAGCGCCTGTTGCGTGTCGGCGGCCAATTGGGCGCTGGTGCGTTCGTGCTGCGCCAGCGCGCCGCTCCAATGGGTTGCCACCGTGTCGACGGTGCTCTCGAGCCGCGTCGACACGCCATCCACCAGCGCGGTCGCGCGTTGCGCGAAGGCTTCGCTGAAACCGTCGAGCGTCTGACGCAGGTCCGCGGCCATCGTCTCGTTGGTGTTGCGGTGGTCGGCCAGCGCGGCCTTCCAGGTGCCGGTGACGTCAACGGTGGCGGCATCGAAGCGGGCCGACACGCCGTCGAGCTGCTGTTGCACCGTCTGCGCCACGGCGCCGTGCAGTGCGGTGGTCTCGCGCGCGATGCCGGCCATCGCTTCTTCGACGACCGGGCGGATGGTGGCGCCGGCCAGGCGGGCGCTTTCGATGAGGCTGTCCTTCAGCGCGCGGTCGACCGACGCGGCCAGGCCGGCGTAGGCGCCGCCGGCTTCGGTGTGGAAGCGGTCTTGACCGGCGAGCAGGCGTTCGCTCAGCGCTTCGTTCTGGCGCTCCATCGCGGCGGTCATCGCGCTCAGTTGGGCCACCAGTTCGGGCATGCCCTGGGCATGTCGTTCGAGCAGGTGGAACGTGGCCTCGCGCTGGTGCGCCAGGGAGAAGGGGCGCAGCGTGGTCGCGATGCGCGTGTCGAGCAGCTGCCCCGCCTGCAGCCTCGCGCGACGACACAGGGCCGACATCAGACCGAGCATCGCCGAGGCCGCCACGCCGGCCACCGAGGTGCCGAAGGCCAGGCCCAGGCCCTTGACGGGGGCGGAGAGCGAATCGCGAATCGAGGGCAGGTCGGTCGCGCCCTGCAGCGCGGCGCCAGTGCCGTTGAGCGTGACCACCATGCCGAGGAAGGTGCCGAGCATGCCCAGCAGCACCAGCAGGCCGGCCAGGTAGGGCGTGAGCGCCGGGCCGGGCAGGCCGACGCGTTCGCCCTCGATGCGCAGGCGCACCGCGTTCTGCAGCGATGCGTCCAGCCGGTCCAGCCAGGGGCCGAGGCCGGCGGGTGATTCGTTCAGGCCCTGCAGTGCGTCGCTCAGGCCGAGGGTGGCGTGCTGGTAGTGGCGCAGTTCGAGCGCGCCGATCACGTAGAACACGCCGATCAACACGGTGATGGCCAGCGCCAGCGGATGGTGGCCGATGTAGCCGACGCCGACCCAGCCAATGGCGGCGAGGCCGGCAGCGAAGACGAGGGGTTGAAGCAGTCTGTTCATGAACACCTAAAGGGCATCGGCCCTAGCTCGATCGCAGGGCTTCGAGCAGCCCGTCGACCGGTTGAAATCGAAAGTCCAGTTCCGCGAGCAACAGATCGCGGATGTCCTGGTGAAAGACCGACAGCCAGGCCGTCGGCGCGGCGTCGCTATCGGGTGCGTCCGGCGCTGGCATCGCGTCATGACGCAAGCGCTTGAAGCGCTTCTCGAGCATCGCGGGCACGGTCGCCAGCAGGCTGTGCTCGCGCGCCACCAGCGCCTGTTCCATCACGGCGTCGACCGTAGCGAGCTTGGCCATCTCCGCAGAACGTGCCGCCAGGGCGCTGCGCAGCTTGGCGCGCAGCGGGCCGACGCCGGCCTCCATCGCCTGCTGCCGCGCCAGATAGCGCAGCCGGTAGGGCGCGAAGTCGATGGCCGTGGCCACCGTTGCATCGTCATCGACGTTTGCGTACAGGTTGTCCTCGCGGATCGTCTTCGCCAAGCCGTCGCGCACCCGTGCACACTCGGCGTCCGGCGTGCCGGCCACTGCCTTGGCGCGCACGGCCGGCGCGTTCAGCACCGTCGACAGCGCGATCGCGTCGGTCCAGGCCAGCCACTGGCTCAGGCGTTCTGCGGTGGATGCCGCGGGCTCACGAACCTGGGCGTCGTTCCAGCGCGCGAGCAGGCGAACCAGCGCCGAATCGGCGAAGGTTGGACGCCGGGGGACTTGCACCATGGACGAGCTTCGAAAAACCCGGCAGTCTACACCGCGACCCCCCGCGCGCCGGTAACGTTTGGTCGTGCATTCCGCGGGCCGGTGCCGGGGCTGCGCTTCCCGGACAATCGCCGCATGACCCCGAGCCGCCGCCCCCTGGAGATCGATCCCGACGAGGTCGAGATGAGCGCCATCCGCGCGCAGGGGGCGGGCGGGCAGAACGTGAACAAGGTGTCGAGCGCGGTGCACCTGCGTTACGACATCCTGGCCAGTTCCCTGCCGCCGGACGTGAAGGAGCGCCTGCTGGCCCTGCGCGACAGCCGCATCACCCAGGAAGGCGTGCTGGTGCTCAAGGCACAGCAGCACCGCACGCAGGAGATGAACCGCAACGACGCGCTGGCGCGGCTGCAGGCCCTGGTCGACAGCGTGGCCGCGCCGCCGCGCGTGCGCCGGGCCACCAAGCCGACCTATGGTTCCAAGCAGCGGCGGCTGGAAGGCAAGAGCCAGCGCTCGGAGATCAAGAACCTGCGAGGGCGGGTTCGGGACTGACAGTGGCCGCGGCGCGCAAGGCAGCCAGCGCTTCGCCATCGGTTCGATACAGCGACAGCAGCGGGCCCGGGGTCAGCAGGCCCGCGCGGTCCAGCAACGTGAGGGCCGGCAGCTTGAGTGCCGCGACATGCAGGTGCACGCCCTGCGATTCGAGCAGCCGCCGGATGTTGCCGAAGACTTCGGCGCCGGTCAGGTCGACCCGGTTGATCGGGTGCGCGAACAGGCACACGTCGGTGAGCCCCGGCCGCTCGGCCAGCGCCGCGGTGATGGCGTGTTCCAGCGTGCTCGCGGACGCGAAGTCGAGCTCGGCGTCCATGCGAAGGGCGTAGAGGTTGGGCGCCAGGGGCGGCAGCTGCCACAGGTGTCTGTCGCGCAGGCTGCCGTCGGCGTGCAGGCCCACTTCGACGATGCGCGGGTGCAGGTGCCGGTACATGTAGTGCGCGAGCGCCGCCAGCAGGCCGCCGAGCACGCCCCAGTAGATCGACGGGGCGGTGGCGATGGTCAGCACGAAGGTCGCCACCGCGATGGCCGCCTCGATGCGCGAGATGCGCCACAGCGCGACGAAGGCCCTTGGCTTCATCAGCCCCAGCGTGGCCGTGACCACCACTGACGCCAGCACGGCCTGCGGCACGTGGAACAGCAGCGGCATCGCCCACAGCAGCGCGGCCGCGACGACCGCCACGCTGAACAGCGTGGACCACTGCGTCTTGGCCCCCGCGTACAGCGTGATGGCCGAGCGCGAGAACGATGAGCTGGTGGGGAACGAGCCGGTGAGGCCGGAAGCGATCTTTCCGAGGCCCTGGCCGATCAGGTCCTGGTTCTCGTTCCAGAGCTTGCCGGAGCGCGCGTTGTCGACCTTGGCGCTCGACGCCGTTTCCAGGAAGCTCACCAGCGTGATGAGGAAGGCCGGCAGCAGCAGGGTGCCGAGCGCGTTGACGCTCAGGCCGCCGGGCCAATAGAAGGAGGGCAGGCCCGACGGCAGCGCGCCGATCACCGCACCGCCCTTGAGCGCATAGCCGACGGCGAAGCTCAGCATGGCGCTGACGGCGACCAGCGCCATGGTGGTGGGGAAGCGCGGGGCGATGCGCTTGCCGGCCCACAGCATCACCATGCCACCGAGGCCGAAGGCGATCGCGAGGAAGTCGGGCGGCGGGCCTTGCAGCAGTTGCGTGTAGCTGCGCCCGGTGAAGCCGAGCAGCGCGGGCAGCTGCGAGAGCGTGATGAGCACCGCCGCGCCCTGCGTGAAGCCCATTAGCACCGGCGAATTCACCAGCCGGAGCAACCAGCCGAAACGCGCCACGCCGAGCAGCACCTGCATCACACCGGACATCAGCGTGAGCCAGACCGCCAGCGCCACCCATTCGTTGCTGCCCGGCACGGCCAGCGGTGCCAGCGACGCGCCGACCAGCAGGCTGGTGAGCGCGGTCGGGCCCACCGACAGCCGCGCCGACGAACTGAACAGCACCGCGATGAGCGCCGGGAACAGCGCCGCATACACGCCGGTCACCAGCGGCATGCCCGCGAGCGCGGCATAGGCCACGCCCTGGGGAATGACCATCAGCGCGACGGTGATGCCGGCCGATGCCTCGTTGACGAGCAGGGCGCGGTCGGGGCGCGGCCAGGCCAGGAAGGGGAACCAGCGCAGAAGCCGGTCGCGGTTCATCGCCATGACGCCGGCGTGCGGGAGTGTTCGAGATGCACCGCGCGATTATCTGGCCTTCTTGTGCTGGAAGGCGGTGGGCGAGCGGCCGGTGGCGTTCTTGAACATGGCACAGAAGGCGCTGTCGGTGGCATAGCCGCAGGCGGTCGCGACCTGGCTCACCGCCATGCCGCGTGCCAGCAGCGGCAGGGCGTGCGCCATCACGGCCTGCTGGCGCCACTGCTGCCAGTTCATGCCCAACTGGTGGTGGAACAGCCGCGCCACCGTGCGTTCGCTGGCGCCGATGGCGGTGGCGCGTTCGGCCAGCGTGGCGCGGTCGGCCGGGTGGCGCAGCAGCGTCTCGCACAGCTGGCGCAGGCGCTTGTCGGCGGGCAGCGGCACGTCGATGCGGATCTGCGTGGCGCGCTCGATCTCGTCGATGAGCAGCGGCGCGATCATGCGTTCGCGGTGCGGCGCCTGCGCATCGGCCGGTGGCCGGCCGTCCGGCGTGGTGTCGAGCGCCAGCATCAGCGCGCGCATCAGCGGGCTGATCTCCAGCACCTCGCAGCGCTCCCAGGGCGGCGCCAGCCAGCTGTGGACGTACACGGTGCGCAGTTCGGCGTCTTCGATCAGCGTGATGCTGTGCGGTACGTCCGCCGGCACCCACAGCGCGCGCGAGGGCGGCACGATGTAGCTGCCGTCCTGCGTGCTCAGCCGGATCACGCCGCGGGTCGAGAAGGTGAGTTGCGGCCACGGATGAACATGCAGCTCGACGAAGGTGTCGGCCTGCAGGAAATGCTCCTTGGCGCGCAGCGGGCGCACCGCGTCGGGCGCGTACAGGTGCGGTGTGAGCGGCTCCACCACCGTGGTCGTCGGCGCAGGGTTCAGTGGCCGCGAACGGGGTGAATCGGCCTTCGGTTCAGCAACTGTCATGGTTTCGACAAATGTTGTCCATCTATCGGCATTCTGCCGCGTCTGGCCGGCCTACGATCGGAGCCCGCTCCCTCCGCACGCTGCCATGTCCCAAGCCACCGCCTCCCACAGTCCCGCCGACAACACGTTGCGCACCGATGCGCAGCTCATCGGCCTGGTCGGCCTGGCCCATGCGATCAGCCACTTCAGCCAGCTCATCCTGGCCCCCTTGTTCCCCTGGCTGAAGGATGCGTTCAACGTCAGCTACACGGAGCTGGGTGCGGTGCTCACCGTGTTCTTCGTCGTCTCGTGCCTGGTGCAGGCGGCCTCGGGCTTCATCGTCGACAAGCTGGGCCCGCGGCCGGTGCTGTTCGTCGGGCTCGGCATGCTCGGCCTGGCCGGCTTCGGCTATGCGATGGCGCAGAGCTACTGGATGCTGCTGGCCAGCGCGGTGGTCGGCGGGGTGGGCAATGGCGTGTTCCATCCGGTCGACTACACGCTCTTCAACCGCAAGGTCGCGCCCACGCGGCTGGGCCATGCCTACAGCGTGCACGGCATCACCGGTAGCCTCGGCTGGGCGCTGGCGCCGGCCTTCGTGGTGCCGATCGCGCTGGCGACATCCTGGCGCGTGGCGCTCGCCGCGGCTGGTGCGCTGGCCCTGGCGGTGCTGGTGGTGCTGTGGCTGTACCGCCGCGTGTTCGCCCTCGACGTGAAGGCGGTGCAGAAGGCCACCGGGCAGGACGCGCATCTGCCGACCGCGGGCCAGTTCGACTTCCTGCGCATCCCGGCCGTGTGGATGTGCTTTGGCTTCTTCTTTTTCTACGCGATGGTCATCAGCGTGGTGCAGACCTTCGCGCCGGTCGCGGCCGGGCACCTGCACGCCGTGCCGCTCGCGCTGGTCGCGGTGTGCCTGACGGTCTACATGGTGGCGAGCGCGGCCGGCATGGTGGTCGGCGGCTTTCTCGCGTCGGACCCGTCGCGCTGCGAGCGCATCGTGGGTGCGGGTTTCGGTATCGCCGCCTCGCTCGCGCTGGTGCTGGCCTTCGCCGACTTCGCGCCGGTGCTGGTGCCGGTGCTGTTCGGCGCGATGGGTTTCGCCTCAGGCATCGCCGGCCCGTCGCGCGACCTGCTGGTGAAGAAGTCGACGCCGGCCAATGCCACCGGACGCGTCTATGGCGTGGTCTACGCGGGGCTCGACATCGGGCAGGCCGTGGCGCCGCTGGTCTTCGGCCGCCTGATGGACAACGGCCGCTACACGGCGGTGATCGTCGGCCTGGCGCTGGTGCAGGGCGTGCTGATCGCCAGCGCGTTCAACGTGCGCCGCGTGCGGCGCGAGGCGCTGGTCCCGGCCTCGGCCTGAGCGGCGCTTGGAACCGCTCTCGCTCTACCTCCTCGTCGCGCTCGGCGCAGCCGTGGCGGGCTTCGTGCAGGGCCTGTCGGGCTTTGCGTTCGGCCTGGTCGCGATGTCGATCTGGGCCTGGACGGTCGAGCCCAGGCTCGCCGCCGTGCTGGCGACCTTCGGCGCGCTGACCGGTCAACTGATTGCCGCCTTCTCACAGAAGCGCAGCTTCGACAAGCGGCTGCTCCTGCCTTTCGTCATTGGCGGGCTGGTCGGTGTGCCGCTCGGCGTGTGGCTGCTGCCACGGCTCGACGTGGCGGTGTTCAAGGCCTGCCTCGGCGCGCTGCTGGTGGTCTGGTGCCCGGCCATGCTGATGGCGCGCAACCTGCCGCGCGTCTCCGCGGGTGGCCGGGTGGCCGATGCGGTGGTCGGCCTGACCGGTGGCGTCTGCAGTGGCGTGGGCGGCTTCGCCGGTGCCCTCCCCACGCTGTGGTGCACGCTGCGCCGCATGGAGAAGGACGCGCAGCGCGCCGTCATCCAGAACTTCAACCTGGCGATGTTGGCGGTGGCCTTCGCGCTGCACCTGGGCGCCGGCAACGTGGGCGTGGCCATGCTGCCAATGCTGGCCATCGTCGCGGGCTGCGTGCTGGTGCCGGTGCTGCTCGGCGCGCGGCTCTACGTGGGTATCAGCGACGCGGCCTTCCGCCAGATCGTGCTCGGGCTGCTGACAGTGTCGGGCGTGATGCTGCTGGCGTCGTCGCTGCCGACGCTGCTGCAGCGCTGAACCTCGTCAAGGCGCTGGCGGCGCGTGCCAGATGCGCTGCCAGAGCGCGCCGAAGTCGCCCGTGGGCACCTTCCATTCGCGCTGCGTCGGCGGCACGGCCTGCCAGCCGCCGTCCGCTGCCCGGCGCGCCACCTCGAACTCGAAGCTGTAGCTCGGCGCCATGCCCATGCGCAGGTCCGACAGCACCAGCGTGCCCTCGGGCGTGGTCTGCGCGCGCATGAAGCCGCCGTTGAACCACTGCAGCCGGCGCACGGCCGGCACGTCGCGTGCGGCGGCCAGTGCGGCCACGTCGGAATCGAAACGCTCGAAGCGCATCGTGCCGGTGTCGGCCACGATCGAGCGCTGGCCCTCGAGGTAGCCGTCGGGCGTCATCACGATCACGCGCCACAGCAGCGTGTTGAGCGGCATTGGCGTCGACAGCCGCGGCGCGTTGGCCAGGTCCATCGCAGCGAGCGCGCGTGCGGCGTCGCGGTCGACGATGTGCTTCGCCACCAGCGACCAGCCCAGGTACGCGCTGCTCAGCACCAGCCCGCCGACCAGCGCCCGCTGGGCCGACGCACGTTCGCCGGCCCACGCGGCGAAGCCGCAGGCCAGCAGCAGCCACAGCGTGTAGCCCGGGTCGATGATGAAGACGGTCGACCACGAGGTCGGCTGCACCGGCAACGGCCACCACAGCTGGGTGCCGTAGACCGTGAAGGCGTCGAGCAGCGGGTGCGTGAGCAGCGCCGCCTGCATGGCCCAGAACCAACGCGTCGGCGAATCCGCCACGCGGCCGCCGCGGCGCTTGAACAGCCACCAGAGCAGCCAGCCGACGAAGGGCAGCACCAGCAGCGAATGGCTGAAGCTGCGGTGCACCGTCATCAACGTCACCGGGTTGTCGGTGAAGGGCTTGATGAAGAAGCTGTCGAGGTCGGGCAGCGTGCCGAGCGCCGCGCCTGCGAGCAGGGCGGCGCGGCGATGCCGGGCGGGTGCGATGGCCGCGGCGACGGCGCCGCCCAGCACGATTTGAGTGAGTGAATCCACGCGCCGATCTTAGGGAGGCGCGTCGTCGCCCAGGCCGCCGCAGGGTCTTGTCCCGCAGCGAGCCGGGGCTGTTCAGGCGGTCAGCAGTGCATCGACCTGGCGCAGTCCCTCGATGGTCCTGATGCAGGCATCGGCCGCCTCGGTGCCCTTCACCGCGAAGTGTGCGTGGAAGTACTTGCGGTGCTCGACGTGCTCGTGGAAATGGTGCGGCGTCAGCACGGCCGAGAGGATCGGCACGTTGGTCTCGAGCTGCAGCGACATCAGCGTGCTTACCACCGTGTTGGCCACGAACTCGTGGCGGTAGATGCCGCCGTCGACGACCAGCGCGCAGCCGACGATGGCGGCGTAGCGGCCCGACAGCGCGAGCCGCTTGGCGTGCAGCGGGATCTCGAAGGCGCCGGGCACGGCGACCACGTCGATGCGATCGCGTGCGAAGCCCTGGCGCTCCATCTCTGCGAGGAAGGCGTGGCGCGCCTGGTGGACGATGTCGGCATGCCACTGCGCCTCGATGAAGGCGACGCGCTGCGGCTCGGACGCCGAGATGGCCGAAAGGGGAAGGTCGTTGATCTGACTCATGGTTTGCCTCTTGAAAGCAGGTTTCCTGAATCAGGGCGCACGAAGCCGACGACCGGCCGTGCACGACGAATCGCGCGCGGCCATGCCGACGGTCCGCGCTCTCTTTCATCCGGACTTTAGGAAACTGCCTTGTCACCGTTCGCGCCCTCGGCTCGCTGTGTTCGGGCGCATCGCTGCGTTGCCAGCCGCTTGTGTGGCGGTGCCACACGGCGCACCTGGCGCCTTGCGCTGCATCCCGAACTCAGCGGCCGTGTGCACGACCGCTGGCAAGGCAGTTCCCAACCGTCGGCCCCCGGATTCCAACCGGGTCTGCTGACCCTGCGATGCATGACGCACCACAGGCGCTCGCGGGCTTGTGCGAACGAGTCGCCATCACCGCCGGTGGGGAATTGCACCCCGCCCTGAGAACGCTGTGCGCGCCGGACGGGCCGGCGCACCGCGGGAATTCTAGGCAGCGCGATGGCGGCGCGCCGCCGCGCGCGCGCAAAAACCCTTCGCCGCGGTTCAGAAGCGGTAGTTCGCGCTCAGCGTCACCGTGCGGCGCTGGCCGTAGAAGCAGTCGCCGCGCGCCAGGCAGGTGGTCAGTTGCACCTTGTCGGTCAGGTTGGCGACGTTGAGGGCCAGGCGCAGCGGGCCGTTGTCCCAGGCCAGCATCGCGTCGAGGAGCGTGGCCGACGGCGTGCGCAGGCTGTCGGTGCCGTCCCAGGATTCACCGGTGTAGCGCACGCCGCCGCCCAGGGTGAAGCCGCTCGTGCCGCCCAGCGCGAAGCGCCGCATCAGCCATGCCGAGGCGCTGTGCTCGGGCACGCCGACCAGTCGCTTGCCCAGGTCGGCCACGTTGCTGCGCGAGACCTTGGCGTCGGTGTAGGCGTAGGCCAGCGTCCAGTCCCAGCGGCGCGCCAGGCTGCCCTTGGCTTCGAGCTCGAGACCCTTCACGTGGACCTCGCCGATCTGCACGCTGTTGAGCGGGTTGGTGGGGTCGGTGGTCTTGCGCTGGGTGTCGCGCAGGTCGTAGAGCGCCGCGAGGAAGGACGTGCGCGCGCCCTCGGGCTCCCACTTCACACCGGCTTCCCATTGCTTGCCGCGCTGCGGCTTGAACGGCGTGCCGTACAGGTCGATGCCGCCTAGCGGCAGGAACGATTCGGTGTAACTCAGGTAAGGCGCCCAACCCCCGTCGGCCAGATAGACCAGCCCGGCGCGCTTGGTGTTGGCCTTGTCGTCGACGGCCGCGGCGGGGCGGCCCTCGGTGTCGGTCTGGGCGATGTCGTGGCGCAGGCCGAAGAGGCCGACCCAGCGGCCGTACTTGATCTGGTCCTGCACGTAGAGCCCGAGCTGCTTCTGGGTGACGGTCGGCTGGGCGGCGTAGCTGGCGGGCGCCGTGTAGTTGCCGTAGACCGGCGCATACACGTCGATGGCTGCAGCGGTGCCGCGTGCCGTCTTCTGGGAGAACTCGTTGCGTTGCAGGTCGGCACCGACGAGCAGCGTGTGCTGCAGCGCGCCAGTGCCGAGGTGCGCTTCGGCCTGGTTGTCCAGCAGCAGCATCTTGCCGCCATTGCGCTGGGCGACGAGATCGCGTTCCACCGTGCGGCCATCGGCATTGAACACGGGCCGTGCCGGTCGGCCCGTGGCACGGTTCGCGGCGAAGCTGGTGTAGGCGGTGCGGTAGTCGACCTCGCTGCGGGTGGCACGCATGTTCTGGCGCAGCGTCCACGTGTCGTTCAGGCGGTGGCTGAAGAGGTAGCCGAGGGAGGTCTGCTCCGTGTCGTAGCGGTCCCAGCCGGGCTCGCTGATGAAGGTCGACGTGGGAATCGGCCCGTAGCGCGAGGGCAGCAGCGTGCCCTGCCAGGGAAAGAAGCCGATGAGCGAGCCGCTCTTGTCCTTCTGGTGCAGCAGCTGCAGCGTGAAGGAGGTGTCGGTGTTGGGACGCCAGGTCAGCGAGGGTGCGAGCACCAGGCGGTCGTCGCGCACGTGGTCGACCTGTGTGTTGCTGTCACGGCCGATGGCGACGAGCCGGTAGAGCCACTGGCCTTCCTCGTCCAACGGACCGGTGAAGTCGCCGGCGATCTGCTTGCGCTGGTGGTTGCCCAACTGCAGCTGCAGCTCGTTCTGGCGCTCGGCCTGCGGGCGCTTCGAGACCAGGCTGAGCACACCGCCGATGCCGCCCTGGCCGTAGAGCACCGACGATGGGCCGCGCAGGAACTCGACGCGCTCCAGCGTGAAGGGGTCGGGCCGCGTGGTGTTGTAGGTGCCGTAGCTGCGCAGCAGGCCGTCGAGGTACTGCACCGCATCGCCACCGCGCGAGCGGACCTGGTCGACCCGGCTGTCGAAGTAGTTCGACTGCACGCCGGCGGTGTAGCCGATGGTGTCGCGCACGGTGAGCGCGCCCTGGGCCTCCATCTGGTCGCGGGTGATGACCGAGATCGCCTGCGGTGTTTCGATCAGCGGCGTGTCGGTCTTGGTGGCCGTGGCGCCGCGGCGGGCGACGAAGCCGCGCACCTGGCCGGATGCGGTCTCCTGGCTGTCGCTGGTGACGGTGACGGCGGGCAGCGACTGGGTGGCCTCGGTGGTCTCAGCCTGCAGGGGCATGCCGCTGCCGAGCAGCGCGGCGGCCGTGGCCAGCGTGCGAACGCGGCGCGAAGAGCGAGTCGGGGAATGGAACGTCGATAGCAAGGCAGACCTCCGGTGGCAGTGATGCTTTGTCGAAAAAAGCTCGCTGGCCAACCGGATCGAAACGGTCTGCTTGCTGGACGAGAAGAATTATAGGAGTCGCGCCCGGCGGCTCCAGCGCCGGCTTACACGGCGCTGCGATGTCTGGCCATGCAGGTGTCGAGCACCTCGCCGCCGTCGCGCTGCCACCAGTCGAGCGTCGAAAAGATCTCCACCTCGCTGAAACCGTCGAAGCCCGCCGCCTCGACCCAGCCACGGATCTTCTTCAGCTCGACGATGCCGTCGCCCATCATCCCGCGGTCGCTCAGGAGGTCACGTGTGGGTGTGAGCCAGTCGCACACGTGGTACGCCAGCAAGCGCGCCTTGCCGGCGCGAGCGATCTGCTGCTGCAGCTTCGGGTCCCACCACACGTGGTAGATGTCGAGCGCGACGCCGAGCAGGCCGCTCTTGCCGGGGTCGAGGTCGTCGCACACGTCGAGCGCGTGCTCGAGCGTGTTGATGCAGGCGCGGTCGGCCGCCTGCATCGGGTGCAGCGGCTCGATGGCCAGCGGCATGCCGACCTCGCGTGCGTACTCGAGCGAGGCCGCGATGCCGTCGCGCACTTCGCTGCGGGCGCGAGCGATGTCGGTGTACGCGGCCTGGCCGTCGAGCGCACCGGGCAGCGCGCCGACCACCAGCACCAGGCAGGGCGCGTTCAGCGTCTTGGCCTCGTCGATGGCGCGGCGGTTGTCGTCCAGCGCAGCCTTGAGGCCCGCTGCATCCGGCGCGGGAAAGAAGCCGCCACGGCAGTAGCCCGACAGGCCGATGCCGTGCGCCTTCAGCTGGGCCGCGATCTTGTCGAGCCCGACGGCTGCGACTTGGTCGCGCCACGGGCTGATCGCGCGGATGCCGCGTTCGGCGCACTGGTCGATGATCCGGTCGAGCGGCACCTCGGCGCCGCGCTGCTTGCGCACGGTCGCGGTGTTGATCGACAGCCAGTCGTGGTTCTGCGAGAAGTCACGCATCGTGGTCACTCGACGCCGTGCATCGCGAGCAGCGTCTTCATGCGCCGCACCGCCAGTTCCGGCTGCTCCAGCACGTTGGCCGCATCGGCCAGCCGGAACAGTTCGGCGAAGTGCTGCAGCGAGCGCGTGCTCTGCTGGCCGCCGACCATCGTGAAGTGCGTCTGGTGGCCGTTGAGCCAGGCCATGAACACCACGCCGGTCTTGTAGAAGCGCGTGGGCGCCGCGAAGATGTGGCGCGACAGCGGCACCGTCGGGCCGAGGATGGCGTGGAACTTCTCGACGTGGCCCATCGCGAGCTCACCGAGCGCCGAGCTCGCGGCCGGCGCGATGGCGTCGAAGATGCCCAGCAGTGCGTCGCTTTGCCCGTGCATCGGCTCTCTGCCATGACCGTCGCCCGCGATGAGTTCCGCGTAGTTGAAGTCGTCGCCCGTGTACATCCGCACGCCTGATGGCAGGCGGCGGCGCATGGCGATCTCTTTGTCTTTGTCGAGCAGGGAGATCTTGATGCCATCGACCTTGTCCGGGTGCGCCGCGATGATGCCGACCGCCGTGTCCATGGCGGCATCGACGTTCGACGTGCCCCAGTAGCCGGCCAGCGCGGGATCGAACATCTCGCCAAGCCAGTGCAGCACGACGGGCTGCTTGGCCTGCGACAGGATGCGGTCGTACACGCGCTCGTAGTCTGCGGGGCTCTTCGCGACACGGGCGAGCGCGCGGCTCGCCATCACGATCAGCTTGCCGCCGAGCTTCTCGATGGCCGCCATCTGCGCTTCGTAGCCGCGGATCACGTCGTCGACGCTCTTCACGTCGTCGAGGTTCAGGTGGTCGGTGCCGCAGCCCGAGGCGACCAGTGCGCCGGGGACTTCCTTCGCCGCATCGAGCGAGCGGCGGATCAGCTCCAGCGAGGTCGGCCAGTCCAGGCCCATGCCGCGCTGCGCCGTGTCCATCGCTTCGGCCACGCCCAAGCCCAGCGACCAGAGGTGCCGGCGATAGGCGATGGTGGTGTCCCAGTCGATGGCGGCCTGCAGCCACGGGTCGACCACGGCGAGCGGGTCGGCCACGACGTGCGCGGCCGAGTAGGCGATGCGGTTGAACTTGACGCCAGCGGGCGGCTTCACCGGCACGCTGCCGTGCAGCGTGTACGGAGAAAGCGAGCCGTTCGCGCTCGGCAGGGTGAGGGTCAGTGCCATGGCGTCGCTCCTCAGACCTTCAGCGCGGGCACGTCGACCCAGCGACGGTCTTTCCACGATTCGAGCGCGGCCTCGACCAGCTGCACGCCCTTGGCGCCTTCGGGCAGCGTCCACTTGTACGGCTCGTTCTCGACCACGTGGCGGATGAAGTGTTCCCACTGGATCTTGAAGCCGTTGTCGTAGACCTGCGAATCCGGGATCTCCTGCCACTGGTCCATGAAATTCATCATCTGCTTCTCGTCGGGATTCCACACCGGGCGCGGTGTGGCGACGCGCGACTGGGCGCGGCAGCTCGAGAGGCCGGCGACGGCGGAGCCGTGCGTGCCGTCGACGTGGAAAGTCACGAGGTCGTCGCGGCGCACGCGCGTGGCCCAGCTCATGTTCAGCTGAGCGACCACGGGCTCGCCGTTGTGGCCGATCAGCTCGCAGGTGGCATAGGCGGCGTCGTCGGCGGTGGCGTCGTAGGGCTTGCCTTCTTCGTCCCAGCGCGTCGGAATGTGCGTCACACCGAGGCAACTCACCGACTTCACTTCGCCGAACAGGTTGTCCAGCACGTAGCGCCAGTGGCACATCATGTCCAGGATCATCCCGCCGCCGTCTTCCTTGCGGTAGTTCCACGAAGGGCGCTGAATGGGTTGCAGGTCGCCCTCGAACACCCAGTAGCCGAACTCCAGGCGCACGCTCAGCATGCGGCCGAAGAAGCCGGCGCGGCGCAGCATGTCGAGCTTGCGCAGACCGGGGAGGAAAAGCTTGTCCTGCACGGCGCCGTGCTTCAAACCCGAACCCTCCGCAAGGCGTGCGATCTCGACCGCTTCGTTCAGGTTGGTCGCGATCGGCTTCTCGCAGTACACGTGCTTGCCGGCGCGGATCGCCTTGGCCAGCAGGGTGGGGCGCATCTGCGTGGTGCCGGCGTCGAAGAAGATCGTGTCGTCAGGGTTGGCGAGCGCCGCGTCGAGGTCGGTGCCCCACCGCGCGATGCCGTGCTTCTTGGCCAGCGCTTCCATCTTCTCGGCGTTGCGGCCGATGAGGATCGGGTCAGGCATGACCTTGTCGCCGTTGCTGAGCGTCACGCCGCCTTGCGCACGGATGGCGCAGATGGAGCGGATCAAGTGCTGGTTCATGCCCATGCGTCCGGTGACGCCGTGCATGATGAGTCCGAGTCGTTGTGTAGCCATGGTTTCTCTGCTTGCGGGGTGGGTGTGGATGTTTATTGCGGCGACAGGCCGGCGGCCTTCACCAGCTTGGCGTTGCTGCCGATCTCTTCCTTGATGTAGGCGTCGAACTGCGCGGGCTGCAGCGTCCAGGCGTCGGCGCCGAGCTTCAGGAAGCGCTCCTTCACCTCGGGCGTGGCCAGCGCCTTCACGACCTCGTCGTGCAGGCGGGTGACGATGTCGCGCGGCGTCTTGGCCGGCGCCATCATTCCGATCCAGAAGTTGAACTCCGAGCCGGGCACGCCGGCTTCGGCGGTGGTCGGCACATCGGGCAGCGCGGCCGCGCGCTTGGGCGAGCCGACGGCCAGTGCCAGCAGCGAGCCTTCCTTGATCTGGCCGATGACCGGCGCGATGGGCGAGAAGTAGTAGTCGACGCGGCCCGAGAGCACTTCGGTCACCGCATCGGCCGAGCCCTTGAACGGGATGTTGGTCGCGTCGATGTTGGCGGCCATCTTGAACTTCTCGGCGTTCAGGTGCGTCGCGCTGCCCTGGCCGGCCGAGGCGAAGTTGATGGTGCCCGGCTTGGCCTTGGCGGCGGCCACCAGGTCCTTGAGCGTCTTGATGTTCTTCGACGGCGAGATCACCAGCGCGTTCGGCAGCGTGGAGATCGGCGTGACACCGGCGAAGTCGCCCATGGTGTCGAAAGGCAGCTTGGCAAAGGTCGACGGGCTCACCGTGTGCGAGGACGAGTGAATCATGATCGTGTAGCCGTCGGGTGCGGCCGTGGCCACGGCCTGCTGGCCGATCGTGCCGCTGGCACCGCCGCGGTTATCGATCACCAGCGTCTGACCCATGCTCTGGCCCATCTTGTCGGCGATGGCGCGGGCGATGATGTCCGTCGTGCTGCCGGCCGCGAAGGGCACGATCACGCGGATCGGCTTGGTCGGGTAGCCGTTCTGCGCGAGCGCACTGTGGGACGTCAGGGCGGCGATGCAGACCAGGGAGGTGGTCGCGGCGAGGCGGGCAAAAGTGGTCATGAGGGTCTCCGTTGGTTTCTTGGGTGCACCTGCGCGGGCGCTCGGTGAACTTGTTAATTCACCAGATGGTGAATTGAGGGTAATTCTCGGCGGGTGTTGGGCGACGGTCAATTGCCGTGCGGCAGACCCGCGTCAGGGATTACCCGAGCGTGATGGCCGGCGCGGGCTGGCGTTCAGTAGGTCGGCCCCATGGCATCCCAGCGGATGCCGGCACCGCGCTCGCCAGTGGCGAAACCCGTCGTGTCGAGCGACGACAAGTCGATCTGTCCGCCGACGATGCGCAGGCGCACTGCGCCGTGGCTCTCGGCGTACAGCGCCGGGTGCCGCGTGGCGAAGGCGCGCTGCTCATCGGCCGGCAGCGCGGCCATGCCGTCGACATAGTGGTGGCCGTTGCGTTCGACGTGGGTGAGCCCGAGCCAGCCGACCAGCGCGAGGTCTTGCTGCAGCCCGACACCGGCCTGCATCGTCAGGTCTTCGCCCGACAGGAACAGCGCCTCGCCCTGGGCGCGAGCGTGCGCGCAGCGCGCCGCATTGACGATGGATTTGTAGAAGCCCTTGCAGCTTTTGCTCGACACGCCGGTGTAGCCGAGCGCGCGGGCCTGCAGGAAGCTCTCCAGCGTCGCGTCTGACTCGTCGATGAGCAGCGGCATGCGAGCCGATGCGGCGCGCACGTCGCGCTCAAGTGCGTGTGCGCGCTGGATGGGCTGCTCGATGAATGCCGTGCGCCCCGCCATCGTCTTCAGTCGTGGTTCGCCGAGGAAGGCGTCGAGGAACTGAGAGAAGGCTTCGACGTCTCCGTACTGTTCGTTGCCATCGAGCGTGACCAACTCGGCCTGCGCATCGATCACCTCGGCGATGCGCGCCAGTCGGTCGATGTCGGCGCGCGTGTCGCCCGACAGCTTGAGCTTGAAGTGGCGGTGACCATAGCGCGCGATGGCACCCTCGAGCGAACCAGGCAATCCGTCGTGCGGCGCGGCATCGCCGATGTCCGAATCGCGAATGGCATCGGCCAGGCCGACGGTGTGGCGTGCGGCGATCGAGCTGCGTCCGCGCGGCTGCGCGAGAAAGCCGTCGAGGTCGAAGCCTTGCAGGTCCGGCGCCAGACCGTGGCGTGCCAGGTCGATGCCGGCGATATTGCGGGCCATCGCGTTGCCGAAGCCGCAGCCCCCGTGCAGGCACACGGCGTCGAGCACGGCGCGGTCGATCAATGCGGGGCCGTAGCTGGCAACCAGGGGCAACAGGCCCTGGCGTGAGCCCATCGCCAGCACGTCCTCGTAGTGCTCGGCGAAGTGGTCCCACGCGCATTGCGCCGCGCCGGTCGTGGTGTAGGCCTCGCGTGCGTTGCGCAACGCTTGCCGCAATTGTTCAAAGTTCTGCTCGTTCGACAGCGCCGGGTTCTTGTCGAACCACTTGGGAATCATCATCTCCGCCGCGCAACCTTCGCTGGTGCGGCCGTCCTCGAAGCGGATGCGCGCGCGCACATAGACCTGCGGGCAGGCGGTGACGGTCACGGCGCCAAACCGGAAGGGGAGCCGCAGCCGGACCTCGCGCTCTGTGAAGCGAATGTCGTCGATGTGGAAGCGGGGCGCCGCAGGGGTCATGTGCAATCTCCAGCGCGCGCGGCTCAGTGGTCGAGGATGCCTTGCGAGAAGAAGTGCGCCCGGATCGTCTTGGCGTACTCGCCGAAGGCGGCGGAGCCCATGATGTCCAGCGGGCGCTCGCGTGGCAGGTCGATGTCGTAGACGGCAGCGATGGTGCCCGGCCGCTCGCTCATCACGATGACGCGGTCCGACAGGTACACCGCTTCGGGAATGCTGTGCGTGATGAGCATCACCGTCTTGCCCGACGCGGCCCAGATGCGGCGCAGCTCGAGGTTCATCTTCTCGCGCGTCATGGCGTCGAGCGCGCCGAAGGGCTCGTCCATCAGCAGCACGGTCGGATCGTGCAGCAGGGCGCGGCAGATCGACGCGCGCTGCTGCATGCCGCCGGAGAGTTGCCACGGGTACTTGCCCTCGAAGCCGGTCAGCCCGGCCATCGCGATCAGCTCGGCGGCCCGTGCGCGCGCCGCGGCCATCGGCATGCGGCGGATCTCGGCCTGCAGCAGGATGTTGTCGAGCACGCTGCGCCAGGCCAGCAGCACGGCGCTCTGGAACACGATGCCCACATCCTTCTGCGCACCCCGGATCGGCTTGCCCGACAGCGTGAGCGAGCCGGCGGTGATTGGCAGCAGCCCGGCCACCATCTTCAGCAGCGTGCTCTTGCCGCAGCCCGACGGGCCGACGACCGAGACGAACTCGCAGCGGCGGATCGCGAAGTCGAGCGGCCTGAGCGATTCGACCGGGCCGTCTTTGGTGGCGTAGACCTTGGTGACGCCGCGGGCTTCGATCAGGACATCGGACATGGGGGCTACGTCAGTTCGCAGGAAGAAAGTCGAGCGTCACGTAGTCTTCGGGCTTGCCGCGCGTGGCGGCGTCCATGCCACCGTACTGCACCAGCAGGTCGAGCGAATCGTTGACGTTCTTCATGCTCACGCGGAAGGGGCGCTGGTTGGCGGTTTCCTTGGTGTGGTACAGCGCAATGCTCTGCTTCATGCCGACGATCAGCGTGTCGCGCACGCCGGCCTTGGGGTTGGCCTTGAGCATCGCGTCGACCGCGGCCTCGGGGCTCTTCTCGGCGGCTTCTGCCGCCTTGGTGGACGCGCGCATGAAGCGCTTGACCAGATCGGGGTTCTCGGTCAGCAGGTTCTTGTTGGTGATGATCCCGGAGCTGATCTGGTTCACGCCCGAATCGGCGAAGCGGATCGGCGTCACCGGCTTGCCCGTGGCGTCCTGCAGCTTGATGGCCTGGTCCATCACGTAGCCCAGCAGCAGGTCGGCCTGGCCGTTCATCACGGCATTGAGCTTGGTCTGGCCGTCGCCCGAAACGATCTTCACCTGGTCGGGCTTGATGTCGTTGACCTTGAGGAACAGCGGCCACATCTGCGACATCGAGTCGCCCGGCGTGGTCGCCACCGTCTTGCCGATGATGTCCTTCGGTGTCTTGATGTTCTTCTCGGTGAAGCCCATCACCGACATCGGGCTCACCTGGAACAGCACGCCCGTCGACTTGAGCGGCGCGCCCTTGGCAGCGGCCTTGATCATGGTCGTGACGTCGATGTAGCCGAAGGTCGCCGACTTCGCGGCGACGGCCTGCGCCGTGACGGCCGAGCCGCGGCCTTCCTGGATGTCGAGGTCGATGCCTTCCTCGGCATAGAAGCCGCGTTCCTTGCCGAGGAAGAAGGGCGCGTGCTCGCTGTAGAGGTACCAGTTGAGCATCAGCGTGACCTTCTCGGGCGCCTTCGTCTGCGCGTGGGCCGGTGCGGCGGCCATGAGCACCGCGGTGGCAGTGGCGGCGATCAGTGTGGGGAGCAGTCTCTTCATGGTGTTGTCTCCGGTGGTCTCTGTGTGTAGGAATGAAGAAGGGCGGTGCTCAGTGCACCTGGCGCTGCGAAGCGTGCCAGGGAATCATCAGTCGCTCGGCCAGGTCGACGGCGACGAACAGGACCACGCCGATGCTCGACAGCACGACCAGCGCGGCGAACATCAGCGGCAAGTCGAAGTTGCCGTTGGCCACCTGCAGCACGTAGCCGATGCCCGAGTTGGAGCCGACGAATTCGCCGACCACGGCACCGACCACGGCCAGCGTGACCGACACCTTCAGGCCGCTGAAGATGGCGGGCAGCGCGTGCGGCAGGCTGATCTTGAAGAAGGTCTGCAGGCGGCTCGCGCCCATCGAGCGGGCCAGGTCGAGCATGTCGGGCTCCACCGACTTGAAGCCCATCACCGTCGACACGACCACCGGGAAGAAGCCCAGCAGGAATGCCGAGATCACCTTCGGGAAGATCCCGAAGCCGAACCACACGACGAACAGCGGTGCGATGGCGACTTTCGGAATGCTCTGCGAGAACACCAGCAGCGGATACACGTACGACTCGACGAGCCGCGAGTACGCGATGACCATGGCCATCGGGATGCCGATGATGATCGTGAGGCCGAAGCCGCCGAGCGTGGCGAGCGTAGTCTTCCAGCTCTCGCTCAGCAGCCGCGGCCATTCGGCGATGAGCTGCTTGACGACCTCGAGCGGCGGTGGGATCAGGTAGGCCGGGATCTTGAACAGCCGGATGGCCAGGTCCCACAGCACCAGGAGCACGACGATGAGAAAGAACGGGCGCAGGGCCGGTTGCAGCAGAAGTCTGCGAAGCATCGAGCGTTGTCTCCGGGGGACGCGCGCGTCACGTCGACTGCGCGCTTAAATCACCAATCGGTGAATTGTTGGAGCGTGGCCGATGCGGTGTCAACGACACCTAGGGAAAGCACGGGGCGGGTGCGCGTCAGCGCAGCACGTAGCCGAGCACGAGTTCCGTCATGTGCGACAGACGTGTCGCCAGCGCCTTGGGCGCGCGCAGGTCGCGGCCGAAGATGGCCGAGAGCGTGGCGTTGTTCGACAGGTAGAAGTAGCAGATCGAAGCGATCGAGATGTAGAGCTGGATCGGGTCGACGCCGTCGCGGAACAGGCCTTGCTGCCGGCCGCGCTCGAGGACATCGGCCAACAGCTGCACCAGCGGCGAGTTCATTTCCTGGATGCGCGCCGACTGCTTCAGGTGCACGGCCTGGTGCAGGTTCTCGCTGTTGAGCAGCGTGATGAACTCCGGATGCTCGAGGTAGTAGTGCCAGGTGAAGGACACCAGCTGCCGTACTGCCTCCACCGGGTCCATCGCGTCGAGGTGCAATGCCTGCTCGGCGGCACGGATGTCGGCATAGGTGCGCTCGAGCACCGCGAGGAAGAGGTCGTCCTTGTTGCTGAAGTAGTAGTAGATCAGCCGCTTGTTCACGCCCGCCTGCTCGGCGATGCGGTCGACCCGCGCGCCGGCGAAGCCGTACTGTGCGAACTCGGCCAGCGCCGCGCCGAGGATGGTCGACTGGGATTTGTCGGCGTCGCGCAGGCGCGGAGAGGAGGACGGGGAGGCCATGGTTCTGGTGCTGACGGACTGACGGACCGGGACGGGAATTATGGAGACGAAAAAAAAGCCGGCGGGTGCCGGCTTTCTCGATGCAGCGCACGGGGCGCTGCGGGGCTCACTTGACGTGCTTGCCGATCAGGGCGGCGAGCTCGAACATCGAGACTTGCGCCTTGCCGAAGATTTCCTTCAGCTTGGCGTCTGCGTTGATGTTGCGCTTGTTGGCCTTGTCTTGCAGGTTGTTCTTCTTGATGTAGTCCCACAGCTTGCTGACCACGGCGGTGCGCGGCAGCGGCGTCGAGCCGACGACAGCGGCGAGAGCCGGGCTGGGGGTCAGTGCCTTCATGAAGGCGGCGTTGGGCGTGCGCTTCTTGGCGGGTGCGGCCTTCTTGGCCGGAGCGGCCTTCTTGGCGGGCGCAGCCTTCTTCGCCGGAGCGGCCTTCTTCGCAGGTGCTGCTGCCTTCTTGGCCGGTGCAGCCTTTTTCGCGGGAGCCTTTTTGGCCGGAGCCTTCTTTGCAGTTGCCATGGTTGATTTCCTTTTTTGGTTGGTTTCACCAATGAAAAGCTGCGTCTCCACTGGCAGAGCGCATGCTAAAGGAGAAAAAACGCGTTTCCAAGGGAAAACGGGACTTTTTCATTGGGCGCTGTTGTTTTTTCAGAGGGGAAAGTGCCGCCACGATCACTCGTGTCGCCGTGTCGCATGCTCAGTGTGGATTCAGCGTCGCCGCGCGTGATGGCCAAGTGGCCAAAACGACGCCCGCCAACGCCATCGCAAAGGCGCCGATCTGCGCTCCGCTGAGCGTTTCTCCCAGCACCACGACACCGACGACGGCGGCGCTGACGGGCAGCATCACGGTGAACACGCCGGCTTGCGACGCCGGTACGCGCTGCAGGCCGGTCATCCAGAGCCACACGGTCCAGATGCTCGCGGCCAGCGCATACACGACGAGCAGTGCCCAGATGCCGGTGCTGACTGCACCGAAGTCGAAGCGCATCGCGAACCAGATGCCGAAAGGCGTCGACAGCACGAAGCCCCAGAGGTTGATGAGCGACGAGATGCGCTTGGGGCCGAGCCGCCCCGTCAATGACTTGCCGATGACGGCATACGCCGCTTCGCAGAGCACCGCGCAGAAGACCAGCACATTGCCGAGCCACGGCATCGACGCGCGCGGCGCGGCGCCGTCGGCGGGCGCATGCGCGGGCGTCAGCGCCAGCAGACCGATGCCGATGGCGGCGCAGCCGATGGCCATGCCGATGCGCCAGCCGACGCGTTCACGCAGGAAGAGCCAGCTTGCGATGGCGACCACGGCGGGGATCGACGCCATGATCACGCCAGCAGACACCGCACTCGTGAGGCTGACGCCGTAGAGCATGCAGATCGAGAACATGAAGTTGCCGAGGAAGGATTCGAGGAACACGAGTCCGCGCGTGCGCCGGGTCATCGGTGGCTCGTCGGCCGGCCGACGCAGCCAGTGCGGCATGGCCAGCGCGGCGACGCCGAAGCGCAGCCACGCGAGCAGCAGCACGGGAAACGCGGCGACCAGCGGCTTGGAGAGCGCCACGTAGGCGCCTACCAGGGACATGCTCAGGGCCAGACAACCATAGGCGATGAGGCGGCGGGGATCGTGGACGGCAGAGCTCACTAGACTGGCGATCGATGCTGGAGATTGGATTTCGATGATGCCCCAACCGGAAGAAGCGAGCCGCCATGTGTTCGTCTACGGCACGCTGCGCCGCGGGGAGCGCAACGACATCGCGCGCTACCGACCGCTGCCGCTGTTCGTCGGCCATGCGTCGGTCGAGGGTCGTCTGTACGACCTGGGCGCCTACCCCGGGATCGTGCTCGGCGAGGGCGGTTGTGTGGTGGGCGAGGTGTATCGGATCACGGCCGAGGTCGAGGCCGCGCTCGACATCCTCGAAGAGGTGAAGGCCGATGGGTCGGGCGAATACCGCAAGAAGGACGTGCCGGTGGTCGTGGCCGAGCAAACGCTGTGCTGTCTGGTCTATGAGATCCATCCGGAGCGGTTGGTCGGCCGACACCTGATCGCCAACGGCGATTGGCGCACACGTTGACCCTCGAATTTCATTCGCAGAAACGCATGCCGCAATGCGGAATGCGCCAATGCTGCAGCGCAGTATTTTTTCTCGATATGAGAAACCGGTTTTCGCATGGAGGAATTTGAGAGATAAGCCTTTGATTTGATTGATGAAAATATATGTCTTATATAAGACATAAGACAGAAGTCTCGGCATACAGTGGATGCCAAGGCCCAACGCCTTTCCATCTCAATCAACCGCAACGGAGTCACCATGCCGCAGACCCTCACCGAACAACTCAGCCGTGAACAGCAGATCGCCGCCCTTGAGAAAGACTGGGCCACGAACCCGCGCTGGAAGGGCATCAAGCGCGGCTACACCGCTGCAGAAGTCGTGCGGCTGCGCGGTTCGTTTCCCATCGAGCACACCCTGGCGCGCCGCGGCGCCGAGAAGCTTTGGGACCTCGTGCACAGCGAGCCTTACGTGAACTGCCTCGGCGCGCTCACGGGCGGCCAGGCCATGCAGCAGGTCAAGGCCGGCATCAAGGCCATCTACCTGTCGGGCTGGCAGGTCGCAGCCGACAACAACAGCTATGCGTCGATGTACCCGGACCAGTCGCTGTACCCGGTCGACTCGGTGCCGACGGTGGTCGAGCGCATCAATAACACCTTCCGTCGTGCCGACGAGATCCAGTGGTCGAAGGGCACCAACCCGGGCGATGCAGGCTACGTCGACTACTTCGCGCCGATCGTGGCGGACGCCGAGGCCGGTTTCGGCGGCGTGCTCAACGCCTTCGAGCTGATGAAGGCCATGATCAAGGCCGGCGCCGGTGGCGTGCACTTCGAAGATCAGCTCGCATCGGTGAAGAAGTGCGGTCACATGGGCGGCAAGGTGCTGGTGCCGACGACCGAGGCCGTGCAGAAGCTCATCGCCGCGCGCATGGCGGCCGACGTGTGCGGCACGCCGACCTTGGTCATCGCCCGCACCGACGCCGAAGCCGCCGACCTGATCACCAGCGACTACGACGAGAACGACAAGCCCTTCATCACCGGCGAGCGCACGGCCGAGGGCTTCTATCGCACGAAGAAGGGCATGGACCAGGCCATCAGCCGCGCCGTGGCCTACGCGCACTATGCCGACCTGGTGTGGTGCGAAACCGGCACGCCCGACCTCGAGTTCGCCCGCAAGTTCGCCGAGGCCGTGCACAAGGTGCACCCGGGCAAGCTGCTGGCGTACAACTGCTCGCCGTCCTTCAACTGGAAGAAGAACCTCGACGACGCGACCATCGCCAAGTTCCAGAAGGAACTGGGTGCGATGGGCTACAAGTACCAGTTCATCACGCTGGCGGGCATCCACTCGATGTGGTTCAACATGTTCGATTTGGCGCAGGACTACGCGCAGCGTGGCATGTCGGCTTATGTCGAGAAGGTGCAGGAACCCGAGTTCGCCGCTCGCGAGCGCGGCTACACCTTCGTGTCGCATCAGCAGGAAGTCGGCACCGGCTACTTCGACGAGGTGACCACGGTCATCCAGGGCGGTAAGTCCAGCGTCACGGCACTGACCGGATCGACCGAGGAAGAGCAGTTCCACTGAGGCCGTTCCGCTGTCGCATCCGAGCCCGGCCCACGCCGGGCTTTTTCGTGCTGCGGATAGAATCGCGAGCTTCTGTCTCCCCTACAAGAGCGAGAAAGGCAATCTGGTTATGACACCGCGAACTACGACCCGTGCTACTTGCGGCGCTTCCCTCGAAGGGGCGCGCCGGTAATCCGCGCACAGCTGGTCTGCCAGTCGTATCACCAGAGCAAAGCGCGGTCTCCCGCGCTTTTTTGTTTTTCAGTCCGAGGTTTTTCCATGATCCAGATCACGCTTCCTGACAACTCGCGGCGCGAGTACCCCGGCCCGGTGTCGGTGGCCGACGTGGCCCAATCCATCGGCCCCGGCCTGGCGAAGATGACGGTGGCCGGCAAGGTCGACGGCAAGCTGGTCGATGCCAGCGACATCATCGACCACGACGCCAAGCTGCAGATCATCACGCCGAAGGACGAGGAAGGCCTCGAGATCATTCGCCACTCGACGGCCCACCTGGTCGGCCACGCGGTCAAGCAGCTGTACCCGACGGCCAAGATGGTGATCGGGCCCGTGATCGACGAGGGCTTCTACTACGACATCTCCTACGAGCGCCCCTTCACGCCGGAAGACATGACGGCGATCGAGGAGCGCATGAAGGCGCTGATCGCGCAGGACTACGACGTCGTCAAGAAGATGACGCCCCGTGCCGAGGTGATCGAGGTCTTCACGTCGCGCGGCGAGGACTACAAGCTGCGCCTGGTCGAGGACATGCCCGACGAGCAGGCCATGGGCCTCTACTACCACCAGGAATACGTCGACATGTGTCGCGGGCCCCACGTGCCGAACACGCGTTTCCTGAAGGTCTTCAAGCTCACGAAGCTGGCCGGTGCCTACTGGCGCGGCGACGCCAAGAACGAGCAGCTGCAGCGCATCTACGGCACGGCCTGGGCCGACAAGAAGCAGCTCGAGCAGTACATCCAGCGCATCGAGGAAGCCGAGAAGCGCGACCACCGCAAGCTGGGCAAGGAACTCGACCTGTTCCACATCGACGAAGTAGCGCCGGGCGTGGTGTTCTGGCACCCCAAGGGTTGGGCGGTGTGGCAGGCGGTCGAGCAGTACATGCGCGCCATCTACCGCGACACGGGCTACTGGGAAGTGAAGGGCCCGCAAATCCTCGACAAGAGCCTGTGGGAGAAGACGGGCCACTGGCAGAACTACCGCGACAACATGTTCACGACGGAATCGGAGAAGCGTGAATATGCGCTCAAGCCGATGAACTGCCCGGGCCATGTGCTGATCTTCAAGAGCGACTTGCGCAGCTACCGCGACCTGCCGCTGCGCTACGGCGAGTTCGGCCAGTGCCACCGCAACGAGCCCAGCGGTGCGCTGCACGGGATCATGCGCGTGCGCGGCTTCACGCAGGACGACGGCCACATCTTCTGCACGGAAGACCAGATCCTGGAAGAGTGCGTCAACTACACGGCGCAGTTGCAGAAGGTGTACGCCGACTTCGGCTTCACGGACATCCTCTACAAGGTCGCGACGCGGCCCGACAACCGCGTCGGCTCGGACGAACTGTGGGACAAGGCCGAGCACGCGGTCATGGAGGCGCTGCGCCGTTCGGGTGTGGACTTCGTCATCTCGCCCGGCGACGGTGCCTTCTACGGCCCGAAGATCGAGTACACGCTGAAGGACGCGCTGGGCCGTCAATGGCAGTGCGGCACGATGCAGGTGGACTTCAACACGGCCGAGCGCCTGGGCGGCGAATACGTGACGGAGACGAGCGGTCGCGCGCACCCGGTGATGCTTCACCGCGCCATTGTCGGCAGCCTCGAGCGCTTCATCGGCATGCTGATCGAACACCACTCCGGCGCGCTGCCCGCATGGCTGGCACCCGTGCATGTCGCAGTGCTCAATATCAGCGAGGGACAGGCCGACTACGCAGCATCAGTGGCGAAAGCGCTGCAGAATCAAGGGCTTAGAGTTCAGCTCGACCTGCACAACGAGAAGATTACGTATAAAATACGCAAGCATTCGTTGCAAAAGCTCCCGTACATCCTAGTCGTAGGCGACAAGGAGAAGGAAGCAGGTGCCGTCGCAGTGCGCGCCCGAGGCAATGTTGACCTCGGTGCCATGTCGGTAGAGGCGTTCTCCCAAAAGATCGCCGACGACATTCAACACAAACGCTGATTTTCTCGAGAAGTCCGTTTGTGGCGCGTGGATTCGACGGCGTTAGCTACATTTTTTGTAGCAAACTGATTGAAGGATTTCGACCATCGCTACTGCATTTCGCGACCGCCGCCACCGCGAGGAACGCCAACACCGCCTGAACCGGGAAATCATGGCCCCGGAAGTCCGCCTTGTCGGCCCGGAAAACGAGCCGTTGGGTGTCATGAGCATTTCCGAGGCTTTGCGCCTGGCCGGTGAGGCCGACGTGGACCTGGTCGAGGTGGTGGCTGCGGCCAACCCCCCGGTTTGCCGCCTGATCGAGTACGGAAAGTTCAAGTACCACGAGCAGAAGAAGGCCGCCGAGGCGAAGTCGAAGCAGAAGGTCATCGAGGTCAAGGAAATCAAGTTCCGGCCCGGTACCGACGATGGCGACTACAACATCAAGATGCGCAATATCAAGCGCTTTCTTGAGGATGGTGACAAATGCAAGATCACGCTGCGCTTTCGTGGCCGCGAGATCACGCACCAGGAACTGGGCTTGGCGTTGCTCAATCGCATTCGCGACGAGCTGGCCGACTCGATCACGGTCGAGCAGTTTCCGAAGCTCGAAGGCCGCCAGATGATCATGATGATCGCGCCAGGCCGCAAGAAGCCCAACGGTGGCAGGCCGGCAACCGAAGCTGCTGCTTCGGCACCTGCGGCAACGGCTTGAGCTGGTAGAAGAAGATTTTTAGGGATTTCGCGGCGGCCCCGGTCTTCGGATCGAGGCGGCGGCGAGATGAAGAAGTGTCTCGGGGCCAACAAGTCTGCGGAGCATCTGCAGCGCCTCACGAGCACAAATTAAAGGAGCATGAACATGCCCAAAATGAAGACCAAGAGCAGCGCGAAAAAACGTTTCCGCGTTCGTCCCGGTGGCACCGTCAAGCGCGGTCAAGCCTTCAAGCGTCACATCCTGACCAAGAAGACCACCAAGAACAAGCGCCATCTGCGCGGTGCAGTGACGGTTCACGAAACCAACATGGTTTCGATGGCTGCCATGTTGCCCGGCATGGGCATTTAATTCAGACGAACAGGAGTAACACATGCCTCGCGTCAAACGTGGTGTAACGGCTCGCGCCCGCCACAAGAAAGTTCTCGCCCTCGCCAAGGGTTTCCGCGGTCGCCGCGGCAATGTCTTCCGCGTCGCCAAACAGGCGGTGATGAAGGCAGGTCAATATGCCTACCGTGACCGCCGCACCAAGAAGCGCGTGTTCCGTCAGTTGTGGATCGCGCGTATCAACGCCGCTTCCCGCGAACTGGGCATGACCTACAGCCAGTTCGCCAATGGCATCCGCAAGGCCGGTATCGAGATCGACCGCAAGGTCCTGGCCGATATCGCCGTGCACGACAAGGCCGCTTTTGCCGGCATCGTGGAGCAGATCAAGGCCAAGCTGGCTGCTTGATCCCGCACAGCAGGCTGTCGCTCTTCGGGGCGGTCGTCTGCGCCTACGGCACAAGGGCTGGCGCTTGAGAAAGCACCAGCCCTTTTTTATTTGAATTGACGCAAACAAGAATGCACAGGCGCTGCGTCTTAAGGCAAAGCGGTGTGCTTGAACTTATTTTGCGTCGGTCGTGTTTACTTTCCCCTCGAAGAGATGTCATGAACGAGTTGGACTCCCTGGTCGACACAGCACGGGCCGCCTTTGCCCACGCCAAGACGCCCGCCGATCTCGAGAACGCCAAGGCGCTGTTCCTCGGCAAGGCCGGCCGCATCACCGAGCTGATGAAGGGCATGGCCCAGTTGCCGGTCGACGAAAAGAAGTCGCGCGGCGCAGCGATCAATGGGGTCAAGCAGGCGATCGAGTCGGCGCTGACCGAGCGCCGCCAGCAACTGGCCGACGAAGAGCTCGCGGTGCAACTGCGCGCCGAGTCGCTCGACGTGACCTTGCCGGGGCGCCGAACTGCCGGTGGCGGCCTTCATCCGGTGAGCCGCACGCTGGAGCGCATCGAGGCGATCTTCTCGAGCATGGGCTTCGACGTGGCCGACGGCCCGGAAATCGAGAGCGACTGGCACAGCTTTACGTCGCTGAACAACCCGCCGAACCACCCGGCGCGTTCGATGCAGGACACCTTCTATGTCGACATCGACGGCGATGACGGCATTCCGTACAACCTGCGTCCGCATACCAGCCCGATGCAGGTGCGCTACGCCCACCAGCACATCAAGAAATACGCGGCCGAGTTCGAAGCGGCCGCCAAGGACACGGCCGGCACGACCAAGGCGCCCGAGATCCGCGTGATCGCCCCGGGCCGGACCTACCGTGTCGACAGCGACGCGACGCATTCGCCGATGTTCCACCAGTGCGAAGGCCTGTGGCTCGGCGAGAACGTCAGCTTCAAGGACCTGAAGGTCGTCTTCACCGACTTCTGCCGCACCTTCTTCGAGAGCGACGATCTGGTGCTGCGCTTTCGCCCCAGCTTCTTCCCCTTCACCGAACCGAGCGCCGAGATCGACATCCAGTTCCAGAGCGGCCCGCTGGCCGGCCGCTGGCTGGAGGTCGCGGGCTCCGGCCAGGTGCACCCGAACGTCGTGCGCAACATGGGACTCGACCCCGAGCGCTACATCGGCTTCGCCTTCGGCATGGGGCCCGACCGGCTCACGATGCTGCGCTATGGCGTGAACGACCTGCGGCTGTTCTTCGACGGCGACCTGCGCTTCCTGTCCCAGTTTCAGTAACGCAGGTCCAGTCACCGTTCAGAACAACGTCCGAAAAAGAGAACAACGAGATGCAATTCCCCGAGTCCTGGTTGCGCGAGTTCTGCAACCCGCCGCTGTCCAGCGCCGAACTGGCCGAGACGCTCACCATGGGTGGCTTCGAGGTCGAAGACAGCCGTCCCGCCGCGCCGCCCTTCAGCAAGATCGTCGTCGGCGAGATCAAGGAAGCCATTCAGCACCCCAATGCCGATCGCCTGCGCGTGTGCCAGGTCGATGTAGGGCAGGGCGCGATGCTCAACATCGTGTGCGGCGCGCCGAATGCGCGCGTCGGCATCAAGGTGCCCTGCGCGCTGGTCGGTGCCGAACTGCCGCCCGGTGACGACGGCAAGCCCTTCCTCATCAAGCTCGGCAAGCTGCGCGGCGTCGAGAGCCAGGGCATGCTGTGCTCGGCCAGCGAACTCAAGCTGAGCGACGACCATGGCGGTCTGCTCGAGTTGTCGGCGGATGCACCGCTCGGCGCCGATGTGCGCGACGTGCTGCAGCTCGACGACACGCTGCTCACGCTCAAGCTGACGCCGAACCTGGCTCACGGCCTGTCGGTCTACGGTATCGCGCGCGAACTGTCAGCGCTGACCGGTGCGCCTCTGAAGACGCCGTCCATCCCGTCCGTCGCCGCCAAGCTGGCGGACACCTTGGCCGTGAAGGTGCTAGCGCCCGAACTCTGCGGCCGCTTTTCCGGCCGCGTCGTGCGCGGCGTCACCACGACGGCGAAAACGCCGGCCTGGATGGTCGACCGGCTCGCGCGCTGCGGCCAGCGCAGCGTCACGCCGCTGGTCGACATCTCGAACTACGTGATGTTCGAGTACGGCCAGCCCTCGCACATCTTTGACCTCGACAAGATCCACGGCGGCCTCACGGTGCGCTGGGGCCAGGCCGGCGAACAGCTCAAGCTGCTCAATGGAAACACTGTGACCATCGACGAGAAGGTCGGCGTGATCGCCGATGCGCAGGCGGTCGAATCGCTCGCCGGCATCATGGGGGGTGATGCGACCGCCGTGTCGGACGACACGAAGAATATCTACGTCGAGGCCGCCTTCTGGTGGCCGGAGGCCATCCAGGGTCGCTCGCGCCGGTTCAACTTCTCGACCGATGCCGGCCACCGCTACGAACGTGGCGTGGACCCGAGCCGCACGGTGCAGATCATCGAGCGCATCACGCAGCTCGTGATCGACATCTGCGGCGGCGAGGCCGGCCCGATCGACGACCAGACGCTGCGCCTGCCGGAAGCCAAACCGGTGACGCTGCGCGTCGCCCGTGCAGCCCGCGTGATCGGCATGCCCGTCACGCAGGCGCAATGCGTCGACGCGTTGCGCCGGCTCGGCCTGCCGATCGAGGAGGGCGAAGGCACGGTCGTCGTCACGCCGGCGCCGCACCGCTTCGACCTGTTGATCGAGGCGGACCTGATTGAAGAAGTCGCGCGCCTCATCGGCTACAACAACCTGCCGACCACCGCGCCGCTGGGCCCGATCACTGCACGCGTGCGGCCAGAAGCGCAGCGCAGCCGTTTCGCGGTGCGCCATCGTGCTGCCGCCCTCGGCTACCAGGAAACCATCAACTTCAGCTTCGTCGAAGCGCATTGGGAGCAAGACCTGGCCGGGAACGCGAATCCCGTCAAGCTTTTGAATCCGATCGCCAGCCAGATGAGCGTGATGCGCTCGTCGCTGATCGGCTCGCTGCTGCAGGTGCTCAAGTTCAACCTCGACCGCAAGGCGCCGCGGGTGCGCGTGTTCGAGGCGGGCCGCGTGTTCCTGCGCGACGACAAGGTCGAGACCACCGACAGCACCGTCAAGGGCATCGCGCAGCCCATGCGCCTGGCCGGCCTGGCCTGGGGCGACGCCGAAGCGGCGCGCTGGGATGGCAAGCCCCTGCGTGTCGACTTCTACGACGTGAAGGGCGATGTCGAAGCGCTGCTCGCACCGCGCGTGCCGACCTTCGAGGTGGCCGAGCATCCGGCCCTGCACCCGGGGCGCTCCGCCCGCGTGCTCGTCGACGGCTGCGTCATCGGCGTGGTCGGCGAACTGCACCCGCGCTGGCGCCAGAAGTGGGATTTCGCGCACGCACCGATCGTGTTCGAACTCGACCTCGAGGCCTTGGCCGAACGGCCGGTGCCGGTCGCCAAGCCGGTGCCGAAGTTCCAGGCCGTCGAACGCGACATCGCGGTCGTCGTGGCCGAAAGTGTCGCGTACGGCTCGCTCATGCGAGCCATCACGTCGACATCCACCGGCGGCCTCTTGCGCGATGCGACGCTGTTCGACATCTACCGGCCACAGCCGTCGCGCGACGGCACGGTCGGCGCGACAGGCGGTCTGGCTGCGGGCGAGAAGAGCATGGCCGTGCGCCTGAGCTTCCAGGGCGACAGCGGCACACTGACGGACGAGCAGGTCGACCCCGCCGTGCGCGCAATCGTCGACCGACTGGCTGCCGACTTCGGCGCGCGACTGAGAGGATGAAGGTCATGGATTTCACGCTCGAAGCCCTTGAAACGCCCGCGCTCACCAAGGCGCACCTGGCCGAACTGCTCTTCGAGCAGATCGGCCTGAACAAGCGCGAGTCGAAGGACATGGTCGAAGCCTTCTTCGAACTGGTGTCCGCGAGCCTCATCGAAGGCACCGACGTCAAGATCTCCGGCTTCGGCAACTTCCAGATCCGCGTGAAGGCGCCGCGCCCCGGGCGCAACCCGCGCACCGGCGAGGCGATCCCGATCGGTGCGCGCCGCGTCGCGACCTTCCATGCCAGTGCCAAGCTCAAGGAACAGATCCAGGGCGGCATGGCCGATGAAGCAGAAAGCACTGAAGAAAGCACCAATGCGACCGCTTGGCGCGTTGGTGTGGAATAAGTGCTTGGTGCCTCGCGCGTGCGTGGAGTAACCTCTAAGGTTTCGCGCGCACGATCTTGATTTCAATGGAGAAAACGCTCCCCCCGATTCCCGTCAAACGCTACTTCACCATCGGTGAGGTGGCCGAGTTGTGCGGGGTGAAGCCGCATGTGCTGCGTTACTGGGAGCAGGAATTCACGCAGCTGCGCCCGATGAAGCGGCGCGGCAACCGTCGCTATTACCAGCACCACGAAGTGCTCATGATCCGCCGTATCCGCGACTTGCTCTATGACCAGGGCTTCACGATCAGCGGCGCGCGCAACAAGCTGCAAGAGTTGACCCAGACCGAGCGCGACCGTCGCAAGGCCGGTGGACTGAACAGCGAAAGCGAAGTGCTGATCGACGGCGTCGAGGCGACCGACATCGATCAGGAAGAGTGGGAGGCGGCGACCCATCCCTCGACCGCGATGCCGGCGATCGCGACAACCTCCGATCAAGGCGCTTGGCAGCAACTGCGCCGCGAGTTGTTTGAAATTCGTGAGCTGCTGGCCACGGGGCACTGATTCGCCCGGCTATAATTTGAGGCTTCGGTGTGTGGCGCAGCCTGGTAGCGCACTTGCATGGGGTGCAAGGGGTCGAAGGTTCGAATCCTTTCACACCGACCAGTCTTGACAGGGGTTAGCAACTAACGGTTGCTAACCCCTTTGTCATTTTGGTGACCGCGACCTACACCGCCACCGGCGCCTTGATGGCCGGATGCGGGTCGTAGCCGTCGAAGGCGAAATCTTCGTACTGGTAATCGAAGATCGAGTCGGGCTTGCGCAGGATGCGCAACGTCGGGTAGGGGCGTGGCTCCCGGCTGAGCTGCAGCGCGACCTGTTCGGCGTGGTTGCTGTAGATGTGGCAGTCGCCGCCGGTCCAGATGAAGTCGCCGACGTCCAGTTCGCACTGCTGCGCCACCATGTGCGTGAGCAACGCGTAGCTCGCGATGTTGAAGGGGACGCCCAGGAAGATATCGGCGCTGCGCTGATAAAGCTGGCAGCTGAGCTTGCCGCGCTCGCCCGTGGCCTGCGGCGGCGCCACGTAGAACTGGAAGAAGGCGTGGCAGGGCATCAGCGCCATCTTCGACAGCTCGGCCACGTTCCATGCGCTCACGATGATGCGGCGCGAATCGGGGTTCGTCTTGAGCGTCTTGATGACCTCGGCGATCTGGTCGATGTGGCCGCCGTCGGGTGTCGGCCAGCTGCGCCACTGCACGCCGTAGACAGGGCCCAGATCGCCGTCTTCACGCGCCCATTCGTCCCAGATCGTCACGCCGCGCTCGCGCAGCCAGTTGTTGTCGCTGGAGCCGGTGAGGAACCACAGCAGCTCCTGGATGATGGAGCGCACATGCACCTTCTTCGTCGTGACCAGTGGGAAGCCTTCGTTCAGGTCGAAGCGCATCTGGTGGCCGAAGACGCTCTTGGTGCCCGTGCCGGTGCGGTCGGACTTGAGCACGCCATGTGTGTCGACGTGGCGCATGAAGTCTTCGTAGGGGGTGCGGATGGGACGGTCGGTCATCGGTTGAAACTCAGTAGGCGCCGAACACGGCATCGAGCGCATCTTGCACGGCCTGTTGCTGCGCTTTCAGGCTGCTCACCGGCGACCGCAGCCAATCTCGCGGAAAGGTGGCCATGGTCGGCGTGTCGAGCACCACGTCGCGCTGGTTGATGCGGAAAGCGGGATGCACGCGCTCGAGGCATCGGCCATGCACACGTGCGTCGCGCAACGGAATGACGATGCGCGTCTCCACGCCGTCGATGTGATCGTTCTGCACGTCCAGCACGAAGGGTGTGTGGCGGTGCTCGGATTTGTCCGGATTGGCGTAGACGTCGAAGCGCGCCATCGGTTCAGGCCGCCTTGCGTTTGGAGGGTTCGGGCTTTTGGTCGGACTTGAGATCAGGCGTTTGGCGCCCGTCGCCCAGACTGCCCGCGAAGGTGCGGTACTTGGCGCCCCAAACGCCGTCGCGACGGATGCGCGTGTTGTAGGCCTCGATCGCCTCCTTGTTGCGCTCGTTCCATCCTTCCCAATAGCGTCGTTCCACTTCCTTCGCCAGCAAGGCATCGACCGTCTGCGACACGTTCATGCCCAACTCGCGCGCGACTTCCAGCACCTTGCTGTTGAGCGAAAGGTTGGTTGCCTTCTTGGGTGCGTTGTCGAAACGAAGCATTGCAAGTTCCTTGAGCAGGATGAATGCGCATATCTTACGTGCATGAATGCAGGCGCATCAGACCCGCAGCACCCGCCCCGGATTCATGATGTTCTGCGGGTCCAGCCCGCGCTTGATGGCGCGCATCATGCCCAGCGCCACGGGCGACTTGTGCTTCTCGAGCTTGTGCACCTTCAGTTCGCCCACGCCGTGCTCGGCTGAGAACGAGCCGCCGAACTTCTCGACCGCGTCGTAGACGAGCGTGTTGACGCGCTCTTCTTCGTCGCGCAGGAAGGCCTTGGCATCCCCCTCGGCCGGGGCCTGCACGTTGTAGTGCAGGTTGCCGTCGCCCAGGTGGCCGAAGTTGACGAGCCGCACCCCGGGGATCTCGCGCTGCAGCAGGGCGTCGGTTTCGGCCACGAAGGCGGGGATGCGTGACACCGCGATCGAGATGTCGTGCTTGATGTTCAGGCCTTCCTCGGCCTGGGCGAGCGGAATGCTCTCGCGGATGTGCCAGAGCTGGTGCGCCTGCGTGAGGTTCTCGGCCACCACCGCGTCGGTCACGCAGCCGTCCTCGAAGGCGGTCTCGAGCAGCGCCTCGAAGCGCGCGCGGGCATGGTCTTCGGATTCGTTGTCGGAATTCTCGAGCAGCACGCAGTAGGGTGCCGACGCGTCGCCCAGGAAGGGCACGCGCAATTGCGGCATGTGCTTGCCGACCAGGCTCAGGGCGAACTGGCCCATCACCTCGAAGCCGGTGAGGCCGGCGCCCAGGTGCTTGTGCGCCAGGCCCAGCAGCGTGACCGCGTGGTCGAGCGATGGCACGGCGGCCCAGGCGGTGAGCTGTGCCGCGGGCATCGGGTACAGCTTCATCGTCGCGGCGGTGATGATGCCCAGCGTGCCTTCGCTGCCGATCAGCAGGTCGCGCAGGTCGTAGCCGGTGTTGTCCTTGCGCAGGCCGCTGGTGCCTTCCCAGATCTCGCCCTGCGGCGTGACCACTTCTAGGCCCAGGCACAGGTCGCGCGTGTTGCCGTAGCGCACGACCTGCGTGCCGCCCGCGTTGGTCGCCAGGTTGCCGCCGATGGTGCAACTGCCCTCGGCCGCCAGGCTCAGCGGGAACAGGAAGCCGGCCTTCTCGGCGGTCTCCTGCAGCGTCTGCAGGATGCAGCCGGCCTCGACCGTCATGGTCAGGTTGGCCGCGTCGATGTCGCGCACCGCGTTCATGCGCTGCAGGCTCAGCAGCACCTGGGTGCCGCTGGCGTCGGGAATGCCGCCGACCGCCAGGCCGGTGTTGCCGCCTTGCGGGACGAGCGAGGCCGACGCGGCGGCGCAGGCCTTGACCACGTCGGCCACCTGCTGCGCGCTCGCGGGGCGCACTACGGCCAGCGCCTTGCCGCGCTCGCGCTTGCGCCAGTCCTGCTCGTAGGCGGTGAGGTCGCCCTCGGTCAGCACATGGGGCGCGCCGACGATGGCGCGAAGTTGGTCGATCAGATCGGTCATGGGATGGAGGTCTCCAGCGGAACGGCGGCCCGTGCGGTGCGGGCATCGCGCAGGCGCAGCCGCACGTGCATCGCGCACGCCGTGAAAAGCATCAGGCACAGCGCGATTTCGATGCCTGCCAATGCGCGCCCGAGCGGCAGGGCGTCGCTCCACGCGCGCACCACGCCTTCGGTGAAATAGAGCCAGATCATCAGGCTGACCCAGCGGTAGGTGTACATGCGGTTCTTGTAGAGCCCCGCGAGCGGCACCACCAGCGGCAGCACCTTGAGCGCCAGCCAGGAGCCGCCGGGCCGCAGCGGCGCCAGCCACATCTCCCACGCCAGGCCCAGCACGATCAGGCCGACGAGGCTGCCCACGGCCAGCCAGCGGGTGGAGGCGACGGCGGACGAGGGGGCTTGGGGCAGGGTCACGGATGGGGTGTGCAAGGGTCGCGCGCGGCGGGCGCGCAGGGCGGTCTGCGGCGGCATGCCGCAGGGCCGATGGCATGATACCGGCCATGAAACACCGGTCATGGTGGAGGGACCTTTCGCATTTTCCTTGGGGCAACACGGCGGCCGTGCTGCGGGAGCGTTTCCGCGAAGACCGCCTGGGCCTGACGGCCGGCAGCCTGACCTTCACCACCACCATCGCGCTGGTGCCGTTCTTCACCACGGCGCTGGCGCTCTTCACGGTGTTCCCGATGTTCGCCAAGATGCAGGGCCGACTGCAGCGCTGGCTGATCGAAAGCCTCATTCCGGACAACATCGCACGGCAGGTGCTGGGCTACCTGAACCAGTTCGCCAGCAAGGCCAGCGGGCTCGGCATCGCGGGCCTGATCGTGCTGCTGGTCACGGCGGTCGCGCTGATTTTGACCATCGACAAGACGCTCAACAGCATCTGGCGGGTGCGCACCCCGCGCCCGCTGGCGCAGCGCGTGCTCATCTACTGGGCGGCCATCACGCTCGGGCCGCTGATCCTGGCGGTGAGCCTGAGCACCACGTCGTACGTGTTCTCGGCGTCGCGCGGCGTGGTGGGCAGCGGCGGCCTGCTCAAGCTGCTGTTCGACACCTTCGAATTCGTGCTGCTCGCCGGCGGCATGGCCTCGCTCTACCACTACGTGCCCAACACCTCGGTGCGCTGGGCCCACGCCTGGGCGGGCGGCCTGTTCGTCGCCGCCGCGATCGAGATCGCCAAGCGCGTGCTGGGCTACTACCTGAGCCTGGTGCCGACGTACTCGGTGCTCTACGGCGCCTTCGCCACGGCGCCCATCCTGCTGGTCTGGATCTACGTCGCCTGGGTGATCGCGCTCTTCGGCGCGGTGATCGCGGCCTACCTGCCCAGCCTGCTGGCCGGCGTGGCGCGCCGTGGCGACACGCCGGGCTGGCCTTTCCAGCTGGCGGTCGAGGCGCTGCAGTTGCTCGACGTCGCCCATGCGACGCCGGCCAAGGGGCTGGGTGCGAACGAGCTGGTGGTGCGGATGCGGGTCGATGCCCTGCAGCTGGCGCCAGTGTTGGAGACGCTGGTAACCATCGACTGGATCGCACCACTCGCGGAAGACCCGGCCAACGAAGACCCGCGCTACGTGCTGCTGGCCGACCCCGACGTCACGCCGCTGGCGCCGCTGCTGACCGCGCTGCTTCTGCCGCGCGCCGACGCGCTCGCACACCTGTGGCGCAAGGCCGCGCTGGAGAGCCTGTGCCTGCGCGACGCGCTGGTGGTGCGCGACGATCTGCAGGACCTGACACGGCCGAGCCAGATGGGGCGCTACGCCCACCTCGCGAGGCGTTGACCCTTTGCTGCAGCCTTGGGCAGCCACCTCGATAATCCACGCTCCATCGTTCCAGGCCTTCTCCGTGAGCGCACCGCCCATCGCCGATCCCGCCGCACCCACCTGGGTGGTCTGCCTGTGCGCGGACTGGTGCGGCACCTGCCGCGATTACCGCCCCGCCTTCGAGCGCATCGCTGCCGCGCACCCCGGGCTGCGCTTCGCCTGGGTCGACATCGAGGACCATTCGGACATCGCCGACGACTTCGATGTCGAGACCTTTCCCACGCTGCTGGTCGCGAGTGCGCAAGGCACGCACTTTCTCGGGCCACTGCTGCCGTACCCCGAGACGCTGAGCCGCATGCTCGGCGCGTTGCCGGCCGCGCAGCCGTCGAGCGATGCGGTCGGCGTGCTGATGGCGGCGGTCAGCCGCGCGCCCGAGCGATTCGAACTTTGAAGCAGGGGGCGTGCACCAACGGGCGCAGCCCGTGGCGACTCCGTGCAGGAAGGCGTGCGGCCTAGCGGCTGGCTGCCTGCACCGCGTCGTTGTAGTAACCCACGATGTTGCGGCCCGTCATCGCGCTGGGACTCTTGCTGGTGGAGAAGACGCGCCACTGCCCGATCATCGATTGAAGCTTGCTCTGCACATCCAGATTGGCTTTGGCGGTCTTCTGGGCGTCTGCACTGGCGTCTGCAGGTTTGGCGGCGATGGCTTTGCGGTAGTTTTCCATGGACGTCTCGAGCTCGGTGGTCAGCGTGTTCGCCCGGGTCATCGCTTGCTGGTTCTTGCCGCTTTCGATGCGTTGCAACTCGCCCATGAACTTCTTGGCGAGGGCCATGGTCTCGATGCTGTAGTAGCTCGCTATCTCGCCCTTCTCCTTGAGCTTCGCCATCTGGTTGGCTCGCCGGTCGTCCTCGACACGATCCAGCTCCTGCCCGAAGAGGTCGATCTCCGTCAGAGCGCCGGTGAAAGCCGCGGTCATGTTGGCGTCTTCAGCGCGAGCCTTGACGTAGTTGTCCGCCAGAAAACCCTGCGCGTGGAAGTACGGATGCAGCGGGGTCCAAACGGCGAGCAGCTTCTCGCCGCTGGCGAGCAGGCGGTCGGCCGCCGTGTCGAGCGGTGCATCCCCGGAGCCGACCGTTCGCGCCTCTTTCAAGGTCTTGAAGAGAGCGTCGAAGGTGGCCGGGTCGCCATAGAACGACGAGGCATTCGGACGCTTCGTCTGGATCTGCAAGCGCTGGTAGCTCTTGAAGATGGCCGCGAGACTGCGGTTGTCATCGATCAACCGGTTGTAGGTGACGATGTAGGTGTTTTTGGCTTTGGCCTGTGCGTTGGCGGTATCGCGCGTCGACGACGCGGCTGGGGCCGGACTGCCAGAGGCTGAGGCCTCCTTCTTGTCGCAAGCGGTCAAAAATGCACTGCAGATCGCAAGCGCGACCAAGCCTGCGCGCGAGGCGCTCCTGTTGATTTTCATGGACTCCACTCCCTGGAAAGACGGATGCCGACGTGCCCTCTTCGTGGCGTGCGGCCGATTTCGGGGCCAGCGCGGAGTGCGCTGTGCCCCGGGGCGGGATTCTGGCGTCTGGCTTTCGAAGCGTGCTGAGCAGCAACTTCGCTTTTCAGCATTTCCTCACGAATCGACGTTGCGTCTTCACGGCTCCTGCATTGGCATCAGCCGTCCAGGAAGTCCCTCAACGCGAACAGCACAGCATCCGGCGCCTCGGTCATGAGCTGATGACCGGCCTGCACCACCACCGTCTTCGATGAGAGCGCTTTGGCGCTGAGCGTCCTGGCGGCCTTGGGCGGCGTCATCTGGTCGGCCGCCCCGAGCAGGAACAGCACGGGGCACTGCACCGCCGCCATCGCCGCTTCGCCGTTCGCATAGTCGTTGCACGCGTTGAATCCGACGTGGAACACGTTGACCTCGCGGTTGCTCGCCAGCACGCGGCGCATGAGCGCGCGCGAGCCGCCGTAGAGCCAGGTGCCGGGGCCGAGCGAGGAGGGCGGCGGCGCCATCATCGAGTGCGAGAAGACGTTGACCATGTCGATAGCCTTCATCGGCGCGTTCAGCGCGCTGTCGAGCAGCGCCGGCGACACCGCCATCGGGTAGGCCGTGCCGACCATCGCCAGGTGCGAGATGCGTTCCGGCGCGCGGGCGGCCGTCTCCAGCGCGATCAGCGAGCCGAAGCTGTGGCCGACCAGTGCGGCCTTTTGCACGCCGGCCGCATCGAGCAGCGCGACGATGAACTGCGCCGCTTCCTCGACGGTGGCCGGCGCCTTGCCGGCGCTCTTGCAGTGGCCGGGCAGGTCGATGGCCAGCACGTTCCAGCCATGGTTGGCGAACCAGCGGCTCTGCAGGATCCACACGCTGTGGTCGTTGAGCACACCGTGGATGAAGACGACGGTCGGCTTGGTCGCATCGAGCGTCTTGCCGCCGGTGTAGGCGTAGGTGGCGTGGCCGTGAACGATCAGTTCCATCACGCACCTGCCTTTTCTGCCGCCTTCAGCGCGCGCTTCAGGTCGTCGATCAGGTCGGCCGGATCTTCCAGGCCGATCGACAGCCGGATCGTGCCCTGTCCGATGCCAGCGCCGGCCAGCGCCTCGTCCGTCATGCGGAAGTGCGTGGTGCTGGCCGGGTGGATCACCAGGCTGCGGCAGTCGCCCACGTTGGCCAGGTGGCTGAAGAGCTTGAGCGCTTCGATGAAGGCCTTGCCCTGCGCGCGGCTGCCCTTGATGTCGAAGCTGAACACCGCGCCGGCACCGCGTGCGCCGTGCTTGAGCAGCTTCTGCGCCAGCGCGTGGCTCGGGTGCGATTCGATCAGCGGATGGCCCACCCGCGACACGAACGGGTGCGCGGCCAGAAACTCGACCACCTTCTGCGTGTTGTCGATGTGCCGCTCAATGCGCAGCGGCAGCGTCTCGATGCCCTGCAGGATCAGCCACGCCGTGTGCGGGCTCATCGACGCGCCGAAGTCGCGCAGGCCTTCGCGGCGCGCGCGCAGCAGGAAGGCCCCGACCGTGCTCTCTTCGCTGAACACCATGTTGTGGAAGCCGTCGTAGGCCTGGCTCAGCTCGGCGAACTTGCCCGACTTCTCCCAGTCGAAGCTGCCGCCGTCGACCACCACGCCGCCGATCACCGTGCCGTGACCGGAGAGGAACTTGGTCGCCGAGTGGTAGACCAGGTCGGCGCCGTGGTCGAAGGGCTTGATCAGGTAGGGCGAGGTCAGCGTGGAATCGACCAGCAGCGGCACGCCGGCCGCATGGGCGATGTCGCTCACCGACGGGATGTCGAGCACGTCCAGCCCGGGGTTGCCTACGGTCTCGCCGAACAGCAGCTTGGTGTTCGGGCGGATGGCGGCTTTCCAGCCGTCGAGGTCGTTCGGCTTGACGAAGGTCGTCTCGATGCCGAAGCGCCGCATCGTGTAGTGCAGCAGATTCTGCGAGCCGCCGTACAGCGCCGTGCTGGCCACGATGTGCGAGCCGGCGCCCATCAGCGTCGCCACGCTCAGGTGCAGCGCGGCCTGGCCGCTGGCGGTCGCGATGGCGCCGATGCCGCCCTCCAGCGCCGCCACGCGTTGCTCCAGCACCGCGTTGGTCGGGTTGCTGATGCGGCTGTAGACGTGCCCGGCGCGTTCCAGGTTGAACAGGGCGGCGGCGTGGTCGCTCGACTCGAAGACGAAGGACGTGGTGAGGTGGATCGGTACGGCGCGCGCGCCGGTGGTCGGGTCGGGCGCCGCGCCCGCGTGCAGGGCGAGGGTGTCGAAACCGGGGTCGGAATAGCCAGGCATGTGTCTCCTTGGGGGCTTGTACGCCCGCCCGCGTGCGTGCACGGCAGGGCGGCGATGGCCGGCTATTGTGAGCGAGTTGGGCTATATTCATCCGATCGGCCGAGAGTCAGAAGAGGAGCACCACGATGAAAGTCAGCGACATCCTGCGCGTCAAGGGCAACACCCTCTACACGATCACCCCCGACGAACCCCTGGCCGACGCCGTGACGACCATGGCCGAGAAGGACATCGGTTCGCTGGTGGTCATGGAACACGGCGATCTGGTCGGCATGCTCACCTTCCGCGAGGTGATCGTCGCCATCGTCAAGAACGGCGGCCAGGTCGGTGGCTCGCTGGTGCGCAAGGCGATGGACGACGCGCCCGTCACCTGCACCGCCGAGACCGACCTCGACGAGATCCGCCGCATCATGCTCGAGCGCCACGCGCGCTACATGCCGGTCATGGACAAGCGCATGCTCATGGGCGTGATCAGCTTCTACGACGTCGCCAAGGCGGTGGTCGACAGCCAGAACTTCGAGAACAAGATGCTCAAGGCCTATATCCGCGACTGGCCCGCCGGCGACGAGGGCGCCGCCACCTGAGCCGTGCCATGGACGACAGCGCAGAGGCCATCGCACGTGACGTGGCGGCGGTGGGGCGCATCAGTGCCGTCCCGTCCCTGCTTCGCCTGATCTGCCAGAACACCGGCATGGGCTTCGCCGCCGTGGCGCGGGTCACCGATGGCACGTGGACGGCCTGTGCGGTGCAGGACGACATCGCATTCGGCCTGAAGCCCGGCGGGCAGCTCGAGGTGGCGACCACGCTGTGCAGCGAGTCGCGCGCCGTCCGCGAGCCGGTGGTCATCGACCACGCCAGCCTCGACCCGATCTACCGCGACCACCACACGCCGCGCCTCTACAACATCGAAAGCTACATTTCGGTGCCGATCGTCCGGCCGAATGGCCAGTACTTCGGCAACCTGTGCGCCATCGACCCGAAGCCGGCCGTGGTCTCCGACCCGCGCACCGTGGCGATGTTCACGGCCTTCGCCGACCTCATCGCGATGCAACTGGAAAGCGAAGATCGCCAGTTGGCGGCCGAGACCGCATTGATCGATGCACGCACGACAGCCGAGCTTCGCGAGCAGTACATCGCCGTGCTGGGGCATGACCTGCGCAACCCGCTGTCGGCCGTCGGCGCCACGGCCGAACTGCTGTCGCGCCGCGCCGAGCCGGAACTGGTCCGCCTCGGCACGCGCCTGGGGGCTACCACGCGCCGCATGTCGCAGCTGATCAACGACGTGCTCGACCTGGCGCGCAGCCGGCTCGGTGCCGGCATGGGCGTGGTGCTCGAAGAAACGGCCGAGCTCGGGGGGGCGCTGAACGATGTCGTCTTCGAACTGCAAGAGGCGCATCCGCGGCGCTGCATCGACGCCGACATCGTGCTCCCGTGCACGGTGCGTTGCGACACGGGCCGCTTGCAACAGCTCCTCTCGAACCTGCTGGGCAATGCCCTGACCTATGGCGCCATCGACCGGCCGGTGCGCGTCGATGCATCGATCGATGGCGACGATCTGCTGCTGGTGGTGGCGAACGAGGGCGCGCCGATCGCTCCCGACGACCTGGCGCGTGTCTTCGAGCCCTACTGGCGCCCGCTTACCAGCAAGCCGGGCGGTGGGCTGGGCCTGGGCCTCTACATCTGTGCGCAGATCGCCACCGCGCATGGCGGCGCGATAGCGGTGGCGTCGTCGGCCGAGACGGGCACGGCGTTTTCAACGCGGCTGCCGATCGTCGTCTGACGCATGGCGCCTCGCGCGCCGGCCTTTCGCGTGCACACTTTCTTTCGACCGCGCACCTCAGCGACGCACGCGCTCCAGCAGATCCGCGGTCGGATAGCCGTCCGCAGGCATGGCCGATGCCCGCTGGAAGGCCCGGATCGCTCGCCGCGTGTTCGTACCGGCCACGCCATCGGGCGTGCCGCTGTCGAAGCCACGGGCGTTCAGCGCCTCCTGCAGTTCACGCATCTCGCTGCGGCTCAACGGGCGCAATTCGCGTGGCCACGGGGCCACGACGCCGGGCCCGCCGCCCAGTCGCTGCGACAACAGGCCGACCGCCAGCGCGTAGCTCACCGAGTTGTTGTAGCGCAGGATGGCGCGGAAGTTCGGCCCGACCAGGAAAGCCGGCCCCTGCGCGCCGGCCGGCAGCAGAAGCTCGGCATCCGGCAGGTCGGGCAGCGTTCTGTCGATCGCCTGCACGCCCATCGCTGCCCACTGCGCGCTCGGTCGGCGCTCGCCGGGGTCGGCCAGTGCGGGGTCGAAGCCCGTCGGCAAGCGCACCTCCACGCCCCACGCCTGACCCGCCTGCCAGCCGGAGCGCGCGAGGAAGTGTGCGGTGGACGCCATGACGTCGGCCATGCTGCCCCAGATGTCGCGCTTGCCGTCGCCATCGGCATCCACCGCGTAGGCGAGGAAGCTGGTCGGAATGAACTGCGTCTGCCCCATCGCCCCGGCCCACGAGCCGATCATGTGCTCCCGGTCGACGTCACCCAGGTCGATGATCGTCAGCGCCGCGAGCAGTTCCCTGCGGGCGAACGCCTCACGGCGACCGTCGACGCCCAGCGTCGCGAGGGCGTCGATGGTCGGCGTGCTGCCGTAGTTGCCGCCGTAGTTGCTCTCCATGCCCCAGATCGCGACCAGCACCTCGGGCGGCACGCCGTAGCGCGCTGCGGCGCTCGCGGCCTCGCGCTGGACCTGGGCCTGCTTCTCACGTCCATTCGTCACGCGCTGCGCGCTGACCGTGGTATCGAGGTAGTCCCAGATCGGCCGCGTGTATTCAGGCTGGGCCCGGTCGAGCTCGACCACGCGCGGCAGGTACTGCACACCGTTCAGCGCCGCGTCGAGGGTCGACGCGCGCACACCGGCAGCCAGCGCCTGGGCGCGCACCTCGGCCAGCCACGCTGCAAGGCGCAACTGCGCGTCGGCCGATGCGTCGGCTGCCGGCTGTGCGGCGATGGGGGCGGCCATGGCCGCACCCGTCACGCTGGGCTGCGGGCGGTTGATCGACCCCGTGGCTGTCGGTTCAGCGGGCGCCGTCGCGCATCCAGCGATGGCCAGCGAGAGGAGGCCGGTGGCCAGTGATGGCGCGAAGCGCGAAGACACACGAACACGCACGAAATGGGAGCAGGTCATCGCTTCATTCTCGCCTCGGGCAAAGCAGGCTGGCTGGGAGCCGGTGGCGCGACATCCGGCAGTCGGCCGAAACCTGGCAAGCGCAGGGCCACGTCGTCGACGTCGATGCCGAAGCCCAGGCCCAGCAGGTTCATTTCCAGGCCCTCGTCGCGTGCGACCGTCACGCCCGCCAGTCCCATGAGCGAGAACTGCCAGCCGGTGCCGCTCGGCGCACGGTCGATGAAGGTGGTCGGCCCGAGATAGTCTTTGCCGATGGCCGTCGGTGGCAGGTCCAGGCGCAGCGCAGGCACCTGCCGGGCCACCCAGGCCACAAAGGTGTTGCTGTTGGGGCCGGGCCAAAGGCGGTACGAGCCGCGCCAGGGATAGGCCGCCACGACCGATTCGATCTGCGCGATCATGGCTTCGGCCTCGGCACCCCGGTGGTCCGCCAGCAACTGCGGATAGGCGCCGTACCACAGCATGTCCGGTGACGTCACTTCGTTGGTGACCAACGCATCTCCGCCGCGCCGGGCCCGCCATCCGACGATGTGATAGGTGGTGTACAGATCCGAGCCGGCACGTTTGACTGCGATCCAGGGATGAATGCCGAAGGCGCCCCGCCAGCGCACGATGCGGGCCCCATAGACCTGCACCACCGCACCGCGCTCGATGGCAGGATCCGGCGCCTGCCCGGTGCTCTCACGACTCGTCAGGTGCCATGGGGTGTTCAAGTCCAGGCTGCCGGAGGCCAACACACCGATAGGCCCGAGCATCAGCACCGCCAGCAGGCCCAGGAACCCCAGCATCCAGCGCGACCAACGCGGTCGGCGCCGTCGTAAGGCCGAACTCAATGAAGCGGAGCCCTCGTCGAAGCGCACGTTCTCAACCCAGCATCGGCACCAGATCCGGATCGCCCTTGGCCATCGCACGTTGATACGCCGGCCGCTCGCCGATGCGTTGCAGGTAGGCGCGGACATGGGGATACGGTGCGAGGTCCATCGGCTGGAAGAGGCGCATCGTGGTGAACGAGAACACGCTCATGATGTCGGCGGCGGTGAACTCGTTGCCCGCGAAGTAGGGGGCCTCGCCGAGCCGCGCTTCGACCAGCGCCATCACCTTGTCGAGCCGGCCTTGCACCGACACGAGCACCGGGTGGTCGGCAGGCAGCTTGGCACGGCTGACGATCATGAGGCGGCCCATGGCGGGCATCAGGTTGCCGTTGGAGAAATGGAACCAGTAGAGGAAGGCCGCGTAGTCCGGGTGCTCGGGGCCGAGCTTGAGACGGCCGCCGCCGTGCTTCACGATGATGTATTCGACGATGGCCGCCGACTCGGCCAGCAGCAGGTCGCCGTCCTCGATCACTGGCGCCGCACCGAGTGGATGCAGCGCCTTCAGCGCGGGCGGCGAAAGTCGGGTGACGGGGTCGCGCGTATGGTGCTGAAGGTCGTAGGGAAGCCCCAATTCCTCGCAGAGCCAGACGATGCGTTCGGACTGGGAATGGCCGAGGTGATGGATCTTGAGCATGTTGGTTCCGTTGATCAGTCGTGCGCGTCGAGCGCGGCCAGGGCCGCGCCCGGGAAGTGCGAGAAGACCTCGCTCATCGGCAGCGCACCGTCGCGCACGGTGAGGACTTCGCCGGTGAACAGGTTGCGAAAGCGCGCGCCGTCTGTCCAGCCCGGCAGCGCCACGCCCGTGTCTTTCCAGACCTCGACGCCAAGCGGCAGCCAGCAGTCCGATGCCGCGATGGAGGCTTGCGATTCGGCTTCGGTCGCCAGCCCGACGAAGAGGCGGCCGGCCACGATCAGCAGCGTCTTGTCTTCGTGCGTGCGCTGGAAGGCGAGCACGTGTGATGCGCCGCTGCCCGCCGCTTCGAGCGGCGCATAGGCGCCGTCGCGGAACAGCGCGGGCTCGTCGCGGCGGAATTCGAGCAGGCGAGAGAGGATCCACAGCTTCGCGCCGCCGTCGTGTGGCGCCGCCGCCAGCGCACGCACGGCCGCGGGTTCACCCGTGCCATGGGCGATCTGCGACAGGCGCTCCAGCCACTGCGCACGTTCGCCGTAATCGACGGGCCGGCGGTTGTCGGGGTCGACGAGGCTCAGATCGGTCAGCTCGTTGCCTTGGTACAGGTCGGGCACGCCGGGCGAGCCGTACTTGATGAGCGTCATCGACAGGCTGTTGAGCGCGCCGAACCAGGCCAGCGTGTCGCCCAGCGCCTGCACGTCGTCGAGGAAGGGATTGCCCGCGACCCGACCGAGGATGCGTTGCACGAAGCCCGCGAGCGCCTTCTCGTAGTCCTCGTCGGGGAAGGTCCAGCTCGTGTGCTCCTTCGACTCGCGCGCGGCCTTGAGCATGTAGCGCTCGATGCGCTCCACGTACGCGGCACGCGCTTGGTCGGTCAGGCCGCCCGCGGGCAGCGTGCCCAGCAGCGTCTGGTACAGCAGGTATTCGTCGGCGGCGGAGGGCATGGCGCCGCGTTCGTCTGCGGCGGTTGCGGCATCCGCGTCGGTGCGGTTCATCGCGCGCCAGCGGCGCAGCGCCAGGCGCCAGGTGGCGGGCATTTCGGACAGCACGTCGATGCGGGTGCGCACGTCTTCCGAGCGCTTGTTGTCGTGCGTCGAAGTGGCCAGCATGGTGTGCGGCCAGCGCGCGGCGCGGTCGGCGCTGGCGGTGTGGAAGTCGGCCACGGTCATGCCGAAGTGCGCCGGCTCGCCGCCCACTTCGTTGAGCGAACTGAGCGGGAAGTAGCGGTAGAACGCGGTGTCTTCCACACCCTTGGCCGTGACCGGCGCGCTGAACTGCTGGAAGCGGATCGCCAGGCGCAGCGCCCGTGCGCATAGGGCCTTGTCTGCGCCGGGGACGGTGTCGGCCAGCAGCGTGAGCCGCACGAAGTCGAACACCGAGCCGTCCGCGTCGCGGCTGCGGTGGCGCGCCTCGGCCACGGCCTGGTCGATGTACTTGCGGTCCTGCTCCGACGGTGCTTCGAGGATGTAGCTGCGGTACACCGGCAGGCAGGCCGCGACCTCCGACAGCGCGCGGCGCAGCGTGTTGAGCGTGTAGTCCCGCGTGCGCCGGTCGCCGCGCGCGATGCGCAGCAGCTCGCTGGACAGAACGTTGAGTTCCGACGACAGCGCGTTGCGCATGATGGCGCGCTTGCCTTCGTAGGCCAGCTCGCCGAAGGGTTGCAGCACGCCGGTGAAGCTGCGCCAGATGCGCAGGAAGCGCTCTTCGGCGTTGGTGTCGACCAGCACGCCGTTGACCACTGTCGCGAAGCGGTAGCCGGTGGTGCCGTGGATGGCCCATTGCACCGGCACTTCTTCCTGCGACGCGGCGATCTTCTCGGCCACGACATAGAGCGGCCGGGGCGGGCGGCCTTCGGCGTCGGGTTCGGGCAGCACCAGGCCGGCGCGCTTGGCGTAGCCCTGTTGCAGGCGATCAAAGTACTGGGCCGGGTCGTACAGGCCGTCGGGGTGGTCGATGCGCAGGCCGTCGACCACGCCGGCAGCCGCCAGGTCGAGCGCCATGCCTTGCGTGGCTTCGAACACCGGCTCGCGCTCGATGCGCAGGGCGGCGAGCTCGTTGATGTCGAAGAAGCGCCGGTAGTTGATCTCGTCGGCCGCCACGCGCCAGAAGGCGAGGCGGTAGGCCTGGCCTTCGAGCAACGCATGCAGCGCGTCGCGCTCGCCCTGCGCGTTGATGTCGGCCAGCGCCGCCGCGATGGCCTGCGCCACGTCGAGCTGGCGTGACACCAGCCGCGCCAAGCGGCTCTTGAGCAGTTCCTTGTCGCGCGCCCGCTCGGCCACCGCTTCGGCATCGGTGGCTTCGCGCGCGGGCAGGTGGCCGAAGGACGTGGCGATGCTCGCCAGGCTGGCCGACAGGTCCGGGTCGGCCAGCCGAGATTCGGCGCGCTGCAGCACGCGGCCGTAGGTCTCGGGCGCGAGCGGGAAGCGGTGCTCGTGGTAGTGCACCGCGAGGCTGCCGTTCTCGGCATCGAAGGCCAGCACCAGTTCACCGCGGTCGAGCACGTCGCCGTAGTGGTCGCCCAGCACCGGCAGCAGCACCTTGCCGTGCAGCTCGACGTTCAGCGGCTGCCAGTCGATGTCGAAGTGCTGCGCATAGAGCGAGGCGGGGCCGTTCTCGAGCACGTCCATCCACCAGGCGTTGTCGGCGCCCAGCACGCCCATGTGATTGGGCACCAGGTCGAGCAACTGGCCCATGCCGTGAGCGCGCAGCGCGGCGCTGAAGCGCTCGAAGCCGGCCTGGCCGCCGAGTTCGGGGTTGATTTCGTCGTGCGCCACCACGTCGTAGCCGTGCATGCTGCCCGGCCGCGCGCGCTGGATCGGCGAGCAGTAGACGTGGCTCACGCCCAGCTTCTCCAGGTAGGGCAGCACGGCGATCGCGTGGTCGAAGGTGAAGTCCTTGTGGAACTGCAGGCGGTAGGTGGCGCGCGGTACCACGGTCTCGATGCCGCGGTGGGCCACCGGCGCGCGCGCCGGATGTGGGCGCACCGCCTCGAGCGTCTGGAACAGCGCCAGCGTGCTCTCGTCGGTGGCGAGCTGCTGCAGGTCGAGCGTGAGCTTGCGCTGCCAGTTGGGGTGCGCGTCGGTCGTGCCCGGCATGTTGGCCTGCTCGACCTGGCCGATGGCGTCTTCCAGTTGCACCATCATCACCTGCGATGCGGTACTCGCGAGGAAGGCGTGGAAGGCGGCGACGGTCTCGGGCGCCAGCGTCTGCGCGCCGGTGGCCTGCGCCACCGCGTCGGCCGACAGCAGGCCGGCGCGCTGCACGGCCAGCAGCAGGCGCACGCGCTCCTGCGCGCGGTCGAACAGCTGCTTCTCGAAGATGGCCTGGTTGGGGAAGAGGCCGAGCGACAGGCGCAGCCGCAGATCGTGCCCGGTCCACCAGCCGGTGAGCGTGGCGAGGTCGTGCGTGCTGATGGCCACCAGCGCATGGCGCGGGTACTCGGCGGGCGCCTTGAATTCGCCGTCGTGGCCGCGCTCGAAGTACATCAGGCGGTACGACAGGATCTGGTAGCGCGCGAGTGCACCGCGCATCTCGTCGGCCACAGTGCCGAGGTCCTCGCCGATCACCATGCAGCGTTCGCGCTCGCTCTCGATGGCGACCACGGCCAGCATCTCGTGCAGCTGGTAGTGCACATAGGCGCCGTCCTGCGGCGTCTTGCCGGGCGGAATCCAGAACAGGCGCATCAGTCCCATCACGTGGTCGATACGCAGCGCACCGGCACCGCGCATGTTGGCGCGCAGGGTCTCGATGAAGTAGCGGTAGCCATCGGCGCGCAGCTTGTCCGGCCGCAGCGGCGGCAGGCCCCAGCCCTGGCCGTTGGGGTTGAACTCGTCGGGCGGTGCGCCCACGCTCGCGCCGTGGGCGAACTGCTCGCCCTGGCACCACGTGTCGGAGCCGGCGCGGTCGACCGACACGGCCAGGTCCAGATAGAGGCCCACGGCCATGCCCAGCGCGGCGCACTGGTCGCTGGCGCGCTGCAGTTGGCGCGCGGCCTGCCATTGCAGGTACTCGTAGTAGCCGACGCGTTCGGCGTGGCTTTCGACGAAGCGCGCGACCGCGGGCGAGGCCGGGTCGCGGTAGTCCTCGGGCCACACCGGCCAGCCCCACACGGCGGCATCGGCCGCGAAGAAATGCGCCTGCAGTGCCTCGAAGGTGGCATGACGGCGCAGCGCGTCGCCGCGTGCCGTGCGGAAGTCGTCGAAGGCGCCGGCCGTGGCGCTCTGGCCGCTGGCCTGCTGCGCGCGGAAGTGCGCGTAGAGCAGCTCGAGCACCTCGAACTTCGCGGCGGCCACGCCGGGGTACTCGACCAGCGGTGCTTCGCGCAGCACGGCCAGCCGCGTCTGAAAGTCGGGCGACTGCACCAGGCGCTGGGCCGGCTCGCAGTCGCGGAATTCATCGACGGCTTCGACGTCGATGTAGAGCACGTCGAGCATCAGCCGCGACGACGGGCTGTAAGGGCTCGCATGCGCCGGGTTGTGCGGAAACAGCGCATGCAGCGGGTTCAGGCCGATGATGCCGGCGCCGCGCGGCGCCACTTGTTGCGCGAGTTGCGTCAGGTCGCTGAAGTCGCCGATGCCCCAGTTGCGCGCGGAGCGCAGCGCATACAGCTGCACGGCCGGCCCCCACACGCGGCCATCGCCGCGCAAGGCGGGCGGCTGGTAGCAGTGCGGCGGCGCGGCGAGCACCAGGGTCTCGCCGACCAGGCCTTCGAGGCTCAGCCGGTGGTAGCCGACCGGCAGCGCCAGACTCAGCGTCACCCGCCGTTCGCACACGACGACGCCGTCGCGTTCACCACGCGCGCCTTCGGGCAGCGCATGCAGGTCGATGCGGCCATGGTGTGGCGTGCCGTCTTCGGTGTGCAGCGTCCAGCCGATCTCCGGTTGCGCTGCGGGCAGCCGCAGCGTGAGCTGCCACTGCTCGCGCCCGGCGTCGACCGCGACCGCGGGCGGCAGCGTTCCTTGCCAGTGCGCCGCGTCGACCTGCTCGAGGCTCTCGTGCGGCAGCGCATGCGGGTCGACGCCAAAGCTCTCGAGCAGCGTGACCAGGTTGGCCGGCGCGATCACATGGCGGTTGCCGAAGATGTCGTGGTAGTCGGTCGCGATGCCGAAGTGGGCGCACAGGCGCTGCAGCGCCTCGTGTTCGCCGTGGGGTGCGTCAAGCAAGCGGGTTCTCCTCGAGGGTCAGGCAGACGGCGCCGGGCGCAAGTCGCCAGGTCGGACCGGTGTCACGGTCGGTGTTCGATGTGTAGAGCAGGCCGCCCGTCAGCGGCGGTGCGTCGATGGTCGTCGTGCCGAAGTTGGCCACCAGGTTCAGTTGGGCGAAGCGGCCGGGCGCGGCGCCGCCGACTTCCCAGCGCACGCGCAGCGCGTCGCCCTCGCGCCAGTGCTGGCCGCCGGTGCGGTGCGCGGCCAGGCGCGGCATCAGCCGTTCGCGGCGCAGCGTGAGCAGGTCGCGCACGTGTGCCAGCAATCCGGCGTGGGCGCCGTCGGTGCGCTCGTCCCAGCGGAGCTTCGACGCGACGAAGGTCGATTCGGCATTCGGGTCGGGGATGCGCGCGCGCGCGGCCTCGTCCTTGAAGGCCGCGAAGCCACCGAACTCGGCGCGCCGGCCTTCGGACACGGCGGCGGCCAGTTCAGGACCGAAGTCGCAGAAGTAGAGGAAGGGCGTCGACGCGCCATATTCCTCGCCCATGAAGAGCATCGGCGCATGCGGCGACAGCAACAGGCAGGCGTAGGCTGCACGCAGCAGCACCGGGTCGGCCAGCGCCGAGATGCGGTCGCCGAAGGCCCGGTTGCCGACCTGGTCGTGCGTCTGCAGGAAGGACACGAAGGCCGCCAGCGGCAGGTGCGCACTCGGCTCGCCGCGGTGTTCGCCATTACGGAAGGGCGAAGGCTGCCCTTGGTAGACGAAGCCCTGCGCCAGCGCCACGCCGAAGCTGTCGACGGCATCGTCCGCATAGTCGGCGTAGTAGCCGTCGCGCTCGCCGGTGACGAGCACGTGCGCCGCATGGTGCAGGTCGTCGTTCCACTGCGCGGTGGCGCAGGTCGGGCGGTTGTCGGCGTCGCGCTCAAGGTAATGCGAGCCGTTGGCGTCGTTCTCCAGCACGACGTGGATCTGGCGCTCGCGGCCCGGGCCGTCGCGCAGCGCATGGCAGATCTCCTGCACGATGTCGGTGTCGGAGTCGTCGCGAATCGCATGCACTGCGTCCATCCGCAGCCCGTCGAAGCGGAACTCCTCCACCCAGTACAGCGCGTTGTGCACGAAGAAGTCGCGCACCGTGCGCGCCAGTTCGCCGTCGTAGTTGATGGCCGCGCCCCATGGCGTCTGGTGCGCCGGGTTGAAGAACGCCGGGCTGCCCGCGTGCAGGTAGTTGCCTTCCGGGCCGAAGTGGTTGTAGACCACGTCGAGCAAGACCATGAGGTCGAGCGAGTGCGCCGCATCGACGAAGGCCTTGAGTTCGTCGGGCGTGCCGTAGGCCGCGTCGGGCGCGAACAGCAGCACCCCGTCGTAGCCCCAGCCGCGCTGGCCGGGGAAGTCGGCCACCGGCATCACCTCGATCACGGTGAAGCCGAGTTCGGCGAGCTCGGCCAGCCGCTGGGTCGCTGCGGCGAAGGTGCCTTCGGGCGTGAAGGTGCCGATGTGCAGTTCGTAGATCACCGCCTCGTGCCACGGGCGGCCGTGCCAGGCGACGTCGTTCCAGTGGTAGCTGCGCGGATCGACCACTTCGCTGGCGCCGTGCACGTCGTCCGGGTTCCGGCGCGAGGCCGGGTCGGGCACGCGCAGCCCGTCGGGCAGCTTGAAGCGGTAGCGGTCGCCTGCAGCGGCTTCGGGCACCTCCACATGGTGCCAGCCGTCGGCATACGGCAGCATGGGCAGGGCGCCCTCGGCGCCTTCGCGCTCGAGTTCGATGCGCGCGAGGCCAGGCGCCCAGTAGCGAAAGAGCACGCCGCCGCCGTCGAGCAGGCTGGCGCCGAAGGGCATGGTGTGGGCACGTTTCATGGTTGTGGTCTCGTAGGTCGGGCGAGCAGCACCAGCGAGCGGCAGTGCACGCGCAGGGCGGGTTGTGTCAAGGGAGGCGCCTCGTCGTCGGGCAGCGTGGCGCTGGCGGTATCGACGCGAAGGCACCACGGGGCGCCGTCGGCGGGAAGGGAAAAATCCATGTCCTCATGGTGCGCATTGAAGAGCAGCAGGAAGTCGTCGTCGACCAGCGGCTCGCCGCGCGGGCCCATGTCGGCGATGCCGCTGCCGGACATGAACATCGCGATACAGCGGGCGTTGCCGTCGGACCAGTCGCCAGGGCTCATCTCCTGGCCGTCGGGGCGGTACCAGACCAGGTCCTTGGCAGCGCCTGCCTCGAGCGGTGCACCGCGGAAGAAGCTGCGGCGTCCGAAGGACGGATGGCGGCGGCGCAGGTGCACCAGGTGGCGCGTGAACTCGCGCAGGGCGAGGCGCTCCTCGTCGAGTGCCCAGTCGAGCCAGCCCAGCGCGTTGTCCTGGCAGTAGACGTTGTTGTTGCCGCGCTGCGTGTGGCCCGACTCGTCGCCGGCCAGCAGCATCGGCACGCCCTGCGACAGCAGCAGCGTCGCGAGCAGGTTGCGCTTCTGCCGCGCGCGCAGCGACAGCACGTCGGGGTCGTCGGTCGGGCCTTCGACGCCGCAGTTCCATGCATGGTTGTTGCTGCTGCCGTCGCGGTTGCCTTCGCCGTTGGCCTCGTTGTGCTTCTCGTTGTACGACACCAGGTCGTGCAGCGTGAAGCCATCGTGCGCGGTGATGAAGTTGATGCTGGCCGGCGGCTGTTTGCCCGACCAGCCGTACAGGTCTTGCGAGCCGGTGAGCCGGCTGGCCACTTCGCCGAGCAGGCCGCCGTCGCCCTTCCAGTAGCTGCGCATGCCATCGCGGTAGCGGTCGTTCCATTCGGCCCAGCCGAGCGGGAAGTTGCCGACCTGGTAGCCGCCGTGGCCGAGGTCCCACGGCTCGGCGATGAGCTTGACGCGGTTGAGCACCGGGTCTTGCCGGATCGCATCGAAGAAGCCGCCGAGGTTTTCGACCTTGCCGCTCTCGCGCGCCAGCGCCGAGGCCAGGTCGAAGCGAAAGCCGTCGACGTGCATTTCCTCGACCCAGTAGCGCAGTGAATCCATCACCAGCTGCAGCGCGCGCGGATGCTCGAGGTTGACCGTGTTGCCGCAACCCGTGAAGTCGTCGTAGTAGCGCCGGTTGTCGGTGTTGACGATGTAGTACGACGCGTTGTCGACGCCGCGCAGCGACAGGGTCGGCCCGAGCTGGTTGCCTTCGCAGGTGTGGTTGTAGACCACGTCGAGGATCACCTCGATGCCGGCGGAGTGCAGCGTCTTGACCATCGTCTTGAACTCCTTCACCTTGCGCGACGCGCTGTAGCGCATCTCGGGGGCGAAGAAGCCCAGGGTGTTGTAGCCCCAGTAGTTCTGCAGGCCGTGCTCGGCCAGGTGCCGGTCGTTCAGGTAGCTGTGCACCGGCAGCAGCTCGACCGTGGTGACACCCAGGCGCTGCAGGTAGTCGATGACCGGCGCGGTCGCCAGGCCCGCGTAGCTGCCGCGCAGTTCAGCTGGCACCTCGGGGTGCTGCATGGTGAAGCCACGCACATGCATTTCGTAGATGACCATGTCCTGCCGCGCGATCTGCGGACGGCGGTCGTCGCCCCAGGTGAAGGCGGTTTCGAGCACGCGGCCCTTGGGCATGAAGGAGGCACTGTCGCGCCGGTCGAAGGACAGGTCCTCGCGCTTGCTGCCGATGGTGTAGCCGTACAGTGCGTCGCTCCAGCGCAGCTTGCCGACCAGGTCTTTCGCATACGGGTCGATCAGCAGCTTGTGCGGGTTGAAGCGGTGACCGTCTTCTGGCTTGTAGGGGCCATGCACGCGGTAGCCGTAGGCCATGCCGGGGCGCGCCTCCGGCAGATAGCAGTGCCACACGTCGTCGGTGCGCTCGCGCAGCACGATGCGCTGCAGCTCATGCCGACCGCTGTCGTCGAAGATACACAACTCCACCTTCTGGGCATGCTGCGAAAAGAGGGCGAAGTTGACGCCTTCGCCGTCCCAGGTGGCGCCGCGCGGGTAAGCGGTACCGGGCCAGACGACGTGGATCGGGTGGGGTGATTTCATGGCAGCAGTGCGCGGTCGGCGAGGGAGGGGGAACGTGTGGGTCAACGTGCCCGAAGGCGAGGCAAGCCGCGTGCCACGGAGCAGGCTCGCGCCCGGTCAGGGCAACCGGTCGCTGTCCTCGCGTTCCTTCAACGAGCGGCCGCGGCGTGGCCACCATTCCTCGATGCGTTCGGCCGCCCAGTCCTTGCCGCCGAGGCCGAAGGCCAGCGCGATGGCGAAGACCACGCCGCCCAGCAGAATGAGGAAGCTCTCGCGGATGATGTCGCCGCCGACCTTGATCTGGTCGAGCGCGATCAGGATCACGAAGGCCATCACCGCGTACTGCGCCAGCTTGCCCAGCAGCAGCGCGTCCTGCATCTTCACGTTGCGGCAGTAGGTGGTGACCGTGTCGCCGATGAAGCGCGCGAAATAGGCGCCGAAGGCCAGCACCAGCAGCGCGACGAACACGTTGGGCACGAACCACACCACGCGGCCGAGCAGGTCGGTGATGTACGTCAGGCCCAGGCCATTGAACGCGATGAGCAGCGCCGCCAGGATGACGAGCCAATACACCAGCACGCCGAAGATGGTGGTGGTGTCGCCGGTCATGCCACCCTGGCGCAGGAAGCCGTCCAGGCCCGAGCGCTCGGTGAGCACCGGGAAGTTGATGGCACGCATCGCCTTCACGACGGCGAAGCGCGCCACCTTGGCGAGCAGCCAGCCGGCAATCACCACCACCACGGCAATGAGCAGCCGTGGCAGGAACGCGCCGATCTGGTAGAGGATGGCCCGGGCGGGCTCGAGGTGGATGCCGAATTCTTCCATGGGGTGTTCTCCGTGCGGATGCGGTGGTTCGGTCGGTCGGTGGTCGGTCAGTGGGCGTCGATCAGCGCCAGGATGCCCTGCAGCGGGACCTGCACCCAGTCGAGCCGGTTGTCCAGCTCGTAGCGCAGCTCGTACATCGCCTTCTCGAACTCGAAGAGCGCGAGCAGGCGGGTGGCCGATTCTTCGCTCTGGGTCGCGCCGCCGTGGCTCATGCGCGCCATATAGGCCCCCAGGAAGGCATCGCGCGTTTCTGCTTCCCAGGCGCGCGCAGCGGGCTCCAGCTTGAGGATCTCGTCAGCGCTTTGTGCTACGCGGCGCAGGGCGGACCAGCGCGCGTAGTTGAAGGAGCGCACCATGCCCGCCACGTCGCGTAAGGCTGAGCTGCGCTGGCGCCGCTCCTCGAAGCTGCGCGCTGGTTCCCCCTCGAAGTCGATGATCAGGAAGTCGTTGCGCGACACCAGCACCTGGCCCAGGTGATAGTCGCCATGGAAGCGGGTCTTGACGCCGCTCTGCCCCTCCAGCGGGAAGGCCGCGACGCGGTCGCGCACTTCGGCCGCGCGCACCAACAGTCGCTTGGCCTCGTCCTGCAGTTCGTGCGGCAGATCGGCCAGGCGCTCGGCCAGGCGGTCGAGGGTGCGTCCGGTTTCGTTGGCGGCGCGTTCGCGCCAGCCGGCCACGTCCTGTTCCGTCATCGGCTCGGGATCGAAGGCCTTGTCGCCGGTGCGCTTCGACAGCGCCAGGTGAAGCTCGGCAGTGCGTTCGCCCAGCGTTTGCATCAGCGACAGGAAGCCGCCGTGCACGTCGGCCGGCTGCTCGGTGTCGATGGTGCGGATCGACTCCAGGTAGCGCTCCAGGTAGCTGAGCGTGTAGTCCCAGCCGTCGCCCTGGTTGGGCACATACGACTGCACCAGCGCCAGCGTCATGGTGCTGCCGTCGTTGGCCACGTATTCCAGCGCGCCGGCGACCGGCACGCAGTTCGGGTACTTGGCCACCTCGGTGAGGAAGCGGCCCATCTCCAGTTCGGGGTTGATGCCAGGGCGCAGGCGCCGGTAGCCCTTGAGGAACAGCCGTTCGCCGAGCGTGACGACCGTGTTGCTGCTCTGCGCGGTCGGCGCGGTCACCGCCAGCGCGTTCACGTCCTTGCCCGCCAGCTTGGCGAAGGCGTCGGTGTGCGTGAACAGCAGCTTGCCACCGTTGGTCGGCAACGTGAGCCGCTCGCCCATGGCCTCGACCAGTGCGCGGCAGAAGCTCTCGTCGAAGAAGGCGTCGGCCATCACGCCGACATTGGCCTGCTGCCGCACCTTGGCGACGGGGCAGGCCATCAACGCCTTCATGCGGTCCTCGTCGTGGTCTTCCCAGGCCAGCGCGAGCGGCATGAAGTAGGTGGAGGTCTCGCTCGGGCCGTCGAGGTCGAGCAGGGGCAGCATCCAGCTGCGCTGGCCGGCGTCCCACACGGCGTGGTCGCGTACCCGCGCACGCGCGATCGACGTCCCCTTCGACGCGTACCAGCGCTGCGTCTCGACGTGGCGTGGCAGCGTCTCGGTCTCGAGCTGCAGCCGCATGCGCTCGGCCATGCCGATGCGCCAGGGCATCACGCGCTCGCGGAAGAAGCTGGTCCAGCCGTCGAACAGCACGAGCACCGCGCGGTCCTGCAGCGGTGTCCCTTCCTGATGCCACGCCGGCATCTGCACGTCGGCCGACAGGCGGAACCAATAGAAGCCGTGCGAGGGCAGCGTCAGCAGGTAGGGCAGCTCGCCCACCGGCGGGAAGGCGGTCTTGCCGAGCATCTCGACCGGCACGCGGCCCTTGAAGGCCGACAGGTCGAGCTCCACCGGCTGCGCCGAGCGCGACAGGTTGAAGACGGTGAGGATCGCGTCGTCGCCGTACTCGCTCAGGTACGCCAGGATCTTGCGGTTGCCCGGCTTCAGAAAGCGGCGTTTGCCGCGCCCGAAGGCATGGCTGGTCTTGCGCACGGCGAGCATGCGCTTGGTCCAGTTGAGCAGCGAGCTGGCTTCGCGCGACTGCGTCTCGACATTGAGCGCCTCGTAGCCGTACATCGGGTCCATGATCGGCTGCAGGTACAGGCTCTGCGGGTCGGCGCGCGAGAAGCCGGCGTTACGGTCGGGGCTCCACTGCATGGGCGTGCGAACCCCGTTGCGGTCGCCCACGAAGACGTTGTCGCCCATGCCGATCTCGTCGCCGTAATAAATGATCGGCGAGCCCGGCATCGACAGCAGCATGCTGTTCATCAGCTTGATGCGGTCGTTGTCGTTCTCCATCAGCGGCGCCAGCCGGCGGCGAATGCCCAGGTTGATGCGGGCGCGCGGGTCGGCCGCGTACATGCGGTACATGTAGTCGCGTTCGCGGCTGGTCACCATCTCGAGCGTGAGCTCGTCGTGGTTGCGCAGGAAGATGGCCCACTGGCAGCCGTCCGGGATGTCGGGCGTCTGCTGCATGATTTCGATGATCGGATCACGGTCTTCTTGGGCGATGGCCATGTACATGCGCGGCATCAGCGGGAAGTGGTACGCCATGTGGCATTCATCGCCGTTGCCGAAGTACTCGCGCACGTCTTCGGGCCACATGTTGGCCTCGGCCAGCAGGAAGCGGTTCTTGTATTCGGCGTCGATGGTGGCGCGCAGCTTCTTGATGACGTCGTGCGTCTCGGGCAGGTTCTCGTTGCTGGTGCCGTCGCGCTCGACCAGGTAGGGGATCGCGTCGAGCCGGAAGCCGTCGACGCCCATGTCCAGCCAGAAGCGCATCGTCTTCATGATGGCTTCGAGCACCGCCGGGTTGTCGAAGTTGAGGTCGGGCTGGTGGCTGAAGAAACGGTGCCAGTAGTACTGCTTGGCGACCGGGTCCCAGGTCCAGTTCGAGGTCTCGGTGTCGGTGAAGATGATCCGCGTGCCCTGGTAGATTTGGTCGGTGTCGCTCCACACGTAGAAGTTGCGCTCGGGCGAGCCGGGCGGGGCGGCGCGGGCCGCCTTGAACCACGGGTGCTCGCTGGAGGTGTGGTTGATGACCAGCTCGGTGATCACGCGGAGGCCTCGCGCGTGGGCGGCCTCGAGCATCTCGCGAAAGTCTTCGATCGTGCCGTACTGCGGGTGGACGCTTTCGTACTCCGAGATGTCGTAGCCGTCGTCGCGCAGCGGGGACGGATAGAAGGGCATCAGCCAGATCGTGTTGACGCCCAGCTCCTTCACGTAGTCGAGCTTCGCGGTCACGCCCTTGAAGTCGCCCATGCCGTCGTTGTTCGAATCGAAGAAGGCCTTGACGTTGAGCTGGTAGATGACCGCGTCGCGGTACCACTGCGGATCGTCGCTGGTGTCGATCTCCGGGGTTTCAAGCGTCAATGCCGGCACTGCGGACGACGCTGTGCTCGCATGTTGCGGGGGCTGGACCGGTTGGACGGGCAAGGGAGCATTCATGGGCGCAGTGCCTCTCTTCTTTTAGAGGAAGTATTCGAAGTCGTTCTCGTCGCGTGTGCGGCGGCGCACCCGCAACACATGGGCCGGCGTGTGCTGCGGCTCCAGCATGACGTAGTGCCATTCGCCCTGCCACAGGAAGCGCTGGTCGCTCAGCAGGTCGTGCACCTGGAAGGACTGGCCGGCCGGAACGCCGATCGATTCAGGCGTGAGGCCGATCCAGCCGGACTGCGCGTTGTGCGGGTCGAGGTTGACGACCGTGACCACCACGTTGCTGCCGTCTTCCGAGGACTTCACGTAGGCCAGCAGCTGGTCGTTCTCGACCGCCAGGAAGCGCAGCGTCGCGTTGCTCTGCAGGGCGGGGTTGTCGCGACGGATGCGGTTGATGCGCGCGATGAAGGGCGCCAGGCTGTGCGGCATGTCGTTGGGCCAGGTGCGCAGCTGGTACTTCTCGGAGTCGAGGTATTCCTCGCTGCCCGCGTGGCGCGGCTTGTGCTCGAGCAGTTCGTACGCCGGGCCGTAGATGCCGTAGCTGGCGGCCAGCGTGGCGGCCAGTGCCAGCCGCATCCGGAACATCGGCGCCTCGCCGCTTTGCAGTTGCTCATGCAGGATGTCGGGCGTGTTGGGCCAGACGTTCGGGCGGAAGTAGTCGTAGCCCGGGCCTTGCGACAGCTCGGTGAAGTACTCGGTCAGTTCCTGCTTGGTGTTGCGCCAGGTGAAGTAGGTGTACGACTGCGAGAAGCCCAGCTTGGCCAGACGGTGCATCACCTTCGGTCGGGTGAAGGCTTCGGCGAGGAAAAGCACCTCGGGATGCTCTCGCTTGATCTCCGTGATGCACCATTCCCAGAACGGGAAGGCCTTGGTGTGCGGGTTGTCGACGCGGAAGATCGTCACGCCTTCGCCGATCCAGTGGTCGAACACGCTCTTCAATTCGGTCCACAGCCCCTGCCAGTCGTCGCACTCGAAGTTGAACGGGTAGATGTCCTGGTATTTCTTGGGCGGGTTCTCGGCGTACTGCACCGTGCCGTCGGGTCGCCAGCGGAACCATCCCGGGTGTGCCTTGACGTAGGGGTGGTCGGGTGCGCACTGGAAGGCGATGTCCATCGCGATCTCCAGGCCGTGCTTGCCGGCCTCGGCCACCAGATGGCGGAAGTCCTCCGGCGTGCCGAGCTCGGGCAGGATGGACTTGTGGCCGCCTTCTTCAGCGCCGATGGCCCAGGGGCTGCCGACGTCGTCGGGCTCGGTGACGAGCACGTTGTTCTTGCCCTTGCGGTCGATGCGGCCGATCGGGTGGATCGGCGGAAAGTACAGCACGTCGAAGCCCATCTTCTCGATGGCAGGCAGGCGCGCTTCGACATCCTTGAACGTGCCGTGCTCGCCAGGCACGGTGCCAGCCGAGCGCGGGAACAGTTCATACCAGCTGCTGAAGCGCGCGCGTTCGCGGTCCGCCACCAGCGACAGCTCGGCGCCGTAGCGCGCCTCGAAGCGGCGGTCGGGGTAGAGCGAGGCCAGGGCTTCCAGCTTCTCGTCGAGCGCCAGGGCCTTGAGGGCCGTGCCGGTGATCGCTTCGTCGGCGGCGGCACGGTCGAGTTCGGTCGCCAGGCGCGCGAGCGTGACCGCATCGTCGCCGGTGGCGCGCTTGGCCGCCGCGGCGACCTCGGTGGCGCCTACCTTCGCGGCGATGCGGATGTCGGCGTCGTCCACGCGGCGCGTCAGTTCATGGCGCCAGGAGGCGAAGCCATCGACCCAGGCGAGCACCGAGTAGATGTAGCGGCCCGGCACCGTCGGGGTGAAACTGCCTGTCCACACGTCATTGGTGACGAGTGCGAGCGGCGTTTCGTGCACCGTGGTGTCGCCCTCGCGCCACCACTGGATCACCGCGCGCAGCACGTCGTGGCCGTCCGTGATGCAGTGCGCCGTGACCTCGAAGGGCTCGCCCGCGATGCGCTTGACCGCGAAGCGGCCGCCATCGACGTTGGGCAGCACGGCGTCGATCACCGCGCGGATCCGGCCTTCCTTGGGCAGGCTGTGCGGGCGCGAGATCAATGCGGCGGTCTGCGTCTCGGGGATGGCCGGCGTGGCCGCGGTGGTGTCTTCACTCGGCCTGCTCGCGGCCTTCGATGGCTTCGCGGCGGGCGTCGTCGTGCTTTTCGGTGCGCTCTTCGAGGGGCTCTTAGGCATGGGTCTCCAGCTTCAGGATCAGGGTGGAAAGAGGGGGCAGCGTCAGCGTCAGCGAGTGCGGGCGACCGTGCGCCGGCAGCGGCGCGGATTCGACTGCGCCCATGTTGCCCCAGCCGGCGCCGCCGTAGTCGCGTGCGTCGCTGTTGAGCAGTTCGCGCCACATGCCGGCCAGCGGCACGCCGAGGCGGTAGTTGGTGCGGGGCAGCGGCGTGAGGTTGCACACCACCAGCACCGGGTCGCCGTTGCGCGCCTTGCGCAGAAAGGCGAACACGCTGTTCTGCGCGTCGTCGGTCTCCACCCACTCGAAGCCGTCGGGCGAAAAGTCGACTTCGTACAGCGCGGGCTCGGCCTTGTACACGCGGTTGAGCTCGCGCACGAAATGCTGCAGGCCGCCGTGGCCTTCCTGGCCGGTGACCCACCATTCGAGTTCGCCGTCGTGCGTCCACTCGCGGCGCTGCCCGAATTCGCCGCCCATGAAGAGCAGCTTCTTGCCGGGGTGTGCCCACATGAGGCCGAACAAAGCGCGCAGGTTGGCGAACTGTTGCCACGGGTCGCCCGGCATCTTGTTGATGAGCGAGCCCTTGCCGTGCACGACCTCGTCGTGCGAGAGCGGCAGGACGAAGTTCTCGTTGAAGGCGTAGACCAGCGAGAAGGTCAGCTGGTGATGGTGATGGCGCCGATGGATCGGGTCCTTGGCGAAGTACGACAACGTGTCGTGCATCCAGCCCATGTTCCATTTCATGCCGAAGCCCAGGCCGCCCATGTCGGTCGGGCGCGACACCATCGGCCATGCGGTCGATTCCTCGGCCACCGACACGGTGTCGGGGTGCTCGCGGTACACCGCTTTGTTCAGGTCGCGCAAAAAGCCGATGGCCTCGAGGTTCTCGCGGCCGCCATGCACATTGGGGATCCACTCGCCCTGCTTGCGCGCGTAGTCGAGGTAGAGCATCGAGGCGACCGCGTCGACCCGCAGACCGTCGAGGTGGTAGCGCTCCAACCAGAACAACGCCGACGAGATCAGGAAGCTGCGGACCTCGTTGCGGCCGTAGTTGAAGATGCTCGAGTTCCACTCCGGATGGAAGCCCTGGCGCGGGTCCGCGTGCTCGTAGAGATGCGTGCCGTCGAAGAAGGCCAGCCCGTGCGCATCCGTCGGGAAGTGCGAGGGCACCCAGTCCAGCAGCACGCCGATGCCGCGCTGGTGCATGTGGTCGACGAAGGCCATGAAGTCCTGCGGCGTGCCGTAACGCGAGGTCGGCGCGAAGTAGCCGGTGGTCTGGTAGCCCCAGGAGCCGTAGAAGGGGTGCTCGGTCACCGGCATCAGCTCGACGTGGGTGAAGCCCATGTCGACCATGTAGTCGGCCAGGCGCTCGCCCAGCTCGCGCCAGCCGAGCATCTCGCCGTCCTGCCGCTGCCAGGAGCCGGCATGCAACTCGTAGGTCGACATCGGCGCGTCGAGCGCATTCTTGGGGCCGCGAGCGGCCATCCAGGCGTCGTCGTTCCAGGTGTGTTCGAGCGACCACACGCGCGATCCGGTGGCGGGCGCTGGCTCGGCATAGAAGGCGAAGGGGTCGGCCTTCTCCAGAACGTTGCCGTTGGTCGCGGAGAAAATGCGGTACTTGTAGACCGCGCCGCGGGTGGCTTGCGGGTCGAACCCTTCCCACACGCCGCTGCCGTCGGGTCGGGGCTCGAGCGGCATGACGCTGTCGTCCCAGCCGTTCCAGTCGGCGATCACCGACACGGCGCGCGCGTTGGGGGCCCAGACCGCGAAGGTGGCGCCGCCGCCGGGCTGGAGGTGGCAGCCCATCGTCTCGTGCAGTTTCGCGTGCGTGCCTTCCCGGAAAAGCCAGACGTCATGCTCGCTGAGGCGAGAGTGTTCGATGTGCACGGGTGCGTTCCTTGTTGCGCCGAAGAATCCGGCGCGTCGACTACGGGCTTGAAGCCTTTAGCGTACGCCACCCACTTGACGCTCCGGGCCGCCGAGCGCCCTTCGTCCTGTCAGACAGGCGCTACACCGGGTGCGACGCGGCGCCCTGGCGCGAGCTTCAATGCAGCTCGGCCGCGGCGTGGATCGCTTCGCGCACCCGTGGGTAGATCTGCGCGTTCCACTTGCTGCCGCTGAACACGCCGTAGTGGCCCACGCCGGCCTGCAGGTGGTGCGTCTTGAGGTAGGGGCGGATGTTGGGGCAGAGGTCTTGCGCAGCGACCGTCTGGCCCACGGAGCAGATGTCGTCGCGCTCGCCCTCGACGGTGATCAGCGCGGTCCTGCGGATGGCAGCTGGGTTGACGGTGCGGCCGTGCACCGTGAGCACGCCGCGTGGCAGGTCGTAGGTCTGGAAGACCCGCTCGACGGTCTCCAGGTAGAACTCGGCCGGCAGGTCGTTCACCGCCAGGTACTCGTCGTAGAAATTGCGGATCGTCTCTGCCTTCTCGGTCTCGCCGTCGACGATATGCTGGTACAGCTTCTTGAACTGTTCCTTGTGCCGTTCCGGGTTCATGCTCATGAAGGCCGTCAGCTGCAGGAAGCCGGGGTACACGCGCCGCATCATCCCGGCGTGCGGGAAGGGCACGTGGCTGATGAGGTTCTTGCGGAACCAGTCGATGGGCTTGCTGGTGGCGAGCGTGTTCACGCCGCTGGGGTTGACGCGGCAATCGACCGGCCCGGCCATCAGCGTCAGGCTCTTCGGCGCGGCGGGGTTGTCGTCTTCGGCCATCAGCGCGGTGGCGGCCAGCGCGGCCACGCAGGGCTGGCAGACGGCGACCAGGTGGGCGCCGGGCCCGATGGCTTCGAGGAAGGCAATGAGCTGGGCTGTGTAGTCGTCCAGGCTGAAGCCGCCATGGCGCAGCGGCACGTCGCGGGCGTTGTGCCAGTCGGTCAGGTAGACGTCGTGATCGCGCAGCAGCGTGCGCACCGTTTCGCGCAGCAGCGTGGCGAAATGGCCCGACAACGGTGCCGCCAGCAGCACGGGCGGATGCACCGCCTTGGTGTCCTTGCGGAAACGGCGGAGGGTGCCGAAGGGGGCGACCAGCGTCACTTCCTCGTGCACCGCCACCGGTTCACCGTCGACCAGCACCTGGTCGATGCCGTAGGCCGGCCGGGTGTGGGTCAGCCGCAGGCGCGAGAAAACCTCGAAGGCGGCGGCCATCTTGCGGCTGGCGCTGTCGGGGCCGGCGCCAGCCCACATGGTTTGACCCATGAACTGCGCCGCGAGCCGCATGGGAGACATCAGATCGCTCTGGTTTTGGTAGGCCCGGTACAGCATGCGCGGGCTGAAGGCAATTTGCGGGCCAGCGCGTGGTCGGCATCCGTCGTGGCACAGGCCTTGCACTTGCATCCCCACGCTTGGGCAATCAGGAGCACGCATGGCCAAACCCGTTCTCACCATCAGCAGCAAGAACTACGGTGCCTGGTCGCTGCGCGGCTGGCTCATGTGCAAGCTGGCAGGGCTGGACTTCAGCGAGAAGGTGATCTCGCCGGACGACCCGGCCATGAAGGCCGAGATGCTGCTGCTGTCGTCGTCGATGCTGGTGCCGTCGCTGCAGCACGGCGCGGTGCTGGTCTGGGACACGCTGGCCATCGGCGAGTACCTCCATGAGATCAAGCCCAAGGCCGGCCTGCTGCCGGCCGACGCCAAGGCGCGCGCCCACTGCCGCGCCATCTGCGGGGAGATGCACTCGGGCTTCAGCGCCATGCGCGGCTCGCTGCCGATGAACATCAAGGGGCACTTCCCGAACTTCAAGATCTGGTCGCGCGCCCAGACCGATATCGACCGCGTGGTCGCCATCTGGCGCGAATGCCTCCAGCGCTACGGCGGGCCTTTCCTGTTCGGCGCGCAGCCCTGCATCGCCGATGCCATGTACGCGCCGGTGGTGACTCGGTTCCTGAGCTACGACGTGTCGCTGGACCGTGAATGCGCCGCGTACTGCAAGCGGGTCATGGCGTTGCCGGCCATGCAGGAATGGGTGGCTGCGGCGAAGCAGGAGCCCGACGAAATCGACGAGTTGGATGCCGAGTTCTAGCCTGTCCGTGTTCGCATCCGTTCGTACCGGGTTCCTGTGGCGGTCACGAAATGAGTACTTGTGGTTAACATTTATTACACAAAAGAGTACTAAAGGTTAACATTTCAACTAACATCACCGGCATGCGAAGTCGCCTGGGTGGCGGCTTTCCGAACCGGAGATGTGGTTGTGAAAAACGCCTGGACTGTGGCTGCCGGTTTGACGGTGTTGGCGCTGTGCCTGACGGCCTGTGACGACGGTGTGCGCGCCGGTCTGCAGACGAACAAGGCGGCGTTGGGCCCCAACATCGAAACCGTCGTGGTCACCTGGCAACCGCGCGACAAGACGGCCGAGTTCCTGAGCGCCTGGCGGCCCAAGAACTGACGGGCATCGGCCAGATCCGCTGTCGCTGCGGATCGTTGCCGGTATTTCCCCGGCCCTTGCGTCGAAATTTGCTCTTCGGACCTCAAGAGTCGGCCTGCCCTGCCGATAAGTCTTTTGTAGGCATCACGCACGGTGCCGAGCCGATGGACACGACGCTGGAAGAGAGATTCACATGCCACACGACACCATTCCGATGGGGTCAGCCTTCTCCCGATGGGAAGCGCTGACCAAGGAATACCTGGAAGGCCTGGTCGCATTGCGCCGCCGGGAGCCGGGGGCGTCGGCCCGGATGATGCGTCTTGCGCGCGAGATGCAGGAGTGCGAGGCGCGCTGCGGTGGCCCGGTGTACGTGCCGCCGGCGCGCGTGCCACTCGCCGAATCGCAGCTGGCGGAACCGAGCCTGCCCCAGCCGATCGCGCGGCAACCCGTCGACAGGGACGCGGTTCCCGGCTTCTGGACCAGTGCCTTCGGTGCCTTGCTCGGCAGCGGCCGACATGCCGGGCAGGGCGGACGAGACGCCGCGTCACGCTGAGTCGGGGTTTCTTCTTTGCTTGTCGGAGGCGATGCGCGATACTGTAATTAAATACAGCTCCATGGCCGACCACCTGATTCCTCTCCAGGCCCTCAAGGGCCGCGGCGCCGCCAGCCGGCTGGCGCACCGCTTCGAGCGCGATGTGCGCGACGACTTCGACGACGGCTGGAACACGCTGCAAGACGATGCGGCCGAGGGCCTTTCGCCGCTGAAAACCGAGGTTCGTTTCGAGGACGTGAAGTCGGTCCTGAGCGAGAACGACTCCCCCGACATTCCCTTCGACCGTTCGCTCAACCCGTACCGCGGCTGTGAGCACGGCTGCGTTTACTGTTTTGCCCGGCCGACGCACAGCTACCTCAACCTGTCGCCCGGTCTGGACTTCGAGACCAAGCTGATCGCCAAGCGCAACATCGCCGAGGTGCTGCGCGCCGAGTTGGCCCGCAAGAGCTACCGGCCCAGCCATCTGGCCATCGGCACCGCCACCGACTGCTACCAGCCGATCGAACGTGAGCTGCGGCTGACGCGCTCGGTGCTCGAGGTGCTGCGCGAGGCGCGCCACCCTTTCGGCATCGTGACCAAGTCGAGCGCGGTCGAGCTTGACCTGGACCTGCTCGCCCCGATGGCGGCCGACCGGATGGCCGCGGTGTACGTCAGCGTCACCACGCTCGATGGTGACCTGGCCCGCACGCTGGAGCCGCGCGCCGCCGCGCCGCACCGGCGGCTGCGCACCATCCGCACGCTGGCCGAGGCGGGCGTGCCGGTGGGCGTGAGCGTCGCGCCGCAGATTCCGTTCATTACCGAGGACATGGAGCAGGTGCTCGAAGCCGCCTGGGAGGCCGGCGCGCGCTGCGCCTTCTACACGGTGGTGCGGCTGCCCTGGGAGGTCGCGCCGCTCTTCAAGGAGTGGCTCGAACTGCACTACCCGCAGCGCGCCGACCGGGTCATGGCGCGCATCCGCGAGATGCGCGGCGGCAAGGACTACGACGCTGACTTCGCCACCCGCATGAAGGGCAGCGGCCTGTGGGCCGACCTGATCCGCCAGCGCTTCGAGAAGGCGACGAACCGCATCGGCTTCAACCGGCAGCGCATCGCGCTGGACCTGGGGGCCTTCCGGCCGCCGGGCGTGGGCGGGCAGGGCAGCTTGTTCTGAAGACCGCGCGCCGGCCTCAGCCGGCCAGCAGGTCCGCCACCTGACGGCGCAGCGCCGCGTTCTCGGCCTCGAGTTCCGTCACGCGGCGGCGCAGCGCCTGCACCTCGTCGCCGTCGTTCTCCATGTCGGACGGCGCGGCGTCATCGGCCGACTCGGCCGACGGTTCACGTGGCTTGCGTTTGGCATCGCGCACCCGCTTGGCCGCCTGCTTGAGCTCGTCCTTGCCGGCGATGACCGCGGCCTGCTGTTCCTCGGTGGGGAGGCTGGCGACGGCGGCCGCCGCGTTGATCGAGATGGTGCCGGCCTTCACGGCCTCGACCAGCTCCGGCGCCGCCTGCTTCTGGATCTTCTCGATCATCACGACCTGGCTGCTGCTCAGGCGCGCGGCCTTGGCGATCGCTTCGCGACTGTTCATCGGTGCCGGCGGCGCCTCGTCCACGTCGAAGGGCGGGCCTTCGTCGGCGGTGGCGCCGGCAGTCGCGGGCGCCGTCGCGCGGGCGCGTCGCTCGGCGACGATCTCGCGCTTGCGCAGGGCCAGCACGCCGCGCTGGAAGTCCGACACGCTGCGTCGGCCCAGGTGCTGATCGATCATCCACAGGTGCACGTCGGCGATGCTGCGAAAGCGTGGGTTCTGCACGGTCTGGAAGGGCAGCCCGTGCTTCTGGCAGATGCCGTAGCGGTTGTGGCCGTCCACCAGCACGTCGCCCCACATCACGAGCGCGTCGCGACAGCCCTCGGCCAGCAGGCTGCGTTCCAGCGATTCGTATTCGTCCGGCGTCAGCGGGTCGATGTAGGCCTTGAGTTCTTCGTTGACGACGATGTCCATGGGTGCGCGATTTCGGGAAGCGGGAGAAGGGGCGCGATTGTAGTGAGCGTGCCCCGTAGGGCCCGGTGCGTCAGCTCGACAGCGGCATCGGCACCAGCCGGGCCGCGTCCAGGCCCAGCTTGTCCATCACGCACATCGCCGCGTAGGCGTCGTTGGCGGCGTAGCGCACCTGGCCTTCCGACAGGCGATGCGTCGCCCAGTTGGAGGTCGACTGCTTGCGCGACTTGACGAACTGTTGGCCGAACAGCAGCGCGATGGCCGACTTCACGCCGACTGCATCGCGGTAGCCGCGGCGCTTGAAGACGGTGTCGAGGTCGACCACGCCCTGCGGCTCGACGCCCAGTGTGCGGCGAATCTGCGTGCGGTCGCCGGCCAGCCCGAAGCCGACCTTGACGAGCGCGCTCGAGGCGATCAGATGGGCGGCCGCCGCGCGGCAGACCGGGTCGTGCACCTGGAAGACCCAGGCCCGCTCGAGCGAGGCGAACTGCACCGTGTGCGGCCCGGTCGAGATCTCGTTCTTGAGGAAGGTAGGTTTCGATTCGGTGTCGAAACCGACCACGTTCAGCGCGCCGAGCTCGGCGAGTGCCCGCTCTGCCTGAAGCGCGGTGGTCACCACGTCGATGTCCTGCAGCGTGAGTCCGGGGAAGACGTCGAAGGCGGCGATCTCTTCGCGGGTCGGCAGGGGCGGCGGGGCGGTGTTCATGCGCGGGTCGTCACGTTCAGCCCTTCAGCAGCTGGGCGTGATGGACGAGGTGGTCCGCCATGAAGCTCTGGATGAAGTAATAGCCGTGGTCGTAGCCCTCGTGGCGGCGCAGCGTCAGCGGCTGGCCGATGGCGTGGCAGGCGGCTTCGAACAGGTGCGGGTGCAGTTGCTCGGCGAGGAATCTGTCGCCCAGCCCTTGGTCCACCAGGATGCCGGCCGGGTAGGGCGCGACCGGCTGGTTTTCCATGAGAACCGTGGCGTCGTGTTCGATCCAGCGCGTGCGGTCCGCGCCCAGGTAGCCGGTGAAGGCCTTCTCGCCCCACGGGCAGCGCGTGGGCGCGCAGATCGGCGCGAAGGCCGACAGCGACTTGAAGAGGCCCGGGTGCCGCAGCGCCAGCGTGAGTGCGCCGTGGCCACCCATCGAATGGCCGGTCAGGCCGATGCGCTGCGGATCGATCGGGAAGGCGGTGCCGAGCAGCGGCAGCAGTTCGCCGATCAGATAGCTTTCCATGCGCCAGTGCGCGGCCCACGGCGCCTCGGTCGCATCGAGGTAGAAGCCGGCGCCCACGCCGAAGTCCCAGCTCTCCGATTCGCCGGGCACGTTCGCGCCGCGCGGGCTGGTGTCGGGCGCGACGAGCGCGAGGCCGAGGTCGGCCGCCAGGCGCTGCGCGCCGGCCTTCACCATGAAGGTCTCTTCGTTGCAGGTGAGCCCCGCCAGGTAAATCAGTGCCGGTACCGGGCCGTCCGCGGCCTGGGGCGGCAGGAACACCGAAAAGCGCATCGGCAGGCCGATCTCGCCCGACGCGTGCTCGTGGAAGGTCTGCGTGCCGCCGAAGCAGCGGTGTTCGGACAGGGTCTTGGGGGATTCGGTCATGGGCGATGCGGGGAAATGAGTTCGAGCACCGCGTCGGCGAACACACGGGGTGCTTCCTGCGGCATGTTGTGGCCCACGCCGGGCAGCGTGTGGTGCGTGCGCGGGCCGGTGAAGTGGTGGCCCTGGTCGGCCGTGCCCGCGGGCGACATCACGCCGTCCTCGGCACCGTCGAAGGTCATCGACGGCACGCGGATCTCGGGCATCTGGTCGAGGGCCGCTTGCAGGTCGGCATAGGCCGGGTCGCCAGCGGCCTTGCCGTAGCGGTGCCGGTACGAGTGAATCACGATGTCGACGAAATCCTGGTTGTCGAAGGCGGGTGCAGTGCGTTCCCAGGTGGCGTCGTCGAACGCCCAGGTTGGCGACCACAGCCGCCACAGCAGCCGGCACAGGTCGCGGCGGTTCTGCGTGAGGCCCGCGCGGCCGCGCTCGGTGTGGAAGTACCACTGGTACCAGTAGCGGAACTCGTTCTCCGGCGGCGCGGGTTCATCGGCATGCGCGATCGCCTGCACCTTGTAGCTGTTGAAGGACACGAGCCCGGTGCAGCGCTCGGGCCACAGCGCCGCAGCCACGCAGGCGGCCGTGCCGCCCCAGTCGTAGCCGGCCATCACGGCCTTCGGAATCGCCAACGCATCGAGCAGCGCGCGCAGGTCGGCAGCCAGCGCCGCCTGCTCGCCCGAGCGTGGCGTGGCCGCATCGACGAACTGGGTCGGGCCGAAGCCGCGCAGGTAGGGCACGACCACGCGGCAGCCTGCGTCCGCGAGGATCGGCACCACCTCGGCATAGGCGTGCACGTCGTACGGAAAGCCGTGCAGCAGCACGGCGGGCGGCCCGCCCTCGGGCCCGCTCTCATGGAAGGCGATGTCCAGCACGCCGGCGCGCACGCGGCGCAGCGGGCCGAGCATCGCTTCAGTCATACAGGACCACGCCGCGGATCGACTCGCCGCGCTTCATCAGATCGAAGCCCTTGTTGATGTCTTCGAGCGGCATGGTGTGCGTGATCAGGTCGTGGATGTTGATCTTGTTCTCCATGTACCAGTCGACGATCTTCGGCACGTCGGTGCGGCCGCGCGCGCCACCGAAGGCCGAGCCTTCCCAGTGGCGGCCGGTGACCAGCTGGAATGGTCGGGTGCTGATCTCGGCACCGGCCTCGGCCACGCCGATGATGATGCTGCGGCCCCAGCCCTTGTGCGTGCATTCGAGCGCCTGGCGCATCACCTTGGTGTTGCCGATGCACTCGAAGCTGTAGTCGGCGCCGCCGTCGGTCAGCTGCACGATCGCGTCGACGATGTTGCCGCCGGCCGCCCCGATGTCCTTCGGGTTGAGGAAGTGCGTCATGCCGAACTTTCGGGCCATCGCCTCGCGTGCCGGGTTCAGGTCGACGCCGATGATCTTGTCGGCGCCCACCATCTTGGCACCCTGGATCACGTTCAGGCCGATGCCGCCCAGGCCGAACACCACCACGTTGGCGCCGGCTTCGACCTTGGCGGTGAAGATCACGGCGCCGATGCCGGTGGTCACGCCGCAGCCGATGTAGCAGACCTTGTCGAAGGGCGCGTCTTCACGGATCTTGGCCAGCGAAATCTCCGGGGCAACCGTGTAGTTGCTGAAGGTCGAGGTGCCCATGTAATGGAAGATGGGCTTGCCGTCCATGCTGAAGCGGCTGGTGGCGTCGGGCATCAAGCCCTTGCCCTGCGTGCCGCGAATGAGCTGGCAGAGGTTGGTCTTGCGCGACAGGCAGAACTTGCACTGGCGGCATTCCGGTGTGTAGAGCGGAATGACGTGGTCGCCCTTCTTGAGCGTGGTCACGCCCGGGCCCACGTCGACCACGATGCCCGCACCTTCATGGCCGAGGATGGCCGGGAAGATGCCCTCCGGGTCGGCGCCCGAGAGGGTGTAGTAGTCGGTGTGGCAGATGCCGGTGGCCTTGATCTCGACCAGCACTTCGCCGAACTTCGGCCCTTCGAGGTCGACGGTTTCGATGGTCAGGGGTTGGCCCGACTGCCAGGCGACGGCGGCTTTGGTTTTCATGCGGAGGTCCTTGAGGAAAGGGGTGGCGGTTCGACCGCGGACCCCCAAGCTTAAAACGGTTCGCATCGCGCGGCCGCGGCGTCGCCGTCTTGCCCCTGCCGCACCCGACGGACGCTGCGACCTCAGGCGGTGACCGGGCGCGGCGCGCCCTGGTCGTCGATGGCGACGTAGACCAGCGTGGCGTCGGTCACCGGCGTGGTCACGCCCTCGCTGCCGCGGCGCTCGGTCAGGGCCCGCACATGGACGCTGATGGACGTCCGCCCGACGTGCACCACCTGCGCGAAGAAGGACACCAGGTCGCCGGCCTTGACCGGATGGCTGAAGGCCAGCTTCTCGATGGCGACCAGCACCACGCGACCGCGCGCCGCGCGCATCGGAAGTACGCTCCCGGCGGAATCCATCTTCGCCAGCATCCATCCGCCGGCGATCTGGTCGCCCAGGTAGGTGTCCGACGGCATCGGGATGAGGCGCAGCACGAGTTCCGGTTCGGTCGTCATCGGCGCGAGGGCAGCAGGGCCGAGAGGCCGTCGGCCTCTTTCTTCATGGCCTTGGCCAGGTCCATGGTGGCGCTGCCGACCAGGTTGTCGGAGAGCCCGGTGGCGACCAGCGTGTGGCTCACCCGGTGCGACGCGTCGAGCAGCGGCACCGCGATCACCGTCACGCCGTTCATGTAGTTGCCGCGGTCGATGCTGAAGCCGCGCTTGCGGACGAGTTCGACCTCGCGCTTCCAGGTGGCGAGGTCGATCGGCTTGTCCCAGCGCAGCGACTTGAAGCGCTTCTCGATCTGCGGCCACGGCTCGTCGCTGAAGGCCGCGACCAGGCGCCCGGTGGCGCTCACCAGCGCCGGGAAGCGGCTGCCGACATCCACATGCAGGCGGAAGGGCGCGCGCGAACGCGACAGGGCCAGCACCACCATGTGGTCGATGTCGGGTGTCTCGACGCCGATCATCGTCACGTTCCAGTCATTCGCCAGCACGTCGAGCACGGGCTGCGCGAGGCTGGCGAAGCCGCTGCTCTCGATGGCGCTGCGCGCCAGACTCAGCATGCCGGTGCCCAGCGAGTAGCGCTTGGTGTCGCTGTCGATCTTGACGAGCTCTTCAGCGACCAGCGCGCGCAGGATATGCAGGCAGGTGCTGGGGACCAGGGCGAGTTCGTCGGCAATGGCCTTCACGCCCATGGCCTGCGACGAGCGACCGAGCAGCCGGAGGATGGCGACGGCGCGCGTCACGCCGGGAACGGGCCGGACCCGCACCGGCTTCTTTGTCGAGGGCTGCGCCTTGGCGGGCTTCGCGGTGGGAGAGGGGCTGGACTTCATGGAGCGTGCGGTCGGCGGCCGCAAGCTTATCCCAGATGGTGGGCGGTGAACGAGGCTCGCCCAGGTGCTCCCGATGCCCGCGAATGGGTCTGCGCGCGCGGGCATCGGCCTAGTCCGCCTTCAGCCCCGATGCCTTGATGAGCGGCTCCCACTTCCTGCGCTCGGTCTGCGCGAAGTCGGTGAGTTGCTGGCGCGTGCCGCCGCCCGGGTCGAAGCCGTACTCGAGAAGTTGCTGCTTCGTCTCGGCGCGGCTGAGAATCCTGTTCATCGCCGCGTTGAGCTTGTCAAGGATCGGCCCGGGCGTCGCGCGAGGTGCAAAGAGGGCATTCCACGCGACGACCTCGAAGCCCGGGAAACCCTGGTCAGCGACCGGCTTGACACCAGGCACCAGGGCGCTCGGCTTGGCAGACGTGACCGCCAAGGCGCGGACGTGGCCTGCACCCAACTGCGCGCGCAACGCGGTCGGCGTGTCGATGACCAGCGGCAGACGGCCGCCGAGCACGTCGGTCATGGCGACACCCGAACCCTTGTAGGGCACGTGGAAGAGCTTCAGGTTCGAACGCTCCTTCAACAGCTCGACCACCAGGCGCGCCGACGTGCTCGGTGTGGCGATGTCGGCTGCGCGCGGGTCGCGCTTGACGGCGCCCACCAGATCGTCGAGCGACTGCATCGACGACTTCGGGTTGACGGCCAGCACCATCGGAAAGCTGCCGACCAGAACGATCGGTTCGAAGTCCGTCTCGGGCTTCAGCCGCATTCCGGCGTAGAGGTACTGGTTCACCACGTGCGTGGCGTTGGTGCCCATGGTGAGCGTGTACCCGTCGGCCGGTGCGTCGGCTGCGAGTTCGGTCCCCAGGTTGCCGCCAGCGCCGGGCCGGTTGTCGATGACAACGGGCTGCCCCAGGTCTTTCGACAGCTGGTTGCCGAGATAGCGCGCCGCGATGTCGGTGCCTTGCCCGGCAGGGTAGGCCACGATGATTCGTATCGGCTTGTCAGGGTAGGCCTGCGCGAGCGATCCGTGTGAGGCGCAGGCCAGCACGCATCCTGTGAAGAGCAGTTTCCAGAATCTCATTGTTGTCTCCTGTTGAAGGCATCGATGGCCAAGCCCGGGCCCTGGCGATGGGTCCCCGCGTTCACCGGCTTCGCCGCCGTTCGTGGCGCCTTGCATCCACGATGCAGGAACTTCAAGTCATCCCGAACAGCTTCGTTTCGAGTATGAAAGTCGCAGTTATCATTGTCAAATACAGCATGGATTTGTATTAGGACAAATGCGTTAGCGCCGTTCCTGGCCGCTATGGCAGCGCGTTCCGTGATGCCGTGGGTCTCGCCGCCTGCATCTTCATGACCGCCTGGGCCGCCAGGACGTCACTGCCGGTCACGCTCAGCGCGCCGTGCATGAAGAGGAGGCTGGACGTGCGACGCACCACCCGTCCGCGCGCCTCGATCAGGACGCCCGGCGGCACGGACGCGAGAAAGTGCGTGTCGAGCTGCACCGTCACGCAGGGTGCGCGGCCTGCGGCTTCCCATGCGAGCGTGCTCAGCGCGTGATCGATCAGCGTTGCGAGCAGTCCGCCGTGAACCACCCCTGCCGGGTTCAGATGGTCGTCGGTCGACACCACGCCGTAGGCCCATCCGTCCCCCTCTCGCGCCGCCCAGAGCGGGCCGGCGAGTGCCATGAACCGGCCCGCTCCTCTGAGTGGCTTCCATCCACCTTCGCGCAGGCGGGTGCAGAGATCGGTCGTGTTGTTCATGGCCAGGATCGGGCAGGGGAGGAGCCTCGGATTCTAGGAACGAGCCCAGGCCGGGATCAATTTAACAATTGTCTATGTACAAATACAAGATGCATTTGACAATAATAAAGCACAAGTCGCATAGTTCGTTCATCGCCAAGACGCCATGGACCCGATGAAAAAACTCACCGACTACACCTCGTTCGCGGATGCGCAGAAACACTGCTCACCGGAGAAGCTCTGGGAACTTTTCGATGGCGACCGCCAAGCCTTCAACATCGCGCACGAATGCGTCGACCGGCATGCGCTCGGCGACAGGGTGGCGATCGTGGTGGCCTACGCGAACGGCAGCGAAGAGGTGATCACCTTCAAGACCCTGTCGCGCCTGTCGAGCCGCTTCGCCCACCTGCTGGTGGCGCGCGGCATCCGGCCCGGCGACCGTGTCGCGGTCATGCTCGAACCTTCGCTGGCCTTCTACGTGGCCATCTTCGGCGCGATCAAGACGGGCGCGATCGCAGTGCCGCTCTTCACGCTCTTCGGGCCGGACGGCATCCGGTTGCGTGTCGAGGACTGCAAGCCGAAGATCCTGGTGACCAATGCCGAGAAGGCGTCGGTCTCGGTAGGCATCGACGGCGTCGAAGTGCTGGTGGCCGACGAAGGATTCGTGCAAACACTGAGCCCCTTTTCCGACACCTTCGAGGTCAAGACCCGTGCGGAAGACGACGCGATCTTCCAGTACACCTCCGGCACCACGCGCGAGTTGCCGGCCGCCGTCAAGCACAAGCAGCGCGCCCTGGTGACGCTGATGCTCGCGGCGCTGTACGGCACGGGCATCCGCCCGGGCGACCGCTTCTTCTGCCCGTCGTCACCGGCCTGGGGGCACGGGCTGTGGCATGGCACGCTGGCGCCGCTGGCGCTGGGCGTGACCATCGGCGCCTATTCTGGAAAGTTCGATTCAGCCCGCCTGCTGAAGGCACTGCAGCATGGCCGCTTCAACACCATCTCGGCGGCGGCGACGCACTTCCGAATGATGCGCAACTCGGGGGCGTCGTCGAAGTACAAGTACTACCTCGAGAAAGTGTCCTTCACCGGCGAGCCGATGGACAGTGAGACCGAGGACTTCGTCAAGGCCACCTTCGGGCGCCCCGTCTGCAGCATGTACGGCACAACCGAGATCGGCGTGATCCTGGTGAACTACCCCGGTGCCGAGGACTTCCAGGTGAAGCACGGTTCGCTCGGAAAGCCGATCCCGGGGGGCCGCGTGGACGTCCAGGATGCCGACGGCAAGACCTGCCCCCCGGGCGTGGTCGGCGAACTGAAGGTCTGGCGCGGCGGCGTCTGGGTGCCCACCAAGGACCTCGGCAAGGTCGACGCCGACGGCTACTTCTATCACGCAGGGCGCGCCGACGACGTGATCATCTCCGCCGGCTGGACCATGAGTGCGGTGGAGATCGAAGACGCCGTGCTCAAGCACCCCGACGTGCAGGAAGCGGCCGCCATCGGCGTGGCCGACGAGCTCCGCGGTCAGGTGGTGAAGGCCTTCGTCGTCACGCAGCGCGAAGGCAGTGACGCCTTCACCAAGGAAATCCAGGATCTCGTGCGCAGCCGATTGAGCCAGCACGAGTACCCGCGGCACGTCGTCTTCGTGACCGACCTGCCCAAGACGCCCGCGGGCAAGGTCCATCGCAAGGTGTTGCGCGACCGGGAACCCAAGACCGCGAGCGTCTGACCCCTTTCAACCCCTTCAACCCCTATCACCACCACCAGGAGACATCGATGTCCGAACAAAACGAAAGAACATTTCCCAAGATCACCGAGCGGGGCCTGGACGAACTGCGCGAGCGGATCGGCCAGAAGATCGAGAACACGCTGGAGCCGTGGTGCCACGAGGCCACGCGCGACAACATTCGCCACTACGCGCACGGCATCGGCGACGACAACCCGCTGTGGTGCGATCCGGCCTACGCGGCCAAGACCAAGTACGGCGGCATCGTGGCGCTGCCGAGTTTCCTGTTCTCGACCAGCCGCATCGTGTCCGGCTACGTCGGTGGCCTGCCCGGCGTGCACGCGATGTGGTCCGGTGCCGACTGGACCTGGCACCAGCCCGTTCTTCGCAATGACGAGATCCGCACCGAGGCCTACCTGAAGGAACTGGTCGAGCACGAGACCCGATTCGCGGGGCGTGCCGTCCAGCAGATCTACCACGTCGACTTCTACAACCAGAAGGGCGACAAGGTGTCGGAGGCCGACAGCTGGTGCTTCCGCACCGAACGCGACCATGCCCGCGAGCAGGGCACCAAGTACAAGGAGGCGCGGGAGCGCGGACCCCGGCGCTACACGCCCGAAGAGATTGGCGAGGCCTACAAGCTGTACCGCGAAGAGGAAGTGCGCGGCGCGACGCCTCGTTACTGGGAAGACGTCGAGGAGGGCCAAGCCCTGCCGGTGATGTTCAAGGGCCCGATGACGGTCACTGGTTTCATCGCCTATGCGCAGGGCTGGGGTGGGCTGTACATCCGCGCCAACAAGCTGGCCTGGCGACTGATCGACGCGCATCCCGGCGTCGGCATCACGAACCGCTTCGGTATTCCGGACGTGCCCGAGCGCGTGCACTGGGAGGAAGATTTCGCGCTGGAAGTGGGTGCTCCCGGCGCTTACGACTACGGCCCGGAACGCACCTCGTGGCTGACGCACCATCTGACCAACTGGATGGGTGACGACGGCTTCCTGCGCAAGGCGAACTGCAAGATCCGGCGTCACAACCCGGAAGGCGACATGCTCTTCATCAAGGGCCACGTCAAGCGCAAGTACATCGAGGATGGCAAGCACCTGGTCGAGATCGAGCAGGAGGCTCGCAACCAGGACGACGAGCTGTCCGTGCTCGGGTCCGGCGTGGTCGAACTGCCGAGCCGCGGCTAGCCATGCGTGGAGCCCTCGCCGGCGTTCGGGTGGTCGATCTGTCGCGCGTGCTGGCCGGGCCGCTGTGCGCGCAGATGCTGGCAGACCATGGTGCGACGGTGGTCAAGGTCGAGCCGCCCACCGGCGACGACACCCGCACCCTGGGGCCACCCTTCGACTGCGAAGGCGACGCCGCCTATTTCGGCGCGGTCAACCGTGGCAAGCAGTGCATCGCTCTCGACCTGTCCAAGGCCGAAGGGCGAGAGGTGCTCGAACGGCTGCTCGCCGATGCCGACGTGCTGATCGAGAACTTCCTGCCCGGCACGCTCGAGAAATGGGGCGTGTCGTACGAGGGTTGGATGCGGCGACGCTTCCCCCGGCTGATTCATTGCAGCATCAGCGGCTTCGGCGCCGACGGCCCCTTGGGCGGCATGCCAGGCTACGACGCGGTGCTGCAGGCCATGTGCGGCCTCATGAGCATCAATGGCGATCCGGCCAGCGGGCCGACGCGCATCGGCGTGCCGATCGTCGACCACCTGACGGCCTACACCGCGTTGTCCGCGATCCTGATGGCGCTGCACAGTCGGCATGCCTCGGGCCAGGGACAGTCGGTCGAGGCGACGCTGTTCGATGCAGCGTTGAGCCTGCTGGTGCCGCATGCGGCCAACTACTTTCTATCGGACCAGGAGCCCGGCCTGCTCGGTAGTGCGCACCCGAACATCGCGCCCTACGACCGCTTTCGTTGCGGCGATGGCGACATCTTCCTCGGCATCATGAACCGGGGGCAATTCGAGCGCTTCTGCGCCGCGGTCGACCGGCCCGGCCTCGCGACGGACGCGCGTTTTCGCGACAACGCGCTGCGTATCGCGCACCGGCAGGTGCTGCGCGAGGAGATCGAGCGTGCCATCGGTTCGTCGGAGCGCCGGGCGCTGTGCGACGCGCTGATGCGCGCGGGCGTTCCTGCGGCACCGGTGCATTCGGTGTCGGAGGCCTTTGCACAACCGCATGCGGCACACCGCCGGATGCGGGTGGCGCGCGAGCGATACGGTGGCATCGGACTGCCGGTGCGGCTGCATGCCACGCCGGGTGCGCCCGCCTCCGATCCGCGCCCGTTCAATGCGGATGCGGTGCGCGTGCTGCAGGACGTCGGCTACGGCCCGGCAGACATCGATCGACTGGTGGCCCGCGGCGTCGTTCCGGCGCCCGGTCCGCATGCCGGCCGACGCCCCTAGCGCGCCGCTCCGTCGGCGCGGGCGTGCATATCCTTCAGCAGCGCGAAGTTCGAATCGAGTTCGACGCGCTTCAACACGCACTGCAGGCCGTGATGCAGTTGGGCCGGTACCACCGGTTTGTGCAGCAACGGCACGCCGCTGGCACGCGCCTCGCGCAGCCGTTGCGGGGCGGTGTCGCCGGTGACGAGCAACGCGGGCAATGTGCTGCCATGTTCGGCGCGCAGGGCCGCGATGGCTTCGGCGCCGGTCTGCTGCCCGCGCAGCCGGTAGTCGCTGATGACCACGTCGGGCGTGCGTCGGCGCGCCAGTGCCAGCGCGTCCTCGATGGAATCGGCCACGTCGCACTCGCAGCCCCAGGCTGTGAGCAACTGCTGCATGCCGGTACGGACGGCTTCGTCGTCGTCGATGACCAGCACCCGTACGTCGAAGACCTGCGCAGCCACCGGTTCGGCGGCCGGCCGGCGCGCCAGGGTCCCGGGCGGCGCAATCGGCAGGCTGAGTCGGAACACGCTGCCGCGCCCCGGCCGCGACGACAGCGTGAGCTCCTGCTTCAGCGTGCGCGCCAGGCCTTGCGCGATCGCCAGGCCGAGCCCGAGGCCTTTGCGTCGGTCGCGCTCGGCATTGCCCAACTGGTGGAACTCGCGGAATACGGCCTGTTGCTGCGACGGGTCGATGCCGATGCCCGTGTCCCACACTTCCAGAACCGCCTGGCCCCCTCGCCGCCGGCAGGCGACGAGCACGCCGCCGCGCGCCGTGTAGCGGATCGCGTTGGTGACCAGGTTGCGCAAGACCAGGGCAACCAGTGCCGGGTCGGAAACCACCACCATTTCGGTGTCGATCGATCGGTAGACGATGTCCTTGGCGTCGGCCTGAGGTGCCAGCTCGTTCTCGATCTTGTTGAGCAGCGGCTGCAGGTGGAAGGGCTGGACGTGCGGCTCGACCACCCCCGCCTCGATGCGCGAGAAGTCGAGCAGGGTGTCCAGCATCTCGGCCGACGCCTGCCAGGTGGCGCGCGCATTGGCGAGCGCGTCGTACTGGGTGGTGCTCAATCGCGTGCGCGCCAGTACTTCGAGGAACAGCCCTTGTGCATGGATTGGCTGGCGCAGGTCGTGGCTGGCGGCGGCGAGGAAGCGTGACTTGGCCAGGCTGGCCTGTTCGGCCTGCAGCCGGGCCGCCTGCGCCTCCGCGGAACTGGCATGCAACTGCTCGATCAGCCCGAGGTTCTCGAAGCGCAGGTCGATGGCTGCGCGTGCGGCCCGCGCGCTGCTGCGTGCCTGGCCCATCAGCGTCGCGATGTACAGCGCACCCGCGATGCCCAGCGCGTGGTAGGCCGGGTTGCCGAGCAGCCAGAGTTTGGTGCCGACGGTGGCGAATTCGAAGAGCGCGAACGCGATGAACACCGGCAGCACGGGCGCCAGCGACGCCATCGAGCTGCCCGCCACGCCGGCGAGCACGGCCACCACCAGGATGCTGCCCGCCACGCTGCTGTCGTCGAGGGTGACCCAGGCGAGCGCGCCCCAGGCCACCGCGTCGATGGCGTTCAGCACCATTTGCCGCGCCACCACGCGATGCGGATGCGTGGTGGCCAGGTCGATGCGCAGCGTGCGCTCCGCGTCCCAGGCGTAGAAGAGCTTGATCCCGACGATCGCCGCGCACCACGCGGTGAGCCATGTCGCGTTGCGCGCGTTGGCCAGCGTCCAGACCAGCAGCGGTGCGAGCAGGAGCGTCGGCACCACCGAACTGCCCACGTGGCCCAGTTGCAGCCGCAGCTGCTCGGTCAGCGTCCGGTCGTCGGCCAGCCAGCGCCTCAGCGCCATCACGCGACCAGACCGCGTTGGCGGGCGGCAAAGCTCGCCTCGGACCGGCTCGACACCTGCAGCGCCGCGAGCACTGCCTGCACATGCCCGCGCACCGTGTTCTCCGACAGGTTCAGCCGCCGTCCGATGAGCTTGTTCGACAGGCCCTGGCACATCAGGTTGAGGACCTCGCACTGGCGCGGTGTCAGGCGCTGGGCATCGGCATCGACCGGGGCGGGGGTGGAGAGCGCGGCGCCCGGCGTCGGCGATGGGACCAGCCCGCGGCGGACACGGTCAATGACCTCGAGGATGGTGTCGGCCGTCGCCGCCTTCGAGACGAACGTGGTGGCCCCGCGTTCGAGCGCCAGCGCGACCATGTGCGGCTCCGCCTGCGACGACAGCATGATCACCGCCGCGTCCGGCCACTTGCGCTTGACCAATGCGATGCCTTCGATGCCGTTGAGGCCGTGCAGATGCACGTCGAGCAACACCAAGGTGGGCGTTGCCATCGTGCAGTGCATGGCGTCCTCCAGCGAGGCCGCCTCCGCCACTTCGAGTCCGGGAATGCCTGCGGCCAGCACCATGTGCAGTCCACACCGGAACAGCGCGTGGTCATCGATCAGCAGAATTCTGGCGGGCAGCATGGCGCTGGCGACGGTCCGAAAGAGAACTAAAGAATCAGCGGCGGGTGGCTGCGAGACAGCGGCGCTGGCCGAGCGCCCGAGGTGGAGGGCGTGCGGGCGATTCTGCGCGAACTCGCCCGGTCCAAAAGGACTATTTACCTTCGAGCACAAGGTGGCGAACATCGGGCTCGCGCACCACGCGACTGTGTCACGTCCGCATTCCTCCCGACCGCATGAAGCCCTTGATCGATATCCGCCGCCACGAGCCGACCGGCTTCACCTACTGCATCAGCGCCCGGGGCACCGACGGCGTGGATGGCGGCGCGGCCTTCGACACCATCGAGCGCTGCCTGTTCGATGCGGCGGCGTCGCTGGGTCACTATTTCCTGCGGGTGGACATCCGGTTCGAAGGTGGGCTCCTGGGCTCTTGCGCTATCGACACGCTGCGCCGGGAACCGCAGACGATCGTCGCCCTGATGCCGCAGCCGGCCTGAGCGGCCGAAGGGCGCCGTCGGGCGCACATAATGGCCGCCGCATCCCTTGCAGCCATCGGTGCCCGCCCATGAAAAAGATCCTCGTCCTCAACGGCCCCAATCTCAATCTCCTCGGCACGCGCGAGCCGGCGCAGTACGGCAGCGACACGCTGGCCGATGTCGAGCGCCTGTGCGCCGACGCCGGTGCGCGGCTGGGCGTGGCGGTCGAATGCCGGCAGACCAACCACGAGGGCGCGCTGGTCGACTGGCTGCACGAAGCCGGGCGAGAGGTGACCGCCGGCCGCATGGTGGGCGTGGTGCTGAACGCCGGCGCCTATACCCACACGTCGGTCGCGCTGCACGACGCCATCAAGGGCGCCAGCGTGCCGGTCATCGAACTGCACATCTCGAACGTCCATGCGCGCGAGAGCTTCCGCCACCATTCCTTCATTTCGCCGGTGGCGCGCGGCATCATCGTCGGGCTCGGCGTGAAGGGCTACCCGCTCGCCATGGATGCACTGGTGCAGTTGAACGCGGCCGACTGAGGACGGCAGCGTGCCTTCGAGCAAAGAAAAGCCGCTGGCGGACGGCCTGTTCCGCGGTGCCGACGGCGCGACGCGCTGCCGCTGGTGCGAGGCCACGCCGGCGTACCAGCACTACCACGACCAGGAATGGGGCTTCCCCGTGACCGACGAACGCCGGCTGTTCGAGAAGCTCTGCCTCGAAGGCTTCCAGGCCGGGCTGAGCTGGCTCACCATCCTGAACAAGCGCGAGAACTTCCGGCGCGGCTTCGCCAACTTCGAGGCGGAGCAGGTCTCTCGTTTCGGCGAAGCCGACATCGCACGCCTGCTGGCCGATGCCGGCATCGTGCGCCACCGCGGCAAGATCGAATCGACGATCAACAACGCGAAGCGCGTGCTGGCGCTCCGCGAGGAATTCGGTTCGCTGGCGGCCTACACCTGGCGCTTCGAACCGTCGGCGTCGTCGCGCCCGAAGAAGGCGACGCTCGCCGCGCTGCGCGCCTTCACTACCACCGCCGAATCGATCGCGATGTCGAAGGACCTGAAGAAGCGTGGCTGGAGTTTCGTCGGGCCGACCACCGTCTACGCCTTCATGCAGGCGATGGGCCTGGTCAACGACCACATCGAAGGCTGCAGCGCGCGAGACGCCGCCCTGGCCGCTCGCAAGGCGCTCACGCTGCCGCGCTGAGATGCATGTTCAGCGGTTGCGCGGGGCCGAAGCCGTTTCGCGCAAGGTCACGCGGCCCTGTGGATCGACGCTCTCGAGCCGCACGTCGAAGCCCCACAACCGGGTCACGTGCTTGAGCACCTCGTGCGTGTCGTCGCGCAGCGGCTGGCCGTTGCGCTGCACATGGCGCAGCGTGAGCGAGCGGTCTCCGCGCATGTCGACGTTCCACACCTGGATGTCCGGCTCGCGGCTGCCGATGTCGTACTGGCGCGAGAGCGATTCGCGCAGCGCCTGGTAGCCGTTGTCGTCGTGGATCGCCGCGATCTCGAGTTCGGGGTCGTCGGCGTGGTCGCGCACCGCGAAGAGGCGGAAGTCGCGCATCGTCTTGGGGCTCAGGAACTGGCCGACGAAGCTCTCGTCCTTGTAGTTGCGCATCGCATGGTCGAGCGTCGTGAGCCAGTCGGTGCCCGCGTAGTCGGGGAACCAGCGGCGGTCTTCCTCGGTCGGCTTCTCGCAGATGCGGCGCAGCTCCGTGAACATCGCGAAGCCCAGCGCGTAGGGGTTGATGCCGCTGTAAGCGCGGTGGCCCACCGGCGGCTGGTACACCACGCTGGTGTGGGAGCGCAGCCACTCGATCATGAAGCCGTCGGCCAGCTGGCCCTTGTCGTACATGGTGTTGAGCAGGGTGTAGTGCCAGAAGGTGGCCCAGCCCTCGTTCATCACCTGCGTCTGGCGCTGCGGGTAGAAGTACTGCGCCACCTTGCGCACGATGCGCACCACTTCCCGCTGCCACGGTTCCAGCAGGGCCGCGTTCTTCTCGATGAAGTACAGCAGGTTCTCCTGCGGCTCGGCTGGGAAGCGGCGCGTGGCATCGGCACCGGCCGCCGCCTCGGCGCGCCGGGGCAGGGTGCGCCAGAGGTCGTTGACCTGCTGCTGCAGATGGTGCTCGCGTTCGGCGCGCTGGCTGATCTCCTGCGCGAGCGAACGTTTCTGCGGCCGACGGTAGCGGTCGACACCGTAGTTCATCAAGGCGTGGCAGGAGTCGAGCAGTTCCTCGACGGCGTCGACACCGTGGCGTTCCTCGCACTCGTTGATGTAGTTCCGCGCGTAGACCAGGTAGTCGATGATCGACGACGCATCGGTCCACATGCGAAACAGGTAGTTGCCCTTGAAGAAGCTGTTGTGCCCGTAGGCCGCATGGGCGATCACCAGCGCCTGCATCGCCATGGTGTTCTCTTCCATGAGGTAGGCGATGCAGGGGTCGGAGTTGATGACGATCTCGTAGGCCAGGCCCATGGCGCCGCGCCGGTAGTTCTTCTCGGTCGAGATGAACTGCTTGCCGTACGACCAGTGGCGGTAGATCACCGGCATGCCGACGCTGGCGTAGGCGTCCATCATCTGCTCGGCGGTGATGATCTCCAGCTGGATCGGGTAGGTGTCGAGCTTGAAGGACTCGGCCGTCTTGCGAATCTCCTGGTGGTAGGTCTCGATCAGGTCGAAGGTCCAGTCCGACGGGCTCGGCAGCGGCTCGGTAGCGCGGCCCGGGGAGGATGTCACCGGCAGTTCGCTCGTCTCGCTCATGCGGGCGCTCCTTCCTTCTTGAACAGTTCACGAAACACCGGGTAGATGTCTTGCGCGCTCGCCACCTTGCGCATCGCGAAGTTGGGGCGGATGCCTTGGAGCTGCGCGTACTCCTGCCAGAGGTTCTGCTCTGCGTCGGCCACCTGCACATAGGCGTAGTAGCGCACCATCGGCAAAATCGATTCGTCCAGCATCTGGCGGCAGCGGCCGCTGTCCTGGTGCCAGTTGTCGCCGTCGCTGGCCTGCGCGCCGTAGATGTTCCATTCACCGCTGGGGTAGCGCGCACGGATGATCTCGTCCATGAGCACCAGCGCGCTCGACACCACGGTACCGCCGGTCTCGGTGGCATGAAAGAACTCTTCTTCGGTCACTTCCTGCGCCTGCGTGTGGTGCCGCAGAAAGACCAGGTCGATCTTCTCGTAGTGCCGCGTGAGGAACAGGTACAGCAGCATGAAAAAGCGCTTGGACATGTCCTTGCGCGCCTCGTCCATCGAACCCGACACGTCCATCAGGCAGAACATCACCGCCTTGGCGCTGGGCACCGGCACCCGTACGCGGTTGCGGTAGCGCAGGTCGATCGGGTCGATGTAGGGGATGTGCTTGGCGGTGCGGCGCAGCTCGACGATCTGCGCTTCCAGATCGGCGATGCGGTCGGCCAGCGGCGGCTCGTTCGCACCGGGTTCGGCGCGCAGTTGCAGCAGTTCGGTCTGCATGCGCATCAGCGCGACACGGTCCTCCCCACCCAGCGCAATGCGCCGTGCCAGTGCGCCCCGCATCGAACGCACCACATGGAGGCTGCTCGGGTTGCCGTCGCTCTTGAAGCCGGCGCGATGGCTTTTCCACTCGGGCACTTCGGCCAGTTGCGTGCGGATGAGGTGGGGCAGGGCGAGGTCGTCGAAGAAGACCTGCATGAACTCTTCGCGGGTGAGCTTGAAGACGAAGTCGTCCTCGCCTTCGCCGCTGTCGCCGGCTTCCCCGCTGCCCTGGCCGCCGCCCCCGCCGCCGGGCGGACGCTTGATGCGGTCACCCTTGAGGTATTCCTGGTTGCCCGGGTGCACGTACTCGCGGTTGCCGCCCGGCCCGTGCCCGAACACCGGCTCCGACACGTCACGCTTGGGCAGCGTGATGTCCTCGCCGCGTTCCAGGTCGCGGATGGTGCGGCCGCTGATGGCGCGCCGCACCGCATCGCGGATCTGGCCCCGGTAGCGCCGCAGGAAGCGCTCGCGATTGCCGATCGACTTGTTCTTGCCCGACAGGCGTCGATCGATGATCTGTTGCAGCATGGCCAAGGTGTCACACCTCCGCGCCGGAGCGCGACATCAAACTCAAGAACTCTTGCGAACGCGCAGGTACCACTCGCACAGCAGCCGCACCTGCTTGGCGGTGTAGCCTTTTTCGACCATGCGCGCGACGAAGTCCTGGTGCTTCTTCTGTTCGTCGGCACTGCTCTTGGTGTTGAAACTGATGACGGGCAGCAGCTCCTCGGTATTCGAGAACATCTTCTTCTCGATCACCGTGCGCAGCTTCTCGTAGCTGGTCCACGCCGGGTTGCGCCCCGCGTTGCCGGCGCGCGCCCGCAGCACGAAGTTGACGATCTCGTTGCGGAAATCCTTCGGGTTCGAGATGCCGGCGGGCTTCTCGATCTTCTCGAGCTCACCGTTGAGCGCCACGCGGTCGAACACTTCGCCGGTGTCGACGTCGCGGTACTCCTGGTCCTGAATCCAGTAGTCGGCGTAGGTCACATAGCGGTCGAAGATGTTCTGGCCGTACTCGCTGTAGCTCTCGAGGTAGGCGGTCTGGATTTCCTTGCCGATGAACTCGGCATAGCGCACCGCGAGGTGTTCCTTGATGTAGGCCAGGTACTTCTGCTCGGTCTCGGCCGGGAACTGCTCGCGCTCGATCTGCTGTTCGAGCACATACATCAGGTGCACCGGGTTGGCCGCGACTTCGCTGCTGTCGAAGTTGAAGACCTTGGAGATGATCTTGAAGGCGAAGCGCGTCGACACGCCGCTCATGCCCTCGTCGACGCCCGCGTAGTCGCGGTACTCCTGCAGCGATTTGGCCTTGGGGTCGGTGTCTTTCAGGCTGTCGCCATCGTAGACCTGCATCTTGCTGAAGATGCTCGAGTTCTCCGGCTCCTTCAGCCGCGTGAGGACCGAGAACTGCGCCATCATGCGCAGCGTTCCCGGGGCGCAGGGCGCTTCCCACAGCGACGAGGTGCGCACAAGCTTCTCGTAGATCTTGATTTCTTCCGAGACGCGCAGGCAGTAGGGCACCTTGACGATGTAGATCCGGTCGAGGAAAGCCTCGTTGTTCTTGTTGTTGCGGAAGGCCTTCCACTCGCTCTCGTTGCTGTGGGCCAGCACGATGCCGTCGAAGGGAATCGCGCCGAAGCCTTCGGTGCCCTTGAAGTTGCCTTCCTGCGTGGCGGTGAGCAACGGGTGCAGCACCTTGATGGGCGCCTTGAACATCTCGACGAACTCGAGCAGGCCCTGGTTCGCGAGGCACAGCCCCCCGGAGTAGGAGTACGCATCAGGGTCGTCCTGCGCGTAGGTCTCGAGCTTGCGGATGTCGATCTTTCCGACCAGGGAAGAGATGTCCTGGTTGTTCTCGTCGCCGGGCTCGGTCTTGGCCACGCCGATCTGCCGCAGCACCGACGGGTAGCGCTTGACCACCTGGAACCTGCGGATGTCGCCGCCGTATTCCTCCAGCCGCTTGACGGCCCACGGCGACAGGATGCGCTGCAGGTAGCGGCGCGGAATGCCGTATTCCTTCTCCAGGATCTCGCCGTCTTCCGCTGGGTCGAACAGGCCGAGCGGCGATTCGTTCACCGGCGAGCCCTTGATCGAATAGAAGGGCACCTGCTCCATCAGTTGTTTGAGCCGTTCGGCGATGGAGCTCTTGCCGCCGCCAACCGGGCCCAGCAGATAGAGGATCTGTTTCTTCTCCTCCAGCCCTTGCGCGGCATGGCGGAAGTACGACACCACCTGTTCGATGGCGTCTTCCATGCCATAGAACTCCTTGAACGCCGGGTAGAGCTTGATCACCTTGTTCGCGAAGATGCGCGAGAGGCGCGGGTCGTTGCGCGTGTCGACGAGCTCGGGGTCACCGATCGCCTTGAGCATGCGTTCGGCCGCGCTGGCGTAAGCCACGGGTTCACGCTTGCAGATGTCCAGGTACTCCTGCAACGAGATGACTTCCTCTCGCGTGCGGTCGTAGCGGGCGGCAAAGTTGCTGATCACATCCATGGACAAAACCTCCATCGAGTCAATGAGGCCGTAGCCCCGGATCTGCCGCAGAACGCGTGCCGACCGCAACCGCTGTGGAGGCGCTTGCGCACGGCGATGTGCCCTGCAAAAACTCCCTAACCAATCTGCTCAAACTGCTGATTCAGCATAAAGCAAAGATCGCACCCGCGTGTGGTGTGTTCTCTCTGAACAACAGCGCGACATCAAGTTCCATCCTGATCCATGAACGATTCGGCAACAGTGCTCGCCGACCGTGTTTACATGCATAGCACCAAACAAAAAGGCGGCCCGCAGGCCGCCCTTCCAGCGCGATGTCAGTCAAAGGCGTTCAGCTGAAGAATTCCTTGGCCTTGTCGAACCAGCCCTTGTCGGTCGGGCTGTGCTTGTGACCGCCCTTCTTGAAGGAGTCGTCGAGCTCCTTGAGCAGCTTGCGCTGGTGTTCGGTGAGCTTCACCGGCGTTTCGACGCGCACGTGGCAGTACAGGTCGCCCGGGTAGCTGCCGCGCACGCCCTTGATCCCCTTGCCACGAAGGCGGAACTGCTTGCCGCTCTGCGTGCCGTCGGGAATGTCGATGGCGGCCGCACCGCTGAGGGTCGGCACGTTGATCTCGCCACCCAACGCGGCGGTGGTCATGCTGACCGGCACCACGCAGTGCAGGTCGTCACCGTCGCGCTCGAAGATCTCGTGCTTCTTCAGCCGGATCTCGATGTAAAGATCGCCCGGCGGCCCGCCGTTGGTACCGGGCTCGCCGTTGCCGGTGCTGCGGATGCGCATGCCATCGTCGATGCCGGCCGGGATCTTCACCTCAAGCGTCTTGTTGTTCTTGATCTTGCCCTGGCCGTGGCAGGTGGCGCACGGCTCGGGGATGATCTTGCCGCTGCCGTGGCACTGCGGGCAGGTCTGCTGCACACTGAAGAAGCCCTGGCGCATCTGCACCGAGCCCTGGCCGTGGCAGGTGGTGCAGGTGATCGGCTTGGTACCCGGCTTGGCGCCGCTGCCGTGGCAGGTGTCGCAGTCGTCCCAGCTCGGAATGCGGATCTGCGCGTCCTTGCCCTCGGCAGCTTCTTCGAGCGTGACCTCCATGGCGTAGCTCAGGTCGCTGCCGCGGAACACCTGCCGGCCGCCGCTCTGACGGCCGCCGCGGGCGCCGCCGAACACGTCGCCGAAGATGTCGCCGAAGGCTTCCGCAAAGCCGCCGAAGCCTTCCGCACCCGGGCCGCCGCGCATGTTGGGGTCGACGCCGGCGTGGCCGTACTGGTCGTACGCCGCCCGCTTCTGCGGGTCGGACAACATCTCGTAGGCTTCCTTGGCGTCCTTGAACTTCGCCTCGGCATCCTTCGAACCGTCACCCTGGTTGCGGTCGGGGTGGTGCTTCATCGCGAGCTTGCGATAAGCCTTCTTGATCTCTTCCTCGCTCGCGTTCTTGGGAACGCCGAGGGTTTCGTAGTAGTCGCGTTTGGTGGCCATGGTGCGTCGTCGTCGGGGCGGTGTCAGGAAACGGAAAAGGCTGGATCACCCGACAGGGGCGATCCAGCCTTGGAGAGCGGCTGGGGATCAGCCCTTCTTCACTTCCTTGACCTCGGCGTCGACCACGTTGTCGTCAGCCGGGGCGCTTGCGGCTTCCGCGCCAGCGGCGGCGCCAGGGCCACCCGCGGCACCGGCCGCAGCCTGCGCATCGGCGTACATCTTCTCGCCCAGCTTCTGGCTCGCGCTCATCAGCGTGTTGGTCTTTTCCTCGATCGCGGCCTTGTCTTCGGTCTTGAGCGCCTCTTCGACGTCCTTGATCGCGGCCTCGATCTTTTCCTTCTCGCCGGCTTCCAGGCTCGCGCCGTGTTCGCCCAGCGACTTCTTCACGCTGTGGACCATGGCTTCGCCCTGGTTGCGAGCCTGCGCCAGCTCGACCTTCTTCTTGTCGTCCGCGGCATTCAGCTCGGCGTCCTTCACCATCTTCTGGATCTCGTCTTCCGACAGCCCCGAGTTCGCCTTGATGGTGATCTTGTTTTCCTTGCCGGTGCCCTTGTCCTTGGCGCCGACGTGCAGGATGCCGTTGGCGTCGATGTCGAAGCTCACCTCGATCTGCGGCGTGCCGCGTGCGGCCGGCGGAATGCCTTCGAGGTTGAATTCACCCAGCGCCTTGTTGCCCGAGGCGATCTCGCGTTCGCCCTGGAACACCTTGATCGTCACGGCCGGCTGGTTGTCTTCGGCCGTCGAGAAGGTCTGCGCGAACTTCGTCGGAATGGTCGTGTTCTTCACGATCATCTTGGTCATCACGCCGCCCATCGTCTCGATGCCGAGCGACAGCGGGGTCACGTCCAGCAACAGGACGTCCTTGCGGTCACCCGAGAGCACCTGGCCCTGGATGGCGGCGCCGACGGCCACGGCTTCGTCGGGGTTCACGTCCTTGCGCGGTTCCTTGCCGAAGAACTCCTTCACCTTCTCCTGCACCTTGGGCATGCGGGTCATGCCGCCGACGAGGATCACGTCGTTGATGTCGTTGACCGACACGCCGGCATCCTTGATGGCGGTGCGGCAGGGGGCGATGGTGCGTTCGATCAGTTCGTCGACCAGGCTCTCGAGCTTGGCGCGGCTGAGCTTGATGTTCAGGTGCTTCGGGCCCGAGGCATCGGCCGTCACGTAGGGCAGGTTGATGTCAGTGGCGGCGCCGTTCGACAGTTCGATCTTGGCCTTTTCCGCGGCTTCCTTCAGGCGCTGCAGCGCGAGCACGTCCTTGCCGAGGTCGACGCCTTGCTCTTTCTTGAACTCGGAAATGATGTAGTCGATGATGCGCTGGTCGAAGTCTTCGCCGCCCAGGAAGGTGTCGCCGTTGGTCGACAGCACTTCGAACTGCTTCTCGCCGTCGACGTCGGCGATCTCGATGATCGACACGTCGAAGGTGCCGCCGCCGAGGTCGTACACGGCGATCTTGCGGTCGGCCTTGTCGTGCTTGTCCAGGCCGAAGGCCAGGGCCGCGGCGGTGGGCTCGTTGATGATGCGCTTGACGTCCAGGCCCGCGATGCGGCCGGCGTCCTTGGTGGCCTGGCGCTGGCTGTCGTTGAAGTACGCAGGCACCGTGATCACGGCCTCGGTCACCGGCTCGCCGAGGTAGTCTTCCGCGGTCTTCTTCATCTTGCGCAGGATCTCGGCGCTGACCTGTTGCGGGGCCAGCTTCTTGCCGCGCACTTCGACCCACGCGTCGCCGTTGTCGGCCTTGGTGATGCTGTAGGGCATCAGGTCGATGTCCTTCTGCACTTCCTTCTCTTCGAACTTGCGGCCGATCAGGCGCTTCACGGCGTAGATCGTGTTCTTCGGGTTCGTCACAGCCTGGCGCTTGGCCGAGGCGCCGACCAGCACTTCACCGTCTTCCTGGTACGCCACGATGGATGGCGTGGTGCGCGCGCCTTCCGAGTTCTCGATCACGCGGGTCGTGTTGCCCTCCATGATCGAGACGCACGAGTTGGTGGTGCCGAGGTCGATGCCGATGATTCTGCCCATGATGAAGTTCTCCTGAATGCTGAAATGAAGTTGTTCTTAACGTGTGGATAACCCGCTGCGGTTCAAGGGATGACGCGGGGATTTCCTGTGGGTTTCTTGTGCGCGATCAACTCGCCGAGCTGACCGTGACCAACGCCGGGCGCAGCACGCGTTCTGCGATGGTGTAGCCCTTCTGCAGCACGCCCACGATGGTGTTGGGCTCCTGGCCGGGCGTCGGCACGACCGAGATGGCCTGGTGCTGGTGCGGGTCGAACTTGGTGCCGGCGGCCGGGGCGATCTCGATCACCTTGTGGCGCTCGAGCGCGCTCTTGAGCTGGCGCAGCGTGGCTTCGGCGCCTTCGCGAATCTGCTCGGGCGTGACGTCCTGGATGGCCAGCCCGGCTTCGAGGCTGTCGGTCACCGGCAGCAGGCTCTCGGCGAAGGACTCGACCGCGAACTTGCGGGCCTTGCTGATGTCTTCGTCGGCGCGGCGGCGGGCGTTCTGCACGTCGGCCTGGGCGCGGAGGTACTGGTCGGCCAGCTCGGCGTTCTTGGCCTGCAGCGCGGCCAGTTCGGCCTGGACCGCGGCGAGCTCGTTCTGGGCATCGGCCTCGTTGGCGAATTGCGCGGCTTCGAGCTCTTCGGGGCTCGGGTCGCCTTGCAGGGTCTGCGGGTTCAGTTCGGGATTTTTAGGGTCTGACATGCTCAAAAACCGTTGGATCGGCCGTGAAAGAAACGATTGCTGTCCATCTGGGGCCCGCAGCAGGGTTTTTCAAGACAAAAAAATGCGGCTGATCAAGCCGCTGGCGGGAAACACTGAATTCCTCACGACCCCTCCAGCTTGCTCGGCAAGGCGCACGCAGTGCGCGAGCCCACAGAACACCAGGGCGACCGCGGAACCGGCTTCGCCGGGCCGCCGGTCTTGCCCCCGGAGGGGGGGAAGGGCGCTGGCGACACGAAGTGCGCCAAGCCCCTCAGGGGGGCGCCTTAGTGCGCGTCGAGCAGTTCGACGTCGAACTTCAGCGTGGCGTTCGGCGGGATCACGCCGCCGGCGCCGCGGGCACCGTAGCCCAGCGCGGCCGGGATGACCAGCGTGCGCTGGCCGCCGATCTTCATGCCGGCGACACCTTCGTCCCAGCCCTTGATGACCTGGCCGGCGCCCAGCGAAAAGGCGAAGGGGTCATTGCGGTCGCGGCTGGAGTCGAACTTGGCGCCCTGAACGCCGTCGTTGTAGAGCCAGCCGGTGTAGTGCACGTGCACGTGCTGGCCGGGCTTGGCCTCGGCGCCGTCACCGACGATGGTGTCTTCGTACTGCAGGCCGGAAGGGGTGGTGGGCATGGGCGCTCCTTGTGTGGGGGAAGAGGAAGAAAGCGGGGGAGTTTAACGAGCGTACGGTCTCGCTCTGCGGGACGCCGCGCCGTCGCTGCGCCGCATCGGGCGGTCAGTGCGGAGGCAGGGGCGGCTGCGAGGAGGCGGGCGACGCGGTCGGGTGTGCGGTGACGGGGGCTGCCGCCGTCGCAGCCGCCGCTTTCCGGACCTGGCCCGCCTGCCATTTGGCGGCGAAGGCCTGCAGGTCGGACAGGCGCTTGAGCAGGTCCTGCCCGCTCGGCGTGAGGCAGTAGCCCTCGCCGCCGTGGCTGACGACCCCGGCCTCGCGCAGTTCCTTGATGCGGGTGTTGAGCGTGTTCGGCGTGATGCCGCCCACGCTGTCCTGCAGCAGCCGGAAGGTCTGCGGATGGCCGTCCCGCAGTGCCCAGAGCACCCGCAAGGCATAGCGTGCTTCGAGCAGCGCCAGCAGCTGGTTCACGGCTGCGTTTTCCTTGGAACTCATCGGGATCGACTCCTCGGCATGGATGGCGGCGCAAAGCGGGGCTGGCGACTATAGCGCAGCAGGGCGGTTGCTACGAATGTTGTAGCTGTCGTCTCGCGCCAGCCTTGGGCTGTGGCGGGTGGGGCTCAATCGGTGCTGTGGTTGGCCATCACTTCGCCCAGACGCACCGGCCGGCTTGGCGCCCAGGTCGGGTTGAACGCCAGCGCGGGCCGCGGGAACAGCATCACGACCGTCGATCCGAGCAGGAAGCGGCCCATTTCCTCGCCCTGCTTGAGCGAGATGTCCTGGTCGTCGTAGCGCCATTCGCGCACCTCGCCGCCGCGTGGCGGGTTGATCACCCCATGCCAGACGGTGGCCATGCTGCCCACGATGGTGGCGCCGACCAGCACCAGCACGAAGGGCCCGCGCGGCCCGTCGAACAGGCACACGGTGCGTTCGTTGCGCGCGAACAGGCCCGGCACGCCGCGGGCGGTGGTCGGGTTCACCGAGAACAGCTCACCCGGCACGTAGATCATCCGGCGGAGCCGCCCGTCGCAGGGCATGTGGATGCGGTGGTAGTCGCGCGGGCTCAGGTAGAGCGTCGCGAAGCTGCCGTGCGCGAACTGCGCGGCCAGCGCTGCATCGCCGCCGACCAGCGCCGTGGCCGTGCAGTGGTGGCCCTTGGCCTGGAAGATCTGGTCGTCGTCGATCGTGCCGAACTGGCTGATCGCGCCATCCACCGGCGAGACCAGGTCGGCGGCGGCGATCGGCCGGGCGCCGGGCTTGAGCGCCCGGGTGAAGAAGTCGTTGAAGCTGGCGTAGCTGGCGATGTCGCTGTCGAGCGCCTCCGCCATGTTCACGCCGTACTTGGCGACGAAGCGCCGCACGATCCAGGTCGTGACCGCGCCGCGCTCCTTGCCGGCGACCCAACCGGCGAAGGAGGTCAGGGCCTGCTTGGGCAGGAGGTACTGGGGAAGAACGGGGAGGCGATCGGACACGTGGGGGAGGCAAGAGCGACGGGAGCGCGCATTCTAGGAACTTGCGGGCCGCGCGCCGGTGACCCGGGCGGGCGCGATCCGGTGTAGGCGGGCGCCGCGCCGGGCGAGGGACGGTTCAGGGAGCGAGCCGCTCGCGCACCCAGTCGCCGTCGAGCCGGTAGCGCAGTCGGTCGTGCAGGCGGCTCTTGCGGCCCTGCCAGAACTCCCAGCGGTCGGGCACCAGCCGGTAGCCGCCCCAGTGCGGCGGGCGCGGCGGGGACAGCAGATGCCGCGCGGCGGCCATGGCGGCGTTCTTCACCAGCACGTCGCGCCCCGAGATCACCTCGCTCTGCGGGCTGGCCCAGGCGCCGATGCGCGAGTCGAGCGGGCGGCTGGCGAAGTAGGCATCGCTTTCGGCGGCATCCACCTTCTCGACCCGGCCCTCGATGCGCACCACGCGTTCCAGCTCGACCCAGTGGAACTGCAGCGCCGCGTACGGGTTGCCGGCCAGTTCCTGGCCCTTGCGGCTCTGGTAGTTGGTGTACCAGACAATGCCGCGCGCGTCGTAGCCCTTGATGAGCACGATGCGGGTCGACGGCCGCAGGTCGCTGCCGACGGTGGCCAGCGTCATGGCGTTGGGCTCAGGCACTTGCGCCTCGATGGCTTCGCCGAGCCAGCGTTCGAACTGCTGCAGCGGCTCGGGCGCGCTGTGGGTTTCGTCCAGCTCGGCGCGTTCGTAGCTCTTGCGCAGGGCGGCGAGGTTGTCGTTGGGGGAGGTCATCGGGCGATTGTCGACCCACCGCGGCTCTGCGGCCGGCGCGTGATACTTCGCGCATGACCGCGCCCCTGCCTTCCGACCTGCCCACCGTACTTGTGCTGGCCTCCGGTCGCGGTGAACGCTTTCGTGCCTCGGGCGGGGCAACGCACAAATTGGCAGCGCCCCTCGGCGGCAAACCGGTGCTCGAACGCACGCTCGATGCGGTGCGTGCCAGCGGGCTGCCGTGGCACCTCGAGGATGCAGGGCATCCGGGCATGGGGGATTCGGTCGCCGCGGCGGTGCGCGCGACGTCGGGTGCTAGCGGCTGGCTCGTGCTGCCGGCCGACCTGCCGCTGGTGCTGCCCGAAACGCTGCGTCGCGTCGCTGAGGCGCTGGCTGCAGGTGCCGCCGCGGTGCAACCGCATCACGAAGGAAAACGGGGGCATCCGGTCGCGTTCGCCGCCGACGCGCGCGACGCGCTCCTGGCCCTGTCCGGCGAACGCGGCGCGGCGCCCGTGCTGCAGGCGTTGCGCGCACGCGGCCAGGTGCTCGACCTCGTGGTGGACGACATCGGCACCGTGACAGACATCGACACCCTGGCGGACCTCGCGGCGGCCGAAGCGCTGTTGGCGGCGCGGGGTGTCAGAAGCTGTGAATGAATTGGCCGCGTCCGAGCGGCGCGGCAGGGCGGTGTCCATCGAGACGCAAAGCGCAGCCATAGCTCGGGCTATGGCGAGCATTTGCAACGACGAGGGACATCGTCAGGGCGCGTCGAGCGGGCGTGGATGATTCGTTCACAGCTTCTTAACCCTTCGCGATGACCGCGCAGGCGATGCGCGGGCCGGAATTGCCGGCCGGCTGCGTCGTGTAGTCGTCGCGGTCGCGGTGCACCACCAGCGCCCGGCCGAGCACGTTGTTGGCAGCGCCGTCGGTCAGCGAGATGGAATGCACGTCGACACGGAAACGCGCCACGCCGCTCGCGTCGGCCATCAGGCTGGGCAGTTCTCCCGCGTGGGCGCCGGGGGCCGCGAACTTGCCGTGCACGCCGCCGGCCGGGTTGAAGTGCCCACCGGACGCATTGCCGTTGTCGCCGCAGTCGCCCTTCTCGTGGATGTGGAAACCGTGCTCGGTGTTCGGCGGCAGGCCGCGCACCTCGCCGGCCACGCGCAGGCCGTGTTCGAGCGGCGTGAACGTCACCTTGCCCACGGTCGGGTTCGGCGTGATCGCCGCGGTCGGCACCAGGTTGGCGACGGCACCGGTGCCACCGGACATCGAGGCGCAGCCTGCGAGCAGGCCTGCGGCCGCGGCGGCCAGGGCGATCGAACGGAAGCGAGAGGTCATGGTTTCTCCTGGAAGTTGTCGGGCGCTGCGGATGCGGCGGTGTCCCGGTATAGCGGCGCCGTCGTGGCGCTGCAAGCGGCCGATGCCGACAGTTCGGATTCTGCGAGCTGCACGAGTCGGGCGAGCGCCCGGTCGTGGATGGCGTGGCGCTGCAACTCGAGCAGGGTCTGGCGCGCGTAGTCGAGCGAGGTGCCGTAGCGGCCGGTGGCGCTCTGGAAGATCTGGCGGTAGCGCGCGTCGCTCAACTCGCCTGTGAAGTTCGGGCTGCGCCGCGACAGCGTGAAGGCCAGCGCCCGCACCCGCCCGCCGGGCGTGACGCAGTCGAGCCAGCGCGGGTCGTACACGCCGGTGGGCATCTCGCGCAGCCACAGCCGGCCCAGTGTCTCGAGGCCGTCGGCGGCCGGAATGCGGAACACCATCCCCTGGCAACAGCCGCCCGAGAGCAGCCCGAAGACCAGCCCCGGGTTCTGCACCGTGCCACGGTTCACGCGGCTCCACATCTTGAGCGCCCGGTGCCAGCCGTGCACCTTGGCCGCGCGGCGTTCCGAGAAGTCGAAGTCGGGCCGCCAGATGAGCGAGCCGTAGCCGAACAGCCAGAGGTCGTCGTGGCCGCCCCATTCGGCGATGGTGCGCTCGAGCATCGGCTGCGGGTCGCGCAGCGCGTGCGGCAAGGGGTCGAGGCCCGGCGGGCCGGGGTTGCCGCAGGCCGCGTCGGCCAGGGCACCTACAATTTCGCGGTCATGGATCACCCACCCATTATTTACCGCCCTCTTTCCTACGGAGAACATCGGATGTCATCCAGCAACGACGAAGACAGCCAGCAGCGCTTTGCCCTCGGATTCCTTTTCGCGCTGATCGCGCTGGTGGTCTTCACCGTGGTGGGCTTTGCCACGGCGAACTACGGCATGGGCGGCGCCAGTGCGCAGGACAGCGGCCTGCCGGTCACGCAGGTCGAGCCGGCGGAAGCCCCGGCACCCGCGCCTGGCAGCACGGTGACCTCCGAAACGGTGATGGTCGTCGTGCCCGAAGGCGCGAGCATCCAGGTGGTGGGCGGCGTGGTGAACTTCTACTTCGCCACCGGCAGCGCCGACCTCGCCCCACGCGCGGCCGAGGCGCTGGCCACGGTGATCCAGGGCATCGAGAGCGGCCGCCGGGCGGTCATTTCGGGCTTCCACGACGCCACGGGTGATCCGAAGATCAACGAGGAACTCGCCAAGCTGCGGGCCCAGACCGTGCGCGACGTGTTGCTGGGCCTGGGTGTGTCGGCCGACAAGGTCGACCTGCAGAAGCCTGCAATCAGCGCCGGTTCGGGCAACAACGCCGAGGCGCGTCGCGTCGAGGTCAAGCTGCTGGACTGACCCAGCTGACGCCTCGCACGAGCCCGGTGTCGACCGGGCTTTTTCTTGGGCGCCGCGTTCCTCAGCTGCTGCCGCGCACGACCAGCTGGTAGTCCAGTTCGACGCAGCCGGGCAACGGCAGCCTGCCGCGCATCATCCCCAACAGCATCTCGGCGCCAGCCCGACCGACTTCGCTGCGCGGCGTCCGCACGGTGGTCAGCGGCGGCACCATCTGGTCGCTGCCGGCCAGGTCGTTGAAGCCGGCAATGGCGAGGCGCCCCGGCACCGGTACCTGCAGGCGGTTGGCGGCCAGCAGCCCTCCCTGGGCGATGTCGTCGTTGCAGAAGAAGATCGCGTCGATGTCCGGCATGCGCTGCAGCATCTCCTCGAACAGGCGCGCGCCCAGCGCGATCGACGAGCGTTCGGGGCTGAGCATTTCCAGCCGCGGGTCGTAGAGGCCCGCCTCGCTCAAGGCGCGGCGGTAGCCTTCGGCGCGCTGCATCACGCGCGGGTCGAGTTGGGCGCCGCAGAAGGCGATGCGGCGGCGTCCCCGCTCCAGCAGGTGACGCGTGATGGCCGCGCCCGCGTCCACCTGCGAGAACCCCACGCACGCGACGCCGGGCGCGGTGCTGGTTTCCATCAGATGCACGCAGGGCACGCCGCTGCGCACGATGAGCTGGCGCGCCGTTTCGCTGCGGTCGAAGCCGGTCACCAGCAAGCCGGCGGGACGGTGGGGCAGGTAGGTGTGCAGCAGCAGTTCCTCTTCGGCGCTGTCGTAGTGCGTCACGCCGATGAAGGGCTGGTAGCCCTCGGGGAAGAGCGTGCGGTGCACGGCTTCCAGCAGGTCGACGAACAAGGTGTTGGACAGCATCGGCACCAGCACCAGGACCTGGCTGCTGCGCTGCGAGGCCAGGGCCCGCGCGGCGGGGTCGGGCACGTAGCCCAGGCGCTCGGCGGCTTCGCGGACCCGCACGGTCAGAGCGGGGTCGACGCTGCGCTCGCCGCGCAGGGCGCGCGAGACGGTGATCGGGCTGACGGCGGCCGCGCGAGCCACGTCGTCGAGGGTGATGCGGCCACTCGATCGGCGAGGGCGGCGGGGCGCTTCGGTCAAGGGTTAATCCGGATGAAAAGAGTGCCCATTGTTCTCTAGGATAGCGCTATCTCTCACAGGGTTAACAAGTAGTGCCAGTTGTGCGCGGCGGGTAAGTAACCGCACTTTTCCCTTGTGAGCGCCTTAGTTCATCAAGACAACAGCGGCCATCGCCCGGTGCTTCGACCGGGTTTTTTTGATTCCCAATGGATAGCGCTATCTCACCGTTCCAGCCGCTGGCCCTCGTGGTCATGGGCGTCTCCGGCTGCGGCAAGTCCAGCGTCGGCGCGGCCTGTGCCGACGCCCTGGGCTGGACGCTGCACGAGGGCGACACCTACCACGCGCCCGAAAGCGTCGCCAAGATGCGCGCGGGCACACCGCTGACCGATGCCGACCGCGCCGGCTGGCTGGACCGCCTGGCCGACCTGCTGGCATCTCCGCCCGAGGGCGCCGGTCGGGTGCTGACCTGTTCCGCGCTGCGCCGCCGTTACCGCGACCGGCTGCGCGAGGCCACGCCGCGGCTGGGTTTCGTCTTCCTGGCGTTGGATTACGACGCGGCGCTGGCTCGGGTGCAGTCGCGCGCCGGCCACTTCTTCTCGCCGGCGCTGGTGTCGAACCAGTTCGCCACGCTCGAATCGCCCATGGGCGAGCCTGGCGTGCTGGTGCTGGACGCCACGCAGCCCATGGCGGCACTGGTCGCCGCGGTGGTCGCCTGGGCCGCACCCACGCAGGCCGTTCCGCCTTCCGAATTCACCACAGGGCGCGCCACGTCGCCTGGAGACATCGCATGAGTCATCCCCCTTCCACCACACCGACGCCCCGGAAGCCGGCGCTGCAACGCCTGGCCGAACTCTTCATGGTCGTGGCGTTGGCCGGCATGGTCATCGCCGTCTTCGTCAACGTCGTGCTGCGCTACGTGTTCGCCACCAGCATCGTGTCGTACGAGGAAATCTCGCGACTGCTGTTCGTCTGGCTGGTGGCCATCGGCACCATCGTCGCGGCCTTCGAGGGCAAGCATCTGGGCTTCGACATGCTGACCTCGCGCCTGAAGGGCGGGTCGCGCAAGGGCCTGTTCTGGGTGAGCCAGGCGCTGGTCGCGCTGTGCATGGTGCTCTTGCTCAAGGGCGCCTGGGGCCAAGTGATCGCCGGCATGGAAAGCTTCAGCACCGTGCTGGGTTATCCGCTGGCGATCGGTGCCGCAGCGACGCTGGTGCTGGCGGTCGGCCTGCTGGTCGCGCTGGTGTTCGACCTGCTGCGCGGCGAGCCGCCTGCCACGTCCGGCGACGCCGGCGAGATCGAGTGAGGGCGGCGCCATGATCGTCACTGCCATCTTCCTGATCGTGCTCATCGGCGGCATGGTGATCGGCATGCCGATCGCCCATGCGCTGGTGCTGACCGGTGTCGCGCTCATGTGGCACCTCGACTTCTTCGACGCGCAGCTGCTCGCGCAGAACCTGCAGGCCGGCTTCGACAACTTCCCGCTGCTGGCCGTGCCCTTCTTCATCCTGGCCGGCGAGCTGATGAACGCGGGCGGCCTGTCGCGCCGCATCATCGACCTCGCTCGTGCGTTCGTGGGCCACATCCCCGGCGGCCTGGGCTTCGTGGCCATCGGCGCCGCAGTGCTGCTCGCGTCGATGAGCGGCTCGGCCATCGCCGACACCGCCGCGCTCGCCACCATCCTGCTGCCCATGATGCGCGAGCAGAAGTACCCGCCGGGCTACAGCGCGGGCCTGCTCGCCTCCGGCGGCATCATCGCGCCGATCATCCCGCCGTCGATGCCCTTCGTGATCTACGGCGTGACGACCAACACGTCGATCAGCAAGCTGTTCCTGGCCGGCGTGTTCCCGGGCCTCATGATGGGCTCGTTCCTGATCGCCGCCTGGTGGTGGATCGCCCGCAAGCACCGGCTGCCTGCCATGCCGCGCGTGGCGTGGGGCGCGCGCATGAAGGCGCTGCTGCACAGCTTCTGGGCCATGATGATGCCGGTCATCATCCTGGGCGGCCTCAAGGGCGGTATCTTCACGCCGACCGAAGCAGCGGTGGTGGCCGCGGTCTACGCGCTCATCGTCTCGATGTTCGTCTACCGCGAAATGACCTGGGCCCGGCTCTACGAGGTGTTCCTGGCCGCAGGCAAGACCACGGCGGTGGTGATGTTCCTGTGCGGTGCCGCCACCGTCACGGCCTACATGATCACGCTGGCCGACCTGCCCAACATGCTGGCCGACAGCTTCTCCGGCGTGATGGGCGACCCCATCCTTTTCATGGCGCTGATGATGATGTTCCTGCTGGTGGTCGGCACCGCGATGGACCTGACGCCCACCATCCTGATCTTCGGCCCCGTGTGTGCGCCGCTGGCCGTCAAGGCCGGCATCGACCCGGTGTACTTCGGCTTCATGTTCATCTTCGTGGGCTGTATCGGGCTGATCACGCCGCCCGTGGGCACGGTGCAGAACGTGGTGGCCGGCGTCGGCAAGCTGCGCATGGAAACCGTGATCAAGGGGACCACGCCCTTCCTGCTCATGTACGTGCTGCTGGCCGTGCTGTTCGTGCTGTTCCCGTCGCTCATCACCGCGCCGCTGGCGTGGATGCATTGAACGCCGGCGCCAACTTTTTTCTTTTCTTTCTGCCATCCCTTTCGACAACAGGAGACTTCCCATGCGCATTCGTTTCGCTCTCGCCGGCCTCGTGGCCGCACTCGCCGCCGCCGGCGCCGTCCAGGCCCAGGACTTCAAGCCGCGCATCGTGCGCTTCGGCTATGGCCTGGTGGACAACTCGAACCAGGGCCGTGCCGTGCGCGTGTTCGCGCAGGAGGTCGAGAAGGCCACCGGCGGCAAGATGAAGATCCGCGGCATCGGCAATGCGTCGCTCGGCTCCGACACGCAGATGCAGCAGGCGCTCATCGGCGGCGCGCAGGAGATGATGGTCGGATCGACCGCCACGCTCGTGGGCATCGTGCCCGAGATGGCGGTGTGGGACACGCCCTTCCTCTTCAACAATGTGAAGGAAGCCGACGCCGTGCTCGACGGCCCGGTGGGCGAGAAGGTCAAGGCCAAGCTCGAGCCCAAGGGCATGGTCGGTCTGGTGTACTGGGAGAACGGCTTCCGCAACCTCACCAACAGCAAGCGTCCGGTCAACAAGCTCGAAGACATGGGCGACATCAAGCTGCGCGTGATGCAGAACAACGTCTTCCTCGACAGCTTCAAGGCGCTCGGTGCCAACGCCGTGCCACTGCCGTTTTCCGAACTGTTCACCGCGTTGGAAACGCGCGCGGTCGATGGCCAGGAGAACCCGTTCAACACCGTGGTGTCGAGCAAGTTCTACGAAGTGCAGAAGTACCTGACGGTCACCAACCACGTCTACAGCCCCTGGATCGTCACGGTGAGCAAGAAGTGGTGGGACACGCTGACGCCGGCCGAGAAGAAGGTGCTGCAGGACGCCGCCCTGAAGAGCCGTGACTTCGAGCGCAAGGACACGCGCGAGGAAGCCACCAAGGCGCTGGCCGAGCTCAAAGGCAAGGGCATGCTGGTGAATGAACTCCCGGCCGCCGAAGCCAACCGCATGCGCGAGAAGCTCGCCACGGTGAACGTCGGCATCGCCAAGTCGGTGGGCCAGGAGACCTGGGATTCGGTCAACGCCGCCGTGGCGCAAGTGCGCGGCAAGTAAATTCCACCCCGCGGTGCGGAGGGCTGCGCGCTCTTCGCCCGCACCGCGCCGCAGGTCCAGGGTTTACCATGAAGCCTCCAGCCAGCCGGCGCATCCACAGCCCCCGCATGCCACTCCACGACACCGTCCAAGCCGTCACCCGACGCATCCGAGAACGCAGCGCGCCCACGCGCGCCGCCTACCTGGAACAGATCGACGCCTACGGGCGGCGCGACCGCGGTTCCGACCGCATGGGCTGCGCCAACGTCGCCCACGCCGTGGCCGGTGTGCCGGTCAACGACAAGCTCAAGATCGTCGCGGAACGCGCGCCGAACATCGGCATCGTTACCGCCTACAACGACATGCTCTCGGCCCACGCGCCGTACCAGGGCTACCCGGACATCATCAAGCACGAGGCTCGCCGCCTCGGCGCCACGGCGCAGGTGGCCGGCGGCGTGCCGGCGATGTGCGACGGCGTCACGCAGGGCACGCCCGGCATGGAGCTCAGCCTGTTCAGCCGCGACGTGATCGCCATGGGCACGGCCGTCGCGCTGACGCACGACATGTTCGACGCCGCGCTGATGCTCGGCGTGTGCGACAAGATCGTGCCCGGCCTGTTGATCGGCGCGCTGCACTTCGGCCACCTGCCGACCGTCTTCGTGCCGGCCGGCCCGATGCCCTCGGGCCTGTCGAACAGCGACAAGGCCAAGGTGCGTGAACAGGCGGCGCAAGGCCTGGTCGGCCGCCAGGGCCTGATGGACGCCGAGATGGCGGCCTACCATGCGCCCGGCACCTGCACCTTCTACGGCACCGCCAACAGCAACCAGATGCTGCTCGAGGCGATGGGCCTGCACGTGCCCGGCACGGCGTTCATCCAGCCGGGCAACGCGATGCGCGAGGCGCTCACGCGTGAGGCGGTGCGCACGGTGCTGGGCCAGGCGTCGTCGGCCGCCTTCCAGTGCCCGCCGATCGGTCGCCTGGTCGACGAGCGCGCCATCGTCAACGCGATGGCCGCGCTGCTCGCCACCGGCGGGTCGACCAACCACCTGATCCACTGGGTCGCGGTGGCACGCGCGGCCGGCATCGTGATCGACTGGAACGACTTCTCCGAACTGTCCGACGTGGTGCCGTTGCTCACGCGCGTCTATCCCAACGGCAGCGCCGACGTGAATGCCTTCCAGGAGGCCGGCGGCCCCGGCTACGTGATCGGCGAACTGGTCGGCGCCGGCCTCATGCATGCGGACGTGCTCACGGTGCGGGCCGGCGGCATCGCCGAGTTCGCCAAGATCCCGACGATGGACGGCGAGCCCTCGGCAGAGGGCGTGCTGCACTGGCACGCGGCGGCGCCGTCGAAGAACGATGCGGTGGCGCGCCCGGTGTCGGCGCCATTCAGTGCCACCGGCGGGCTCAAGCTGCTCAAGGGCAACCTGGGCCGCAGCGTCATCAAGGTGTCGTCGGTGCCCGACGACCGACACGTCATCGAAGCGCCTGCGCGCGTGTTCGACTCGCAGGCCGCGCTGCAGAAGGCCTTCACCGCCGGCGAGCTCGACCGCGACGTGGTGTGCGTGGTGCGCTGGCAAGGCCCGCAGGCCAACGGCATGCCCGAACTGCACAAGCTCACGCCGCCGCTGTCGGTGCTGCAGGGCAAGGGCTTCCGCGTGGCGCTGGTGACCGATGGCCGCATGAGCGGCGCATCGGGCAAGGTGCCCGCCGCCATCCACGTGTCGCCCGAAGCGGCGGCCGGCGGCCCGCTCGCCAAGGTGCGCGACGGCGACGTGATCCGCCTCGACGGCGTGGCTGGCACTTTGGCGGTACTGCTGCCGGACGACGAATGGGCACAACGCGAGACGGCGACCATGCCCGACGATCAACGCTTGGCCGACGGCCGCGGCCTCGGCCGCGAACTGTTCGCCGGCATGCGCCGCAACGCGCTCACCGCAGAAGAAGGAGCCTGCTCATGGCTTTGAACAAAGACAAATTGACCGCGCTCGACGTGATGCGCGACGCCCCAGTGATCCCGGTGATCGTGCTGACCGACGTGGCGCATGCCGTGCCCTTGGCGCGTGCGCTGGTGGCTGGCGGCATTCGCATGCTCGAAGTCACGCTGCGCACGCCGCAGGCGCTGCAATGCATCGAAGCCATCGCCCGCGACGTGCCTGAGGCTGTGGCCGGTGCCGGCACCATCCGCAGCGCGTCCGACGCGCAGGCCTCGGTGCTGGCCGGCGCGAAGTTCGGCGTGAGCCCGGGCTACACGTCCGCGGTGGGCAAGGCCTGCCGCGAGCTCGGCCTGCCGCTGCTGCCCGGCGTCGCGACCGGCAGCGAAATCATGATGGCGCAGGAAGACGGCTACCAGCAGCTCAAGTTCTTCCCGGCGATGCAGGCCGGCGGCTTGCCGATGCTCAAGGCCTGGCAAGGGCCCTTCGGCGACGTGACCTTCTGCCCGACGGGCGGCATCCACGCCGGCAACGCGGCCGAGTTTCTGGCGCTGTCGAACGTGGCCTGCGTGGGCGGCTCGTGGATCGTGCCGACCGATGCCATCCAGACGGGCGACTGGGCGCGCATCGAGCAGTTGGCGCGCGAAGCCGCGCAACTGGCGCGCTGAACGCCATGCAGGCGCGTCCCGACTTCGACGACCTGAAGGTCATCGCCTTCGACGTGTTCGGCACGGTGGTCGACTGGCACGGCGGCATCGCCGCCGAGGTCGAGCGTCTGCTGCCCGGTGTCGACGGCGGCGCGTTCGCCCTGGCCTGGCGCGCCGGCTACCAGCCTGCCATGCGGGCGGTGATGGACCGCATCGCGACGGGCGAGGGCGGCTTCACGCTGATCGACGAACTGCACTTGAACATCCTCGAGGGCGTGCTGCGCGAGTTCGGCGTGACGCGCATCGACGCGGCCGGCAAGCGCGAACTCAACCACGCGTGGCATCGGTTGCCGGCGTGGCCCGACGCGGTGGCAGGCCTGACGCGGCTGAAGTCGAAGTACATCGTGTGCACGCTGTCCAACGGCAACATCGGCCTGCTCACCGAGATGGCGAAGCACGCCGGCCTGCCCTGGGACTGCGTGCTGTCCGCCGAGGTCTTCAAGGCCTACAAGCCGGACCCGCGCACCTACCTGGGCGTGGCCGGGGTGTTCGACATCGCGCCGCGGCAGGTGATGCTGGCGGCGGCGCACCACGACGACTTGGCAGCAGCGCGCGCCTGCGGCCTGCGCACGGCGTACATCGAGCGCCCGCATGAGTTCGGCCGCGATCAGCCGAAGGACGTGTCGCCGCAGATGGGTAACGAGCTGCACGCCCGCGACATCGGCGCGCTGGCCGACCGACTGGGCTGCTGAACGACGGCGCTGACGTCGCTCAGTAGGCGCCGCGCTCCTGCGCGGTCGCAGCCGGCGGCGCCGGCCGCTGAAGGAAATCGGCAGCCAGCCTGCGCGCCGCACCTGCATAGAGCAGCACGTCGACGCCCACCGCGACGAAGGTGCAGCCCAGGTCGAGGTAGCGCCGCGCCAGCGCCGGGTCGGAGGTCAGCGTCCCCGCGGCCTTGCCTGACGCCACGATGGTCTGCATAGCGGCCTCGATGGCCGCCTGCACCTCGGGGTGCCCCGGCCGCCCGCGGTGTCCCATCGAGGCCGCGAGATCGGCCGGGCCGATGAAGACGCCATCGACCCCCTCCACATCGCAGATCGCGGCCAGGTTCGACAGCGCCGTCACCGTCTCGACCTGCACCAGCAAACAGACCTCGTCGTCCGCGCTGTCGAGGTAGTCGCCGCGTGAACTCCATTGCGATGCGCGACCCACGGCGCTGCCCACACCCCGGATGCCGTGGGGCGGATAGCGTGTGGCCGACACCAGCGCGCGGGCCTGGTCGGCCGTGTCGACCATCGGGATCAGCAGGGTCCTGGCGCCGATGTCGAGCAACTGCTTGACGAGCGCCGTGTCGTCATTCACCGCACGCACGACCGGCTGTGCGGGATGCGGCGCCACGGCCTGCAGGGCGGCCAGGGTGGAGCGCAGGTCGTTCGGCGCGTGTTCGCCATCGATCAGCAGCCAGTCGAAGCCGGTGGTCGCGCTGACCTCGGCCATGTACGGGTCGGCCATCGACAGCCAGAGGCCGACCTGCGGCTGGCGCGCGGCCAGCGCGGTCTTGAAGGGGTTGTGAGCGGGCATGATTTTCTTCAGGGATTGGAGGAGCGCGTCAGCTGACGATGCCGAGATGCCACGGCACGAACTCGTGATCGCCCAGGCCGAGCACTTCACTCTTCGTCGGCTCGCCGGAGGCATGGCGAAGGATCTGCTCGAAGATGCGCTGCCCGAGTTCCGTCACGGTCAGTTCGCCGTCGATCACCACGCCACAGTTGATGTCCATGTCTTCCTCGAGGCGGCGGTACATCGGCGTGTTGCTCGCGAGCTTGATGGTGGGAGCAGGCTTGCTGCCGAACATCGATCCGCGTCCGGTGGTGAAGCAGATCAGCTGCGCGCCGCTGGCGATCTGGCCGGTGGCCGCGACCGGGTCGTAGCCGGGGGAGTCCATGAAGACGAAGCCGTGCTCCTCGATCCGCTCCGCGTACTCGTACACCGCACGCAGTGGCGTGGTGCCGCCCTTCATCGCGGAGCCCAGCGACTTCTCGAAGATGTTCGCGAGTCCCCCGGCCTGGTTGCCGTGGCCGACGACGCCGTTGAACTGCGCGTTCTGGCCGGCGGCGTAGCGTTCCCACCAGGCCAGCCGATCGAGCAGCTTCTGGCCGACGGCCGGCGTGATGGCGCGCCGCGTCAGCATGAATTCCACGCCATGGATCTCCGGCGTCTCCGACAGGATGGCCGTGCCGCCGTGCTGCACCAGCACGTCCATCGCGGCGCCGAGCGCGGGGTTGGCCGAGATGGCCGAGAAGCCGTCGGACCCGCCGCATTCGAGCCCGATCTTGAGGTGGTGCGCGCCGACCCGCGTGCGCCGTGCCGCATCGGCGTCGGGCAGCATGTCCTCGATGGCGCGGATGCCGGCCTCGATCGTCTTGCGCGTGCCACCGACGTCCTGCATGACCAGCGTGCGCATCAGCCGGCCGGCCTTGAGCTGCTGCGAGTCGACCAGCGCGTCGACCTGGTTGCGCTCGCAGCCCAGCCCGACGATCAGCACGCCTGCCAGGTTGGGATGGCGCGCATAGCCTGCCAGTGTGCGGCGCAGCACGTCGAAGTGCTCGCTCGGCGACGACATGCCGCAGCCGCTGGTCTGCGCGAAGGCGACCACGCCGTCCACGTTCGGGAATGCGGCGAGCCGCTGCGGCGTGAAGTGCGCCGCGATGTGGTTGATGACCGTCGCGGAGCAATTCACCGACGCCAGGATGCCGATGAAGTTGCGCGTGCCCACGCCGCCGCCCGGCCGCACGAAGCCCATGAAGGTCGCACGCTCGGCCTCCGGCACGAAGGCCACCGGGCGCACGTCGGTGCAGAAGGCCGGGTCGCGGTAGAAGTCGACCAGCGTGAGGTTGTGGCTGTGCACGTAGTCGCCCGCCTGCAGGTCGCGCGAGGCCACCCCGATGACGGTGTCGTACTTCTTCACCGGCTCGCCGGCCGCGATGGCGCGGGCGGCGATCTTGTGGCCGGCCGGGATCTGGGCGCGTGCGCGCACGCCGAAGGTCTCGATCGTTTCACCCAGGGCGATGGCGGCCTTGGCGACCAGCACGTTGTCGTTCGGATGCAGGCGGAGCAGGGGGCTGTTGTTCATGCGGCGTGGCAGGGGCGCATCAGCCCTTCGCCATTATTTCCTTGAGATTCAGTTTGCGGATCAGCTCGGTCTCCTGCCGGTACACCGACTGGACGTAGGTGCGGTAGTCCGGGCCGTCCTGGTACATGACCGGTGCGTCGATGCTCTCGGCCACCTTGCGGAAGTCGTCGCTCCGCACGGCCACGCGAAAGGCATCGCGCAGGCGCTTCTCCACGTCGGGCGGCAGGCCGGCCGGCGCGCCGATGCCGTTGGGTGCTTCCACCACGACGTCGAAGCCGAGCTCCTTTAGCGTGGGCGTGTCCTTGAAGCGGGGCGTGCGTGCTTCGCCCCAGGTCGCGAGCAGGCGCAGCTTGCCGCTTTCGACATGCGGCGCCCACGAGCTGCTGTCGGCCAGCATGTCGACCTGCTCGCCCAGCACGTCCTGCAAGGCCGCCGAGCCGCCCTTGTAGGCGATCGCGTTGAACTTCACGCCGGCGGCCTGTGCGAATTGCTCCATGCCGACGTGCGTGGCGCCACCGATGCCGGCGTGGGCGTAGGTGAGAATGCCCGGCTTCGCCTTGGCCTGCGCCACCACGTCCTTCAGCGACTTGAAGGGCGAATTGGCGGGCACGGCGATGCCGAAGGTCTGCCCCGAGGTGCGGGCGAGGTAGGTGAGGTCCTTGAGCGGATCGAGTTGCAAGGTGCCGAGTTGGGAGAAGCGCGTCACCGAGATCGGAATCTGCCCGATGGTGTAGCCATCGGGCTTCGCCGAAGCCATCGCCTTGGTGCCCAGCATGCCCGATGCGCCCGCGCGGTTCTCGAATGCGATCGGCTGCCCGAGTTCGCTCGCGGCGATCAGGCAGATGCTGCGCATCGATCGGTCGGCGGTGCCACCGGCCGGCCAGGGGCAGATGAAGGTGATGGGGCGTTCAGGGTAGCCGGCGGCAAATGCGCGCGCCGGTGCGATGGCCAGCGCGGCGGCGCTCAACCCGCCGAGCACGAAGTGGCGTCGCGCCACGGAAGTGGTGGTCTTCATCGTTGTCTCCAGGATTCTTGTTGGTTGGCGGGGTCGATTCTTCCGGAGAGAATCATTGCCTTCCAATGAAATAGAAGACTCGCTTCATGTCGTCGAGGTTATGAAGCGTTTCGACCGAGGAGACCTCCATGAGCGACATCGATCGTGTTCTGCGTTCCAACCTGAAGCTGCGACACCTGCAGATGCTGGTGGCGCTCGACCAGTTCAGGCACCTGGGCCGCGCGGCCGAATTCCTGTCGGTGACGCAACCGGCCGTCTCCAAATCCCTCGCCGAGATCGAGCGGATGTTCGGGCTGGCGCTCTTCGATCGCTCCACGCGCGGCACGGAGCCCACGCCTTACGGCGACAGCGTGGTGCGCTTTGCGCGCACGGTGCTGGCCGACTACGGCCGCACGCGCGACGAGATCGATGCGGTGGCCAGTGGTGCCGCCGGCCGTACCAGCGTCGGCGCAATGGTGGTGGCCATGCCGGTGCTGGTCGCACGCGCGGTCGAGATGCTCAAGACGAGCTCGGCCCTGACCACGGTGCTGGTGGAGGAGGGCGATCTGACGCGGCTCTTGCCCAAGCTGCGCCTGGGTGAACTCGACGTGTTCGTCGGCCGGCTCGAGCCCGGCTACGCGGCGCCCGACCTGGAGACCGAGGCGCTGTACGACGAGCCCATGACGGTGGTGGTGCGCCCCGGCCACCCCTTGCTCGACAAGCGCCGTCTCGGGTGGGCCGACCTCGCCCGGGTGCCCTGCGTGATGCCGCCGCCCTGGGCATCGCTGCGTGTGAAGCTCGACCAGATGTTCTTCCGGGACGGCGTCCACCCGCCGGCGGACATCATCGAGTCCGCCTCATTCCTCGCGCAGATGAGCTTCCTGTGGCAGCGCGATGCGGCGGCCTTCATGGCGCGCTCGGTGGCGCGGCACTTCGAGGCCGAAGGCAGCCTCAAGGTGCTGCGGCTCAAGGTGCCGATCGACCTGCCGCCGGTCGGCCTGATCACGATGCGCGGTAAGCGCCGCACGCCCAGCACCGAGAAGATGATCGGCTTCCTCCGTCAGGCGGCGAAGATGAAGTGATGCTCAGGGTCGGTGCGCGCGCTCAGCGCAGCCCGCCGCCCGCAGCGCCTTCCTGGCGTTGAATCAGCTCGATCTTGTAGCCGTCGGGGTCCGTCACGAAGGCGATCACGGTGCTGCCGCCCTTGACCGGGCCGGCTTCGCGCGTCACGTTGCCACCGGCGGCCTTGATCTTCTCGCAGGCCGCGTAGGCGTCGGGCACGCCCAGCGCGATGTGGCCGTAGGCGGTGCCCATCTCGTAGCTGTCGGTGCCCCAGTTGTAGGTCAGCTCGATCTCGGCCTGGGCCGGGTTGCCCTCGTAGCCCACGAAGGCCAGGCTGTACTTGTATTCGGGGTTTTCGGAGGTACGCAGCAGCTGCATGCCCAGCACTTGTGTGTAGAAGTCGATGGAGCGTTGCAGGTTGCCGACGCGCAGCATGGTGTGGAGGAGTCGCATCTCGTGGGTCCGGAAGGTTTTCGAAGCCGCCGATTGTGCGACGCCGGCCGCATGCGCGCGTGGGGAGGGGGCTTGCAAAGCCGATGGCCGGACCTCAGTTACCGCGTTGAACCACGAGACCCCGAGGCGCCCCATGACCGACACCCTGCACATCGTCTGCCCGCACTGCCACACCACCAACCGCGTGCGTGCGGACCAGACGGGCAGTGCCCCGGATTGCGGCAGCTGCCACCAGCCGTTGTTCACCAGCCATTCGACCGCGCTCAACGAATCCAGCTTCGAGCGCCATGTGGCGCGCAACGACATTCCCGTGCTGGTCGATTTCTGGGCGCCCTGGTGCGGGCCCTGCCGCCAGATGGCGCCGGGCTTCGAGGCTGCAGCGGCGCGCCTCGAGCCGCGCGTGCGCCTGGCCAAGGTCGACACCGAAGCCGTACCGGCGTTGGGCGCGCGTTTCAACATCCGCAGCATCCCGACACTGGCGCTCTTCCAGGGTGGCCGTGAGGTCGCGCGACAGGCCGGCGCCATGGGCCAGGCCGACATCGTGCGCTGGGTGGAGTCGCAGCTGCGCTGATCAGGCCGGGGACTTCTCGACCATCCGGCGCAGCTTGTTGGCGATGCGCTGCGGCAGCGTCCAGCCGTTGAGCCGTGCCATGCGCGACGAGCGCCAGCGCGTGATCTCGGTCGCCATCGAACCGCCCGTGGCATTGCCCTGGACGAGGGTGAAGAGCGCATCGGCGTAGTACCCCATCAGGCGGTCGTAGCGGAAGTGCGCCTGCCACGCCTGGGCCGCGCGCTCACCGATGGCGCGGTAGTCGTCGCCACGGGATTCGAGCACCGCTTGCAGCGACGACAGCTCCGCCTCGGGCACTCGCAGCGCGACAGCCGCCCAGTCAGGCCCTTTCGGCTCGACGAATTCGTCGGCGATCAGCACGGGGGCGACGCCGAGGGCCATGCTCTCGAAGATGCGCATGGACGCAGGGGCCCAGCCCCCCGGGCACAGCGAGAACCGCCCCGAGCGCAACAGCTCGACATAGTGGCGCTGCTCATCGGGGTCGTGGTTGAGCCAGCTGTCCGTCGATTCGACCTGGAAGGCCGGCGAACCCCCATAGAGGTCGATCAAGCCCTGGCGCAGCTTGCGGTTGGATTTCGGGTTGCCGCGCCAGGTGGCCAGCAGCGTGGCCGGCGGACGCGGGGTACCGGCGAAGGCCGCCACCTCTTCGTTCGGCTGCGCGAGAAAGGGCACGGCAGCGTGCAGCGCGGGGTCGAAGCGGCTGCGCCGCAGGCAGGTGTAGACGCCACGCAGCAGGCCGGCCGCTGCATCGTCCGTGTTCACGGTGAACACCTTGTACGCGAAGCGGCCCACCACCGGGTCGGCGACCAACCGGTCGACGTAGCGCCATTCCCTGAAGGCCCAGGGCTCGTGCAGGATCAGGGCATCGGCCGCCTCGACGTCCTTCACCTCGATGACACCGGGGCGTTGCAGCATCTCGGCGCGAAGGGCGTCGAGCAACGCAGTGTCGGTGCTGGCGAGGGGTGTGTCGGAAGGCGTGAGAAAGCAAAGCTTCATGCGTCGATGGCCCGCGCGGAGGACGGCCGAAGTCGTGGATTACCCCAATATAAGCGCAGCTTCCGCCCGGACTCGCTGCCGGCGCGAAGTCGATCCATTGGCCTACAGCCAGCGGGTCAGCCGTCCGTTGTGCATGGTCCCGATGCGGTCGGCCATCACCTGCGCCTCCTGCTCGTTATGCGTCACCAGCATGGCGGTCTGGCCCGCCTGTTTCAGGATGTCTCGCACCTCGACCGTCAGGCGCTCGCGCGTGGCGCCGTCGAGGTTCGAGAAGGGCTCGTCGAGCAGCAGCAGGGCCGGCGCCGGTGCCAGCGCACGCGCCAGCGCGATGCGCTGCTGCTGCCCACCCGACAGTTCATGCGGGAAGCGCGCACCGGCCTCGGCCAGCCCGACCAGCGTCAGCATCGCAGACACCCGTGCCTGTCGCTGCGCAGCCGTCGCACGGCGCAGCCCGAAGCCCACGTTCTGCGCGGCCGTGAGATGGGGGAACAACGCGTACTCCTGGAACATCATGCCCACGCGCCGCTGTTCCGGCGGCTGGTGGGTACCGGCCGCGGCGAGCAGCACGCCACCCAGTTCGATGCGCCCGGCGCGTACCGGCTCGAAGCCGGCGATGGCGCGCAGCACCGTCGTCTTGCCGCAGCCCGAGGGGCCGAGCAGGCAGCCGATCTGCCCGGCGTCCAGCGCGAGCGAGAAGCCGTGCACCACCGTGTGCAGGCCGCGGGCGCCGTCGTAGCCCAGCTGGAGATCTTGGATGAGCAGAGCGGCGGTCATGGGCGTGGATTGTCGTGGGCGATGGTGGGCGGCCGACGGCTGCCGGCCGGCGCCTGGCGGAACTGCGTGCGCGCCAGCAGCACCACCGGCAGCAGGCCGGCCGCCACGATGGCCAGCGCCGCGAGCGCGCCTTCCTCGTAGGTGCCGCGCGCCGCCTCGGCGTAGAGCCAGGTGGCGAGGGTGTCGAAGTTGGCGGGCCGCAGCAGCAGTGTGGCGGGCAGTTCCTTCATCGCGTCGACGAAGACCAGCAGCGCGCTGGCGCCGATGGCCGGCTGCAGCAGCGGCAGGTGGACGCGGCGCAGCGTGCCGGTCGCGTTCTCGCCGAGCAGGCGCGCCGCCTGTTCGAGCGCGGGGGGGATGCGCGCCAGGCCCGACTCGATACCACCCACCGGCATGGCGAGAAAGCGGATCACGCAAGCCACCACCAGCACCATGCCCAGGCCCATCAGCGGCAGGCCCGGCAGGCCGAGCCAGCCGGCCACTTGCGCATCGAAAGCCAGCGCCGGCGTGAGCAGACCGATGGCGAGCACCGTGCCCGGCAGGGCATAGCCGAGCGTCGCGGCGCGCGCCTGCCAACGTGCGGGGTTGGGGGTCGACGCCTGGCTGCGGGCCGTCCACGCGACCAACAGCCCAGCGGCCACCGCCAACACCGTGACGCCGAGCGCCAGCGCGATCGTGTTGCCGAGGCTGGTGATCAGCCCCCGCGAGATGCCCTGGCCGAGCTGCAGGCGTTTGATGCTTTCCCAGACCAGGTAGGCGGCGGGTGCGACGAAGCCAACGAGCACAGGCAGCGAGGCGGCGGCAGTCGCCAGCCACGCCGCCGCGCCGTGCAGCGGCCGCGGCTGCATGGGGCGCATGCGCTGCGCCGAGCCGAAGCGCCGGTGCCGCCGCCCGTGGCGCTCGAGCAGTACCAGCGCGATCACGACCAGCAGCATCGCGCAGGCGATCTGCGCGGCGCCCGCCAGGTCGGAGCGCGTGATCCACGTGGTGTAGACCGCCACCGTGAGCGTCTGGATGCCGAGGAATTCGGAGGCGCCGATGTCGTTGAGCGTTTCCAGCAGCGCCAGGCTCAGGCCCACGGCGATGGCCGGGCGCGCGAGCGGCAGCGCCACGCGGCGGAAGGCGCCGAAGCGACCCTCACCCAGCGTGCGCGCGGCCTCCATGAGGTGCGCCGGCTGCGTCATGAACATGGCGCGCGCCGTCATGTAGACGTAGGGATAGAGCACGACGCCGAGCACGAAGTTCGCACCACCCATCGACCGCAGGTCGGGCAGGCGGAACTGCCGCGGGCTGTCGTAGCCCAGCATCCAGCGGATCGCGCCCTGGACCGGGCCGATCGGGTGCAGCAGGTCGAGGTACGCGAAGGCGACGATATAGGTCGGCATCGCCAGCGGCAGCAGCAGCGCCCAGTGCAGCACGCGCCGGCCGGGAAAGTCGCAGCTGCTCACCAGCCAGGCGCAGCCCGTGCCGATCACCAGCACCATCGCACCGACGCCGGCCAGCAGCAAGGCCGTGTTGAGCGCGGCCTGCGGCAGCACGAACTGCAGCAGGTGCGCCCAGTGAGAGAAGTCGGCGCCCAGCGCCAGCCAGGCGAGCGACGCCACCGGCGCGAGTACGCCGAGGGCCACGAGCAGCGTGGCGATGCGCCAGAGCGGTCCGGCCGCGCGCAGGCCGCGCGGCGTGGCGGTCAGAACATGTGAAGGAACCGTCGCGAGCGCCCCGAGCTTGCGTCGAGGACCGGAGCCGCACTCACGTGCGGTGAGGACCGCAGGTGCGAGATGGGGGCGCGCAGCAGGTTCATTCACAGGTTCTCACCGGTCGAAGCCGACCTTGTCCACCAGCGCGCTGGCTTGCTTGCGGTACTTGGCGATCTCGGTGAGCGGCAGCGGGTCGACCTTCAGTTCACCGATGGTCTCGCCGATGATCGGGTCGAGCGCCACGCCCTTGCGCACCGGGTATTCGTAGTTGGCCTGCGCGTAGAGCGACTGGGCCGAGTCCGACACCAGGAACTCCAGCAGCTTCACCGCATTGGCGCGCTGCGGGGCGTTCTTCGCCACGGCCGCGCCGCTGATGTTCACGTGCGTTCCGCCGCTCTTGCCGTTCGCGAAGGTCGGCCGCACCACCTGGATGGCGTCGCCCCACTTGCGCGCGTCGCTGCCTTCCTTGGACGCCTTCATCTGGCCCACGTAGTACGAGTTGGCCAGGCCGATGTCGCAGATGCCGCCGAGGATGTCGCGGGCCACGTCGCGGTCGCCGCCGGTCGCCTTGCGCGCCAGGTTGGCCTTCACGCCGCGCAGCCATTGTTCGGCCTTGGCTTCGCCGTCGTGTGCGATCAGCGAGGCGACCAGTGCCGTGTTGTAGGGGTGCTGGCCGGCGCGGATGCAGACCTTGCCTTTCCACTTCGGGTCGGCCAGGTCCTCGTAGCGAAAGTTGTCGAGCTTCAGCCTCTTGTCGGCGTACAGCACGCGGGCGCGCATCGACAGCGCGAACCACTGGCCGTCGGTGCCTCGCAGGTTCGCCGGGATGGCCGATTCGAGCGCGGCCGACTTCACCGGCTGCGTCACGCCGCCGTCGACCAGGTCGAGCAGGTTGCCGACGTCGACGGTCATCAGCACGTCGGCCGGCGAGCGGGTGCCCTCGGCCTTCACGCGCTCGAGCAGGCCGTCCTTCACGAACACGGTGTTCACCTGGATCTTGGTGGTCGCGGTGAAGGCGGTGAGCAGCGGCTGGATCAGGCCCGGCTCGCGCGTTGTGTAGAGCGTCAGTTCGTCCGCGGCGTGCGCGGGCAGCGCCGCGGCGGCCAGGCAGGCGGTGGTGGCAACGGAAGCGAAAAGGCTCAGGGCGCGCGGCGTGCTGCGGCCCGTCGCGCGGCGGCGGTCGGTCATGGAAGGTCTCCTGGATGGGCGAAGGTCGGCACGGCCGGCCCTGACGGGCACGGCGTGTTGCCTATACGAATCATTATCAATGAACTCGCGGGCCCAGGGGCCATTGAGCCTACGGGCGGTCGCTATTTGGCCGCTGGCTCGTCTGGCGGTGCGGCCTTGAAGCGATCGCGCGTGCGCACATAGAACTCGCCCCCGAAACGGCCGACGGGGAAATAGTTGTCGAGGTCGACCCGCCATGTGGTGGCGTCGACCAGGCCTTCCCGCACGTGCAGCCAGCGCACCTGGCCGATGAAGACCTTGCGGCTCTCGGTTTCCATCTTCTCGAACAGCGTGCACTCGAAGGCCACGGGTGTCTCGGCGATGCGCGGCGGCGCCACCGCCGTGCTCGGCAATGTGGTGAAGCCGACCACCGCCGTTTCGCTCACATGCGGCGGATGTTCGACGCTGCACTGGTGCATCTGCCACGCCGTCGCCTCGTCCGCCAGGTGCACCACGAATTCGCCGGTGCGCTCGATGTTGCGCGCGGTGTCCTTGAGCGACTGGTCGCTGCGGCGGTTCATGCTGATCATCACGATCGGCGGCTCTTCGCCGACCATGTTGAACATGCTGATCGGCGCCGCGTTGACGGTGCCGTCGGGGCCGAGCGTGGTCACCAGCGCGATCGGGCGCGGCACGATGAGGCTCGCCATGAGTTTGTAGCGCTGGTATTCGGTGAGGGTGGCGAAGTCGATGTGCATGGGAGGCGTGGAGTCGTAGCGACCTGGAGACCAGCAAGTTCGGTGCCGCGCGCACTCGCGTGCGCTCAGGCTGCCTTGCGCGTCAGCTCGAACACCAGACAGGTCGTGGTCGCATGCGCGTACAGCGTGCCGTCGGGGCCGAGCACGCGCGCCTCGGCGGTGGCGAGCTGGCGGCCGCAGTGGATCACCTTGCCTTCGGCCCGCACGCGCTGCACCTTGGGCGTGACCGCCTTCACATAGTTCACGCCGAGTTCGGCCGTGGTGTAGCTGCGGCCCACCGGCATCATCGTGTGGATGGCGCAGCCGAGCGCCGAGTCGAGCAGGGTGGCGATCCAGCCGCCATGGATCGTGCCCAGCGGGTTCAGGTGCTGCGCCAGCGGCGTGCCCTGGAACACCGCGCGCCCGGCGCTCGCTTCGATGATGGTGAAGTCCAGCGTCTTGGCGATCGCGGCATAGGGGATCTCGCCGTCGATCATGGCCTGCATCACCTCGAGGCCGGTCTTGTCGGCGATCTCGTCGAAGCGTGCGACGCCCGGGCCCGGGCCGGCCTCGAGCTTCTGACGGACCACGCGTTCTTCGGCGATCCAGGTGTCGAGTGGGGTGATGTCTGCCATCGAATCTCCTTACTAATGTATATGCAATAGTTGCAGCTACAATCATATGTCATGAACACCGCCATCAAGCCGCAGGGCTGTACCAGTTCAAAGGTTCGCCAACTCGCCCGTCGCCTCGCGCAGCACTACGACGCCGAGGTGATGCAGTGCGGGCTGAAGACCACGCAGTACTCGCTGCTGAGCCACGTGGTCGGCCTGGGGCCGATCCGGCCTGTCGACCTGGCCGAGCGGATGAAGATGACAGCGTCGACACTGAGCCGCAACCTGCAGCCGCTGGTCACGGCCGGTTGGCTGGTGCTGGCGCCCGGCGCCGATGCGCGCAGCCGCCTGGTGCAGGCGACCGAGGCCGGCATCGCCAAGCGGCAGGAAGCCCAGCGCCACTGGAAGGCGGCGCAGCAGAAGCTCAACGCGCAACTGGGCATCGAACGCGTGGCCGCGCTGCATGCGCTCATCGACGATTCGCTGGCCTTGCTCGCGCCCGACGCCGACGCGCTGGACTGACGCGTTCGCACGACCTCTTCGTCTCACTCCCCCTCGTCCCCGTCCACCGCCCACGACCATGTTCGCTTCACAGCTCTCCGCCTGGCTGCAACGCCGCGGCATCCACTACGGCTGGATCGTCGCCGCCGTCACTTTCCTCACCATGCTGATGATGTCGGCGGCGCTCGGCTTGCCGGGCGCGATGATGCAGCCGCTCGGCAAGGAGTTCGGCTGGAGCACCGAGCAGGTGTCGTCGGCGCTGGCCTTGCGTTTCGCGCTGTTCGGCCTGATGGGCCCGTTCGCGGCGGTGCTGATGGAGCGCTACGGCCTGCGCGCCGTGATGTGCACCGGCCTCGCGCTGGTCGGCTTCGGCATGGCGATGGTCACGATGGCCTCGCAGCTCTGGCAGCTGTTCATCGTGTGGAGCCTGATGCTGGGCATCGGCACCGGCATGACCGCGCTGGTGCTCGGCGCGGTGGTCGCCAACCGCTGGTTCGTGGCGCGCCGCGGGCTGGTCATCGGCGCGCTGGCGGCGAGCGCAGCCACCGGGCAACTGGCCTTCCTGCCGGTCGCGGCGTGGATGATCGAGCACTGGGGCTGGCGCTCCGCTGTCGTGCCGGTGTTCGTGGGCGCCATCGCAATCGGGCTGCTGGCGCTGGCCTTCGTGCGCAACAGGCCGTCCGACCTTGGCCTGCTGCCCTTCGGCCAGACCCCGAGGGAAGCGGCTGCGCTGCCGGCCACACCGGCCACGGCCATGAACTGGCGCACGCCTTTCGTGGTGCTGCGCGAGGCCGCGTCGAACCGGACCTTCTGGATCCTGGCCGGGACCTTCTTCATCTGCGGCCTCAGCACCAACGGGCTGGTGCAGACGCACTTCATCTCGCTGTGCGGCGACAACGGCATGGGCGCCATACCGGCCGCGTCGGTGCTGGCGATGATGGGTGCCTTCGACTTCGTCGGCACCATCCTGTCGGGCTGGCTGTCCGACCGCTACGACAACCGCAAGCTGCTCTTCTGGTACTACGGCCTGCGCGGGCTCTCGCTGTTCTGGCTGCCGCATTCGGATTTCACGATCTATGGCCTTGGCCTGTTCGCGATGTTCTACGGCCTCGACTGGATCGCCACCGTGCCGCCGACCGTCAAGCTCGCCGGTGCCGCCTTCGGCCCGCAGAAGGCCGGCATGGTGTTCGGCTGGATCTTCGCGGCCCACCAGCTCGGCGCGGCGACCGCGGCCTATGGCGCGGGCGTGGCGCGCACGCTGCTGCTGACCTACACGCCGGCGCTGTACGTGGCGGGCGCGGCCTGCCTGCTGGCGGCGGTGCTCGTGCTGGTCATCCGCCGGCCCGCTGCGTCGGGTGGCGCGCGGTCGCCGTCACCCGCCGCTTCGCGCGCCTGAGGCCACCATGAACACCACGACTGCTACCACTGACACGCCACCGGCCCCGCCGCTCGCACCGCGCACGCGCCTGCTCCTCGAAGGGCCGATCGTCCCTACGCTGCTGCGCCTGGCCGCGCCCAACGTGCTGGTGATGGTCGCGCAGGCCGCCGTCGGCCTGATCGAAACCTACTTCGTCGGCAAGCTCGGCACCGACGCGCTGGCCGGCATGGCGCTGGTGTTCCCGATCGTCATGCTCATGCAGATGACCTCGGCCGGCGCGATGGGCGGCGGCATCGCGTCCGCCGTCGCACGCGCGCTGGGCGCGCAGCGGCGCGACGAGGCCGACGCGGTGGCCGTGCATGCGATGGTCATCGCGGCGGGCTTCGGCATCGTTTTCATGCTCGCGCTGCTCGTCGGTGGGCGCTGGCTGTATGCGTTGATGGGCGGCACCGGCGCGTCGCTCGAAGCGGCCCTGACGTATTCCCATGTCGTGTTCGCCGGCGCGGTGCTGGTGTGGGTCTTCAACTCGCTCGCGGCCGTGATCCGCGGCACCGGCAACATGTCGGTGCCGGCCAACGTCACGGTCGCCGGCGTGGTGGTGCTGATCCCGCTGTCGCCGCTCTTGATCTTCGGCTGGGGCCCGATCCCCGGCATGGGCATCGCGGGCGGTGCGGTGGCGCTGCTGCTGTACTACCTGTTGGGCATCATCGCCTTGCTGGTCTACATGGCATCGAGCCGCAGCCTGCTCAAGCTGTCCTTCTCGACCGTGCGGCTGCGCTGGCCGATCTTCCGCGGCATCCTGCGCGTGGGCCTGATCTCGTCGATCGCGACGGTGTCGACCAACCTGTCGATCGGCATCGCGACGGCATTGGCCGGCCACTTCGGCCCCGGCGCCATTGCCGGCTACGGCACGGCCTCGCGGCTCGAGTACCTGCTGGTGCCGCTGATCTTCGGCCTGGGCGCGCCGCTGCTCGCCATGGTGGGCACCTGCATCGGTGCGGGCCAGCGCGAACGGGCGCTGCGCGCGACCTGGGCCGGCGCGGGCATCGCCTTCCTGCTGGCCGAGTCGATCGGGCTCGCCGCTGCCTTGTTCCCGCGGCCCTGGCTGCTGCTCTTCGGCAACGACCCCGCAATGCTCGAGGCCGGCACGCAGTACCTGCGCGCGGTCGGGCCGCTCTACGGCTTCTTCGGTGTCGGGCTGGTGCTGTACTTCGCCTCGCAGGGCGCGGGGCGGCTGCTGTGGCCGGTGACCGGCAACCTGATGCGGCTCGCGGTCGCCGGGGCGGGCGGCTGGCTCGCACTGCGGCTCAGCGGGGATCTCGGCCACGTCTTCGTCGCGCAGGGCGTGGCGCTCGTCGTGTACGGCGTGGTCATCGCTTCGGCCATCGCGGGCGGGGGCTGGTTCGGCCGCGTCGGCTGGCCGCGCACGCCGTCACGGCTGATGCAACGCCTGGCATCGCCGTGACGCGCCGGCCTTCTTCCCCGTCCCTTTCATCACTCTGAAAGCCCACCATGCAACTCAAGGACTCCGTCGTCTTCGTCACCGGCGCCAACCGCGGCCTCGGACTCGCCTTCGCCCAGGCTGCGCTCGCCGCCGGTGCGCGCAAGGTCTATGCGGCGGCACGCGATCCGGCCAGCGTGACGCTGCCGGGCGTGGTGCCGATCCAGCTCGACGTCGGCAACGCAATGCAGGTCGCGGCCGCGGTTCGCGACTGCGCCGACGTCACGCTGCTGGTCAACAACGCAGGCATCTCGATGGGGTCGAGCTTCCTCGCATCGCCCGATGCGATCGCCGCGGCACGTGCCGAGTTCGAGGTCAACTTCTTCGGCCCGTGGGCGCTGGCCAGCGCGTTCGCGCCGGTGCTCAAGGCCAACGGCGGCGGCGCGATCGTGAACGTGCTGTCGGCGCTGAGCTGGGTGTCGTTCCCGAGCGTGGCCACGTACAGCGCATCGAAGTCGGCCGCCTGGTCGCTCACCAACGGCCTGCGCAACGAGCTGCGCGCGCAAGGCACGCAGGTGGTCGCATTGCACGTCGGCTACATGGACACCGACATGACGCGCGGGCTCGATGCGCCCAAGTCGTCGCCGGCCGACGTGGCGCGGGTCACGCTCGAAGGCGTGGAGGCCGGTGCGTTCGAAGTGCTGGCCGACGACATTAGCCGGCAGGTCAAGCAGAGCCTGTCGTCGGCGACACCGGCGTACGCGGGCTGAGCACAGCTCAGCGGCTGGCCGCGGGCGCTGGCAGCAGGCGCCGCAGCGACTCGAAGAACAGGTCCGACTGCTCGCGCTCGCTCTGCACCTGCGCGGCGACGCGCGCGGCCAGCGCGGCGTTCACCGGCGCGAGCGGCCGGCCGGTCGACTGCGCGATGACCTGGTGCAGGCAGGCGCGCTCGAGGTAGTAGAGGTCGTCGTAGGCATGCGCGAGGGTCGCGCCCGCCACCACGACGCCGTGGTTCGCTAGAAAGGCCACGTCCTTGCCGGCCATCGCACGGGCGATGCGCTCACCCTCGGCATCGTCGAGGGCCAGGCCGTTGTACTCGCCATCGATCGCGAGCCGGTCCATGAAGCGCATCGCGTTCTGGCTCAGCGTCGGGTCGAGCGCACGGTCGGCCGTGAGCGTCAGCGCCGTCGCGTACGGCGAATGCACGTGCAGCACCACCGCGTGGCCGGTGATGCGGTGGATCGCGCCGTGGATGAAGAGGGCGGTCGGCTCCACGCGGTGGCGGCCGGCCAGCACCGCGCCGTGCACATCGATCAGCACGATGTCGTCGGGGCCGACCTCGCTCCAGTGCAGGCCGCGGGGGTTGATGAGATAGCGGTCCTGCGCGCCCGGCAGCATCACGCTGAAGTGGTTGCAGACGCCCTCCGACAGGCCATGGTGCGCGGCGGCGCGCAGCGCGAGCGCGAGGTCTTCGCGCAACTGCCGCACGCGCGGGGTGGCGTACTGCGCGTCGGCGCTTTCGGGGAGGGCGGTGTGAACGGTGTCTTTCATGGGTGAGCCTTCAGGTCCGTATGGCGCCGTGCCATGCCGCGACGAATTGCAGCGCGGCGTCGCGCACCTCGGCGGCGGGCTTGCCGGGCTTGTACAGGGCCGAGCCGATGCCGAAGCCGGTGGCGCCGGCGGTGCGCCAGGCGTCCATGTTGGCCGGCGAAATGCCGCCGACCGGCATCAGCGGCGTGCCCTTGGGCAGCACGGCCAGCCAGGCCTTGAGCACGGCGGGGGAGGCCGCTTCGGCCGGGAACAGCTTGAGCCCCGTCGCGCCCGCGGCCAGCGCGCCGAAGGCCTCGGTCGGCGTCGCCACGCCGGGCAGGCTGACCATGCCCAGGCGGCCGGCCTCGGCCACCACCTCGGCGTTGAAGTTGGGCGCGACGATCAGCGCGCCGCCCGCGGCATGCACGTCGCGCACCTGCTGCGCCGTGAGCACCGTGCCGGCGCCCACCAACGCGTCGGGGAAGCGCTGGCGCATCAGCGCGATGCTCTCCAGCGGCTGCGGCGAATTCAGCGGCACTTCGAGCAGGCGGAAGCCGGCGTCGACCAGCGCGTCGCCCACCGCTGGCGCCTCGGCGGGCGTCAGACCGCGCAGGATGGCGACCAGCGGGAGTTGCCGCACGGCGGCGTGGAAGGTGTCGAGGGGCGTCATGGTCATCCGGTGTTCAGGGGTTCAGGGTGCGGGACAGGGCTTGCAGGCCGGCCCAGGTGGCCTCGGCCCCCAGCGTCCGGCTGGCCACGCCGCTGGCGTGCAGCGCGAGTTCGTAGCGCCGCGTGAGCGCCGGTGCGCCGATCAACACCACCTCGCCCCTGGCATGCAACGACTGCGTGCGCAGCTCCTCGCCGATCAGCAAGCCCGACAGATAGCTCGCCAGGTCCGCCGCGCTCATGCGGCCGAACAAGGACAGCGTGCGCGCCCCGAAGGCGTTGTGCAGCAGGCCTTCGTTGTTGCCGGCCTGCGTCACGCCGAGCAGGAAGGCGGCTTCGTCGAGCGGCGCCTGCGTGTCGATGGTGCGCGACAGGATCGAGTGGGTGCCGAGCAGCGCATAGAACTCGCCCGTCATGAAGGTGCGAAAGCCGATGACGCGGCCATCGTTCACGCGGGCCCACTTGTTGTGGGTGCCGGGCAGCACGAAGAGTCCGTCGCGCCGGCCGGTCAGCGCCATGGCGCCGAAGATCTGCACCTCCTCGCCGCGCATCACGTCGGGCACGCCGCTGTGCTCGATGCTCAGGCCGGGCACGAGCGCGATGCGGTCGCCGTCGATCGGGATGACTTTCGCCGCGATGTCGGCCAGGCCCGCCGGACAGGCGCAGTACGGTGCCTCGACCCAGCCCTGTTTGCTGCCGGCCATGCCGGAGATCAGACAGCGCGGGTGGCCCGGTGCGCGCATCCAGTCGCCCACCAGCGATTCGAACACTGCGCCGAATTGGCCGGCCGGCACGCTCAGGATGCCGCGCGGGGCGCTGCGCTCGTCGAGCACACGGCCGTCGGCATCGAGCAGTGCGCCGCGCAAGGAACTGGTGCCCCAGTCGATCGCCACCAGGTTCATGCCGTGTCTCTCATCGTGTGGTCGGGAGGGACGGATGATAAGTGCCGCGGCGTTGCGCCACCGGCTGTGCGGGCATCGATCGCGCCCGCGTGTCTCCCGTTGGGAGGAGACGAGACCTGGCCGCGTGGGGCTGGTCCGGGCGGACGCGGCCTGTCACGCTGACCTGGCCCTCGCTGTTTCTCGAACGACCCGATCCACCCGCCAAGGAGTTCCCATGAAAACTGTCTTTGTTGCCCTGAGCCTTGTCTGCGTCCAGATGTCGGCCCTCAGTGTGGCGGCGCAAACTGCATCCACCGACCCGGTGCGCGTCGAGCGCAAGCAGGAAGCGCGGCAAGCCGCGCGCACACCGCTGCTGGGCGAAGGCTATCCGCAGCCCGATCCGCGCGCCAAGGTGAGTCCGCAAGACAAGGCCCAGGCGCGGGCCGAACGCCGCAAGAACGCGGCAGTTGCCGCCAAGGAGTCCAACCCGGGCGAGCTCTACACCACGGTGCCCGAGGCACGCCCGAAGGTGCCCAGGAGCGAGCGCACGGCCGCCCGTGTGGCGCGCAACGCGGAGGTCTCGCGCGCGGTCAAGGCGGGCGAGATCAAGCCGATCGGCGAAGGCAGCAAGTGACAAGGGCGCGCTCGGCGCGCCCATGAAGCAGAGGAAAAGAGAAAGGGCGCCGAAGCGCCCTTTCTGCTGGTCGATCGACGGAGGTCGATCAGCGGCCGTAGGAACGGCCGCCGCCGCCGCCGTAGCCGCCACCCGAGCGGCCGCCACCACCGCCGCCGCCGGAGCGGTTGCCGCCGTAGCCACCACCACCGCCACCACCGCCGGTGCGGCGACCCCGGCCTGCGCCGAAGGTCGCGTCGACGCTGGTGCGCAACGGATCGGGCTGGCCGGCAACGCCGCCAGTCACGGCTTCGGCGCGCAGGTGCGCCACCTGGTTGGCCTGCGTCGGGCTGTGGCTGTTGCCGTGATGGCGAGGCTGACGCTCGTCGCGCGGCTGGCGCTCGTCGTGCGGCAGACCTTGCGGCGCGCGCGACGGGCCTTGCGGGCCGCGACCCGGGCCTTGCGGACGCGGGCCCTGGCCACGGGCGCCCTGGCCCTGACCACCACCGCCACCGCCGTTGCGGGCGCCTTGCGGGGCACCGCCACCGCCACGGCGCTGACCGCCGCCACCGCCGCCACCGCCGCCACCACCGCCGCCCGAGCGTTCGCCCTGGCCGGCCTTGTTGTCGCGCACGCGTTGCAGCATCTCGGTGCGGGCGGCCTTCGCGGCGGCCTGCATCACGTCACGGCTCGGCGGACGGCCGGCGCCGCCCCAGATCGTCTGGCGACCCATGGCGATCGGTTCGGCGCGTTCGCCTTCTTCGGGGCCGAAGCCTTCGACCGTCACGACCGGGATCTGCTGCTTGGTGAAGCGCTCGATCTCCTGCATGAAGCCTTCCTCGTCCAGGCAGACCAGGCTCACGGCTTCGCCGCTGTTGCCCGCGCGGCCGGTGCGGCCGATGCGGTGCACGTAGTCTTCGCTGACGTTGGGAATTTCGTAGTTCACGACGTGCGGCAGCTCGTCGATGTCGATGCCGCGCGCGGCGATGTCGGTGGCCACCAGTGCGCGGATGTCGCCGCTCTTGAAGCCGGCCAGCGCCTGCGTGCGGGCGCTCTGGCTCTTGTTGCCGTGCAGCGCCATCGCCTCGATGCCGTTCTTGGTCAGAAATTCGGCGACGTTGTTGGCGCCGAACTTGGTGCGCGTGAACACCAGCACCTGGCTCCAGTTGTGCTCGTTGATGATGTGCGCGAGCAGCGCCTTCTTCTTGCCGCGGCCCACGGGGTGGACCACCTGCGTGATGCGCTGCACCGTGGTGTTGCGCGGTGTCACCTGGATGCTCTGCGGGTTCTTCAGCAGGTTGGCCGCCAGGTCGCGGATCTCGTCGCTGAAGGTGGCCGAGAACAGCAGGCTCTGCTTGTCCTTGGGCACCAGCGCGAGGATCTTCTTCACGTCGTGGATGAAGCCCATGTCGAGCATGCGGTCGGCTTCGTCGAGGATGAGGATCTGCACCTGCGACAGGTCGAGCATGCCCTGCTGCTGCAGGTCGAGCAGACGGCCGGGCGTCGCCACCAGGATGTCCACGCCCTTCTTGAGCTTGCTGATCTGCGGGTTCATGCCGACGCCGCCGAAGATCACGGTGGAGTCGAGTTGCAGGTACTTGCCGTAGGTGCGCACCGATTCCTCGACCTGTGCGGCGAGTTCGCGGGTGGGGGTGAGCACCAGGGCGCGGATGCCGATGCCGCCGAACTTGTTGGTGGCGCTGCGGCTCATGGTGAGCTTGTGCAGCATGGGCAGCGTGAAGGCCGCGGTCTTGCCGGTGCCGGTTTGGGCACCGCCGAGCAGGTCGTGCCCGTCGAGCACCACGGGAATCGCCTGGGCCTGGATGGGCGTGGGCGTGTCGTAGCCGTGCTCGAGCACAGCCTTCAGGATGGCCGGGGCCAACTTCAGATCGTCAAAGGTCATTTGGAAGCAATAGCGCCTTGCACGGCGCAGTGGCATCGGCCTTCCAAGCACCCTTTGCTGGGGTGGCGTGGTCAGTTCAGGCAGATGAATCAAGGGTGGGAGCCGAGAGCTGTCGCATCGCGATGCTGAAGCCTTCTTGTCCCCGGCAGAAAAGCCGTTGTTGCGGGCAACTGGACCCGGCAACAGGCGCAATTGTCGCATGAGTCGATAATCGACGGTTTGCCGCGCCCGATTTTCTCGGCCGCCCGCGCAACCACCCTGACCCAACGCAAGTACACAGATGGCCCAATACGTCTATTCGATGAACCGCGTCAGCAAGACCGTGCCGCCTAAGCGGCAGCTCTTGAAGGACATTTCGCTTTCGTTCTTCCCCGGCGCCAAGATCGGCGTGCTCGGCCTCAACGGCTCGGGCAAGTCGACCTTGCTCAAGATCATGGCCGGTGTCGACAAGGAGTACGAGGGCGAGGCGTTGCCCATGCCGGGCATGACGATCGGCTACCTCGAGCAGGAGCCCAAGCTCAATTCCGAGCACACCGTCCGCGAATCGGTGGAAGAGGCCATGGGCGCCGTGTTCGCGGCCAAGGCCCGCCTTGAAGAGGTGTACGTCGCCTACGGTGCCGAAGACGCCGACTTCGACGCGCTGGCGGCCGAGCAGGCCGAGCTCGAAGCGATCATCGCCACGGCAGGCACCGATTCCGAGCACCAGCTGGAAATCGCGGCCGACGCACTGCGCCTGCCGCCCTGGGACGCGAAGATCGGCCTGCTGTCGGGGGGCGAGAAGCGCCGCGTGGCCCTGTGCCGCCTGCTGCTGTCCAAGCCCGACATGCTGCTGCTCGACGAGCCGACCAACCACCTGGACGCCGAATCGGTCGAGTGGCTGGAAGTGTTCCTGCAGCGTTTCTCCGGCACCGTGGTCGCCATCACCCACGATCGCTACTTCCTCGACAACGCGGCCGAATGGATTCTGGAAATGGACCGCGGTCGCGGCATTCCATGGAAGGGCAACTACAGCACCTGGCTGGAGCAGAAGGGCGAGCGCCTGGCGCAGGAGCAGAAGGGCGAAGAAGCCCATGCCAAGGCGCTGAAGAAGGAACTCGAATGGTCGCGCCAGAACCCCAAGGCGCGCCAGGCCAAGAGCAAGTCCCGTCTCGCGCGTTTCGAAGAGCTGAGCGACATGGAATACCAGAAGCGCAACGAGACGCAGGAAATCTTCATTCCCGTCGCCGAGCGCCTGGGCCAGCAGGTCTTCGAGTTCCACAACGTCAGCAAGTCCTTCGGCGACCGCATGCTGATCGACAACCTGAGCTTCACCGTACCACCGGGCGCGATCGTCGGCATCATCGGCCCGAACGGTGCCGGCAAGTCGACGCTGTTCAAGCTGATCGCAGGCAAGGAGCAGCCCGACACCGGCGAAGTCGTCATCGGCTCCACCGTGCGTGCGGCCTTCGTCGACCAGCACCGGGACGAACTGGCCAACCAGAAGACCGTGTGGGAAGACATCTCGAACGGCCTGGACATCATCAACGTCGGCAAGTTCCAGATGGCCAGCCGCGCCTATGCCGGCCGCTTCAACTTCAACGGCGCCGACCAACAGAAGAAGGTCGGCACGCTGTCGGGTGGTGAGCGCGGTCGCCTGCACCTGGCCAAGACGCTGATCGCGGGCGGCAACGTGCTGATGCTCGACGAGCCGTCGAACGACCTGGACGTGGAAACCCTGCGCGCGCTGGAAGACGCCTTGCTCGAATTCGCCGGCACCGTGATGGTCATCAGCCACGACCGCTGGTTCCTCGACCGCATCGCCACGCACATCCTCGCGGCCGAAGGCGACAGCCAATGGACCTTCTTCAACGGCAACTACCAGGAGTACGAAGCCGACAAGAAGAAGCGCCTGGGCGAAGAAGGCGCCAAGCCGAAGCGCATGCGCTACAAGGCGCTGAAGTAGGCCTTCTCCTGCCGTGGCGGGGCGACATCCGTGAGAGACTGACCGTCATGAAAACCGCAAGCGTTCTCCTGTTGAGCCTCCTGGCCGGCGTCTCCCTCGCGCAGGCCGAGGAGGTGAAGGTGCCGATCGACAGCGACGACAAGCGCATCATCTACGTCGCCCCCGACGTCGCGCCGACAGGCAGCACGGTCGTCACCAACGGCGCCACCGTCGGCATGCAGCGCCCGGATGGCAGCACCACCTACGGTGGCATGAACACGGCCGGGGATCGGCCGACGTACTCCGTCGGCGCCAGCACCGGCGGCGACACCTCCTTCTCGGCCGGCGTCTCGTCGGATGGTCGCAAGGAAAGCGCCGGCGTCAAGGCCGGCGTCAAGATCAAGTTCTGACTCGGGGCTGCGGCAGGCTCACGCCGCCGCCCTCGCCAGCCCGCCGACGCTGGCCTGCACGCGCTGGCGCACCGCCGCGATGTTGTTGCGCAGCGCATAGAGCTCGTCGGCATACGACAGTGGCACGGCCACCTTGTTGACACGTCGGTCGAGGTCGTCGAGCTTCGTCAGCAATGCATCGTGGTCGCCCTTGGCCGATTCCAGTTGCGTCTCGATGTCGCGCAGCTGCCCATACCAGCGGAACACGCGCGAGCGCACCCTGAACTGGTAGAGCGGCGGCACCACGCGGCTGAGCGGCAGCATCAACACCACCAGGCCGCCCAGCACCAGCCACATGCGCTCGATCAGGTTGCTGGCCCAGAAGGGCAGGTAGCGCTGCCAGAAGGGCGGTGTGCCGTTGATCGCGCGGTCGCCCTCGGGGCTCACGGGCAGCTCGCTGGTGCGGGTGTTGGGGAAATCGCGTGCGCGGTTGAACCAGCCGGCATCGCCGTGCAAGGTCTGTGCGCTCTGCGCAAAGAGTTGGCGCAGGGCAGGGTGCGTCTCTTCGCGCGCCAGCAGCGAGGTGGTGGCGGCCAGCATCGAGACGTCGTGCGTCGGCACATCGCGCGCCAGGTCGACCACGCCCCGCGGCAGTGTGACGGCCGACAGGAAAGCGAAGCGGCGCGAGTAGGCGTCGCTCTGCGCGAGGTCCATCAGCGCGATGCCCGGCGCGCGCAGCAGCTGCTGCACCTGCGGCGACTGCGGGGCCGAGGCCAGCACGATCACGTCGAGCAACCCGGCCTGCAGGGCCTCGGTCGCTGGTGTCTGCTCCAGGTTCGACAACTGCAGTGCGCTCGCGTCGAGGTGGTTGGCGCGCAGCATGCGCTCCATGATCTCCGGCACGCCGCTGCCCGGCTTGTCGACGTTCACGCGCAAGCCCTTGAGTTGGGCGATGGATTCGAGCGTGCCCGTCTTGCGGTTGACCGTGCGCGCCGCATCGCTGCGGTAGAAGATCCACAGCGGCTCGTAGAACAGGCTGCCCAGCGAGCTGAGGCCGGCCTCTTCGTCGGCCACCACGTCGGCGCTGCCGCCGCGCACGAAGCCCACGTCGGCCGTGCCGTTGCGCAGCATCTGCAGGTTGTCCGACGAGCCTTCGCTGGGCTTGAGGATGACCTCGATGCCGTTGGTGGCCAGGGCGCGCGCGTAGCGCTGGCCGAACTCGGCATACGCGCTGCCGGCCGGGCCGGTGGCCAGCGTCACGCGCTTGGGCGGCTGAGGCTGCAGCCACCAGTACGCCGCGATCAGCAGGCCGATCACCAGGAAGACCACGGGGCCTGCCGAGGCGATGAGGTCGCGGATCGACAGCAGGATCAGCTTGAGCGTTTTGGGCATGGACATCGTGGGTTCGCGGTCGTCGCTGTCGTGAGGGGGTCAGGTACCCGCGAGGTCCGCCGCGCAGGGGATGTGCCAGTCGCCCAGGGTGAGCGCGCGCGCCGCGCGTACCGCACGCACCGTGGCGATGGCCACCACCTCGGCGGCCATGGCGCTGAGCACGGTCATACCCGGCGCGGCGCCGTCGAGCGGCACGCGGCCGGTGGCCAGCGCGAACAGCGTGTCGCCATCGCTCATGGTGTGCACCGGGTTGATGCTGCGCGCGAGCCCGTCGTGCGCCACCATCGCCAGGCGGTTGGCCTGCACCTTGGTCAGCACTGCGTCGGTCGCGACCACGCCAATGGTGGTGTTGGTGCCGGCCAGCAGCGGCTTGGGCAACTCGCCGCGCATCAGTGCGCGGCGCGTGTCGAGCAGTGCGCGGCCGTCCACCGTGCGCGCGCCGGCCACCACCTGCGCCGTGTCGGGGTCGATCACGTCGCCCAGCGCGTTGCAGGCGATCAGTGCGCCGACGGTCACGCCGCCGACCGTGATCGATGCGTTGCCGATGCCGCCCTTCATCGCGCGGTCGACGCCGAAGAGCTTGCCCACCAGTGCGCCGCTGCCGGCGCCCACGTTGCCTTCGGCCGGCGTCTGCGTCGATGCGGCCTCGCAGGCCGCGTAGCCGGCCGCGGCGTCGGGGCGGATGCGCGCGTCGCCCATCGGCAGGTCGAACAGCACCGCGGCCGGCACGATCGGCAGCGTGCCGAAGCGTACGTCCATGCCGATGCCGCGTTCTTCCAGCCAGCGCATCGCGCCCTCGGTGGCCGCCAGGCCCCAGGCGCTGCCGCCGGCCAGCATGATGCCGTGCACCTGCTGCACCAGGTTGCCGGGCGCGAGCAGGTCGGTTTCGCGCGTGCCCGGTGCGGCGCCGCGCACGTCGACCCCGCCGACAGCGCCCTCGCGCGTGAGGATCACGGTGCAGCCGGTGGGGCGGCGGGGGTCGCTGAAGTGGCCGACTTCGATGCCGGCGACATCGGTGAGGCTGCCCGCGGAGGGCAGGGAGGTGAAAGCGGCAGAAGACATCGGGCGGGATGATACGGCCCGCAGCACCTGGGCCCCGGCGCGGTTGAGGCGCTGCTTCGACGGCTGAGAGCGGCCGGCGGCTGGCCTTGCACCCCGCCTGGCGCGAGGCATGATGTGTTTTTCTTTTCCGCGTGGTGTCCGATGCATTTGTTCGCCCTGCTGCTCGGCGCCGTGATGGTGTTTGCGACACTGATCGACGCGTTCGAGGTGGTCTTGCTGCCGCGCCCGGTTCGCCGCCGCATTCGGTTGAACCACTACTTCTTCAAGTGCACCTGGGCGGTCTGGGCTCGGTGCGCCCGCCTCTGGCCAGACGGACGCCAGCGTGAGGACTTCATCGGGGTCTACGGGCCGCTGTCGATGGTGATGCTCTTCGCCGTGTGGGGCGCGAGCCTGATCGTCGGCTTCGGTCTGGTGCAGTGGGCGCTGCAGGCCTTCCTGCCTGGCGGCGGCGCGGCGTCGCTCGCAACCCAGATCATCGTCAGCGGCGACGCCTTCTTCACGCTCGGCTATGGCGACAGCGTGCCGCACCATGGGGTGGCACGTCTGCTGGTGATCGTCGAGGCGGGCACGGGCTTCGGGTTCATCGCGCTGACCATCGGCTACCTTCCCGTGCTCTACCAGCACTTCACCCGCCGCGATCTTCAGCTCATCGAATTCGCGGCCCGGGCCGGCTCGCCGCCGACGGCCGCTGCACTGCTGGCCTGGCATGCGCACGGCAGTCCGGAAGCGCTGGAGCGCTGGTTGAGAGATTGGGAGGTCTGGGCCAGCGACCTGATCGAGAGCCAGGCCGTGTACCCGATGCTCGCCTTCTACCGATCGCAACACGAGGGCCAGTCGTGGCTGGGGTCGCTGGCCGTGGTGCTGGACGTGTGCACGCTGCTCATCGCCGGGAGCGACGACCAGCGACGCAACCAGGCCACCGCCACGTTCTCCGCATTGCGGCGCATCCTCGACGAGGCGATCGATGCGTTGCGCGTGAGGCCGGCCGCAAAGGTCGGCCATCGGGGGATGGACGCCGACGCGTTGAGGGCGCTCGCACCCGACATTCGCCGCCTGCTGCCGGCCTGGCGCGACGACGAGCTGGCCGTGCAGGCGATGAGCCGGCTGCGCAAGAGCTACGAGCCCCAGCTCGAAGGGCTGGCGGCCTACCTGCTGCTGCACCTTCCCGACTGGCGCGGACCCACGGAAAGTGCCGCGCAGCGCTTCGGTCGTGAAGCGGTCGTGCGTCAACTCACCGAGGGACGCGGCGACTGATCGCCATCGGCAGGCGCGATCCTGGCGAGGTCATGCGGTTGTGGCGATGCACCGCTGGCGCTAAGGCATCGGCCCGCGCTTGACGGGGATCAAGGGGGTGCGGGGCGTTCCCACTATTCTGTGGACGGTCGTTGTGCTTGGCTTTCGAGGCCGACGGCGCGACCGAGCTTTCGATCAACTCCGTTTCGCGTCGACCGCGGAAATCCTGAGGACCGCGCATGTCTGAGCCAACTCCGCCTTCGCCTGTCACGCATCTCGACACGGTGGCGCACGGCGCCCTGGCACGCCTGACCGGCGCACTCTCTCCGGCATCGGCCCTGCTGGCCGGGCTGGACTGGGGCGCGCACCTCGCGGTGTCGCCGGGGCGGCAACTGGCGCTGGCGCAACTGGCCGGCGAACACGCGCAGCAGCTCGCCCGCTATCTGCACGAATGCCTGCTGGCGGGCCCGGGCGAGGCGCGCGCGCTGGTCGAGCCCCCGGCCCGCGACCGCCGGTTCGCCGAGCCCGAATGGCGCCAGTGGCCCTTCAATCTCTGGCATCAGTCCTTTCTCCTGACGCAGCAATGGTGGGACGCCGCCACGCACGGCATCGCTGGTGTCGAGAAGCACCACGAGAACGTGGTGGCCTTCTGTGCCCGCCAGTGGCTCGACATGCTCTCGCCGGGCAACCGCTTCCTCACCAACCCGACGGTGCTGCGCCGCACGATGGCACAGGGCGGCGTGAACCTGGTGCGCGGCATGCAGAACCTGGCCGAGGATCTGTCGCGGCTCGCCGCCGGTACTGCGCCCGCCGGGACCGAGGCCTTCGTCGTCGGGCGCGACGTGGCGGCCACGCCGGGGAAGGTCGTGCTGAAGAACCGGGTGATGGAGCTGATCCAGTACACGCCGACGACGGCCACCGTGCATGCCGAGCCGGTGCTCATCGTGCCGGCGTGGATCATGAAGTACTACGTGCTCGACCTCTCGCCGTCGAATTCGCTGATCCGCTACCTGGTGGCGCAGGGGCACACGGTCTTCTGCATCTCGTGGAAGAACCCGGGCGTGGAGGAACGCGACCTGGGCATGGACGACTACCTGCAGTCCGGCTTCCAGGCCGCGCTCGATGCGGTCAATGCCATCGTGCCGCGGCAGCGCGTGCATGCCGTGGGCTACTGCCTGGGCGGCACGCTGCTGGCCATCGCGGCGGCCGCGATGGCGCGCGACGGCGACGAGCGCCTGGCGTCGGCCACGCTGCTGGCGGCGCAGACAGACTTCAGCGAGCCTGGCGAGCTGGGGCTCTTCATCGACGAGAGCCAGGTCAGCCTGCTCGAGGCGCAGATGGCCGAGACCGGCTACCTCACGGCGGCCCAGATGGCCGGCGCCTTCCAGATGCTGCGCTCCTACGACCTGCTGTGGTCGCGCCTGGTCAACGAGTACATGCTGGGCGACCGCGCCCCTATGAACGACCTGATGGCCTGGAACGCCGACGCGACGCGCATGCCCGCGACGATGCATTCGCAGTACCTGCGCCGCCTGTTCCTGAACGACGACCTGAGCGAAGGGCGCTACCCGGTCGGCGGCCGGCCGGTGGCGCTCGGCGACATCACGTTGCCGCTGTTCATGGTCGGCACCGAGACCGACCACGTCGCGCCCTGGCGGTCGGTGCACAAGCTGCACTACCTCACGGCGACGGACATCACCTTTGTGCTGACCAGCGGCGGGCACAACGCCGGCATCGTCAGTCCGCCGGGCCATCCGCACCGCCATTACCGGATGCTTCGGCGCGAGGCCGGCGGCAGCTATGTCGCGCCGGACGCGTGGCTCGCCGCCGCACCGGACGCCGAAGGCTCCTGGTGGCCGGCTTGGCAGCAGTGGCTCGCGGGGCGGTCGGGCCGGCGCGTGAAGCCGCCGCGCATGGGCGCCACGGGCTACGCGCCCATCGCCGATGCGCCGGGCAGCTACGTTCTGGAGAAATGAGATGAACACCACCTTGCAGGGCAAGAAGGGGCTGGTCGTCGGCATCGCCAACGCGCAGAGCATCGCGTGGGGCTGCGCACGCGCGTTCCGCGATGCTGGTGCCGAGCTGGCCGTGACCTGGTTCAACGACAAGGCGCGCCCGCATGTGGAGCCGCTGGCGCAGCAACTGCAGGCGCCCATCGCGCTGCCGCTGGACGTGGAGCAGCCCGGCCAGATGGAGGCCGTGTTCGCCGCCATCGAACAGCAGTGGGGGCGGCTCGACTTCGTGCTGCACTCCATCGCCTTCGCCCCCAAGAGTGACCTGCATGGCCGCGTGACCGACAGTTCGCGCGAAGGCTTCGGTCGGGCGATGGACATCTCCTGCCATTCCTTTGCGCGCATGGCCCGGCTGGCCGAGCCGCTGATGAAAGACGGCGGCAGCCTGATGACCATGAGCTACGTGGGCGCCGAAGAGGTGATCCCCGACTACGGTCTGATGGGCCCGGTGAAGGCCGCGCTGGAGGCCAGCACGCGCTACATGGCGGCCGAGCTCGGCCCCAGGGGCATCCGCGTCAACGTCGTTTCGCCCGGCCCGCTGGCCACGCGCGCGGCGTCGGGCATCCCGAACTTCGATGCGCTGCTCCAAGAGGCCGTTCGTCGTGCGCCGCTGCGGCGGCTGGTGGGTATCGCAGAGGTCGGCGCACTGTGCGCCTTCCTGGCCAGCGACGCTTCGAGCGCGATGACCGGGGGCACGCTGTATGTGGACGGCGGCGCTCACATCCTGTGAACCCGGCCGCATGCTGAAACCCGCCGTTCTCGCCACCGTCCTGCTGCTCGCCGGCTGCGCCTCCATGGCACCCGATGTCGAGGTACCGGCGCTGCCCGTGCCCGCGGCGTACCCCGCCGACGCCCTGACCGACCCCGCGGCCACGCCCGGTCAGCACGCCGCCGCGCTGGACTGGCGCGAGCACTTCGCCGACCTGCGGCTGCAGCAATTGATCGCGCAGGCGCTGCAGAACAACCGCGACCTGCGCCTGGCCGCGCTGCGCGTGCAGGAGGCGCGCGCGGCCTACGGCATCCAGCACGCCGAGCGCTTTCCCGTCGTGGGTGTCGGTGGCGACGCCCGCCGCGCCCGCGTGCCCGCGTCGCTCAGCACCGCGGGCCGGGCCATGGTCGGCAGCCAGTACCAGGTGGCGCTGGGCGTGAATGCGTGGGAGATCGATTTTTGGGGCCGCGTGCAGAGCCTGCAGGACGCGGCCCTGCAAAGCTACCTCGCCAGCGATGCGGCGCGGCGCGCGCTCACGCTGTCGCTGGTGGCGCAGGTGGCCGACGGCTACCTCAGGCTGCGCGAACTGGACGAGCGCCTGGTGCTGGCCCGCCGCAGCATCGCCTCGCGCGCGGAGTCGTTGCGCATCTTCACGCGCCGCGTCGAGGTCGGGTCCACCTCGCGACTCGACCTGGCCCAGGTGCAGACCCTGTCGACCCAGGCCCGCGCGCTGGGTGCCCAGCTGGAACAGCAGCGCGCCGTGGAGGCCCATGCGCTGGCGCAGCTGGTCGGCGGCCCGGTCGACCTGGCACCGGCGGCCACACCGCTGGACGACAGCGCCGTGCTCCAGCCGCTGGACGCCGGCCTGCCGTCTGCATTGCTGGCCGACCGGCCCGACATCCTGGCGGCCGAACACCGGCTGCGCGCCGCCAACGCCAACATCGGCGCCGCGCGCGCCGCCTTTTTCCCACGCATCGCGCTGACCGCCAACGCCGGCGTGGCCAACGCCCAGCTCGACGCGCTGTTCGAGGGTGCCAGTCGGGCCTGGACCTTCGCGCCGAGCATCTCGCTGCCGATCTTCGACGGCGGCGCCCGCAGGAGCGCTCTGGACCTGACTGAAGTGCGGCGCGACCTGGCCGTGGCCGACTACGAGAAGACCGTGCAGGCCGCGTTCCGCGACGTGGCCGATGCGCTGTCGGCGCGCCAGTGGCTGGCCGAGCAGGTGCGCATCGGCGCGGAAGGCCTGGCGGCCCAGGCCGAGCGCGCGCGCCTTGCCACGCTGCGCTATGACCATGGCGCGGCCGCGTTTCTCGAGGTGCTGGACGCACAGCGCGACCTGCTCGCGGCCGAACAGTCGCAGGTGACGACGCGCCGCGCGCTGCTGTCGGCCCGCATCGCCCTGTATGCGGCGCTGGGCGGCGGCGCCCAGCATGTCGACACCGCCGCTGCCCCTTGATCCCCCCGAACACGTCCATGAATCCGAACCCCGCTCGCAAACAAAAACTGATCGCCGCCGCCATCGTGCTGGCCCTGGCCGCCGGCGGCGGGTATGTCTGGCAGAAGACCCGGCACAACGGACCTGGCGAGGGCTTCGTCAGTGGCAACGGCCGCATCGAGGCCACCGAGATCGATGTCGCGGCCAAGCTCGGCGGGCGACTGCAGGCGCTGCTGGTGGAAGAGGGCGCCTTCGTCAAGGCCGGCCAGAAGCTGGCCGAGATGCAGGTCGACGTGCTCAATGCGCAGCGCGACGAAGCCCGCGCCCAGCACGCGCAGACACTGACTGCCGTGGCCAGCGCCCGCGCCCAGGTCAGCGCGCGCGAGAGCGACCGCGCCGCCGCGCTGGCCGTGGTGGCCCAGCGCGAGAGCGAGCTCGACGCCGCGCAGCGCCGGCTGGTGCGCTCGCAGACGTTGTCGGCCGAAGGCGCGTCGTCCCTTCAGGAGCTCGACGACGACCGCGCCCGCGTGCGCAGCGCCCAGTCCGCCGTCGCCGCCGCACGCGCCCAGGCTGCCGCCGGCCAGGCGGCCATCGACGCGGCGCGCGCCCAGGTCGCCGGGGCGCAGTCGACCGTCGGCGCGGCCGAGGCCACCATCGCCCGCGTCCAGGCCGACATCACCGACAGCGCATTGACGGCGCCGCGCGACGGCCGGGTGCAGTACCGCGTGGCCCAGCCCGGCGAGGTGCTGGCCGCCGGCGGCAAGGTGCTGAACCTGGTCGACCTGTCGGACGTCTACATGACCTTCTTCCTGCCCGAGACGGTGGCCGGCCGCGTGGCGCTGGGCAGCGACGTGCGCATCGTGCTCGACGCCGCACCCGGCTTCGTGATACCGGCCAAGGTGAGCTTCGTCGCCAGCACCGCGCAGTTCACACCCAAGACGGTGGAAACCGCGAGCGAACGGCAGAAGCTCATGTTCCGCGTGAAGGCGCGGATCGACCGTCAGCTGCTGAAGGAGCACCTGGAACAGGTCAAGACCGGCCTGCCCGGCGTGGCCTGGCTCAAGCTCGACGACAAGGCCGAGTGGCCGGCCGAGCTGGTGGTGAAAGTGTCCCGGTGAGCGATGTCGTCGCCCGGGTCGAGGGCTTGAGCCAGCACTACGGCAAGACCTGCGCGCTGGACACCGTCACGCTGGACATCCCGGCCGGCTGCATGGTCGGGCTGATCGGACCCGACGGCGTGGGCAAGTCCAGCCTGCTGGCGCTGCTGTCCGGCGCACGCGCCGTGCAGCAGGGCCGCATCGAGGTGCTGGGCGGCGACATGGCGGCCAAGGCGCACCGCGACCGCGTGTGCCCACGCATCGCCTACATGCCGCAGGGCCTGGGCAAGAACCTCTACCCCACGCTGTCGGTGGAAGAGAACCTGCAGTTCTTCGCGCGCCTGTTCGGCCATGCGGCCGCCGAGCGCCGCCGCCGCATCGACGACCTCACGCGCAGCACCGGCCTGCAGCCCTTCCTGTCACGGCCGGCCGGCAAGCTCTCGGGCGGCATGAAGCAGAAGCTGGGCCTGTGCTGCGCGCTGATCCACGACCCCGACCTGTTGATCCTCGACGAGCCCACCACCGGTGTCGACCCGCTGGCGCGCGCGCAGTTCTGGGGCCTGATCGCGCAGATCCGCCAGGCGCGGCCCGGCATGAGCGTGGTGGTCGCCACTGCCTACATGGACGAGGCCCAGGGCTTCGACTGGCTGGTGGTGATGGACGATGGCCGCGTGCTCGCGGCGGGCACGCCCGCCGAGCTGCTGCAGCGCACCCGCAGCGACTCGCTGGAGGAGGCCTTCATCCAGCTGTTGCCCGACCAGAAGAAACAGGGCTATGCGCCGGTCGAGATCCCACCGCTGCCGGCGGACGGCGCCGAGGACATCGCCATCGAAGCCCAGGGCCTGACCATGCGCTTCGGAGACTTCACCGCCGTGCACCGCGTGAATTTCCGCATCCGGCGTGGCGAGATCTTCGGCTTCCTCGGCTCCAACGGTTGCGGCAAGTCGACCACCATGAAGATGCTGACCGGCCTGCTGCCCGCCACCGAGGGCCGGGCCTGGCTGTTCGGCCAGGAAGTGGAGCCGAAGGATATCGACACGCGCCGGCGCGTCGGCTACATGACGCAGGGCTTCTCGCTGTATGGCGAGCTGACCGTGCAACAGAACCTGTTGCTGCACGCGCGGCTGTTCCACGTCGCCGAGGCCGAGGTGCCGGCGCGGGTGGACGAAATGGTGGCGCGCTTCGACCTGTCTGCCGTGCGCGCCAGCCTGCCCGAGAGCCTGCCGATGGGCATGCGTCAGCGTCTGTCGCTGGCGGTGGCCATGGTGCACCGCCCCGAGCTGCTGATCCTCGACGAACCCACCTCGGGCGTGGACCCGGTCGCGCGCGACAACTTCTGGCGGCTGCTGATCACGCTGTCGCGGCGCGACAAGGTCACCATCTTCATTTCCACTCACTTCATGAACGAGGCCGCGCGCTGCGACCGCATGTCGATGATGCATGCCGGCAAGGTGCTCGACAGCGACACACCGGCCAACCTGGTGGCCAAGCGCGGCGCGAAGACGCTGGAAGAGGCCTTCATCGGCTACCTGGTCGATGCCGGCGGCGGCGGCGCACCGGCCGAACGCAGTGCCGCGCCCGCCCGGGTGGAGGTCGAGCCGCCGGCGGCCGAAGTACCCGCCGCGGCCCGCGCGCGGGCGCCCCACTTCAGCGTGCAGCGGCTGTGGAGCTACCTGTGGCGCGAGACGCTGGAGCTGCAGCGCGACCCGGTGCGCGCGACGCTCGCGTTGGGCGGCTCGTTGATCCTGCTGTTCGTGATGGGCTTCGGCATCAACATGGATGTGAACCAGTTGAGCTATGCGGTGCTGGACCGCGACCAGAGCACGATCAGCCAAAGCTACACGCTGAACCTGAGCGGCTCGCCCTACTTCTCCGAGCAGGCGCCCATCGCCGACTATGCCGACATGGATCGCCGCATGCGCAGTGGCGAGCTGTCGCTGGCCATCGAGATCCCGCCCGGCTTCGGCCGCGACGTGCTGCGCGGCAGCCGGGCCCAGGTCGGCGCCTGGATCGACGGGGCCATGCCCGCGCGTGCCGAAACCGTGCAGGGCTACGTGCAGGGCATTCACCAGCAGTGGCTGGCCGACCGGATGCTCGAACGCGGCGTGAGCACGGCCGGCGCCGGCTCGGTGCAGACGCGCTTTCGCTACAACCCCGACGTGAAGAGCCTGCCGGCTATGGTGCCGGCCGTGATCCCGATGCTGCTGCTGATGCTGCCGGCCATGTTGACGGCGCTGGCGGTGGTGCGCGAAAAGGAGATGGGCTCCATCATCAACCTGTATGTCACGCCGGTCACCCGCACCGAGTTCCTGCTGGGCAAGCAACTGCCCTACGTCGGCCTGGCGATGGTCAACTACCTGCTGATGTGCGCCCTGGCCGTGACCGTGTTCGGCGTGCCGATGACGGGTAGCTTCCTGGCGCTGACCGTCGCGGCCGCGATCTTCAGCTTCGCCTCGACCGGCATGGGGCTGCTGGCCTCGGCCATCACGCGCAGCCAGATCGCGGCCATCTTCATCACCATGCTGGGCACCATCATCCCGGCCCAGATGTTCGCCGGGCTGACCGACCCCGTCTCCTCGCTGGAAGGCGGTGCGCGCCTGGTCGGTGACATCTACCCGGCCAGCTACATGTTCACCATCAGCCGCGGCGTGTTCAGCAAGGGGCTGGGCCTGGGCGACCTGGACGGCCTGATGCTCCCCATGCTGATCTCGGTGCCGGTGATCCTGGGCATTGCCATCCTGCTGCTCAAGAAGCAGGACAGCTAAGGGCCACCATGGGAAGACACATCGCCAACATCTACCGCCTCGGCGTGAAGGAACTGTGGAGCCTGTGGCGCGACCCGATCATGCTGGTGCTGATCGTCTACACCTTCACCCTGTCGGTCTACACCTCGGCTCGCGCCATCCCGGAGACGCTGCACAACGCACCGATCGCCATCGTCGACGAAGACGGCTCGCCGCTGTCCGCGCGCATCGCGTCGGCCTTCTACCCGCCGCAGTTCACGCGGCCGGCGATGGTCACGCTCGCCGAGATGGACCCGGGCATGGACGAGGGCCTCTACACCTTCGTGCTGAACATCCCGCCGAACTTCCAGCGCGAGGTGCTGGCGGGCCGCGCGCCCGAGCTGCAGCTCAACGTCGACGCCACCCGCATGAGCCAGGCCTTTTCCGGCAGCGGCTACGTGCAGCAGATCGTGCTGGCCGAGGTCAACGAGTTCGTGCAGCGCTACCGCGGCAGCACCGCGCCACCCGTGGAACTGGCGCTGCGCGCGCGCTTCAACCCGGCGCTGGAGAAGGCCTGGTTCGGCGCGCTGATGCAGATCATCAACAACGTCACCCTGCTGTCGCTGATCCTGACCGGCGCGGCGCTGATCCGCGAGCGCGAGCACGGCACCATCGAACACCTGCTGGTCATGCCGGTGACACCGACCGAGATCATGCTGGCCAAGGTCTGGGCCATGGCGCTGGTGGTGCTGGTGGCCGCCGCGGTGTCGTTGATCGGCGTGGTGCGCGGTTTCATGGGGGTGCCCATCGAGGGCTCGGTCCCGCTCTTCCTGCTCGGGGCCGCGCTGTCGCTGTTCGCCACCACGTCGATGGGGATTTTTCTGGCGACCGTGGCGCGCTCGATGCCGCAGTTCGGCATGCTGGTGGTGCTGACGGTGCTGCCGCTGCAAATGCTCTCCGGCGGCATGACGCCGCGCGAGAGCATGCCGCAGGTCGTGCAGACGCTGATGCTGGCCGCACCGACCACGCATTTCGTCGAACTCGGCCAAGCCATCCTTTTCCGCGGCGCAGGGCTGAACGTGGTCTGGCGGCCGTTCTTCTGGCTGCTGGTCATCGGCTCGGTGCTGTTCGCCTATTCGCTGGGCCGCTTCCGCAAGACGGTGGCGCAGATGACCTGAGCGGCGCACCACGCCACAACACCGCAGAGGACACCGATGCAGAGAGCCCAAACCGATACCTTGCGCATGCTGCGCAACCGTACCTTCGACGAAATCGGCGTCGGCGACAGCGACTGCATCCAGCGCACGCTGACCGCGCAGGACATCCAGCTCTTCGCGGTGATGTCCGGCGACGTCAACCCGGCCCATCTGGACGCCGAGTACGCGGCGTCCACCCGCTTTCATGGCGTGATCGCCCACGGCATGTGGGGCGGTGCGCTGATCTCGGCCGTGCTGGGCACGCGTCTGCCCGGCCCCGGCACGGTGTACCTGGCGCAGACGCTGAAGTTCCTGCAGCCGGTGCGCGTCGGCGACACGCTGACGGTGCGCGTGACCGTGACCTGCAAGGACGCAGCGAAGCATCAGGTCACGCTGGCCTGCACCTGCGTGAACCAGGACGGAAAGACCGTGATCGACGGCGAGGCCACGGTGCTGGCGCCCCGCGAGAAGGTCGAGCGACCGGCCAACACGCTGCCCGAGGTGCGCATCACGACGGCCGATGGCCTGCCGCGCCTGTTGCAGCACGTGCGGCCGCTGGCGGCGATCCGTGTCGCCGTGGTCCACCCCTGCGACGCGCTGAGCCTGGGCGGCGCACTCGATGCACGAGCCGCGGGCCTCATCGTGCCGGTGCTGGTGGCCCCGCGCGCGAAGCTGCTGGCCGTGGCGGCCGAGGCCGGCCTGCACCTGGACGGCATCGAGATCGAAGACGTGCCGCACAGTCACGCGGCGGCTGCGCGCGCCGCCCAGATGGCCGGCAAGGGCGAGGTCGAGGCGCTGATGAAAGGCAGCCTGCACACCGACGAACTGATGCGCGCCGTGCTGGCCGCCAGTGCGGGGCTGCGCACCGCGCGGCGGCTGTCGCACTGCTACTTGATGCAGACACCGGCGTATCCGCGGCCCTTCATCCTCACCGACGCGGCGATCAACATCGCACCGACGCTGCCCGAGAAGGCCGACATCGTGCGCAATGCCATCGACCTGGCGCATGCCATCGGCGTGGCGATTCCCCGCGTGGCGATCCTGGCGGCGGTGGAAACGGTCAACCCGGCCATGCCCGCCACGCTCGATGCCGCCGCGCTGTGCAAGATGGCCGACCGCGGCCAGATCGCCGGCGGCGTGCTCGACGGGCCGCTGGCCTTCGACAACGCGGTCTCGATCGCCGCCGCGCGCGTCAAGGGCATCCGCTCCGAGGTGGCCGGCCAGGCCGATGTGCTGGTGGTGCCCGACCTGGAGAGCGGCAACATGCTGGCCAAGCAGCTCGAGTACATGGGCGATGCGGCGACGGCCGGCATCGTGATGGGAGCGAAGGTGCCCATCGTGCTGACCAGCCGCGCCGATTCGCGCGAGACGCGCATCGCCTCGTGCGCCATCGCGCTGCTGCTGGCACATCGCTACCGCACGGCGCGACCCTGAATGCGCAATGCCCACGCAGAAGCACCATGAACCTTCCACGTCCCGATTCGCCGCATGCACCGGATGCCTCGACGCCGACGAGCCGCCTGGTCCTGGTGCTCAACTGCGGCTCATCGAGCATCAAGTTCGCGCTGTTCGATGCCGGCGCGTCGCCGCTGCCGCGCGTGCCGGCCTGGAACGGCAAGGTGCAGGACATCGGCGGTCCGGCGCCGACCTATGGTGAAACCGGCGTCGCGCCGGGGCCGGTCGCCCTCGACGCGCAGCAGCCGTACCACGCGGCGCTGGCGCACATCCGCGATCGCGTGACCGCCCGGCTGGCCGGCCGCCCGCTGGCGGCGGTGGCGCACCGCGTGGTGCATGGCGGCAGCAAGTACGCGGCCCCGGTGCGCATCGACGCCACGGTGCTGGCCGACCTGCGGGCCTTCGTTCCCCTGGCGCCGCTGCACCAGCCGTTCGCGCTGGAGGCCATGGCCGCGCTGCTGGCGTCGCAGCCGGCCCTTCCGCAGGTCGCCTGCTTCGATACGTCCTTCCACCACACCTTGCCCGCCGTCGAGCGGATGCTGCCGCTGCCCTACGCCGCATGGGAGCGGGGACTGCGCCGCTACGGCTTCCATGGCCTGTCGTACGAGTACCTGTCGGTGGCCTTGCCCGAGCGGCATGGCGAGCGCGCGCGTGGCCGCACGATCGTCGCGCACCTGGGCAGCGGCGCGAGCCTGTGCGCCATGCAGGGCCTGCGCAGCGTCGCCACGACGATGGGCTTCTCCGCGCTCGACGGCGTGATGATGGGCACGCGCACCGGCGCGCTGGACCCGGGCGTCGTGCTCTACCTGATGGAGGTCGAGCAGCTCACCGTGGCGCAGGTCGGGCATCTGCTGTACCACGCGTCAGGCCTGCTGGGCGTGTCGGGCGTTTCGTCGGAGCCGCGTGTGCTGCTGGCCGCGGAGGACCGGGAAGACGAGGTCGGCGAGCGCGTGCGTGCCGCGCTGGCGCTTTACGTTCGCCGCATCGTGCGCGAGATCGGCGCGCTGGTGGCGGTGCTCGGCGGGCTGGACCTGCTGGTCTTCACGGCCGGCGTGGGCGAGCACAGCACGCCGATCCGCGAGCGCGTCTGCGCCGCGCTGGGCTACCTCGGCCTGGTGCTGGACGATGCGGCCAACGCGCGCCATGCCCCCTGGATCTCTGCCGCCGACAGCCGCGTGGGCGTGGCGGTGGAGCCGACCAACGAGGAGTGGATCGCCGCGCGCGATGCCGCGGCGCTGCTGTTCCGCGCCAGCGCCGACGGCTCGGTCGACTGATGCCGACGATTCGCCGCGACGCGGTGTTCATCCGGGCCGTCGGGCGGACTTGATCGCCATCAAGCGCCCGCCGAGGCGCCGCACCTAGAGTGGGGGCCGATCCCCCCTTCATCCACCGCCGCACCCCGGCCGATCGAGTCCCTCCGTCATGTACCGAAAGATCCTGGTCCCCATCGATGGCAGCACGACCTCGCAGCGCGCGCTGACCGAAGCTGCGCAGTTGGCGCAGCTCTGCGGCGCATCGCTGGTGCTGCTGCACATCGTCGACGACGCTGCGCACGTCAACGGCTTCGAGCGACCGGCGGTCTACCTCCAGGACATCCGCCCGCGCTTCCTCGCGGCCGGCCAGGCGCTGCTCGACACCGCCAAGGCCGGGCTGGCCGGCACGCCGGTCGCAGTGGAGACCGTGCTGGTGGAATGCTGTGGCGACCGGGTGTCCGAGCGCATCGTCGAGCATGCGGCGACCTCCGGCGCCGACCTGATCGTGCTCGGCACGCATGGCCGGCGCGGGGTCGACCGCCTGCTGCTCGGCAGCGACGCCGAGCAGGTCGCGCGCCTGGCGCCGGTGCCCGTGATGCTGGTGCGCGCGCAGCGCGACTGAGCATCGGTCAGCGCACGGGTTCGATCGTGATCACCGTGAGCGTGCCGTCGAGCTTGTCGGCGGTGAACCGCACCTTGTCGCCGGCCTGAACCTGCGTGAGCAGGGCGGGCTCCTTCACGCGGAACACCATCGTCATCGGGCTCATCTCGATGTTCGGAATCTCGGCGTGGCGCAGCGTGATCTTCTGCTGCGCGATGTCGACCTTGCGCACCTCGCCGTCAACCAGAGGCAGCGGCGCCTGGGCGAAAGCGGCGAGGGACAGGGTGGCCAGGCCGAGGGCCAGGGGCGTGATGAAACGTCGCGTCATGACGGCTCCTTTCGTCCGTGGGTTCAACGGTGGCTGCTGAAGACACGCGAGCCGCCACCGGCCAGCACCAGCAGCACGTCGTAGGGGTCCCGCCGGTCGCCGTACACCGCACCGTCCATGCCCGGCGAGCCGATCGGCATGCCGGGAACGGCGAGACCCACGGCGCGGGGACGTTCCTTGAGCAGTCGTCGCAGATCGGCTGCCGGCACATGACCCTCGATGGCGTAGCCGTCGACCTGGGCGGTATGGCAGGAGCCGAACTTCGCGGGGATGCCCAGACGTTGGCGCGCCGCGGCATTGCCTTTGTCGTGCACGCGCGTGGCGAAGCCGTTGGCATTGAGGTGCTTGACCCAGTCGAGGCAACAGCCGCAGTTGGGGTCTTTCCAGATGTCGACCATCGGTGCGGCCGCATGGGCGCCGGACGTCAGCAGCGTGCCGACGGCGAGCAGGGCGAAGGGCGTGTGGCGCAGAAGCGTGCGTCTGTTCATGAGGGACTCCTTGAAATTCAGCGGGTTCATCGGGCGGGCAGCACACGCACGCGCCCGGCCATGCCGAGTTCGTAGTGGTCGCCGACCAGGCAGGCGAAATCGAAGTCGCCGGGGCGGTTGAAGTGCCACACCAGCTCGCCCGTTCGGCCGGCCTTCACATGCGCCATCCACGGGTCGTCATGCTCAATGGTCGGGTGCTTCTTCATCTGTTCGGCATGCTCGTCGATGGTCGCGCGAGTGCCGAGCACCAGCTCGTGCAGCTCCTTGCCGCGGTTGCGCAGGCGCAGGCGGACGGTCTCGCCTTCGCGCACGTCGATCACCGATGGCGTGAAGCGCATGTCGTCGGTCATGGCGATGTCGATGGTGCGGCGCACGGCCCGGGCTTCGCCGGCAATGCCCCAGGCCTGCTGTTCCGCGGGCAGCGCGGCCTGCGCGGCACGGGGCGTGTGCGCTTCATGCGCCAGGACGAAGGCCGGCGCGGCGAGCAGGGCACTCGCCATCAGTGTGCGTAAGAGGTTCATCGCGAATCCTTCGAGAGAGGTGAGGGGGTTTCAATGTGCGTGGCCACCATGGCCGGAAGGTTTGCGAACGCTGGCGTCGGGCGTGGCCGTGGAAGCCGGGGCCGCCGGTGCGGTGGCGGGCGGTGCGCTGTCGCCGCGCACCTCGCGCGCCACCGTGCCGGCCGGGTGTTTGAACCAGCCGGGGTCGCGGTAGTCGCCAGGCCGCTGGTCGCGCCGCACTTTCAGCAGCGTGAACATGCCGCCCATCTCGGCGGGGCCGAACGGGCCCTGGCCGGCCATCATGGGCAGCGTGTTGTCGGGCAGCGGCATCTCCATCGCGCCCATGTCGGCCATGCCCTTGTCACCCATCACCATGTAGTCGGGCACCAGCTTCTGGATCTTCTCGGCGATGCCGCGGTGGTCGACGCCGATCATGGTCGGCACGTCGTGCCCCATCGGCCCCATCGTGTGGTGGCTCTTGTGGCAGTGCAGCGCCCAGTCGCCTTCCTCGTCGGCGATGAACTCGACCTGGCGCATCTGGCCGACCGCGACGTCGGTCGTCACCTCGGGCCGGCGCGCCGTCTTCGGCACCGGGCCGCCGTCGGTGCCGGTCACCTCGAACTCGTGCCCGTGCACGTGGATCGGATGGTTCGTCATCGTGAGGTTGCCCACGCGGATGCGCACGCGGTCGCCCTTGCGCACGTTGAGCGAGTCGATGCCGGGGAACACGCGGCTGTTGAAGGCCCAGGTGTTGAAGTCGGTCATGGTGTTGACCTTGGGCGTGGCGCTGCCGGGCTCGACGTCGAAGCTGCCGAGCAGGAAGCAGAAGTCGCGCTGCACCTCGGCGATCAGCGAATGCCGAGCCTTCGGGTGCGTCACCCAGAAACCCATCATGCCCATCGCCATCTGCGTCATCTCGTCCGCGTGCGGGTGGTACATGAACGTGCCGGGCCGGCGCGCGACGAACTCGTAGACGAAGGTCTTGCCCGGCGGGATGTGCGGCTGCGTGATGCCGCCGACGCCGTCCATGCCATTGGGCAGGCGCTGGCCGTGCCAGTGCACGGTCGTGTGCTCGGGCAGCTTGTTGGTCACGAAGATGCGCACGCGGTCGCCTTCGACCACCTCGATCGTCGGGCCGGGCGACTGGCCGTTGTAGCCCCACATGTTGACCTTGAAGCCGGGTGCCATCTCGCGCACGACCGGCTCGGCGATCAGGTGGAATTCCTTGACGTTGCCGTTCATGCGCCAGGGCAGCGTCCAGCCGTTGAGCGTGACGACCGGGTTGTAGGGGCGGCCATCGGGCGGCAATAGCGGGGCGGCGGTGGCGGTCGACGATTGCGTGTGTGCGTCGGGCAAGGCTGCGAGCGCGACGCGGCTGACGCTGGCGGCGGCGACGGCCGTGGCCGCGCCAGTGAAGAAGTGGCGGCGGTCCATCAGTGGGCTCCTGCGGGGGATGTGGTGGCGCTGTCGCCTGTGGTTTGCAGGGCGCTCAGGCCCGCCGGCGAACTGCCGGTGAGCGCGAGTTGCAGGTCGGTGTCGGCCAGCCAGAAGTCGCGTTGGGCGTCCATGGCCGCGCTCACCGCAAGCATGCTGGCGCGCGTCTCGGCGAGCAGTTCCCACACGCTCGACAGCATGCCGTTGTAGCGCAGCAGCATCTCGTCGTTGACCTTCTGGCGCAGCGGCAGCACCTCGGTCTGGTAACGGTGCGCCACGGCCCACGCGCTGCGCCAGCCGCCGTAGGCTTCGCGTGCCTCGCTCGCGGCTTGCAGGCCGGTGGCGCGCACGCGGGCGGCCGATTGGCCGTAGAGCGCCTCGGCGCGGGCGTTGCGCGCCAGTCCCCAGTCGAAGAGCGGGATCGGCAGCGCGAGTTCGACACCCCGCTGCGTGCTGCGGCCACCGTCGGCGTCGTTCGAGAAGGTGGTGTTGCGCACCACGCCGATCTCCAGCGCATCGACGAAACGCGTGGCTTTCGTGAGGCCCAGCGAATCGGCGGTGGCCGAGGCCTGCGCCTGCGCGGCGCGCACGTCGAGCCGGTCGCGCAGCGCGCTGGCCTGCACGTCCGTCAGCGTGGGCATCGACACCGGCAGCGGTGGCAGGCGGTCGGGCAGGCGGTAGGTCGATTGCGCGTCGGCCAGGCCCATCAGGCGGGTGAGCTGTTCGCGGCTGGCGAGCGCGCTCTGCTCGGCGCGCGCAAGCTGGGCCGACGCATCGGCCAGCAATAGCTGTTCGCGCGTGCGTTGCAGCGCACTCCAGTTGCCGACCTGCGCCATGCGCTGCGCCAGATCGGCACCGGCTTCGGCCGCGGCCTTGGCATCGCGCAGGTAGATGACCGCCTGCTGCGCCGCCACCGCGCGCACCCAGGCACGGCGGGTGTCGGCGGCCAGTTGCAGCACGCTCTGCGCGGCCTGCAGCTTGGCGACCTCGTGGCGCTGGCCGGCCCAGCGGGCCTGCCAGGGCAGGGTGAGCAGGCCCAGCACGTTGAAGCTCAGCGCGCGCTCCAGTTCGAGTTCGCGCCCTTCGCGCAGGCGGCCGAAGGCGAACACCGGGTTGGGCAGCGACGCGGCCTGCGCGCGGTCGGCGTCGCTCAGTTGCAGCGTCGCGAAGGCCTCTTGCATGCGCGGACCATTGGCCAGTGCGATGCGCACGGCCGCCTGCGCGTCGAGCGGCTGCAGCAGCAGCGCGTCGACGGCCTGGCGGCTGGCGGCGTCGGGTGCGCGGCGCGGTGCGGCGTCGCCGACGATGGGGTTGCGCGCGACGAGCGCCTGCACGTCGCGCTCGCCGCCATCGGGCGCGACGCTGGCGCAGCCGGCCAGAAGGAGCGCGAGCGCAGCGGTCGCCGCACGCTGCGGATGAGGAAGACGAAGGCCGCCGTCAGAACGGCGCGGCCGGCCCCGGAAGGGGCGATGAACAAGGGTCACGGTGGATCTCCACGAGCGAGGAAGCGGCCGCATGCCACCCGGAAAGGGCGAACTGCGGACGGACTGCGGGCAGGGAGATCAGGAAATGGGCGGCTTGAAGCCTTGGGCGGCTTCGGCGCTGGCGAAACGCATCGCGTCGGCGATCGGCGCGTGGGCCGGCGCTGCGGCCGGCATCGGCACCTCGGGCCAGGCCGTCACCGCGACGGAATGGCAGAACTGGCAGGTGTCGCAGGTGGTGTGCGCGCCATGGCCGCTGTCGGCTGCGTCGTGCGCGGGCGCGCGGTCCATCGCCGCATGGGCGGCATGCCTGTCGTGAGCATCGTCCGACGGCGTCGCGTGCACCGTGTGCGTCGCTACGGCGTCATCGGCCATGGCATGCATCGCGTGCCCGGCCGAGGCCGACTGCACCGGCGCCAGCATCATGGCGTCGCCCAGCCAGCCGCGCGGGGGCAGCAGGACGATGGCGAGGACGAGGACCAGCAGACGCATGGCCCGGATGATAAGCGCCGCGCCGGCCGACCTCAACCGTAGCGACGACGTGCCAGGGCGGCGCCTTCTGCCAATGCCTTCAGCTTGCCAAGCGCCACCTCGCGGCTCATGGGCGCCAGGCCGCAGTTGGTGCAGGGCAGAAGCCGGTCCTTGGGCACGTACTGCAGCGCCTGCCCGATGGTGTCCGCCACCTGCTCGGGCGTCTCGATGTCGTCGCTGGCCACGTCGATCACGCCGACCATGACGTCCTTGCCGTCCAGCAGCTTCATCAGGTGCGGCGGCACATGCGAGTGGAAGCATTCCAGGCTGACCTGGTCGATGCTGCTCTTCGCGAGTGCGGGGAACACGTCCTCGTACTGGCGCCATTCCTCGCCGAGCGAGGCTTTCCAGTCGACGTTGGCCTTGATGCCGTAGCCGTAGCAGATGTGAACGGCCGTGGTGCAGGTCAGGCCCTGGGCGGCGCGCTCCAGCGCCTTCACGCCCCAGTCGGCCGCCTCCTTCATGTAGACGTTGAAGGCAGGTTCGTCGAACTGCACGATGTCCACGCCGTCGGCCTGCAGCGCCAGCGCTTCCTGGTTCAGCAGTTCGGCAAAAGCCATCGCCATCTTCACGCGGTCGCCGTAGTGCTGGTCCGCCACGGTGTCGACGATGGTCATCGGCCCGGGCAGCGTGAACTTGATCTTGCGATCGGTGTGGGCACGCAGCAGGCGCGCCTCGGTCGCGTGAACACGGCCTTTCAGGCGCAAGGGCGCGACCACCTGCGGGACCATCGCGTCATACCGGTTGTTGCGGATGCCCATCTTCACCTTGTGCTCGAAGTCGATGCCCTCGACTTGCTCGAGGAAACCGTGCACGAAGTGCTGACGTGATTGCTCGCCGTCGCCGATCACGTCCAGGCCGGCGTCCTCCTGCGCCTTGATCCACAGCAGCGTGGCGTCGGCCTTGGCCTGCGCCAGGTCGGCGCCTTCGGCCCGCCATTGCGGCCAGAGCTTCTGCGTTTCCGACAGCCAGGCCGGCTTGGGCAGGCTGCCCGCGATGGTGGAAGAGAAAAGGGGTCGTGTCATGGCGTGTCCTGGGTCGGGGAAAGAGGGGCGCTCGCGTTGGCATGCGCCGTGTCAGCGCAGCTTGTCGTAGCCGGGGTTCTGCAGGTGATGGTAATGGTGCTGACGGCGCGCTTCGTCCATGCGCAGGCCGGTACGGATCCCGGCGCGGATGGCGTTCTCCTGTTCGGTGATTTCCTCGGCGTACTGCAGCACCTGCGCCTGCATCGCCTGCGGGATGACGACCACGCCGTCCGCGTCGCCTCGCAGCAGGTCACCGGGGAGCACGTTCACGCCGCCGATCTGCACCGGCACTTGGAGGCCGGCGAGCTGGATGCGGCCCTTGCCGGTGCGCATCCAGTGGCCCCGGCTGAAGATCGGGTAGTTCAGTTCCCGGCACAGTGCGACGTCACGGTTGATGCCGTCGATCACGGTGCCGGCCATGCCGCGGTGGTGCGCCATCTCGGTGAGGATGTTGCCCCAGGTGCCCATCGTGTCCCGGCCGCGGTTGTCGATGGTGATCACGCTCCCGGGCGGCACGTCGTCGATGAAGTCGCCGACGAAGCCGTCTTCGTCGTGGCCGGCCGGCCGGTAGAGCACGGTGTAGGCATGCCCGGCCATCCGGAAGCCGGGGTCGCGCGGGCTGATCTCGTAGCACTGGCCGACGATGCCGGAGCGGTCCAGCGCATCGCTCAGGGCGGCGCAGTCCAGGCGCAGGGCGCGCGCGACGAAGTCGGCGTCGGGTGTCGGTGAGAGGGTATCGGTCATGGTGTCGGTGTCGATGAGAGGGGTGAAAGCGTGAGAAAGCCGCGCGGCGTCAGTCGGCCTTGATGTTGGCGGTCTTGATGACCTTGGACCAGTACTGGATGTCCTTGCGCACGACGGCATCGAGTTGCGCCGGCGGCATGTAGCGGATCTCGACGCCGGCGGCTTCGGCCGATTTCTTGACCTGCGGCGTCTGCAGGGCGGTCTTCGCGGCCTCGGTGAGCTTGGCGATCGCGGCCGGCGGCGTGCCCTTGGGCGCGAACAGGGCGACCCAGGCTTCGAGCTCGAACCCGGGGAAACCCGCTTCGGCCGAGGTCGGCACATCGGGCATCTGCGGCAGGCGTTGCTTGGCCGCCACGGCGAGCGCGCGCACCTTGCCGTTCTGCACGAAGCCCATCACGGAAGGCGGCGTGGCCACCGTCATCTGGACATTGCCGGCGATCACGTCCTGCATGGCGGGCCCGGCGCCCTTGTAGGGCACGTGCACGATGTCGATCTGGTTGAGCTGCTTGAACAGTTCCACGCCGACATGCGGGACCGAACCCGTGCCCGAGGTCGCGTAGTTGAGCTTGCCGGGATTGGCCTTGGCATAGTCGACCAGTTCGCGCAGGTTCTTCACCGGCGTCGACGGGTGCACCGCGACCACGTGCGGCGACACCACCAGCATGCCGACGGGCACGAAGTCGCGCAGCGGGTCCCAGGTGAGGTTCGAATACATCGACGGGTTGCCGACGTGGAACATGGAATAGCCGACCAGCAGCGTGTGGCCATCGGGCGCAGCGCGTGCGACGGCGCTCGCGGCGATGTTGCCGCCCGCACCGGCGCGGTTGTCGATCACCACCGGCTGGCCGAGGCTTTGTCCCATCGACGGCACGACCATGCGCGCCACGGTGTCGAGAATGCCACCCGGAGGGACCGGAACGATCAAGGTGACGGGGCGGTCGGGATAGGCAGGCTGCGCCGCAGCGGGTGCCGCGAGCGCAGCGAGGCACAGGGCGATGGCAGCGAGTTTCGATGGCATGGTGTTGTCTCCTTCGTATGATCGGCAGGGTCGCCGCATTTAAATATCAGTTAGAGAATCTAATATATCCTGAGAGTCGATTGATATGCAAACAGAGGAAACCAGCGCGAGTGACGCCACCAGCCAGCCGGAGCGGATCCGGTCGGCGTTGCTGCAGGCGATCGAAGCCGGCGAATTGCTGCCCGGCGATGCGGTCGACGAGAAAGCACTGGCCGACCGTTTCGGGGTGTCGCGCACGCCGGTGCGCGAGGCGCTGCTCACCCTGGCAGCGCAGCACCTCGTGCGCATCGTTCCGCGCTCGGGCATTTACGTGCACGCGCCTGCGGCTTCGGAACTCGTGAGCATGCTGGAGGCGCTGTCGGAACTCGAAGCCGTGGTGGCGCGCCTGTGCGCGCTGCGCATGGATCCCGGGCAGCGAGACCGGATGCAGCGCCTGACCGAAGCGACGCGCCAAGCCGCGGCGGCGGGCGACCGGCATGGCTACGAGACCGAGAACGGGCACTTTCACGATGCGCTCTACGAGGGCTGCGGCAACCCGGTCGTGGTGGAACAGGTGCGTCAGTTGCGGCTGCGGCTGGCGGCCTTCCGTCGCCGGGTGCGTGACCAACCGGGCCGGTTGCTGTCGGCCGCCGTGGAGCACGACGCGGTGGTGGCGGCCATCGTCGACAGCGACGCGGAGCGTGCCGCGCAGGCCATGCGCGAACACATCATCGCGAAAGGGCGCGCTTTCGCGGACCTGCTGCTGGCGCCGGCGAGCGCGCCGGCCGGGCAGGTGCGCCGCTGAATCCAGGTCGACAGCGTCAAGCGCTGCGCAGCAGCCTCAGACCATTCGCCACCACCAGCAGGCTCGCCCCCATGTCCGCGAACACCGCCATCCACATGGTCGCGTTGCCTGCCACGGCCAGTGCGAAGAACACGACCTTGATGCCCAGTGCGATCGAGATGTTCTGCCACAGCACCGTGTGCGTGCGGCGCGACAGGCGGATGGTCTCGGCAATGCGGCCGAGGTCGTCGTTCATGATGACCACGTCGGCCGCCTCCATGGCGATGTCGGTGCCCGCCGCGCCCATCGCGAAGCCGAGGTCGGCCTGCGCCAGCGCGGGGGCGTCGTTGATGCCGTCGCCGGTCATGCCGGTCATGCCGTAGCGCTGGCGCAGGGCCTGCACGGCTTTCAGCTTGTCGTCGGGCAGCAGGTCGCCGCGCGCGTCGTCGATGGCGGCGGCGTCGGCCACGGCGCGGGCGGTGAGGGCGTTGTCACCGGTCAGCATCACGGGCGTCACGCCCAGGGCCTTCAGGTCGGCCACGGCCTGGCGCGAACCGGGTTTCACGGTGTCGGCAACCGCGAAGAGGCCGAGCACGGCGTGCTCGTCGGCCAGCAGCGTCACGGTGCGGCCTTGCCGTTCGTGTTCAGCCAGGGCCTGCACCAGCGCGTCGGTGCGCAGGCCGCGTTCGTCGATGAGCCGCAGGTTGCCGAGCATCAAGGCGCGGCTGCCGATGCGGCCTTCGGTGCCGCGCCCGGCCAGGGCACGCACGTCCGCCACGTCGTCGCGTAGCAGGTCGATGCCCGCGGCGATCGCTTTCGACACCGGGTGGTCGGAGCGTGCAGCGAGGCTGCCCGCGGCGCGGCGTGCCTGCGCCTCGTCCGCATCGCCCCAGGCCTGGAAGGCGACCAGCACGGGCTTGCCTTCGGTCAGCGTGCCGGTCTTGTCGAGCGCCACCGCGCGCAGCTTGCGTGCGCCTTCGAGGTGCGTGCCGCCCTTGATCAGGATGCCGCGCCGCGCCGCGGCGGTGAGGCCGCTCACGACCGTCACCGGCGTCGAGATCACCAGCGCACACGGGCAGGCGATGACCAGCAGCACCAGCGCCTTGTAGATCGCGTCGAGCCAGGCCCAGTCGAGCAACAGCGGCGGCAGCACGGCCACGGCGATGGCCAGTCCGAACACGGTTGGCGTGTAGACCGCGGCGAAGCGCTCGACGAAGCGCTGCGTCGGCGCGCGCGAGGCCTGCGCCTGCTCGACCGATTCGATGATGCGGTCGAGCGTGGTGTGCCCGGCCGCGGCGGTCACGCGCATTTCGAGCTCGCCGGTCTGGTTGACCGTGGCGGCGAAGACCGCATCGCCGACGGCCTTGTCCACCGGGATGCTCTCGCCGGTGACGCTCGCCTGGTCGACCGCGCTGCTGCCGGCCGTCACCACGCCATCGAGCGGCACGCGCTCGCCGGGGCGGATGCGCACCACCGCGTCGACCGCGACGCTGCGTGCCGCCACGCGTTGCCAGGCGCCGTCGGCACCGCGCATCTCGGCCTCGTCCGGCGCCAGCGCCATCAGGCCGCCGATGGCGTTGCGCGCGCGGTCGGCCGCCTTGTGCTCGATGAACTCGGCCAGGGCGTAGAGCGCCATCACCATCGCCGCCTCGGGCCACTGGCCGATGATGAAGGCGCCGGTGACCGCCACCGCCATGAGCGCGTCGATGCCCAGCTTGCCGCGCAGCAGCGACCTCAGGCCGCTGCGGTAGATGCCCGTGCCGGCCAGCGCGATGGCCAGCGCGGCGAGCACCATGCCGCCGATGCGACCCGCGGTGGTCTCGGGCAGGAGCAGGTGACCCAGCTCGGCCAGCACCGCGACGACCAGCGCGGCGATGATGCGCGGCAGCGCGGGCAGCGGTCCGTGGTCGTGCCCGTCGCCGGCGGCCTCGTTGTGCGCGTGGTCGTGGTCGTGGCCTGCATCGCCATGGGCGGGCGCCACCGGTACGCTGGCCGGTCGCAGGCGCATCGGCGCCCCGCAGCAGCTCTCGCAGCCGCTCATGTCTTCGATGGGGCGCTGTGGCGCCGTCGTGGCGGCGGCGGTGTGATCCTGGGACATTCGGGGCGCGTGCTTTCTGTTTTCTTGGGATGTGCCACGATTGGAAACGTTGAAGTCACTCGAAGGTCAAGCCATGTCTGCTCCCATGCCGCGCGTCGCTCAAGGTTTCCGCATCGGCGAGGCCGCGCACGCCAGCGGCGTGAGCGCCGCCAACATCCGCTACTACGAAAAGCAAGGCCTGATGGCGCCGCAGGGCCGCGGCGACAACAGCTACCGCCTCTACAGCGATGCCGACGTGCACACGCTGCGCTTCATCCGCCTGTGCCGGGCGATGGACATGTCGCTCGACGAGGTGCGCACCCTGCTCGGGCTCGACCTGCGCAGCAAGACCGATTGCGACGCCGCCTGCGTGGCGCTCGACGCGCATCTGGGCCATGTGCGCGAACGGCTGCGCGAACTGCGCGCGCTGGAGAAAGACCTGCTCGCGCTGCGAAACAGCTGCGACGGCAGCGATGCGCAGTGCCACATCATCGAGTCGCTGCACGCACGGGCCGATGCGCAGCCGCTGCGCGGCGAGCGCGGCACGTCGGCCACGCGGCATGTTTGACCCTCTACCGGCGGGTGCGCGTCAATCGGGCGGCGACATGTCGATGACCTGACGGATGGCGGCCAGGAGCTGCCGTGCACCCTCCGTGGGCTCGCCCGCTTGCCGCATCGTCACCCCCACCGGTCCCTCCGTCGAACGGGTATCGACAGCCAGCTGAACCAGTTCGCCACGTCGCATGGCGCTGCTCGCCGCGCCGCGCGGCGCGAACCACACGGCATCCGTGCCCTGCAGGAAGCTAAGCACGAAGGTGGTGTCGGTGGCCTCGATGACCGCGCGCGGCAGGACACTCCCTCGCGCAAAAAGAAACGCGTCCGCCGTGTCCCGGACCAGCGTGCCCTGCACGGGAACGACCATCGGGAATGCCGCCATCTCGGTCAGCGTGGGGCTGCCTGCATCGGCCAACGGATGCCCGGGTCGGACGACCAGAATGAGCGGTTCGCTGAAGAGTTGAAGGAACACCAAGTCGACCATGGCGGAAGGCATTGCCAGCCGACCGACCACCATGTCGATCTCGCCCTGGCGCAACTGCGTCATGAGCTGCGCGTTGGTGCCGCTCACCACCCGAACGCGCAGGTCGTGGTTCGTGCGGCCCATCAGTGCGATCGCGGCCGGCAGCAGGCTGGCAGCCATGTTCGGTAGGGCGCCGACGGCGACACGCAGTTGTTCCGCCTCGGTCTGATCGAGCGCCAGCGACAGGCCTTCGCGCAAGCCGCGCAGCGTGGCGACCGAATGGCGCACCAGCACCTCGCCAGCGGGCGTCAGGTCCACCCCTCGGCGGCGGCGCACCAGAAGTCGGCGCCCGACGATGTCTTCCAGCTCGGCGATGGTCTTGGAGACGGCCGGCTGCGTCAGCGCCAGCGCACGGGCGGCGCGAACCAGGTTCTTTTCCTGGCCCACGATCGCGAGACATCGCAGATGACGCAGTTTCAGTCGATCAAAGTTCATGGCTGATGCCTCTTCGCAAATGAACGAGGGCGAATCAAATATAACCAGATGGAATAGCTGGCAGAACAGCTTTCATTTGTGAGTGCGAGGGGCGCGTCATAGAGTGGCCGCACAAACGGAGACAAGCCATGACTATTTCGCCTCGTGTGCGCCTTGCGGCGGCGCTTTTCGCCTTTGCGCCGTTGGTGGCCGCCATTCCGCACAACGCCTGGGCGCAGGCGGCCGACTTTCCCGACAAGCCGGTGAAGTTGCTGACCAACTTTCCCGCAGGCGGGCCGCTCGACATCCTGGGCCGGGCCTTGGCCATCCCGCTGCAGGCCGAGCTGAAGCAGCCTTTCGTGGTGGACAACCGACCCGGCGCCGGCGGCAACATCGGTGCCGATCTGGTCGCCAAGAGTCCGGCCGATGGCTACACGGTGCTCTTGACGATCGACACGACCCTCACCATCAATCCGCATCTCTACGCGTCGATGCCTTTCGAGTTGAAGGATCTCAAGCCTTTGATGATCGTCAGTTCTTCGGGCCTGACGGTCGGCGTCGTGCCGTCGGTGGCGGCCAGGACGCTGCCCGACTTCATCGCGCAGACGAAGAGGGAGAACATCACTTTCGCCTCGGCGGGCAACGGCAGCCCCGGTCACCTTGCCGCGGAGATCTTCGCGACTGCGACTGGCTCGAAGATCACGCACGTGCCCTATCGCGGCAACGCGCCGGCCGTGACTGCGCTGCTCTCGAACGAGGTGCAGGCGGGCATCCTCGCCACACCTGGTCTTCTTCCCCATCTTCAGGCGGGCAAGGTGCGGCCGCTGGCCGTCACCGGTGGCCGGCGGTCCCCACTGCTTCCCGCGGTGCCGACCGTCGGCGAACTCGGCATGAAGAATCTCCAGTTCGAAGTGCTCTACATGGCGATGGTGCCGGCCGCCACGCCCGAGCCGATCGTCGCCAAGCTGCGCGACGCGTTGCTCAAGACACTGGCCATGCCGGAGATCGAGCGCCGTCTTGCGAGTCTGGACATGGTGGGCCTCGGCGAAACGGGCAAGGTCGCGGCCGATCACCTCGATGCGAACCGTGCGCGCTACGGTGCGGTCGTGAAGTCGACGGGCATGAAAGTGGATTGACGCGCGCGAGACTTCATGAAACGACCCAACTTCATTTTCATCGTGGCCGACGATCTCGGCTATGCCGACCTGGGCTGCTACGGCGGACGCGATGCCGTCTTCGGGCCGGTGTCGCCGGTACTCGACGGCCTCGCCGCGCGCGGCGCGCGTTTCACGCAGGGCTATGCCAATTCGCCGGTGTGTTCGCCGACGCGCTTCGGCATGATCACCGGCCGCTATCAGTACAGGCTGCGCGGCGCAGCCGAAGAGCCCATCAACAGCAAGAGCCGTGGCAGCACGACGCTCGGCTTGTCGCCGTCGCATCCGACCGTTCCTTCGCTGCTGAAAGACGCGGGCTACCGCACCGCCTTGATCGGCAAGTGGCATCTGGGCTCGCTGCCCACCTTCGGCCCGTTGCGCTCGGGGTACGAGGAGTACTTCGGGCCGATGTCGGGCGGTGTCGATTACTTCAGCCACTGCGACTCGACCGGCCAGCACGACCTGTGGGCCGGCGAAGAAGACCAGCAGGCGGAGGGCTACCTGACCGATCTGCTGTCGCGACGTGCGGTCGACTATGTCGAGCGCATGGCCAAGCAGGACGCCCCGTTCTTCCTGAGCCTGCACTACACCGCGCCGCACTGGCCCTGGGAAACGCGCGACGATATCGCCCACTCACCCGCCGTGAAGAACAACCTGTTCGACCTGGCCGGCGGCAACATCCACGTGTACCGCCGCATGATTCATCACATGGACGAGGGCATCGGCTGGTTGATGGCCGCGCTCGACAAGGTCGGACTGGCCGAGAACACCTTGGTCGTCTTCACCAGCGACAACGGCGGCGAGCGCTTCTCCGACAACTGGCCCTTGGTGGGCGGAAAGATGGATCTGACCGAAGGCGGTATACGCGTGCCCTGGATCGCGCACTGGCCCGATGTCATTGCGCCCGATAGCGAAAGCGCACAGCATTGCATGACGATGGACTGGTCGGCCACCATGCTTCACGCGGCTGGTGTGGCGGCCCACCCGGACTATCCCCTCGACGGCGTCTCGCTGATGCCCGTGCTGAGCGACATGACGAAGACTTTCGATCGCCCGCTCCACTGGCGCATGAAGCATCGCGGACAGCGGGCGATGCGGCATGGCGACTGGAAATACCTTTGCGTGGACGGCAACGATTACCTCTTCAACATTCCGAGCGACGAGCGCGAACGTGCCAATCGCGCGAAGCAGGAGCCCGAGCGGCTCGCAGCGATGCGACAGGCATGGCAGGCATGGAACGACACCATGCCTGCAATTCCCGAAGAGGCAACGGTCAGCCTCGGCTATTCCGCCAAGGACATGCCGCAGCGGTGAGGCCTCGCTGCACTCGCGGCGCGCAGCGTCAGTCGACCGCTCCCGCAGGCAGCGGCACACCTTGCGAGCGCACCACGCGGCGCAGGATGTCGGGGTAGTCGGTGATGATCCCGTCGATGCCCATCCGCATCAGGTTGGTCATGTCGACCTGCTTGTTGATGGTCCAGGGAATCACCTGGAAGCCCAGCGCCTGTGCTTCCTTCACCGCCGCGGCGTTCACCGTATTGCCGGCGGGCGACCACACGACCGGGCCTGGCGTGGCGCTGGCCGCGGCCTTCACCAACTGCGGGGTCGAGCCGAAGTCTGCGGCGTTCAACCCCGCCGTCCAGCGGCTGTCCTTGAGCGTGCGTGCCGTCGTGAGGTAGGCCCGCGGCATCTGCGGCGCCAGCTGGCCGACGAGCGCGAGCGAGCGCCAGTCGAAGCTCTGGATCGTCACGCGCTGCGCCATGCCGGCCTTGTCGATCTCGGCCAGCAGCGCACGCACCATCGCTTCGGGCGGCGCGCTGTCGTCCGGCCGCATCGGGTCGAGCTTGGTTTCGATGTTGAAGCGCACCGCGTGGGCACGGCGTTCCTTCACCAGTGCGAACACCGAAGCCAGGGTCGGGATGCGCTCGCCGTCCTTCGGCGTCTGCGTCGCAAACTGCTCGGCGTACGTGCTGCCCGGTCGCAACCGACCCACGTCGTAGACCTGCAGCTGGGCCAGCGTGAGCGAACGGATCAGCGGCCCGGCGGTGGGCAGCCAGGCGCCGGTGGCGTCGCGCGTGTGGTCGGGGTTCAGCGCCATGTCGTGCGACACCACGACCACGTCGTCGGCCGTCAGCGCGATGTCGAGTTCGAGCGTGTTCACGCCGAGCGAGATGGCCTGGTCGAAGGCGTTCAGTGTGTTCTCGGGCCACAGGCCCCGGCCGCCGCGGTGGGCCTGGATGTCGAAGGCGTGGGCAGCCGTGAGCGCGAGCGCCATCAGCGCCGCGACGAAGACGGTGCGTGTGCTTTTCATTTCAACGCGACCTTGATGTCGTCCTGTTGCACTGTGATGTCACCGATCTCGTAGGTCTTGCGGCCGACCGTCAGCTCTTCGGGCTTGAAGGTGCGCAGCGGGTAGTCGCGCAGCAGCTCCTGCGCCACCAGGCCGCCGATCTGCTGCAGCCGTTCGGCATCGCGGCCGTTCAGGCCCTGCAGCTCGATGCGCTCGGCGCGCGGGTCGTGCAGGCGCAGCGTCAGGGCCGGCACGTCGTACTTCAGCGCACTGCTCACCGACACGATGCCCTCGGCGCTCGACGGCTGGATCAGCGGACTGCCGATGGTCATCAGCGCCGTGATCGCCGCTCGGTTGCCGGCCGCATCGAGCACCAGCTTCGGGTCGCGCAGGGCCACCGAGAACAGCTCGGCATAGCGCTGGCGCACTGGAAAACGCTTGGCGATTTGCGCCTGCAGCTCGTCGCGGCCGATGGTGTACTCGCTGGTAAAGAAGTTGAAGCCGGCCAGCGCGGAGAAGGGCGTACCGGCGGCAGCGATGGCGAGCGCGCGCAGCAGGCCACGGCGCGCGGACGAGACGGGAAGAGGGGGATTGCGCATACCGCTGGGAGCTTGCCACAGGCCGAACGTTCCCCGGCGTCTTCAGTCCATTCGCGCGCCGGAGGCCTTCATTGCCTTTTCCCAGCGCGGTGTTTCGGTCGCCAGGAAGCGGCCGAATTCTTCGCTGCCCAGGTAGGCCGGGTCGGCGCCCTGGCTCACCATGCGCTCCCGCACGTCGGCGCTGGTCAGCACCTGCTTGAAGGCGTCGCTCAGCTTGGCCACGACGTCCTTGGGCGTGTCCTTGGGCGCGAGGAAGCCGTAGAAGCCCACCACCTCGAAACCCGGGATGCCGGACTCGATGACCGTGGGGACGTCGGGCAGCGCGGGGTTGCGCGCGCGACTCGTCACGGCCAACGCACGCACCTTGCCCTGCTTGTGGTAGTTGGCCGCTTGCGGGATCGACTCGGCCATGAACTGCACCTGCCCGCCCATCAGATCGGTGAAGGCGGGTGCGCTGCCGCGGTAGGGGATGTGCACCATGAACAGCCCGGTGGCCGACTTGAACATCTCGGGCACCAGGTGGCTGATGCCGCCATTGCCGGCCGAGCCGTAGTTGACCTGGCCTGGCCGCGCCTTGGCGTAGTCGACGAACTGCTTCAGGTTCTGCACGGGCAACTTGGGCGTGACCAGCAGGGCCAGCGGCTGCATGGCGGTGCGTGCGATGGGCACGAAGTCGCGCTGCGTGTTGTACGGCAGCTTGCTGTAGAGCGCGCCGTTGATCACCGCCACACCCGTGTTCGCGAGCATCAGCGTGTAGCCGTCGGCCGGGCTCTTGGCCACCATGTCGGCGCCCACCGACCCGCCCGCGCCGGGCTTGTAGTCGACGATGAGCGGCTGGCCGAGCACGGCCTGCAGCTTGTCGGTCAACAGGCGCGCATGCTGGTCGAGCGGTCCGCCGGCCGGAAAGCCGATGACGACCTTGATCGGCTTGTCGGGGTAGGCCGCGAGCGCGGTCGTGGCCATGCCGAGGGAAATCGCAGCGAAGGCCGCGGCGCGCGTGAGAGGGAATCGCATGGTCTGTCTCCTGATCTTGTGGAGACGATCATAAGCAGCACGCAGGTTGCGTCGGCGTGGTCAGAGTGCCCGTCGACGGGCGTAGCGCACCACCGTCACGCCCGCGCGTGCCTGGCGGGTGGAGGGCATCACCAGCACGCAATCGTCGAAGGGCGTGGCGACCGGCTCGCCGTCGTTCCAGCCGATCACGGTGCCGGCCTGTGCGATGACTTCGAGGCCGGTGAAGGGCTGGGCGAAGCGGAAGTCCGCGCTGCGCGCGACCACCGGGCCGGTCACGTCCAACGCCCACTGGCGCGGGGCGTCCGGCTGCAGCCAGCCGCCCAACTGCTGCGCGATCGCTGCGTCGTCGAGCGTGCCGGCGGCGCGAAGGAAGCGTGCGCACTGGTCCTGCGCCACAGTGCGGCTGGCCAGGGCGCCGTGGAAGCCGCACTCGACCAGCAAGGCTAGCGCATCGCTCGTCGGATCCGCGTCAGGCGCACCGAAGCGGCCGAAATCGCGCATGCGAACCCCGTCCTTGTGGCCCGCATCGATAACGACGTGCTCGGGGCTGCGCAACTGCCGCGCCAGCGCGAGGTTGCGCGGCATGGGGCCGGTGAGCGTCAGCGGCGGGGAGGGCTCGTGCATCGAATGCAGATCGAGCAGCCAGTCGGCCTGTTCGACATGCGACTGCAACGCCGCAGCGCGGCGGCGCTCCCGCGTGCCGCCTTCGGCGATCCGATCGGCCGACCACTGGCGGTTGAGGTCTTCATCGACGAAGCGCGACGCATCGTGGTCGGCGGGGTCGAATCGGTCGAAGGCCTCGAGGTTGCAGAAGGCCAGCGTCAGGCTGCCTCGCTGCGGCCGCACGCCGGCCTCCAGCAGGCCCTTCAAGGCCCAGGCGCCGCAGACCTCGTTGCCGTGGACCAGGGCGGAGATCATCACGTGGCGGCCGGGCGCGTCCGCGTCGAAGCGCCAGACGCCTTCGGTGCCGGTGTTGCCGGCGCGCCAGGCCGTGAGGTCGGGGGCAGGGAGATCGAAGGTCGACAGGGGCACGCTCACTCCTTGATGTTCGCGAACTGGACGATCTTCTGGTACTTCGCCGTCTCCGTGACCAGGAACCGGTCGAGGTCCACCGGCACCGCCGGGACGACCGAGCTGCTGGCTTCCATCTTCTTGCGGAAGTCGGGCGATTGCAGGATCTCGGCCAGCGCCTTCTTGAGGCGGGCCTGCACCGGCTCCGGCAGCTTGGCCGGCCCCAGCAGGGCGAACCAGACGCTGATGTCCAGGCCCTTCAGGGCCGAGCTTTCGCCGAGCGCGGGCACGTCCGGCGTGATGGCCGAGCGCTTGGCCTCGGTCGTGCCCAACGCCACCATCTTGCCGTTGCGGATGTAGGGCAGGGCGCTGGAGAGCACGAACATGCCGAACTCGATGTTGCCGCCCAGCAGGTCGTTGGTGAGCGGGGCCACGCCGCGGTAGGGCACATGCGTCATGAACACGCCGCCCTGCTGCTTGACCATTTCGCCCGCCAGGTGCAGCGAGGTGCCCACGCCCGAACTGCCATAGCTGTACTTGCCCGGGTTCTTCTTGAGCAGCGCCAGCAGGTCGTTGGCGTTCTTCACGCCGGCCGCTGGCGACGCGACGAGGACCAGCGGCTGCGACGCGACCAGGCCGATGGGCGTGAAGTCCTTGAGCTCATAGCGCACGCTGGGGTTGACCAGCCTGCTGATCGCCACCTCGTTGTTGGCGCCGACCAGCAGCGTGTAGCCGTCGGGCGCGGCATTGGCCACCTTCTGCGCGCCGATGGCGCCGCCGGCACCACCCACGTTCTCGATGACGACCGGCACACCGAGCCGCTGCGACAGCTCGAGGCCCACCGCGCGTCCGGTCAGGTCGGTCGAGCCACCCGGCGGGTAACCGATCACCAGGGTGATCGGCTTGCTCGGGTACACGTCGGCCAGGGCGGCGCCGGCCGAACAGGCCAGGCCGCACACGGCCAGGGTGACGCAGGAAAAGAGGGGACGGAACAAACGCATCGCGGTGGCCTCAGGGTGGGTGGAACTGCGCGAATTCTGCGAATGCCGCCCGCCGCCCGTGGTGCTGTTGATGCACGATCTCGTGCTGATTCGGCCCTGGTCAACGTGGCGTCATCGCGTGCCAGACGGCCTCGGCCAGATCGCCCAACCGGCGCTTCGGCCGGTACAGCCGCACCTCGAAGCGGATCTCCATGCGCCGCCCACCGACGGCGATCAGGCGGCCGGCCTTGCAGTCCGCCTGCACCATCGACCACGGCAACCAGGCGACGCCCAGGCCGCGGAGCACGTACTCGTACAGCGCGTCGGCCGAGTCGCATTCGATATGGCGCTTCAGGCGCGGCGCCTGCGCGTTGTTCACGAGCAGGTCTTCCACCATGCGGCCCATCGCCAGGGTGCGCGCATACGACAGGAAGGGCACGTCGCCGAGCATGTCGAACCCGTGCAGCGCGACGCCGTTGGCATCGGTGCGGGACACTGGCACCAGCTTGTCGGAGGCCACCGTCGCATGCGAAAACTGCCGACCGTCGAGCCGGAAGGTGAGCGCGGCGTGATGGAAGATCAGCGAGAAGTCGACCTCGTTGTGTTCGAGCATGCGAACGATCTCGGCCAGCGCGTTGGTCAGCACCCGGACCTCGCCTTGCCGCAGCACGGGTTGCAGCCGCACCAGCGCGTCGGCCAGCACCGTGCGCGCCAGGGTGCGGCCGGTGGCCACCGTCACTGTGCGCGCCTGGCGGCCGGCAACGCTGCGCATTTCCTCGCGCGAGCCTTCGACGCCGCGCACCACCTGCGTGGCGTTCTCCAGAAAGCTCTCGCCCGCAGGCGTCAGCGCGACCGGAGAACTGCCGCGCTCGACCAGTGCCGTTCCGGCCCATGACTCCAGCGCGCGGATGCGGCGGCCGAAGGCCGGGTGCGTGACATGGCGCAGTTCGGCCGCGCGCGTGAAGCTGCGGGTCTGCGCCAGCACGATGAAGTCTTCCATCCACTTGAGTTGCATGGCGTGGATTCTCCGGCCCGCGGCCGGAAGGGGCGCAGCAGGGCGTCAGTCGTGCAGCGACGACAGGAACTGCTTCAACTCCGGCGTCTGCGGATTGCTGAACAGCTCGGCCGGCGGCCCCATCTCGTGGACGCGGCCCTGGTGCATGAAGATCACGCGGTCGCCGACCTTGCGGGCGAAGCTCATCTCGTGGGTGACCATCAGGAGCGTCATGCCTTCGTCGGCCAACGACTCGACCACGCGCAGCACCTCGCCCACCAGTTCGGGGTCGAGCGCGGAGGTGATCTCGTCGCACAGCAGCACGGCCGGCTCCATCGCCAGTGCGCGGGCGATGGCCACGCGCTGCTGCTGGCCGCCGGAGAGCTGGTCAGGCATGGCGTCGAACTTCTCGGCCAGCCCGACGCGCGCGAGCAGCTTGCGCGCCTGTGCCGCGGCCTCGACCTGGCCGCGCTTCTTCACCAGCGTCGGCGCGAGCATCACGTTCTTGCCCACCGTGAGGTGCGGGAAGAGGTTGAAGCCCTGGAAGATCATGCCCACGCGCTGGCGCAGCTCGCGCATGGCCATCGCGCTCTCGTGCAGCAGCGGCTTGTTGTCCACCGAGAGCGAGCCTTCCTGGAACACCTCCAGCCCGTTGATGCAGCGCAGCAGCGTGCTCTTGCCCGAGCCGCTCTTGCCGATGATGGCGATCACCTCGCCGCGCTTGACGGTCAGGTCGATGCCCTTGAGCACCTCGTTGGTTCCGTAGGACTTGCGCAGCGCCGTGATCTGAACGATGGGTGCACCGGCGGCGACGTGGGCACCGCCTGCATCGGAAGCGGCGACGGCGGTGGAAGCAGATGAGTCAAGCACGGCGGACATGGGTCTTCCTCTCGAGATGTTTGGCGAACAGACTGATGGGGAAACACAGCGCGAAGTACATCAGCGCGACGCAGCTGAAGACCACGAAGGGCTGGAAGGTGGCGTTGGAAATCATGCTGCCGGCCTTGGTCAGTTCGACGAAGCCGATCACCGAGGCCAGCGCCGTGCCCTTGACCACCTGCACCAGGAAGCCGACGGTCGGCGCGGTCGCGATCTTCACGGCCTGCGGCAGGATCACGTGGCGCATCTGCTCGCCGAAGGTCAGCGCCAGGCTGCCCGACGCTTCCCATTGCCCCTTGGGGATCGAGGCCACGCAGCCGCGCCAGATCTCGGTGAGGAAGGCGCTGGTGTAGAGCGTGAGCGCCACGGTCGCGGCGGTCCACGCCGACACCTCGACGCCCATCAGTGCGATGCCGAAGTAGGCCAGGAAGAGCTGCATCAGCAGCGGCGTGCCCTGGAACAGCTGGACGTAGGTGCCGATCGCGCGGTCGAGCCACTTGCCCGCACGCAGCCGCAGGAAGAGCAGCAGCCCGCCCACCAGCCCGCCGCCGACGAAGGCGATCAGCGAGAGCACCACCGTCCAGCGCAGGGCCATCAGCAGGTTGCGCAGGATGTCCCAGAGAGAGAAGTCGTTCATGGCGTGCGTCCCCGGGGCTCAGCGGCCGAAGAAGAGTTTTGGACCGGCCCAGTTGAGCAGGCGGCGCAGGCCGACCGACAGCGCCAGGTAGATCAGCGTGGCGATGATGAAGGCCTCGAACGCGCGGAAGTTGCGGCTCTGGATCAGGTTGGCGGCATAGCTCAGGTCTTCCACCGAGATCTGGCTGCACACCGCCGAGCCGAGCATGACGATGATGATCTGGCTCACCATGGCGGGCCAGACCTTCTTGAGCGCGGGCGGCAGCACCACGCGCAGGAACACCTGCATGCGGTTGAGCGCCAGGCTCACGGCGGCTTCGATCTGCCCCTTGGGGGTGGCCTCGATGCCGGCGCGGATGATCTCGGTCGCGTAGGCGCCGAGGTTGGCCACCATCGCGATGATCGAGGCCGTCTCCGGCGTGAGCTTGACGCCCGCAGCCGGCAGCCCGAAGAAGATGAAGAAGAGCTGGACGATGAAGGGCGTGTTGCGGATCAGCTCCACATACGTGCCCACCACCCAGCGCAGCCACGCCGGGCCGCTGGAGCGGGCCCAGGCGCAGGCCACGCCCACCACCATGCCGATGAGCGTGGCGATGGCCGTGAGGCCGATGGTCCACGCCACGCCCTTGGCGAGCAGCCGCCAGTCGATCAGGACGGCGCCAAAGTCGAATTCCATGTGAGCCTTTCAGCAGGTGTTGTGACGCGGCAGCGTTTCAAGTCCCTTCCAGGGACACCGTGGAACCGGCTCCGCCGGGCCACTGGTGTCGCCCCCTTGAGGGGGAGGCGGCTACACGAAGTGAGCCGCTTCGGGGGTGGGGCTCATACGGGCAGGTCGCCCGCGGCCTTGCCCAGCCACTTCATCGACATCTTGTCCAGCGTGCCGTCCTTCTTCGCCGCGGCGATGATCTCGTTGACCTTGGCCTTCAGCGCCGTCTCGTTCTTCGCGATGCCCACGAAGCACGGGCTGTCCTTGAGCAGCAGCTTGTACTCGGCGCTGACCTTGGGGTTCTTGGCGAGCATGTCGGCCGCCACGGCGGCGCTGGTCGCGACGGTCTGCGTCTGGCCGGCCACGAAAGCGGCGATGGTCGCGTTGTTGTCCTCGAAGCGGCGGTAGTCGACGTTCGCGGGCGCCACCTTGTTCAGCTCCTGGTCTTCCATCGCGCCGCGCGTCACGGCCACCGTCTTGCCGGCCATGTCGGCGAAGCTGGTGAGCTTCAGGCTCTTGGCGGCGTACACGGCCTGGAAGAAGGGCGCGTAGGCGGCCGAGAAGTCGATGACCTTTTCGCGCTCGGCGTTCTTGCCCAGCGTGGAGATCACGAGGTCGGCCTTTTTCGTCTGCAGGTACGGGATGCGGTTGGCGCTGGTGACCGGCACCAGTTCGACCTTCACGCCCAGCTTGGCGGCGATGAGTTGCGCCATCTCGATGTCCAACCCGATGGGCGTCATCGTCTTGTCGACCGAGCCGTAGGGCGGGTAGTCGGTGGGCACGGCGACCTTGAGGGTCTTGGACTTCAGGATGTCGTCCAGCGCAGCCTGGGCGTGCGCGCCGCCAGCAGCGAACAACGCGGACGAGGCCAGCGCCAGCAGGGCGAGATGGCGCTTGGACAGGGTCAGAACGGACTTCATAGCAGAGCTCCTAGGTAAGTCGATGAATCGTCGGAAGGGGTGGCGGGTTTGGCGGAGGTCTTGCGGGTCGCCTTGCCTTTCACGGCAATGCTTGTATGCAAGACCTGTGCCTTAGGCTTGTCGCCCGAAGGCGTGCCCTGAAGCGGGGCCAGTGCATCGCGCAGGTGCGCGAGCGGGTCGTTCTGGGTTTGTTGGCGCAGTGCCGAATGCACCGTTCCGATGTGCTCGGCCATCAAGGCTTCGGCCGTTGCGGCGTCGCCCCGGGCCAGTGCATCGACGATGCGCACATGGTCGTCGCACGATTGCGCGGCATCGTGCGTCGACTGGTAGAGCATGGCGATCAAGGTGGTGCGCGCCGTGAAGTCGCGCAGCGTGTCGGCCAGCAGGTTGTTGCCCAGGCATTCGGCCAGGCAGACGTGGAAGTCGCCCAGCAGGTAGCTGCGTGCGCCCACGTCGCTGTCCTTGATGGCGGCCTTCTCGCGCTGCAGATGCTGCTTCAGGCGGCGCAGTGCCGCCTTGTCGATGCTGCCGGCACTGCGGATCAGGCCGACCTCGATCACGCGGCGCGCCTCGAAGGCCTCGCGCGCTTCGTCCTCCGACGGCTCGATGACGAACCAGCCCCGGCGCGCCGACACCGTGACGATGCCGCGCGCCGCCAGACGGGTGAGTGCTTCGCGCACGATGGTGCGGCTGCAGTCGAACAGCATGGCGAGCTGCTGTTCGCCCAGGCGCGAGCCGGGCGCCAGCTTGCGCGCCATCACCGCTTCGACGATGCGGGCACTGATTTCGGATGCGGAGATAGACATGCTCGGGTTGCAGCAGTTTTCGTGCCACTGGTATGCAAGATCGGTGCACCAAGCCGGTGAGCAGCACTGCGGTGCGTCGGCTTCCTTTGCGTGCGCCCGGCGCACCGCGCCAGGGAATGAATCCGCCAGGGGCTCGGCACCGTGGACCGGTTTCTGAAGGGGTGTTTGCTCGGTTCTCGCGTCCACGCATGCGGCCTACCATCGTGCGCAAGGCGCCCGACGCGGTGGCCTGGAGCGATAGCGATGCAGTTCAGTTTCTTCAAGCGGCACGAGCCCGAGGCCGCCCCGGCCCCGGCCGCGTCATCGACCGCAGCGGCTGCGGATGTCCCGCCCGTGGCGACGGCACCGGAACCGGTCGAGGGCTTTCTCACCTATGCGTTGCAGCTGGATGCGCAACGGCACATCAAGGGCTACAAGTTCGAATGGCATGAGGCGTCGGGCGGCGTCAACGCGTCCGACGACTTTCGCGCGCTTCTGCGCACGGTCGCGTCGAACCTCAACAGCGGCAAGGCGGGCTGGCGGCTCGGCAAGCTGGTGGTCTACCTCGACGCGACCGCCGAGGGCCTGGCGTTCGAGGAACTGCAGGCGCTGCCGCCCAAGAGCGTCGTGCTGTGCCTGCGGCTGGACGAACTGGCGGACAAGAAGATCTGGCCCACGGTCGAAGCACTGCGCGAGCGCGGCTTCGGCATCATGCTGTGCGACGTGAAGGTCTTGCCCGAAGCCCCGCCGGTAGTGGCCGCACCCGCACCCGCGCCCGCGGCACCCGCAGCCGACGGGGCCGAGTCCGTCGAAGAAGCGGAAGCGCCGGACCCCTTCGGCGCACTCGCCCTCATCACGCATCTGGATGTGGGCGACGGGCCCAGGGACATGGTCGACCGCGCGCGGCAGCTGCGCGGGCCGGGCAAGCCGGCCATCCACCCGATCGCGACGCGCATCGGCAGCTGGGCCGAGTTCGACGCCTGCGCCGCCCGCCGGCTCGACGCTTTCGTGCGCGGCAAGGAGGCGATCATGGCCGAGACGAAGCCGGGCACGGCGCTGCAGCCCGAATCGGTACTGATCATCCGCGTGATGCAGATGATCCAGCGCAACGAGGACGTGCGCGCCATCGAGGCGGCGCTCGCGCACGACCAGGCACTCACGGCCCGCCTGCTGCACCACATCAACACGCTGACTATGGGCCACAACGTCGAGGTGCATTCGCTGCACCACGCGGTGGCGCTGCTCGGCTTCGGGCCACTGTTCCGCTGGCTGTCGCTGCTGCTGGCGACCAGCACCAAGGCCAGCGCCATGGCGTACATGACGAAGAAGGCCATCATGCGCGGCCGCTTCGTCGAGCTGATGGGACAAGGCACGCTGCCGGCGGACGAGTCCAACAACCTGTTCGTGTCGGGCATGTTCTCGCTGATCGACCGGGTGCTGGGCGTCCCCATGGAAGAGGTGCTGGCCAAGGTGCAATTGCCCGAAGCAGTGCAGGACGCCGTGCGCACCCGCGGCGGCATCTACGGCCCGTTCGTCGCGCTGGCCGAATCCTGCGAGATCGACGCCGCAGAGGCTGCCGCGCTGGCGGCATCAATCGGACTGAGCACCGAGAAGGTCAATGCATCGCACCTGGCGGCGATGGCCTGGGCGCTGGACGTGAACCCCGCCGAGGTGACGTACTGAGTCGCTTGTGCCAGACGTTCATCATCTGCGTGAGCACTGCGCCTAGGCGCGATGCGAACGCGTTCGCGGAGCAGAAACCGCCCGCTGTGCTGCACGGGCCGTGTCGAGCGCGTCGGCCAGTTTCGCCGGCACCGGCAGCGGTTCGACATGCCAGCGCGCTACCAGCAGTTCGGCGCACAGCACCGCGAAGCTGAGGCCGCGCGAGCCGAGCGCGCTGCACAGCCAGGGGCCGTGCGGCATCTGCGGATCGCAGGGGCCGACGAGCGGGCGACGGTCGTGCGATGCGCAGCGCACGCCGGCCCAGGCCTGCACTTTGCCTTGCGAGAACGCATCGCCCAGCATCGCCGCCGCGCCGGGGTGCAGCCGTGCAAGACGTCCACGGTTGGCCGCGGTGTCGACGTCGTGCGTCGATGCGTCGCAGCTGTCGCGGTCGAAGGTGGCGCCGGTCAGCCAGAAGGCGCCGTCGGCATCGGGCACATGGGCGATGAAGTGGCCGTCGCCGTTGAGCGGTGTCGGGGGCAGTTCGGGCGCCAAGTTCATGCTGCCCCACGCGACCTGGCCGCGCACGGGTTGCAGGGTCAGGTGTGGGGCCAATGCGGTGCTCTCGAAGCCCGCGGCGATCACGACGCGGTCGGCTTCGACGAGCAACCGGCCTTCAGCGTCGAAAAGCTGCAAGCCGGTTGAGTCCGTACTGGCCTCGATGCGCGCCACACGCGCGCCGCAGCGCACCGTCACACCCGGCTGCGCGAGCCAGGCCGCCACGAGACGCGCCGGCTTGGCCCAGCCGCCGCCAGCATGCCAGAGCGCTGTGGTCTCGTTGGGCAGTCCGGCCGATTGCAGTCGCCCCGCATCGGCGCGCCACGATTCGTTCGGCCCTTCCGCCGACCAACCGATCGGCAGCCGCTCATCAACCGGCGCGCGCCGCTCGATCACGCCGCTGGCGCGCCAGTCGACGCCTTCCTCGAGCCTGTCGTGCAACGCTTGCAATGTCAGCCGCAGGCCCGCGCGCGTGAGCCGCGAGAGCAGGGCGTCGTCAGGCGAGACATGCGGCGCGAACACGGCGGCCGGTACGCCGGAGGCACCGGCGGCGGGTTGCTCGGCAGCGTCGAGCACCGTCACGCGCCAACCGCGGCGGGCCAGGCTGGCCGCCACGGCCGCACCAGCCAGGCCGGCCCCGATCACGGCGCAGTGGCCGGGCGTCGCCACCTCGGCCACCGGTGCGCGCCGCCGCACGGTCCACGTCGGTGCGAACTCGGCTTCGAGGCCGTCGCGACCTGTCGACCTATGCACGGTGAAGCCGTTGTGCGCCAGCGTGTCGCGCACCTGTTGCGCGCTGCTCGACGTGGCGATGCGGGTGCCGACCCGCGCGAAGCGGGACACGGCTTTGAGCGTGTCGGGCGTCCACAAAGCCGGGTTCGACTCCAGGCTGGAGCCGTCGAGAACGATGGCGTCGGCCTCGAAGCGCTGCGCGCGCAACATCGTCGGCACGTCGCCGATGCACAGCGTGAGCAGCACATGGCCACCATCGAACGACAAGCGATGGAAGCCGCGCAGCAGCCCGTGCCATTGCGCTGCGAGCAACGTGGCGAGTTCGGAAAATTGTGGGTCGGCGCCCGCCGCGCGCAGCAACTCGTCGCTCGACACCGGATGCGCCTCGATGGCCACGACATGCAGCATGCGTGGCCGCTGCGGGTCGTCGCGCCACGCCTGCCACGTCGCCAAAAAGTTCAGACCGACCCCGAAGCCGACCTGAAGAACGCTCCACTGCGGCCGACCGGCCCATGCCCCGGCCACGCTCTCGGCGCGCCAGGCGACCGGCTCGGCCATCGTGTCAGGCCGTGGGCGGGACGTAGCCTTGCGCCACGTCGGCGCCTTCGCCGAAGAAGTGCTTCTCCATCTGGCGCTTGAGGTATTCGCGGGCGCGCTGGTCGGCCAGGTTCAGGCGGTTCTCGTTCACCAACATCGTCTGTTGCTTGAGCCAGGCGGCCCATGCTTCCTTGCTGACGTTTTCCCACAGGCGTTTGCCGAGGTCGCCAGGGTAGGGCGGAAAGTCGAGCCCCTCTGCCTCTTTGCCGAGCTTGATGCACTGGACCATGCGTGCCATTTTGTTTTGCCTTCGTGTGTGGGTTGTCGGGCGTGCCGCTGTGCGGCGCCCGCTTAGTTGATTTCGCTATTTAGAACTGAGAACTCGGTCGTTCCCTGTTCCTTATGCCGTATCCAGAATCGGCGACTTCATCGATATGCCCCTTGCGCAGAACAGAGAGCAGACCCCCATGAGCCATCGCCGCGACTTTATCAAGCTTTCCCTCGGCGCCGCCTTCGCAAGCGCCATGGCCCTTTCGGCCGTGCCCGCCTTCGCCCAGATGGTGACCCTGCTCAACGTGTCGTACGACCCGACGCGCGAGCTGTACGTCGACTACAACAAGGCCTTCGCCACCTACTGGAAGGGCAAGACCGGGCAGGACGTGGTGATCAAGCAGTCGCACGGCGGCTCGGGCAAGCAGGCGCGCTCGATCATCGACGGCATTGACGCCGACGTCGCCACGCTGGCGCTGGCCGGCGACACCGACGCGCTGGTCAAGCACGGCGGCTTGGTCAAGGCCGACTGGCAGAAGCGCCTGCCGCACAACTCGGCGCCGTACACGTCGACCATCGTGTTCCTGGTGAAGAAGGGCAACCCCAAGGGCCTGAAGGACTGGGACGACCTCATCAAGCCCGGCGTTCAGGTGATCACCCCCAACCCGAAGACCTCGGGCGGCGCCCGCTGGAACTACCTGGCCGCCTGGGAATTCGCCAAGCGCAAATACGGCGGTCCAGACGGTGGTGACAGCAAGGCCAAGGACTTCGTCGCCAAGCTCTACAAGAACGTGCCGGTGCTCGACACCGGCGCCCGCGGCTCGACCATCACCTTCGTCCAGCGTGGCGTCGGCGACGTGCTGCTGGCCTGGGAGAACGAGGCCTACCTGGCGCTCAAGGAATTCGGCCCCGACAAGTTCGACATCGTCGCGCCCTCGATCAGCATCCTGGCGGAGCCCACCGTGACGTTCGTCGACAAGGTGGTCGACAAGAAGGGCACGCGTGCCGTCGCCGAGGAATACCTGAAGTACCTCTACTCGGACGAAGGCCAGGACATCGCCGGGCGCAACTACTACCGCCCGACCTCCGACAAGGCCAAGGCGAAATACGACAAGCAGTTCCCCAAGCTGACGCTGTTCACCATCGACCAGGCCTTCGGGGGCTGGGAGAAGGCCGACAAGGCGCACTTCGCGGACAACGCGTCGTTCGACCAGATCTACACCAACAAGTGACCCCACCCGGAAGCATGGTGTGGCTGTTCTCCTGATGGCCGGCAGCCGACCATCGGCGCGTAGTGGCCTCATGGCAAGGGGTGCCGGGCGCAGCCGCCATGCCTTCTGCAGCGCTGTGCACGCGGCGCCGTCCTACCTTCGACAGGCGTGATGCACGCCGGCCATTGGCCCGGTTCATCGCTTGAATGATGGCTTGTGTAGATCGCCCGCTCTCGCTGCCGTGAGTCGGCCCTCACCGTCGAAGGAGAAACCATGTCTTACCCGCTCAAGCACGCCCGAACTGCGCGCATGGCACTTGCGTTTGTGACCGGCCTGACTGTCGCCTTGGGCGCGCAGTCGCAGTCGACTGGTAACCCCAAAGGGACCGTTTCGCCATCCGACACCACGGCACCTAAAGCTGGCGCGGCCATCCGGCCCGGTCAACCGAACATGAGCGGCGCCGATGGCGGAAAGCTGGTGGGCGACGAAGCGCAAGCGCGGGCGCGAATGCAAAGCGGCAAGACGCCGGGCAGCGGCACCGAAGGCGGCCTGTCGACGGGTCAGGGCTCGGCGACCGGTGAGCCAGCGTCTCGCTCGAACAAGGGATCGGCGCCCGCCCGCCCGGTGCCGCCAGCGCGCTGAGCTGAGGCGTTGCGTCGCGATGGCACGTCGGGCGCTTCGTGGACCCTGAAACGGTATCGCAACTTAACCTGTGTTAATGCACGCCCGGGCGTGAGGATGCACTCTCGGCGTCGGGAATGCCATGCTGACTCAAAACGTCCTTCGCAACAACGCTTCAGAAATCTCGCACGCGGAGCGCGCGCTGCTGGAAAGCGCGATCGAGCGCACGCAGACCTACGACCCAGGGCACGTGGTCGTCCGCCAAGGGGTGAAGGTTGACATCAGTCTGCTGCTCGTCGATGGGCTGATGAGCCGACATATCGACGCCCCGGATGGGCGACGGCATTTGGTGGGCTTGCACGTGCCCGGGGACTTCGTTGATCTGCACGCCTATCCCCTGGAAAAGTTGGACCATGACGTCGCGGCACTTACCCAGGTCCGGGTCGCCGTCTTCCCCCATGCGTCGCTGGAAGCGATCCAGGCCTCCGATAACCGGCTCACACGGCGGCTCTGGTTTCTGACGCTGCTCGATGCAGCCCAGCACCGCCAGTGGATCTACCGGCTGGCCAGCCTCAATGCCTCGCAACGCGTCGCGCACTTCTTGTGTGAGATGAATGCTCGTCTGTTGGCGATTGCCGCCTCGGAGGGAGACGCTTTCACACTGCCTATGACGCAAACCGATATTGGCGAGGCGTGCGGTCTCACCAACGTGCATGTCAGTCGGGTGCTGCGTCAGCTTCGGGATTCGAACATGTGCAGCGTGCGTGGGTCGCGGGTCGACATCATCGACCTCAAGGCCCTGGTTGCGCATGCCTTTTTCGACCCCGCCTTTCTTTTCCTCAACGATCGAACAGCTGCCCGAGCGATCGGCGCGAAGGAGGGTTGCAATGACTCGAAGCCACGCGGATAAGCCGCGCGAAGATGCCGGTCATGCCTCGGCCGAGGATGGTCTGGTGATTCTGGATGGACCCGACGGGGTCGCCGTCACGATGACGCCCGACGCCGCGACGCAGACGGCCCAGAGTCTCCAAGCCGCTGCGCAGCTTGCGCGCACCCAGGTGAGGAGAGACCTTTGATGGCGCCGGACACACCTCAGTGGAGAAGCAACCTTCTCCAAAAGATCGGCGGATACGGATTCTCGGATCCACTGCTTCTGGCGGTGGCTGGCGCGATTTGCGCCAAACGTGCCCTGACCGACGAACAACGGCGATATGCCGGCGAGTTCGAAGCGCGGCTTGGCCATGAGGGCCACGCCGCAGCCCTGCGGATCCAAGGATTCGACAACCCGGAGCGCAACGGCTCGATGCGGTGCCATGCTGCACCTGCTCGCGCCTGCGCAAACTGAAACGGTGGCGTGAGCAGTGAAGGTCCTGGTCGTCGACGACAACGAAGCGGCGGCGGACCTTCTCGCAGAGCTGCTGGCGGATGAGCACGCCGTGCGGGTCGTGTATTCCTCGGCACAGGCATGCAATGCGGTCCTCGAGGAGACCTTCGATGTCGCCCTGGTAGATATCAAACCGCGAAACGCGCCGGGAAACATGTTGGCGGGTCAGCTGCGTGATGCCTTGCCTGCGCTCGTCCTGGTCGCCGTCACCGCCAGCTCGGTTCAGGACATCCAGGACGACCCCGCTTTTGCGATGGCCTTTTCATGCATTCTTCAAAAGCCCATTCATTTCGAGGAATTGGCGATCTATCTGCGCACGCTCGGTGGGCGACAGGAAGCGTTCCGCTCCACGGATGCAAACGGTCTCGCTTTAACGCGCGCCTCCTGACATCGATGCCATAGAACGGGCCGCCCCGCGCATTGAATGGCGCCGGAACTGTTCGTCACTTTCGAATCATCGCGCGGGCTGGATCACACGGGCGGTGTGGGTCTGGCCAGCATGCCGGCCCTTGCTCGCAGGGGCGGGGCTCACCGCGCGATCGGGTTAGCGGGCACGTCACAAGGGCGCGCGCTGTGTATCGACGCCTTTCATCTGCTTACGCTGCTATTTAATCTGCGTTAATGCGAGTCGCTCGATTTCGTGAGAGTGGAATTGAATTAAACGGGGTGAATTGTGCCGTTCGCTTTTGAAAAGAAGCGTCGAGTCCTAAAAATACCGGCGTGGCTTATGGCGAATGGCTTACATGCTGCTCAAAATCTGCCTGCATCCTAATTGCATGGGCGCGGTTCTGCGCTCCATTCACCAATTGAAGGATTCCACCATGTTTTCTCACAACAAGCGCCTGCAATACACGCTGCGCGTCAGCGAGACCAATCCGGGCCTTGCGAATCTCATGCTCGAACAGTTCGGCGGCGCGCAAGGCGAGCTGGCGGCGGCCTGTCGTTACTTCACTCAGGCGATCGGCGAAGACGATCCGGGTCGCAAGGACATGCTGTTCGATATCGCGACCGAAGAACTCAGTCATCTCGAAGTCATCGGAACCATGGTGGCCATGCTGAACAAGGGCGCCAAGGGCAGGCTGGCGGAAGGTGTGGACACCGAGGCTGAGATGTATCGCAGCCTCACCGGCGCGGGCAATGACAGCCACGTAACCCAGGTGCTCTATGGCGGCGGTCCGGCCTTGGTGAACTCCGCTGGCGTGCCGTGGACCGCGGCGTACGTGGACAGCATCGGCGAGCCGACCGCGGATCTGCGCTCCAACATCGCGGCCGAGGCTCGCGCAAAGATCGTCTACGAACGGCTCATCAATCTGACGGACGATCCTGGTGTGAAGGACGCACTCGGCTTTCTGATGACGCGAGAGATCGCCCATCAAAAGTCTTTCGAGAAGGCGCTCTATTCGATCTCGCCCAACTTCCCGCCGGGCAAGCTGCCCGGCAAGCCCGAATTCGCCAGCGTCTACTTCGACATGTCCAAGGGCGACGACGTGCAGGGATCCTGGAACAGTGGCCCCCTCTGGGAGGTGCGGAGCGAACCGGACGAGCAGATGGCCGTCGATGGGGGCAGTGGCGAGCCGACGGTCGAACTCACGCCCGAAGAGGAGGCCGTCGTCATGCAGATGGCGCAGCGTACCGCCTCGGATCCCACCAGTGACCCGCAGACCGGCGCGGAACTGGGCATGTCCGAGGACGCGGCGTTGGACCAGCTCGACAGCCAACTGAACAAGGTCTGAAAGGGAAGGGCCTCGAGGCGTCGGCGCGAGGGACGCGCACGACGACGTCGCCGCTGCGCCAACAACTCGACTCGATCCCCGTTCCCAAATTTCCGTCAACTCGCTTCAACCTTAGGAGGTTCTATGCCTATCAAGACCGTTTCCGAACTTTTCATTCACGAGATCTCCGACACCTACAGCGCGGAGAAGCAGATGACCCGGTCTCTGCCGAAGATGGCCAAGGCTGCGACGGATCCGCAGCTGGCTGCTGCCTTCGAAACGCACCTCGAAGAAACCCGCGGCCAGGTCGAACGTATCGAACAGGTCGCCGAACTCTGCGGCTTCAAGCTCAAGCGCATCAAGTGCGATGGCATGGAAGGTTTGATCGAAGAGGCCACGTCGATGATCGACCAGGTCGAAGAGGGGCCAGTCCTCGACGCCGCGCTGATCGGGTCGGCGCAGAAGGCAGAACACTATGAGATTGCCAGCTACACATCGCTGTGCCTGATGGCCAAGAAGCTCGGCTTTGCGGACGCGGTGAAACTGCTGACGGCAACGCTCCAGGAAGAGCAGGCCACGGACCAGAAGCTGAGCGTGCTGGCACAGGCAACCCAGATCGAAGAGGCCGTGAAGAAATGACCGCGGCCACTTTCGGGTCGACCTTGGGACCCGTGCGGCCGAGGCGCATGCTGGGCCTGGCGCTGGTTTGTTCAGGCGGCGCCTTGCTGGTCGCACAGTGGCTTGGACTGATCGCCTGAGCGAGGAGCAACCATGAGCAATCCCAAAGGCAGTGGCGACGGTACCCGTCCCACCACGGATGGCGGAACCGACAACATCGGTGCCGGTGAGAAGTTCGCTGCGACGAAGAACGCCGTTGGCGAGGACGTGTCCGGTCCGGCACCGAAAGAACGCATGCTGGACAAGAAGTCGAACGCCGAGGCCGCGCGGCACGACGAGTCGGCCGCATTCGGCCTTCACGAAGATCTCACCCCCGCTTCCAGCAAGGATGACAACAGGCGTTGAAGGCCGGGGTTGTCTGGCCGTCAGGGGCCTGGATCAACTGCCCAAGCGCAGCTCTGCCGCTGCCACCAGGCGCACGCGCGGCCCGAAACTGCCGATGTTGCTCAACGTGAGGTTGTGGTGCGCGATCACCTGCGGCGCCGACAGCGCCGCATTGCCGGCCGAGGTGTGCGCGTCTTGCACCAGCGTCACGGGATAGCCCAGCGCGAGGGCACGTCGCGTCGTCGTGTCTACACAGAACTCCGTGTGCATGCCGCAGATCACCAGCTCGTCGATGCCGTGCGCCTGCAGCACGTCCTGCAGCGTTGTGCGGTGGAAGGCATCGGCGGCGGTCTTGCGCACGCGCAGGTCGGTCGGCAGCGCGTCGAGGCCGTTCGCCAGTTGCCAGTCGGCGCTGCCGTGTTCGAGGTAGCCGCCACCCGACTCGTGCTGGATAAAGATCACCGGGCGACAGGCCGCGCGGGCCGTGGCCGTCACCCGGTTGATGCGCTCGATGGTCTGCGCTGCCTGAAAGGCGGCGCCGTCGCCCTCGCACAGGCCCTGTTGGACATCGATGACGAGGACGGCGGTATTCATGCGAGCGAGTATGGCAAAGACCGGGCCGATCAGGTCTTCCAACGGCCCGGCGCGGCGCCTCGTCTCACTGCGCCGGGCAGGTGGCGCCGCTGGCGGCGATCAGCCCGCGCAACTGCTGCGTGCTGGACGAGTCGTCCGGCCCGAAGGTGTTGCGGGTGAAGGCGCAGCCATAGCTCGGCTGCGCCACAGTGGTCGGCGTCACCACGTCGTCGCCCGCCGGCTTCACGCCGTCACGCTCCCAGCGGATCATCGCGTCGAAGGCATCGGTCTGCTCGGCGACCGTGAAGTCGCAGTGCGTGGCGCCGCGGATGGCGCGCTGCACCAGCCACTGGCTGTTGCCCTTGGCGGCCACGCGCTTCTGGTAGATCTGCTCCATGCTGAAGGGCACGTAGAGGTCGCCCAGCGTGTGGAGCGTGACCACCGGGATGCGGATGTTGCCGCTCGTCACCGGAACCCAGCGCAGCCCGTCGCGCCGCAGCCGGTTCGCCTCCGGGTCGGCCGTGAGCTTCTGGGCCGTGGCGTTGAGCGTGGCAGTCGCGGCGGCGTCGTTGTCGACGATGTAGGTGAAGCGGTTGGTGTCGATCACCGGCTTGTTGAGGATGCCGTTGATCGTGCCGTCCCCGCCGAAGACGCCCCACACCGCCGAGAACGAGCCGCCGTAGGCCAGACTCAGGTCGAACAGGGGCCGCTCGCCACCGGTCAAATTCTCGAGCACCGACTTGTAGCGGTTGCCCAGCGTGGTGGTCGTCACCGGTGCGGTCGGGAACTGGGTGAACAGCGCCGCCGTCACCTGTGCCTGGATGTCGGCCCACTGCGTGAACGGATGGTTCGGCACGCCAGCCAAGGATTGCGCGGTGACCTGGGCACCGGCGAAGTAGTCGAACAGCTCCGTGTCGCCTAGCACGCCGCACATCGGCACGGCGCCGTTGTAGCGGACCTTGTTGTTCGCGGTGGCGAAGGCCTCGTCCTCGATGGCGGCCGCCGTGATGTGGCCGCCCATCGACACGCCTGTGATGTAGATGCGGCTGGGTGCCGTCAGCGGGCGGCCGTTGTCGGCCGCGATTTTGTTGAAGGCGAGCGCCAGCGCGTTGGTGTCTTCGACGCCGACGCGCACGTCATAGTAGTTCTTCGTGTAGCTCGACGCCGCCCAGGCATAGCCGTTGGCGATCAGGTGGCGACGTATCTGCGGGTTGCTCACGACCAGCGTGTTGCCGGTGCCGGCGTAGCCGTGGGCGTACATCACCAGCTTGCCGTTCCAGTTGGGCGGCACCTCGATGCGATAGGCCGCGCCGCCCAGCACGCCGGCCCAGCGGCTGGTGGAGGCGGGGGCCACTGTGTCGCCCGCCGCAGGCGCCAGCGCCGCGAACGTGGTGGCCGTCGGGTCGGCGGGGACGTAGGACTTGCGGCTGTCCTGCACGCGCGTTTCCTCGGGCGCGGGCGGCGGCACGGACGAGCCGCCGTCGCCCCCGCCGCCACAGGCAGCGAGGGCGGCGGTGGCCACGAGGGTGAGCAGGAACGAACGGGTGCGCATGGTTTCCATGGTGTCTCCGATGGGTGGGCGTCTTTTGGGGGGCGTGAGGGCGCTTCGGCACGATCGTGCTTTTGCGCGCCCAGACTAGAGGCGGACGAGCCGGGCGCCCCAAGGACTTACCCCAGCCCCGTATCGCGTGCGCGACAAGGCGGCGGTACAGTGACGCCATGTTTCGCGCCCTTTCCTTCGCCGCCTCGATGGCTGCTTCGTTCCTCCTGTTCGCATCGCCTGCCGACGCACAGGTCGTGCGTTGCGTCGACGCGGCCGGCAAGGTGCGCTACACCGACAGCGGCTGCGCGAAGGGCGAGCGCCAGTCCGAGGTGGTGCTGAACACCGAGGCGTCGCCGCCGTCGACCGTGCAGGAGAACCACCGCCGTCAGGAACAGCTCGACAGCGTCGAGCGGGCCCGGCAGCTTCAGCGCGAGTCGGTCGAGACGGTGCAGCGCCAGTCGGCGCCGACAGGTGGCAGCGGCTTGGTGGTGATCGACCCGCGTGGCGAGCAGCGCGCACAGGCCGAGCGCGACCAGGCCGAGCGCCAGCAGCGCGAAGCCCAGCTTGCCGCCGACGAGGCGTGGCGGCAGGGCTACGGCGCACCCGGCTACGGCGGCGGCTACTACCCCCGGCCCGCACCGCCGCCGCGCGACATGCGCCCGCGCCTGCGCAATTGCGACGCCTCGGGTTGCCGCGACAACATGGGCAACCACTACGACCCGAAGGGCAGGGTCGACCGCTATGTGCAGCCCGACGGCCGCACCTGTCGGCCGGTCAACAGCACCGTGGTCTGCCAGTAGCGCGCTTTTGCGCTACAACCACCCACCGTTCCCTATCGCCGTGCCTCGAGCACGGAGCCGACCATGCATTCCTTCGACGTCGACGAGATCGTCCATGCCCTGCGCGATGTGCGCAACGAATGGCGCGATTCGCAGAAGCGCTCGCGCGAGCCTGTGGGCCGCGAATTCCCGTCCCGCGAGGGGCTCGCCGAGATCGTCGAGGCGCTCAAGGGCGCGTTGTTCCCGATGCGCCTGGGCCCGCCCGACCTGCGTCACGAGAGCGAAGACTTCTATGTCGGCCACACGCTCGACGCCGCGCTGCTCGGCCTGCTGACGCAGGCCAAGCTCGAACTGCGCTACGTCGCCCGCCAGCAGATCATCGACGAAGCGGCGATCGACGCGCGCGCCACCGACGCGATGCGGGCCTTCGGCGCCTCGCTGCCGCAGATCCGCCGCATGCTCGACAGCGACGTGCTCGCCGCCTACCAGGGCGACCCGGCCGCGCGCAGCGTCGACGAGGTGCTGCTGTGCTACCCCGGCGTGCTGGCGATGATCCACCACCGCCTGGCTCATCGCCTGTACCAGCTCGACCTGCCGCTGCTGGCGCGCATCGTGGCCGAACTGGCGCACGGCCAGACCGGCATCGACATCCACCCGGGCGCGACCATCGGCGCGGGTTTCTTCATGGACCACGGGACCGGCGTGGTGATCGGCGAAACCGCGGTGATCGGCGAGCGCGTGCGGGTGTACCAAGCCGTGACCCTGGGCGCGAAGCGTTTCCCGCTCGGTGCGGACGGCCACCTGCAAAAGGGCCTGCCGCGCCATCCCATCGTGGAAGACGACGTGGTGATCTACGCCGGTGCCACCATCCTGGGCCGCGTCACGCTCGGGGCGGGCGCCACCATCGGCGGCAACGTATGGGTCACCGACGACGTGCCGCCCGGTGCCAGCGTGACGCAGGCCAGCCTGCAGAACCGGCCGTGTCCCTGACCGCGGCAGGTTTCATCTGTCACACACAGGCGATCGCGCGGTATCGCCAACGACATCGACGCAGCCCATACTGCGTGACGTCGCCTCTCGCAGGGGCTTTCAAAGGACATCGCCATGAACGCCTCCGTGAACCGTCTTCTCGTGCCGGACCCGGCCACCGACCACATCCTCGGGCCGTCCGATGCGCGCGTCACGCTCATCGAATACGGGGACTTCGAATGCCCGTCGTGCGGCCAGGCGGCGCCGGCCGTGAAGATGCTGCACGACCATTTCGGCCGGCAGTTGCGCTTCGTCTTCCGCCACTTCCCGCTGCGCGAGGTGCATCCGAACGCCGAACTGGCAGCTGAAGCCGCGGAGGCGGCGGGTGCGCAGGGCAAATTCTGGCCTTTCCACGACCTGCTCTTCGCGCACCAGCACAAGCTGGGCGAGACGCACCTGCGCGACCATGCGCAGCAGGTCGGCCTGGACATGGCGCGCTACGAAAACGAGATGCGCGACCATGTGTACCTGCAGCGCGTGCAGGAGCAGATGCAGGTCGCCGATCAATTGCGCGTGCGCGCGACGCCCAGCTTCTACCTCGAAGGCACCTTCGTCGACGTCTCCTTCGGGCTGGCGCATCTGCAGCAGGCCGTCGAACAGGCATTGGCGCGGGCCTGAGCCTTCGTTTCTTTTTTCCACCTTCCCATCGTCTGGAGATTTCATGAGCCACTACAAGATCGCCGTCGTCATCGGCAGCCTGCGCAAGGATTCCTTCAACCGCAAGCTCGCGCTCGCGCTCGCCCACCTGGCGCCGTCGGATTTCACCTTCGAACATGTCGAGATCGGCGACCTGCCGCTGTACAACCAGGACGACGACGGCAACCAGGCGCCGGCCGTCAAGCGGCTCAAGTCCGAGATCGCCGCAGCCCAGGGCCTGCTCTTCATCACGCCGGAATACAACCGCTCGTTCCCCGGCGTTCTCAAGAACGCCATCGACCATGCCTCTCGCCCCTATGGCCAGAGCGTCTGGGGCGGCAAGCCGGCGGGCGTGATCGGCGTGTCGGTCGGCGCCATCGGCACCGCCCTGGCGCAGCAGCATCTGCGCAACGTGCTGGCCTACCTCGACGTGCCGACGCTCGGCCAGCCCGAGGCCTTCATCCAGAACAAGGAAGGCCTGTTCGACGACAAGGGCCATGTGTCGGAGGCCAGCCGGCAGTTCCTGCAGAGCTGGGTCGACAAGTACGTGGCCTGGGTGAAGACGCACACCGCCGCCTGAGCATCGGGTGGCGTACCGGGCCTTCGCTGACACGCCCCTTCGCTCGATCACGACAGCCGCAGTCCGGGTGACAGCAGGACACTACGCCGTCTTTCATTCCGGAGCTGCCCGATGACCCAGGTCCAGACCGATGCGCCGTCTCTCACGCACGAGGGCGAGGTGGAGCCAGCGCTGCACCGCGTCATGGGGCCTTGGCTGCTGTTGCTCTTCATCGTCGGCGACATCCTCGGGACCGGCATTTACGCCCTGACGGGACAGGTGGCCAAGCAGGTGGGCGGCGTCGTGTGGTTGCCCTTTCTGGTGGCCTTCGCCGTCGCGCTGGTCACCGCGTTCAGCTACCTCGAGCTCGTGACCAAGTACCCACGTGCCGCTGGTGCGGCGCTGTACACGCACAAGGCCTTCGGCATCCACTTCATCACCTTCATCGTGGCCTTCGCGGTGATGTGCTCGGGCATCACCTCGGCGTCCACCGCATCGCGCGCCTTCGCCGCCAACTTCTCCGGTGCTTTCGGGCTGGACCTGGGCACCGGCGGCTGGGGCATCACCGGCATTGCCTTGCTCTTCATGGCGGTGGTCGCGCTCGTCAACTTCCGCGGTGTGGGTGAGAGCGTCAAGGCCAACGTGGTGCTGACCTGCGTGGAGTTGACCGGCCTGCTGATCATCATCTGTATCGGCGCCTGGGCCATCGGCTCGGGTCAGGGCGATGTGTCGCGCATCACGCAGTTCAAGGCGCCGACGGATGGCGGCGCTTTCTGGTCGGTCATCGCGGCGACCACGCTGGCCTTCTTCGCCATGGTCGGTTTCGAGGACTCGGTCAACATGGCCGAGGAGTGCAAGGACCCCTCGCGCATCTTCCCGAAGGTGCTGCTCGCCGGCTTGGCCATCACCGGCGTGATCTACGTGCTGGTGTCGATCTCGGCGATCACGCTGGTGTCGCCCGAGGACCTGGGCGAAGGCGAGACGCCCTTGCTGAAGGTGGTGCAGGCGGGTGCGCCGAACTTCCCCCTGTGGATCTTCGGTTTCATCACGATGTTCGCGGTGGCCAACAGCGCGCTCATCAACATGCTGATGGCGAGCCGGCTGGTTTACGGCATGAGCCGCGAGAAGGTGCTGCCCGACGCGCTGGGCAAGGTGCATGCGAAGCGGCGCACGCCCTACGTCGCGATCGGCTTCACGACCTTGCTGGCCTTTGGCCTGATCGGCTTCGTGGGCGGGGTGCCGGCGCTGGGCGGTACGACGGCATTGCTGCTGTTGTGCGTGTTCACGGTGGTGAATGTCGCGGTGCTGGTGCTGCGGCGCGATCCGGTCGACCACAAGCACTTCCGCACCCCGACCTTCCTGCCCGTGGTGGGCGCGTTGTCGTGCGCGTTCCTGGTGGGGCCGTGGACCGGCCGCGCGGTGGTGCAGTACCAGATCGCGGCCGTCCTGCTGGCCATCGGCGTCGTGCTGTGGGGGCTGACCGTGCTGGTCAACCGCCGCAGCCGACGGCCGGGCGATCAGGCCGCGAGCGTGGCGACGCCTTGATTCGCGGCCTCGGCGGTCACAGCGCGGATGTCCGCGCGGGCCGATTCGATGGCTGAGGCCTTCGCCGCATCGCCCATCGCCAGGCCCTCGGCACGCACGATGCGCACGTCGGTGATGCCGAAGAAGCCGAAGATCGCCTTCAGGTAGCTCTCCTGGTGCTCGAGGGCGCGGCCACCCTCGCTGGTCGAATACACGCCGCCGCGGGTGGACGCCACGATCACGGTCTTGCTGCCGGCCAGGCCGACCGGGCCCTTTTCGGTGTACTTGAAGGTGCGACCGACCTGGGCGAGGCGATCGATCCAGGCCTTCAGTTGGCTGGGCACCGAGAAGTTGTAGAGCGGGGCGCCGACCACGACCACGTCAGCCGCCAGGAACTGGCTCACGAGCTTCTCGGACACGGCGTTCTCGCGCTTTTGCGCCTCGGTGGGCTCGGCCACGGCGACCTTGATGCCGAGGGCGTTGGCGTCGAAGTGGTTGGGCGTGTCGACGGCGAGGTCGAGGCGCTCGACGGTGGTGTCCGGGTGCACGCGACGCCATTCGGCCACGATCTCGGTGGTCAGTTGACGGGAGACGGAGTTGGCGCCCAGCACGCTGGAGTCGACTTGCAGCAATTTCATGATCGTTCGCTCACTTTCGGTTGGAGTCGTCGGCGCGGTGGCCGGCATAAGGAAAATTCTATTTTTGAGGTGAGTCGGCGATAAGTAGCCAGTTTTGCGCTACATCGTTCTTGATTTGGGACAATCCACGCCATGCAGGATCTCAACGACATGGTGTTCTTCGCCGAAGTGGCGGAGCGGGGCGGCTTCACCGCGGCCAGTAAGGCGCTCGGCGTCCCCAAGTCGCGCTTGTCGCGACGGGTCGCCGATCTGGAATCCGTGCTCGGCGTGCAGCTGCTGCAGCGCAGCACCCGCCGGCTGTCGCTCACGCCGGCCGGCGAGGTGTACCTGCGGCATTGCGTCGAGATGCGCGACGCCGCGCAGGCCGCAGCCGAAGCGGTGTCGCACGTGCAGACCGAGCCGCGCGGCACGGTGCGCATCAGCTGCCCGGTCACCCTCGCGCAGGCCAGCGTCGGCCCGCTGTTGCCGGTCTTCATGCGGCGCTACCCGCTGGTGCGGGTCGAGATGCGGGTGATCAACCGGCCGGTCGACCCGGTGGAGGACGGCGTCGACCTCGCCCTGCGCGTGCGCACGGCGATCGAGGACAGCGCCACGCTGTCGGCGCGCCGCTTCGGCATCAGCCGCGGCCTGCTGGTGATCAGCCCGCAGCGCATGGCGCACCAGGGGCAGCTCAAGGGGCTGGAAGACCTGCTTCGTATCGACACCGTGGCCATGGCGGCCGGCGACGGGCGGGCGATGCTGCCGCTCCACGGGCCGGACGGCACGCTGCACCAGGTGCCGCACCAGCCGCGCTTCGTGGCCGACGACCTGCTGGCCTTGAAGTCGGCGATCGTCGGTGGCATCGGGGCCGGGATGCTTCCGGACTACATGTGTCGGCACGAGATCAAGAGCGGCGAGCTGGTGGAACTGCTGCCCGGTTGGACGCCCCCGGCCGGCATCGTGCACGCGATGTTCGCGCCACGCCGTGCCCAGGTCCCTGCCGTGCGTCACCTCATCGACTTCCTGGCGGATCACCTCGATGGGGACGAGCCGCACGCGCTGGCGCCCTGCAAGGAAATGAACGAGCGAGCAAGCCTTATTCCCAAACCGGGATAAACAAACAAGCAGATATTCGTTTGTTATCCGAGCGAGGCTTCCCACAATCGGGGTTCCAACCCAGGAGCATCGACCATGGCCACCCTCCGACTCGGCGACATCGCCCCCGATTTCCAGCAGGATTCCAGCGACGGCCCCATCAGCTTTCATGCGTGGGCCGGCGATTCGTGGGTGGTGCTGTTCTCGCATCCGGCGGACTTCACGCCGGTCTGCACCACCGAACTGGGCAAGACGGCCGCGCTGGCCACCGAATTCGCCAAGCGGGGCGTGAAGCCGATCGCGGTCAGTGTCGACCCGGTGGGCAAGCACAAGGAATGGATCGCCGACATCAACGAAACGCAGGCCACCACGGTCAACTTCCCGATCCTGGCCGATGCCGACCGCAAGGTCGCCGACCTGTACGACATGATCCATCCGAACGCGTCGGCCACCGCCACCGTGCGCAGCGTGTTCATCATCGACCCGAAGCACGTCATCCGCACCACGCTGACCTACCCGGCGAGCACCGGCCGCAACTTCGACGAGATCCTGCGCGTCATCGATTCGCTGCAGCTCACCGACAGCCACAAGGTCGCGACCCCTGCCAACTGGAAGGACGGCGACGACGTGGTCATCATCCCGAGCATCCAGGACCCGGCCGAACTGGCGGCGCGCTTCCCCAAGGGCTTCAAGGCCGTGCGGCCTTACCTGCGCGTCACGCCGCAACCGAACAAGTGATCTTCGTCGTCCTCATCGGTCACGTGCAGAATGCGGGCCGACGCCGGACGAGGTCACGCCCGGGAGCCTGACGCCCTTCCAGCCGCTGACCCAATGCCGACCCGCCTGCGGGTCACACCCTCTTCAGACAAACTGGCCCCCTATGACTTCCAGAATCAAGACGATCTTCACCGCCGTGGTGTTTGCCGCGGCAGCTTCCGGCGCGCTCGCGCAGACCACGACGCTGCTCAACGCGTCGTACGACGTGGCCCGCGAGTTCTACAAGGACATCAACCCGGCCTTCATCGCCAGCTACAAGAAGGCGACCGGCAAGGACGTGAAGATCGACCAGGCCCATGGCGGCTCCAGCGCACAGGCGCGCGCGGTGGCCGATGGCCTCGACGCCGACGTGGTGACGATGAACACCACCACCGACGTCGACTTCCTCGCCGGCATCGGCGTGGTCGCGAAGGACTGGCAGAAGCGCTTTCCGAACGATGCGTCGCCGACCACGTCGACCATGCTGATGCTGGTGCGCAAAGGCAACCCGAAGGGCATCAAGGACTGGGACGACCTCACCAAGCCCGGCGTGCAGGTCATCGTCGTCAACCCCAAGACCGGCGGCAACGGCCGCTACGCCTACCTGGCGGCCTGGGGCTACGTGAAGAAGAAGGGCGGCACCGACGCCCAGGCGGCGGAGTTCGTCGGCAAGCTGTTCAAGAACGTGCCGGTGCTCGGCAAGGGCGGCCGTGACGCGACCACCATCTTCCTGCAACGCAACATCGGCGACGTGCTGATCACCTTCGAATCGGAAGTGCTGTCGATCAACCGCGAATTCGGCGCCGGCAAGGTCGACACGGTGTACCCGTCGATCAGCGTGCTGGCCGAGAACCCGGTCGCCATCGTCGAGCGCACCGTCGCCAAGAAGGGCACCGCCGACGTGGCCAAGGCCTACCTCGACTTCCTGTATTCGGAAGAAGGCCAGGAAATCGCCGCCAAGCATGCGCTGCGTCCGCGCTCGCCGGCCGTGCTGAAGAAGCACGCCGCCACCTTCAAGCCGGTGCAGCTGTTCACCGTGGCCGAACTCTTCGGCAGCCTGGGCGAAGCGCAGAAGGTGCACTTCAACGACGGCGGCCAGTTCGACAAGCTCTACACACCCGGCCGATGAGGTACTCCCCCAGTCTTCGCGCACTGCGTGTCGCTTCGCCAACCCCCTCGCCGGGGGGCAACACCTGCGGCCAGGCAGAGCCGGTTCCTCGGTGTTTCACGAATGAGCCGGGCCCTGTCGTGAGTGGCGCTCCTTCTTCGGCGCTGTCGTCCGCGGCAGCGCCGGTTTCGCGTTCGGGTGGCACGCGGCGCGTGCTGCCGGGTTTCAACCTGACGCTCGGTTACACCCTGTTCTACCTCTGCCTGATCGTGCTGATCCCGCTGTCGGCGCTGGTCTTCAAGACCTTCACGCTCACCTGGGACCAGTTCTGGGTGGCCGTCACCGCGCCGCGCGTGATGGCGTCGTACCGGCTGACCTTCGGCGCTTCGTTGATCGCGGCGCTGGTCAACCTCGTCTTCGGCCTGCTGGTGGCCTGGGTGCTGGTGCGCTACAAGTTTTCGGGCAAGAAGATCGTCGACGCGCTGGTCGACCTGCCTTTCGCGCTGCCGACGGCCGTGGCCGGCATTTCGCTGACCGCGCTGCTGGCCGGCAATGGCTGGATCGGTCAGTACCTCGAGCCGCTCGGCATCAAGCTGGCCTTCACGCCGGCGGGCATCGTGATCGCGCTGATCTTCATCGGCCTGCCTTTCGTGGTGCGCACGGTGCAGCCGGTGCTCGAAGACACCGAGAAGGAACTGGAAGAAGCCGCCACCTCGCTCGGCGCGACCCGGCTGCAGACCTTCATGCGCGTGATCCTGCCTTCGATCCTTCCTGCCCTGCTCACGGGCTTCGCCATGGCCTTTGCGCGCGCGGTGGGCGAGTACGGCTCGGTCATCTTCATCGCCGGCAACATGCCGATGGTCTCGGAGATCACGCCGCTCATCATCATCGGCAAGCTGGAGCAGTACGACTACGCCGGCGCGACTGCGGTGGCGCTGGTGATGCTGGTCATCTCGTTCATGCTGCTATTGGTTATCAACGCCCTTCAAGGCTGGCAGCGCCGCCGTTCGGCAACCTGACATGAGTGCTCCCCAAAAAGTCATCCGCCGCGCACGCGCTGGCACCACCGAGGCGCCCTGGGTCCGCTGGACGCTGATCGGGCTCGCGCTGCTCTTCATGTTCCTGTTCCTCGTGCTGCCGCTCGCCGCGGTGGCGACGGAGGCGCTGCGCAAGGGCTGGGGCGCGTACGTCGACGCGCTGAAGGAGCCCGACGCCTGGAGCGCGATCCGCCTGACGCTGATCACCGCCGCCATCACCGTGCCGCTGAACCTGGTGTTCGGCGTCGCGGCCGCCTGGGCCATCGCCAAGTACGAATTTCGCGGCAAGGCCGTGCTCACCACGCTGGTCGACCTGCCGTTCGCGGTGTCGCCGGTGGTGGCCGGCCTGATCTACGTGCTGGTGTTCGGCGCGCAGGGCTGGCTGGGCCCGTGGCTCGCGGAACACGACATCAAGATCATCTTCGCGGTGCCGGGCATCGTGCTGGCCACCGTGTTCGTGACCTTCCCCTTCATCGCGCGCGAACTCATTCCGCTGATGCAGTCGCAGGGCACCGACGAGGAGCAGGCGGCCATCGTGCTCGGCGCGACCGGCTGGCAGACCTTCTGGCGCGTGACGCTGCCCAACATCAAGTGGGGCCTGCTGTACGGCGTGATCCTCTGCAACGCGCGCGCCATGGGCGAGTTCGGTGCGGTGTCCGTCGTCTCCGGCCACATCCGCGGGCAGACCAACACCATGCCGCTGCACGTCGAGGTGCTCTACAACGAATACCAGTCGGTCGCGGCCTTCGCCGTGGCGTCGCTGCTGGCCATCCTGGCGCTGGTCACGCTGGTCATCAAGACGGTGATCGAGTGGCGCCACGAGCGCGAGATGAAGGCTATCGCGGAACTGCCCCCCGAGCGCCCGCAGGCCGCCTGAAAGAGAACACCATGAGCATCGAAATCCGCAACGTCAGCAAGCAGTTCGGCGAATTCCGCGCGTTGAACGACGTCAACCTCGACATCGCCTCCGGCGAGCTGGTCGCATTGCTCGGACCCTCGGGCTGCGGCAAGACCACACTGCTGCGCATCATCGCGGGGCTGGAGACGGCCGACGCCGGCAGCATCCTGTTCTCGGGCGAGGACACGACCGACGTGCACGTGCGTGAGCGCCAGGTCGGCTTCGTGTTCCAGCACTACGCGCTGTTCCGCCACATGACCGTGTTCGAGAACGTCGCCTTCGGCCTGCGCGTGAAGCCGCGCCGCGAGCGCCCGTCGGACGCGCAGATCAAGCGGAAGGTGACCGACCTGCTCAAGCTGGTGCAGCTCGACTGGCTGGCCGACCGCTACCCGTCGCAGCTCTCCGGTGGCCAGCGCCAGCGCATCGCCCTGGCCCGTGCGCTGGCGGTCGAGCCCAAGGTGCTGCTGCTCGACGAGCCCTTCGGCGCGCTCGACGCCAAGGTGCGCAAGGAGCTGCGCCGCTGGCTGCGCCGGCTGCACGACGAACTGCACGTCACCTCGATCTTCGTCACGCACGACCAGGAAGAAGCGCTCGAGGTGGCCGACCGCGTGGTCGTCATCAACAAGGGTGAGATCGAACAGGTCGGCTCGCCGCAGGAGGTGTGGGACCACCCGGCCAGCCCCTTCGTCTACGGCTTCCTGGGCGACGTGAACCTGTTCCACGGCCGCGCGCACGAGGGCGAGGTGCAGCTCGACGGCATCCGCCTGCAGGCACCGGAACACAGCGGCGTGCAGGACAGCAAGGCGCTGGCCTATGTGCGGCCGCACGACATCGAGATCCAGCCCTATGTCGCGGGCGCCCGGACGGGCGATGCCTCGCGCGGCCTGGTCGCGAAGATTTCTCGCGCGATCGTGGTTGGGCCCATCGCGCGGCTGGAACTCGAACCCGTCGAAACGAATCCTGATAATCCTGCCTCCGGAACCATCATCGAAGCGCAACTCCCTGCGCAACAGTTCCGGGACCTGGGCCTCGCCGAGGGTGACACCGTCGTCGCCACACCGCGCAAGGCCCGTGTGTTCGTAGAAGATTGGGTGTCCCCTTGATCGACTGGTTTTTCGGCGCACCGCGCCGCGCCTTCGCGCTGATCTGCCTGGCCTGCGTGGCCATGCTGGCCTTCGGCATGTACCTTCAGCACGTGGTCGGCCTCGAGCCGTGCCCGATGTGCATCGTGCAGCGCTATGCGCTCATCCTGGTGGCGGTGATCACCGGGCTGACCGCCCTGGCGCGCGGGCGGGGCCTGCAGGCGACCGGTGCCACGCTGGCGCTGATCGTCTCGGTCGGCGGCGCCTACACCGCCGCCCGCCAAAGCTGGCTGCAGTGGTACCCGCCGGAATTCGGCTCCTGCGGGCGCGACATCTACGGGATGATCGAAACCTTCCCGCTGCAGCGCGCGATCCCGATGATCTTCCGCGGCAGCGGCGACTGCACCAAGATCGACTGGACCTTCCTGGGCCTGTCGATCGCGAACTGGTCCTTCGTGTGCTTCGTGGGGTTCGCGGTGCTGCTGCTGGTGCTGCTGGTCAAGCGCCCGCGCCGCGCCTGACATCCGGTGGCGCTCAGGCGCCGATGAATTCCGGAACCAGCGCCGCGACCGCGGCCAGCGCGGCATCCCGTTGTGCGAGCGGCGCCTTCGTCTGGGTAAGGTAGGCTGTCACCAACACGGGTGGTCGGCCCGGCGGCCAGACGATGGCGACGTCATTGTTGGTGCCGAACGCGCCGCCGCCCGTCTTGTCGCCCACGGGCCATCCGGCCGGAAGACCCGCGCGGATCTTCTGGCCTCCCGTCTTGTTGGCGATCAGCCAATCCCGCAGCTGTGCGCGCGACGCCGGTTTCAGCGCGTTGCCGAGCACCAGCGCTTGCATCGACTTCAGCATGGCCGCCGGCGTGGTCGTGTCGCGCGGATCGCCGGCGATGGCCTCGTTGAGCGATGGCTCGTTGCGGTCGAGCCGTGTCGTCGTGTCGCCCAAAGTGCGCACATAGGCGGTGAGGGCGGTCGGCCCGCCGAAGCTGGCGAGCATGAGGTTGGCGGCGGCGTTGTCGCTCTGCGTGAGGGTCGCTTCGCACAGCGCGCCCATCGTCATCGTGCCGCCGACATTCGGCTCGGTCAGCGGCGAGTGCGCGAGGATCATCGAGCGCTCGATGGCGATCGGCCGATCGAGTTGTTCCTGCCCGTCGTCGACCCGCTTGAGCACCATCGCCGCGGCCAGCAGCTTGAAGGTGCTGCACATCGGGAAGCGCTCGTCGGCGCGGTGCACCAGGCGACGCTCGGTGGCAGTGTCGAGGATGCAGACGCCCAGGCGCCCGCCGCTGTCCGCCTCGATGCGGTTGAGCTTCGCGTGCGCGATCTTCGTGCGGAAGGGTTTGGTGGCCGGATCGGGCGTGGCGAGGGCCGGGGCGCCGATGACGGCAGCGGCCGACCCCACCAAAAGCAGTGTTCGCCGCTGCATCCTCAGAGCGGCAGCGTATTGAAGGCCGCGTAGGCCGTGCCCAGCCACGTCTTCACGCGCTGGCGCTCCAGCAGACCGAGGGCGTGCGGGCCTTCGCGGTCGTTGACAGCCTTCCAGAAGCTGCTGTTCTGCGAATCGATCTTGCGCATGCTGGCGTCGTGCAGTCGTGGCAGCGCGATCACGCGCGCGCCGTGGGCGACGGCCTTCTGCAGCGACTGCGATCCGAGCAGCATGCCGAAGTCGCTGCCGCGCCCGTAGTTCTGCACCACGATGTAGTTGGGGCGGTCGCCGAAGGTGTCGATCAGCGTGCCCAGCAGGTCGGTCGAGTCCTTGCCGTCGTCGAGCACGTGCCAGAAGTTGACGGCCACGCCGAGTTCGGTGAACACGTCGAACAGGTCCGACTCCTTGATCCAGCGCGACAGCGGTGCCAGCGTCTGCGCCGCCAGGTCGACGATCACGCTCTGCTGCGGGTTGTGCTCGAAGCCGTTGACGACCTTGTCGAGGCCCTCGAAGCTGTCGACCACCACCGGCGAGGCGAAGCCTTCGTAGAAGCGCGTGAAGGAACTGTGCGAGCGGTCGGTGTCGAAGCCGGTGAAGGGCTTGCTGTGGTCGATGAAGTACTGCGCCAGCACCCGCGACGTGACCGACTTGCCGACGCCACCTTTTTCGCCGCCGATGAAATTGATCGAGCTCATGAGTTGTGCCTGGATAGAAGGGAGTGGAGGGGAAGCCGAAGGCTGCAAAGCATTTTAGGTGCCACGTCGCGGCGCACGGTGCCGCCGCTCAGGGCTTCGCCAGCGACAGGAAGGGCCCGAGGCTGCCCATGATCCAGCCCTGTGCGAAGTCGAGCGCGGCGCGGCGGTACTTCTCGTCGGCCTGCGCGGCGAGCAGGTCGAGCCGCGCCACGATCTTCGAGAGCTCGCGGTCGACCACCAGGTTGCGCCCGCGCTCGCTGATCTCGGTGGCCAGCAGCAGCGGTTGGCCGTCGGCACCGGTCTTCGAGCCGATCAGCCACAGGGAAATTTCGATGTTGCGCGCCGCCCGGTAGCTGTTCTCGGCGTTCACGCCGTCGAGCATCGACTGCTCCCAGGTGTTGCCGTTGGCCTCCTTGAGCATCGTGGCCCAACCGTAGACCAGCGCGGCGATGCGGTCGCCGGCATAGCCGGGTTCGAACGCGAGACGCACCGCATCGATGCCGCTCTTGCCGCCGAGCGCGGGCATCGGGGCGGGCTGCATCACGCCGTCCCAGGTGCGCTGGACGGCGTCGTCCGCGCTGGGCGCGCTCTTGCGCCATTCGCGCGGGTTGCGACGGTACAGCGACAGCTGCACGCGGCGGATCGACTGCAGGTTGTCGCGCAGCGCCAGGTTCGCGATGCGGTTGGCGCTGGACTGCATCCATTCGCGACTGTCGTAGTCCTCGGCACGCTGGGTGGAGCGGGTGGCGACGCAGCCAGCCAGGCCGAGCGTTGCGGCGGCCATCGAGGCCATCACCGCACGGCGACCCGTGAAAAATGAGCGGCCATCGCAGCGTGGCCAGGGTGATTCGCGCATGGCCCGCACGTTATCATCCAGGCCTCGGGCGGCAGCCGGCGGGCTGTGCAAAATTCCTTACAAATCAATACCTTGGCCTCAGCGTCAAGACGGAACGACCCCTCGTGCGTCTCAATTCCATCAAGCTTTCGGGCTTCAAGTCGTTCGCCGAACCCACCAACTTCCTGCTGCCGGGCCAGCTCGTCGGCGTGGTGGGGCCCAACGGCTGCGGCAAGTCGAACATCATGGATGCGGTGCGCTGGGTACTGGGCGAATCCCGTGCGTCGGAGCTGCGCGGCGAGTCGATGCAGGACGTGATCTTCAACGGCACGACCACGCGCAAGCAGGCCAGCCGGTCGAGCGTCGAACTGGTGTTCGACAACGCCGACCACCGCGCCGGCGGCCAATGGTCGCAGTTCACCGAGATCGCGGTGCGCCGCGTGCTCACGCGCGACGGCACCAGCAGCTACTACATCAACAACCAGCCGGTGCGCCGCCGCGACGTGCAGGACGTGTTCCTGGGCACGGGCCTCGGCCCGCGCGCCTACGCCATCATCGGCCAGGGCACGATCAGCCGGATCATCGAATCGAAGCCCGAAGAGCTGCGCCTGTTCCTCGAGGAAGCCGCCGGTGTCTCCAAGTACAAGGAGCGCCGCCGCGAAACCGAGAACCGCCTGGGCGACACGCGCGAGAACCTCACGCGTGTGGAAGACATCCTGCGCGAACTCAACGCCAACCTCGAGCGCCTGGAGAAGCAGGCCGAGGTGGCCAAGCGCTACAACACGCTCACGGCCGACGCCACGCGCAAGCAGCATCAGCTGTGGTTCTTGAAGCGCAGCGAGAGCGAGGCCGATCAGGCCAAGATCCAGGCCGACGCCGGCAAGGCGCTCAACGACCTCGAGTCGCGCACTGCCGACCTGCGCCGCATCGAATCCGAACTGGAAACGGTGCGTCAGGCGCACTACGCGGCCGGCGACCAGGTCAACCAGGCCCAGGGCAAGTTGTACGAGGCCAGCGCCGAAGTCGGCCGGCTCGAAGGTGAGATCCGCTTCGTGGTCGAAGGCCGCCAGCGCGTCGAGCAGCGCCTGATCCAGCTGCGGGAGCAGATCGGGCAGTGGAGCGGGCGCAAGGAGGATGCCGAAGCCGAGCTCGAGACGCTGGCCGGGCAGGGCGTCGATGCCGAGGAGCAAGCTGAGTTGCTGGCTGCGCAGCTGGAAGAACACGACGCACGCCTGCCCGAACTGGAAGACGCGCAGCAGCGCGCGCAGAACGAAGCCAATGCGCAGCGCGCGAGCGTGTCGCAGGTGCAGCAGCAGATCCAGGTGCTGGCCGCCGACCAGCGCAACATCGAAGAGCAGAGCCGCCAGCTGACGATGCGCAGCGAACGCCTGCGCGCCGACAAGCAGGCGCTGGCTGCACCCGATGAAGCGAAGCTGCAAGACCTTCAGTTCCAGTTCTCCGCCGCGCAGGAGGCCGCCGCCGAGGCCGACGCCCGACTGCAGGACCTGCAGGAATCCGTGCCGCAACTCGACGACGACCGCCGCGCGAAGCAGCAGGCCGTCAACACCGAGGGTGCGCGACATGCCGAGCTGTCGGCCAAGCTGGAAGCCCTGAAGGCACTGCAGGAGAAGGTCAAGACCGACGGCAAGCTCGCACCCTGGTTGGCCAAGCACGGCCTCGATGGCCTGCAAGGCCTGTGGAGCCGCATCCACATCGAGCAGGGCTGGGAGAACGCACTCGAATCGGCGCTGCGCGAACGCCTGGGCGCGCTCGAGGTGTCGCGCCTCGACATGGTCCGCGCCTTCGGCAACGACGTGCCGCCGGCCAAGCTGGCCTTCTACAACCCGCCGTCGGCCGGGGTGCCCTCGGGCAGCGCGACGCTGCCGCGCCTGTCGGACCTGCTGCGTCTGAACGACGCCGGCCTGCAGGCGCTGCTGGTCGACTGGCTGCACGGCTGCTACACCGCGTCGAGCTTCGAAGAGGCGCTGGCGCAGCGCGACAAGCTGCAGCCCGGCGAAGCCATCTTCGTGCAGAGCGGCCATGCCGTGACCACGCACAGCGTGAGCTTCTACGCGCAGGATTCGGAGCAGGCCGGTCTGCTCGCGCGCCAGCAGGAGATCGAAAACCTGGAGCGCCAGTTGCGCGCCCAGACCTTGATCGCCGACGAGGCGCGGACGGCGCTGGTGCGCGCCGAAGCGGCCTATGCCGACGCGGCGCAGCGCCTGGTCAGCGTGCGTCGCGAGGCCGCCGACACCCAGTCGCGCTCGCACGAGCTGCAAGTCGAGACGCTGCGCCTGACGCAGCTGGCCGAGCAGACGCGCGCACGCAGCGAGCAGCTGGCCGCCGACCTCGGCGAGGTCGACGCGCAGCTCGAAGACCTGCAGGAACGCCGCATCGCCGCCGAAGGCCGCTTCGAAGAACTCGACATGCAGCTGGCCGATGCGCAGGAGCGCCACGCGCAGCTGGACGAACGCGTGATCGAGGCCGGTCGCGCATTGGCCGCCAGCCGCGACCAGCACCGCAGCCTCGAACGCCAGGCGCAGGAAGCGACCTTTACCCGCCGCAGCGTCGAAGCCCGTCGCGGGGAATTGAGCCGCGCGATCGAGACGGCGGCGCAGCAGACGGTGTCGCTGGCCGACGAACAGGAGCGCGCGCAGGCCGAGCTCGGTCGCCTGTCCGACGCGGCCGCGCAGGCCGGCCTGCAGGACGCGCTGTCGCTCAAGCTCGAGCGCGAGACCGCGCTGGGCGCCGCGCGCAGCCAGTACGACGACCTCACGATGAAGCTGCGCGCGAGCGACGAGCGCCGCCTGCAGCTCGAGCGCGAGCTCGACCCACTGCGCCAGCGCATCACCGAATTCCAACTGAAGGAGCAGGCCGCGCGCCTGGGCGTGGAGCAGTACGCCACGCTGCTGGCCGACGCGCAGGCCGACCTCGAAGCGGTCGCCGCGTCGATCGAGACCGACAAAGTCCGGCTGGTCGGCTTGCAAAGCGAGATCGAGCGCATCCACCGCGAGGTCGCCGCGTTGGGCGCGGTCAACCTGGCCGCGCTGGAAGAACTGGCGACCGCCAGCGAGCGCAAGATCTTCCTCGACGCGCAGTCGGCCGATCTGAACGAAGCCATCACCACACTGGAAGACGCCATCCGCAAGATCGACGGCGAGACCCGCGAGCTGCTCGGCGGCACCTTCAAGATCGTCAACGAGCACTTCAGCCGCATGTTCCCCGAGCTGTTCGGTGGCGGCAACGCGCGCCTGGTGATGACGGGCGACGAGATCCTCGATGCCGGCGTGCAGGTGCTGGCGCAGCCGCCCGGCAAGAAGAACCAGACGATCCACCTGCTGTCGGGCGGTGAGAAGGCACTGACCGCGATCGCGCTGGTCTTCGCGATCTTCCAGCTCAACCCTGCGCCCTTCTGCCTGCTGGACGAAGTGGACGCGCCGCTGGACGACGCCAACACCGAGCGATATGCGAAGCTGGTCACCGCCATGAGCCGAAGCACGCAGTTTCTTTTCATCAGCCACAACAAGATCGCGATGGAGATGGCCGAGCAGCTCATCGGCGTGACCATGCAGGAGCAGGGCGTCTCGCGCATCGTGGCGGTGGACATGGAATCTGCCGTGTCGATGGTCGAAGCATGAGCAGCCTCACCATCGCCCTGGCCGTTCTCGGCGGCCTCTTCCTCGCCGCCGTGGTCGGCTACGACACCTGGATGTCGCGTCGCAATGCGCCGCGCCAGCCCGACGCACCGCCGCCCACCGGCTTCGACGAGCTCCCGCCGACACGGTCGGACGAAGAGCCGGTGCTGCATGTTGACCCGCACCCCACGCCCGGCAACGAGCGGCACGAGCCGCTGTTCGACCCCGACCTGCCGGCGCCCAGTGCGCTGCCGATCCCGATGGCGGACCGCCGCGGCGGGCTGGACCCGCTGATCGACGTCATCGCGCCGGTGTCGCTCGATGGGCTGGTGTCCGGCGACGCCGCCATCGCCGCCATGCCCGCCACCCGGCGCGCCGGCAGCAAGCCGGTGGCCATCGAAGGCCTGAACGAGCACAACGGCGAATGGGAGCCTCCGGTGGCGGGCCAGCGCTACGGCGCCTTCCAGGTGGGCGTGCAGTTGGCCAACCGCACCGGCGCCCTCAATGAGATCGAGTACTCGGAGTTCGTGGTGAAGGCGCAGGCCTTCGCCGATGCAGTCGGCGGCGCGCCGGAGTTTCCCGAGATGCTCGACGAGGTGGCGCGTGCGCGCGAGCTCGACCAGTTCGCGAGCGCGCACGACGCGCAGCTCGCCTTCGTGCTGCGCGCACGGCACGCGGCCTGGAGTCCCGGCTATGTGCAGCAGAACGCGGCGCGGCTGGGCTTCGTCGCCGGGATGATCCCGGGTCGGATGGTGCTGCCGGCGGCCGAAGCCGGACTGCCGCCGATCACCGGCCTGTCCTTCGACACCCAGGCGGCGCTGGCGGATGACCCGGCGCAGTCGGCCATCCGCGAGCTGACCCTGAGCCTCGACGTGCCGCAGGTCGACCGCGGCGAGCGGCCCTTCGCACGCATGCGCGACGCCGCCGCCACGCTCGCGCGCGAGATGGATGGCGTGGTGACCGACAGCGACGGCCAGCTGCTGCGCGAGGAGACGATGGACGCCATCGGCGCCGACCTGGAGCAGCTCTACGACACGCTGGATTCGCGCGATTTGGCGGCCGGGTCGCACCTGGCGCGGCGCCTTTTCAGCTGAATGATGGTGAGTGAGCCTGATCTTTTTGGCTTCGCAGATTCTTCGAATGCCGAAGCTGATGCGAAGCGCATGCAGGAGCTCAGAGAGGAGCTCCAAGCACACGCGCATAGCTACTATGTTCTCGATGCTCCGACTATTTCTGACGCCGCGTATGACGCACTCTTCAAAGAGCTGCAACGTCTAGAGAGCAAATACCCGAATCTGATTGCGCCGGACTCGCCGACGCAACGAGTCGGAGGACAAGCTCGCGCGAGAGCCATCAAGGTTCGCCATCGTGTTCCGATGCTGAGCATCAGAACGGAGACCGACAATGAGGCATCGGGGGCCATTGCTTTCGACTCCCGGGTTCGCAAGGAGCTATCCGACGCCCCTACCTTGGTTTACGTTGCTGAATTGAAGTTCGATGGTCTTGCTATCAACCTAAGGTACGAGAACGCTGTTCTCGTGCTTGCCGCCACCAGGGGTGATGGTGAGGTGGGCGAAGATGTCACGTTAAACGTCAGGACGATAAGGCAGATCCCCCTGAGTTTGCGGCCATCAACGGTCGATGGAAAACTGGTGCCAGTTCCGTCGGTATTAGAGGTCCGTGGTGAGGTCTACATGCGTCGCGATGACTTCATGAATATGAACGCGTCCCAGCAGTCGCTTATTGATCAGGGAGCAAAGAACGAGAAGCTCTTTGTTAATCCAAGAAATGCGGCGGCTGGCGCACTTAGACAACTAGATCCGAGCATCACGAGCCGGCGAGCGCTTTCGTTCTTTACGTACGGAGTCGGCGAAGTAACGCCTGCCGAGAAGGGTGGCATAACGTTCAGTAGCCAGTTCGAGGTACTGCGAACGCTCGAGGCGTTTGGATTTCCTGTTGCAAAGCAAACTCGCCTTGCTCATTGCGCTCAAGAGCTTGCCGTTTTCCACCAAACCGTTGGCGAGTCTCGTCTTAGCTTGCCTTATGACATTGATGGAGTGGTCTATAAGGTAGATAGCTTCGCACTGCAAGAACGATTGGGATTCGTGAGTCGGGAACCTCGTTGGGCTGTCGCTCACAAGTTTCCCGCTGAAGAGCGGATCACACAAGTACTTGCGATTGACGTACAGGTTGGCCGGACAGGGCGATTGACGCCAGTGGCGCGACTTGATCCGGTGTTGGTTGGGGGCGCGACGGTTTCTAACGCAACATTGAACAATCTATTTGATTTGCGTCGGCGTGGGGTACGCGTCGGGGATGCGGTGCTCGTTCGCCGCGCAGGAGATGTGATCCCTGAGGTGGTGCGTCGCGTCTCCGACGAAGTGTACGCAGCAAGTCGACTGACTGGAGATTATGGTGTAGCAGCACTCAAACAGGCCTTTGAGAATGAGGCACGTTGTAAGCCATCTCCGCGTATTCCCTACATTGCGAATTTTCGTATGCCCTCGCGCTGCCCAATTTGCGGAAGCCACGTGCTGCGCGAGAAGGGCGAGGTCAACCACTATTGCACAGGAGGACTGTTCTGCCCCGCACAGCGTAAAGAGGCCATCCTGCATTACGCGGCTAGGCGAGCGTTAGATATTGATGGTTTGGGTGGGAAGTTGGTTGACCAACTTGTCGATGCGCATTTGATCCAAACTTTGCCTGATCTCTACAAGGTTGGATTTACTACGCTTGCTGGGTTGGAGCGCATGGGGGAGAAATCGGCTGCTAAGTTGGTGGATGCGATCGAAGCTTCAAAGGCGACTACGTTGCCACGCTTTCTGTTCGGATTGGGAATTCGCAATATCGGCGAGAGCACGGCGAAGGATCTGGCGAAGCACTTCGGCAAGCTCGATGCCATCATGGATGCGAACGAGGAAGCGCTGCTCGAGGTGAACGACGTCGGGCCGGTGGTCGCGACCAGCCTGCGCACCTTCTTCGATCAGCCGCACAACCGCGAAGTGGTCGAACAACTTCGCGCCAGCGGCGTGACCTGGGAAGAGGGCGAGCCCGCCGCGCGGACACCGCGCCCGCTCGCGGGCAAGACTTTCGTCATCACCGGTACTCTGCCTACGCTGAGCAGGGACCAAGCAAAGGACAAGTTGGAGGATGCCGGTGCGAAGGTGGCAGGCTCGGTCAGCAAGAAGACCGACTGCGTGGTGGCCGGCGCCGAAGCGGGCAGCAAGCTCGAGAAGGCTCAATCGCTCGGCGTCATGGTCATTGACGAGGCCGGTCTTCTCCGGATCTTGGCCGACGGGTGGCCAACGGCGTGAAGCATTCACGCCGACGCCAGTCGTTACTGCACCGTTACCCAACTTCACCGGGGCGACGTCAACAGTGCGACATGCAGAGCGTTTACTTGGGAGCAGACAAGGAGTCAGTCATGAAGAATATTCGATGGATCCCAGTCAGCGTGGTCGCCGGTGGCGTGCTGTTGCTGAGCGGCTGTGTGGCGGTGCCCGGTTCGTATGGGTACGACGACGGCTACTACTCGCAGCCTTCTTACTACGATCCGGCGCCCGTGGTGGCGCCTTCTGTGTACATTCAGGGCGGCAACTACTATGACCGCGGTTACTACAACCGCGGCTACTACGACGGGCGGCCTCGAGGCTATGGCGGAGGACCCAGGTACGACGGCAGAGGTCCCGATCGCGGTCCACGTCCTGGCGTGGGTCCGAGGCCGGACCATGACGGGCCTGGCGCGGGACCACGCCCAGGTGGGAATCCGGGGCGGCCAGGCGTGGCGCCTCCGAGCGGCGGACGACCCCCTGTTTTAGGTCCCGCCCGGAGTCAGCCTGAGGCGGACCGTCGCGCGCGCGAGCAGCAAGAGTCTCAGCGCAACTGATGTCACCGCCTGATTCGTCGGTCACGATAATGGGCCGATGACCGTTCGCGAAATCCTCGAAATGGGCGACCCGAGGCTGCTGCGCATAGCGCAGCCGGTGGCCGCTTTCGACACCGATGAATTGCACCTGCTGGTACGCGACATGTTCGACACCATGCAGGCTGTCGACGGTGCGGGGCTTGCCGCCCCGCAGATCGGCGTCGATCTGCAGCTGGTGATCTTCGGCACCGACCGCATCAACCCACGCTACCCGGATGCGCCGCTCGTCCCGAGGATGGTGCTGCTCAATCCCGTGATCACGCCGTTGGGCGACGCCGAGGAAGAGGGTTGGGAAGGCTGTCTGTCGGTGCCCGGCCTGCGTGGCGTGGTGCCACGCTTTTCGAGCATCCGCTACACCGGCTTTGACCCGTACGGCGACCCGATCGACCGCACTGTCAGCGGCTTCCACGCACGGGTAGTCCAGCACGAAGTGGACCATTTGCTTGGCAAGCTCTACCCCATGCGGGTGCGCGACTTCACGCGTTTTGGCTTCACCGAGGTGCTCTTTCCCGGGCTCGACGCCGCAGACGACTGACGAAGCAAAGGCGCGCGAGCACGCCTCCTCAGTCTTGACGCTCGTGACGTCAGTTGTACTTGCCGCTGCTGCCGCCCACGCTCAAGCGGCCCGCGCCCAGCAGTGCGACGGCGATGGCCGCGAAGAGGAACATGCCTTGCAGTTCCAGCGCCCAGCCCCCGTTCTTGCCCAGCACCAACAGGTCCTTCATGTGGACCAGCCAGATGGCCACGACCATGTTGATCGCGATGATCCATGCGGCAGGGCGGGTGTAGAAGCCGATGATCACCAGCACGGGCGCCACGATCTCGCCGACGTAGACGAGGTACGCCAGTGCGCTGGGCAGGCCGTGCGAAGCCAGCATGCCGCCCACACCGCTGACGCCCGTACTGATCTTGGCGATGCCATGCAGCAGGATCATGATTCCCAGGGCCAGGCGGAGAATGAGTTTGCCGGTGTCGTCGGTGCGTGTCATGTAGAAGATCCTTTCAAACGAAAGGCCGGATTGTGGTGCATGTTTGAGACATTTCGCACACGCGTGTGCGCTGTCTGCGAATCAGGCTGACAACGCTTCGATCAGTTCGGTTTCGATGGCCAACTGCGCGCGCTGCCCCTGCAGCTCCGGGCCGCTGAGCAGGAAGGTGTCTTCCACCCGTTCGCCCAGGGTCGTGACCTTGGCGAGCTGCAGGTGGAGCCGATGTCGCGCCAGGACGCGGGCCACCGAATAGAGCAGGCCGGCGCGGTCGCTGGCCGAAATGCTCAGCAGCCAGCGCTGCGCCTTCTCGTCGGGCACGAGGTTGATGCGCGGCTGGATCGGGAAGCTGCGCACCCGGCGCGACACGCGGCCCTTGCTGGGCGGCGGTAGCGCACCGGCCTCGGCCAGCGTCTTCGCAAGCCCCGTCTCGACCATGCTGATCAGATCGCGGTAGTGCTCCGGCGTATAGGCCGTGACGATCTGGAAGGTGTCCAGCGCGTAGCCGTTGCTGGCCGTGTGCACCTTCGCATCGAGAATGCTGAAGGACGATTGATCGAAGTAGCCGCAGATCCGCGCGAACAGCTCCTGCTGGTCGGGCGTGTAGACGACGACCTGCAGGCCTTCGCCCACCGGGGACAGCCGCGCGCGCACGATGGGCGGCGCACGCGGGTCCACCGGCACGCCCTTGTGCGGCACATGCCGCGACAGCTGCTTGGCGTGCCAGGCGATTTCCGAAGCGTCGTGCCGCATGAAGTAGCCGACGTCGAGCGTTTCCCACAGCGCCTTGTGCACCTCGAAGGGCTGCGCGTGCAGGGCGAGCTGCACCAGCGCCTCGCGCTTGCGCGCTTCGATTTCCGCATCCGGGTCGGGCAGGTGGCCGCCGAGTGCGCGCGAGGTGTAGCGGTACAGGTCCTCGAGCAGCTTGCCCTTCCAGGCATTCCACACGCGCGGCGAGGTGCCCCGGATGTCGGCGATGGTCAGCAGGTACAGGGCAGTCAGGTAGCGCTCGCTGCCCACGCGCTTGGCAAAGGCAGCGATCACGTCGGGGTCGCTCAGGTCCTGCTTCTGCGCCACGGTGCTCATCGTCAAGTGCTCGGTCACCAGGAACTCGATGAGCTTGCTGTCTTCGCGCTCGACGTTGTGCTGCTGGCAGAAGCGGCGCACATCGCGCGCCCCCAGCGTCGAATGGTCGCCGCCGCGGCCCTTGGCGATGTCGTGGAACAGCGCGGCCACGTACAGCACCCACGGCTTGTCCCAGCCGGCCGCCAGCTGCGAGCAGAACGGGTATTCGTGCGCATGCTCTGCGATGAAGAAGCGCCGCACGTTGCGCAGCACCATCAGGATGTGCTGGTCGACCGTGTAGACGTGGAACAGGTCGTGCTGCATCTGCCCGACGATGCTGCGGAAGGGCCGCAGGTAGCGTCCGAGCACGGAGGTCTGGTTCATCAGCCGGAAGGCGTGGGTGATGCCGCGCGGCTCCAGCAGCATGCGCATGAAGGTGATGTGGTTCACCCGGTCGTTGCGGAATTTGCTGTCCATCACCGAGCGCGCGTTGTAGAGCGCGCGCAGCGTGCGAGCCGACAGGCCCTTCACGCCGATGGTCTTCTGGTAGAGCAGGAAGGTCTCGAGGACGGCGTGCGGGTCCTTCAGGTACAGGTCGTCGCTTGCCACCTCGATCATTCCGGCCTTCTCGAAGAAGCGGTCGTTGATACGGGTCGGTTCTTCGGCCTGTGGCTGCAGCCGCTCGGCGATGTTGAGCAGCAGGATCTGCGTGAGCTGCGTGACCGCCTTGGCGGCCCAGTAGTAGCGGCGCATGAGCGCCTCGCTGGCCTTGCGCTGCGACAGCGCTTCGTAGCCGAAGGTGGCGGCCACGGCGGTCTGCAGGTCGAACACCAGCCGGTCCTCGCGCCGATTGGCCGTGACGTGCAGGCGCGCGCGGATCAGGCTCAACAGCGCCTCGTTGCGCTTGATCTGCTGCACCTCGAAGGCGGTGGCCAGGCCGTTCTTGGCCAGGTCTTCCCAGCGCCGGCCGAAGCCGGCGGCCTTGGTCATCCACAGCACCGTCTGCAGGTCGCGCAGGCCGCCGGGCGATTCCTTGCAGTTGGGTTCGAGCGCGTAGGGCGTGTCGTCGAACTTGTGGTGCCGGTGCCGCATCTCCTGCGACTTGGCGGCGAAGAAGGCCTTCGGGTCGATGGCGGTGCAGAAGCGCTTGCGGAAGGCCGTGTACAGCTTCTTGTCACCGGTGATCAGGCGCGACTCGAGCAGCGAGGTCTGCACGGTGACGTCCTTGTCCGCTTCGTCCAGGCATTCGCCCAGGGTACGCACGCTCGATCCGATCTCGAGGCCCACGTCCCAGCAGCGGCCGATGAAGGCCTCGAGCCGCGCTGGCTCGATATTCGACGCATGCACCTCCGGCAACAGCAGCAGCACGTCGACGTCGGAGTAAGGGAAGAGCTCGCCTCGACCGAAACCGCCCACCGCAACCAGCGCCAGTTCGTTGCCGAAGCCCGCGTCGTTCCACAGCGTGGTCAGCGCCTCGTCCGCGAAGGCCGCGAACTGCCGCAACACATGGTGCACGCTGCGCGTGGGCGCGTTGCCGTGCCGCAGCGTGTCGAACAGCGCCATCTTCTGCGCGCGGTAGGCTTCGCGAAGCGACGACACGTCGACCGTGGTGGCGACTTCGATCACGCCAGCACTCCGGCGCTCAGGTGACCGTCGACGCGACGAAGGGCGGGGGCGGTGGGCTGCCGGCCGACAGGGTCAGCACCTCGTAGCCGGTCTCGGTCACCAGCACGCTGTGTTCCCACTGCGCCGACAGCGAATGGTCGCGCGTGACGATGGTCCAGCCGTCGTACTGGCCGCCTTTGGCGTCTTCCTTGATGTCGCGCTTGCCGGCATTGATCATCGGCTCGATCGTGAAGATCATGCCCGGCTCGAGCCGCTCGAGCGTGCCTGGCCGGCCGTAGTGCAGCACCTGCGGCTCCTCGTGGAACTTGCGACCCACGCCGTGGCCGCAGAACTCGCGCACCACCGAAAAGCCGTTGCCCTCGGCGAACTTCTGGATCGCGTGGCCCACGTCCCCCAGATGCGCGCCGGGGCGCACCTGCAGGATGCCGTGCCACATCGCCTCGTAGGTCACCTGGCACAGCCGCTTCGCGGCAATGGACGCGTCGCCGACGATGAACATGCGGCTGTTGTCGCCGAACCAGCCGTCCTTGATGACGGTGACATCGACGTTCAAGATGTCGCCCTTCTTCAGGGGCTTGTCGTTCGGGATGCCGTGGCAGACCACATGGTTGACCGAGGTGCAGAGCGACTTGGGAAAGGGCGTGCTGCTCGCGCCCAGGTAGCCCACCGTGGCCGAGGTGGTGCCTTGCTGGGCCATGTACTCGGCCGCCAGGCGGTCGATGTCGTTCGTGGTCACGCCGGGCTTCACGAAGGGGGTCAGGTAGTCCAGCACCTCCGAGCTCAAGCGGCCGACCGTGCGCATGGCGGCGATGCCGGCTGCGTCGTTCAGGGTAATACTCATCCCGCGATTATCCCATTCGGCACCCGCGCTGCCCGGCGGCGCGGCGCATGACCTCTGCGTGTCGCGGGGCGCCGGAGCGAGCGCCCCGGCCGGCCGCGGTCGCCTAAAATTCCGGGTTTCCACGGGCGGTCCCAGTCAGCGGCCGCCCAGCGTGTTTCTTCATTCCTCAGCCAGCCGGCCCCCGCCGGCCCATTCGACCGTGACGCAGCCATTCCACTCCGCCCAACCCGTCGTGACCGTGTTCGAGGGCGGCAGCGCGCTCAGCGACTTCCGGGCCCGCCAGCTCCTGCCGAAGCTGCAGGTGGTCGAGTCGAAGATCGAGGCGATCTCGGCCCGTTTCGTCCATCTCGTGGTGACCGACACAGCCCTCGATGCCACGGCCCGCGAGCGTTTCTCCGCGTTGCTGACCTATGGCGAGCCGTTCGCGGTACCCAAGGCGTCGACCGAGCTGGTGGTGACGCCACGCCTGGGCACGGTGTCGCCCTGGGCCTCCAAGGCGACCGACATCGCCCACAACTGCGGTCTGGCGTTGCGACGGGTCGAACGCGTGACGCAATTCCACTTGAGCCTGAAGGCGCCGCTGATCGGCAAGGCGCCGGTGCTCGACGGCGATAAGCGTCTGGCCGTCGCGGCCCTGCTGCACGACCGCATGACCGAATCGGTGCTGCCAGGCCTCGACGGCGCCGCGGCGCTCTTCGCCGAGCTTGAGGCCCAGCCGATGGCGCAGGTCGACGTGCTCACCGGCGGCCGCGCGGCGCTTGTGTCGGCCAACAGCACCTTCGGATTGGCGCTGGCCGAGGACGAGATCGACTACCTGGTCGACGCCTTTACCCGGCTCGGTCGCAACCCGAGCGACGTCGAGCTGATGATGTTTGCGCAGGCCAACAGCGAGCACTGCCGCCACAAGATCTTCAACGCCGACTTCGTGATTGACGGCGAGAAGCGGCCGATCAGCCTGTTCGGCATGATCCGCAACACCGAGAAGCTGAGCCCGCAGCACACCGTGGTCGCCTATGCCGACAACGCGTCGATCATGGAGGGCACGCAGATCGAGCGCTTCGTGGCGGCCGATGGCGCGGCCAGCGGTGCGTATGCCAAGGAAAGCGCGCTGAGCCACGTGCTGATGAAGGTCGAGACGCACAACCACCCGACGGCCATCTCCCCGTTCCCGGGTGCCTCGACCGGTGCGGGCGGCGAGATCCGCGACGAGGGCGCGACCGGCCGCGGCTCCAAGCCCAAAGCGGGCCTGACCGGCTTCACCGTGTCGAAGCTGTGGCCGGAAGAGGGCCACTACGGCAAGCCCGAACACATCGCCAGCCCGCTGCAGATCATGACCGAGGGCCCGCTGGGCGGCGCCGCTTTCAACAACGAGTTCGGCCGGCCCAACCTGCTGGGCTACTTCCGCGAGTACGAGCAGCCCATCGCCAGCGACGCCGATACGGTGCAGCGCGGCTACCACAAGCCCATCATGATCGCGGGCGGCCTCGGCAGCATCGACGCCGGCCAGACCAAGAAGATCCTCTTCCCCGCCGGCTCGTTGCTGATCCAGCTGGGCGGCCCCGGCATGCGCATCGGCATGGGCGGCAGCGCCGCGAGTTCGATGGCGACCGGCGCCAATGCGGCGGAGCTGGACTTCGACTCGGTGCAGCGCGGCAACCCCGAAATCGAACGGCGCGCGCAGGAGGTCATCAACCACTGCTGGCAGCAGGGCGCGGCCAACCCGATCCTCGCCATCCACGACGTGGGCGCCGGTGGTCTGTCGAATGCCTTCCCCGAGCTGACCAACGACGCAGGTCGCGGCGCGCGCTTCGACCTGCGCGGCGTGCCGCTCGAAGAGTCGGGCATGGCGCCCAAGGAAATCTGGTGCAACGAGAGCCAGGAGCGCTACGTGCTGGCCATCGCGCCGGAATCTTTGGGACAGTTCAAGTCCTTCTGCGAGCGCGAGCGCTGCCCGTTCGCGGTGGTCGGCGTGGCGACCGAAGAGCGCCAGTTGCGTCTGGTCGACGAGGGTGCTGAAGTGCAACCCGTCGACATGCCGATGGACGTCCTGCTCGGCAAGCCGCCGAAGATGCTGCGCGACGTGAAGACCATCGCGCGCCGATTCAATCCGCTCGACCTGACCGGCGTCGATCTGCAGAAGGCCGCCATCGACGTGCTGTCGCACCCGACCGTGGCGTCCAAGCGCTTCCTCATCACCATCGGCGACCGCACCGTCGGCGGCATGAGCCACCGCGACCAGATGGTCGGGCCGTGGCAGGTGCCGGTGGCCGATTGCGCCGTGACGCTGGCCGACTACAGCGGCTTCGCGGGCGAGGCGATGAGCATGGGCGAGCGCACTCCGCTGGCCGCGCTCGACGCGCCGGCTTCGGGCCGCATGGCGGTGGCCGAAGCCATCACCAACCTGCTGGCCGCGCCGATCGAGCTGTCGCGTGTCAAGCTGTCGGCCAACTGGATGGCCGCTTGCGGCGAACCCGGCGAGGACGCCGCGCTGTACGAGACGGTGAAGGCCGTCGGCCTCGAACTGTGCCCGGCGCTGGGCATCTCGATCCCGGTCGGCAAGGATTCGCTGTCGATGCGCACGCAATGGTCGGATGGCGACCAAAAGAAGAAGGTCACCTCACCGGTCAGCCTGATCGTCACCGCCTTCGCCACGCTGGCCGACGTGCGCGGCACGCTCACGCCGCAGCTCGACCGCGACGAGGCCGACACCACGCTGGTGCTCATCGACCTGGGCCGCGGCCAGCACCGCATGGCCGGCAGCATCCTGGCGCAGACGCTGGGGCAGAGCGGCGACCGCGTGCCCGACCTCGACCATCCGGAAGACCTCGTCAACCTGGTCAAGGCCGTGAACGCGCTGCGCGCCGACGGCAAGATCCTCGCGATGCACGACCGCAGCGACGGCGGGCTGTTCGCCACCGCCTGCGAGATGGCCTTCGCCGGCCACGTGGGCGTGGCGCTCAACGTCGACATGCTGGTCACCGAGGGCGACGGAATCTCCGACAGCCGCATGGAAACCGGCGACGCGAAGAACTGGGCGCAGCAGGTCAGCGCGCGTCGCGAAGAACTGACGCTCAAGGCACTGTTCAGCGAAGAGCTGGGCATGGTGCTGCAGGTGCGTACCGCGGAGCGCAACGACGTGATGCAGGTGCTGCGCGCGCATGGCCTCAGCGCGCACAGCCACTTCGTCGGCAAGACCCGGCCCGACGCTTCGACGATGGAGGTCGGCAAGGGCAAGCTGGAAGTCTGGCGCGACGCCAAGTCGGTGTTCAGCGCCAGCCTGCACGACCTGCACCAGGTGTGGGACTCGGTCAGCTGGAAGATCGCCCGTGAGCGCGACAACCCGGTCTGCGCCGATGCCGAACACGCCTCAGCCGGTGTGCCGCAGGACCCGGGGGCGCATGTGTCGCTCGCCGCGGACGCTGTCGACGCCTCGATGATCGCGCCCTTCCTGAATCTGGCGGCACGGCCCAAGGTCGCGATCTTGCGCGAGCAGGGCGTCAACTCCCACGTCGAGATGGCCTACGCCTTCACCGAGGCCGGCTTCGAGGCGCACGACGTCCACATGACCGACCTGCAGACAGGCCGCGCCGACCTCGCCGACTTCCAGGGCGTGGTCGCCTGCGGCGGCTTCAGCTACGGCGACACGCTGGGCGCCGGCATCGGCTGGGCGCGCAGCATCACCTTCAACCCCAAGCTGTCGGACCAATTCCAGGCCTTCTTCGGCCGTAGCGACACCTTCGGCCTGGGCGTGTGCAATGGCTGCCAGATGTTCGCCGAGCTGGCCGACATCATCCCCGGCGCCGAAGCCTGGCCGCGCTTCACCACCAACCAGAGCGAGCGCTTCGAGGCGCGGCTGTCGATGGTCGAGGTGCTCGCATCGCCGAGCATCTTCTTCGGCGGCCTGGCCGGTAGCCGCCTGCCGATCGCGGTCGCGCACGGCGAGGGCTATGCGAACTTCAAGCACCGCGGCGACGCCACGAAGGCCATCGCGGCCATGCGCTACGTCGACAACCACGGCCAGCCGACCGAGCAGTACCCGTTCAACCCGAACGGCAGCGCCGGCGGGCTCACGTCGGTGACCACGGCCGACGGCCGCTTCACGGCCGTCATGCCGCACCCGGAGCGGGTGTTCCGCAACATCCAGATGAGCTGGACCTCGGGCGACAAGAGCGACTTCAGCCCCTGGATGCAGATTTGGCGCAACGCGCGCAAATGGGTGGGTTGAGCCGGGCCCGGGTTTTTTCTGGTTTCGTGTGCGCTGGCGCACGTCTTTCGGTGACTGGGAGCGCTGTCGGCGGCGCGGTGTGTTCGATGATCGGGCCATGCTGAATCGTCGTGACTTCGTGGGTGCCTTGGGCGCCGTCCTTCCGCTGGTCGATGGGCTGGCAGCCGAACCTTTCCGAGCACTGAAGAAGTCGCCCCGCATGCCGGTGCTCTTTCTCGGCCACGGCAGTCCGATGAATGCCATCGGCGACAACGCCTACCGGCGCAGCTGGCAGGCGCTGGGTGCGGAGTTCGGCACGAAGTACCCGACACCGCAATTGATCTTGTGCGTGTCGGCCCACTGGCTCACGCGCGGCGGCTGGTTCCTCACCGGCATGGCGAAGCCGAAGACGATCCACGACTTCGGCGGGTTCCCGCAGGAACTGTTCGACCAGCAGTTCCCTGCGCCCGGCGCACCCGCTGCGGCGGCGGAGATTGCCCAGGCGGTGCGCCAACCCGTGAGCGGTGCGGCACTTGGCATCGATCAGGCGGAATGGGGTTTCGACCACGGTACCTGGTCGGTGCTCAAGCCGATGTTCCCAAAGGCGCAGATCCCGGTGGTGCAGCTCGGCATGGACTACAGCCGCCCTCCGGCCGAGCACGCGATGCTCGGCCAGCAGCTCAAGGCGCTGCGCGAACGCGGCGTGCTGATCGTCGGCAGCGGCAATCTGGTGCACAACCTTCGCGTGTCGCGTCGGGGCACAGCACCGAACCAGGCTTACGACTGGGCGCATGAATTCGATCGCGTGGTGACCGGCCAGTTGGAGAAGGGCGACCTCGCCGCCTTGCCGCGCTTCCAGTCCCTGGGTGCGTTGGCGCAGCAGGCCCACCCGACGCACGAGCACTACCTGCCGTTGCTCCACGCCGCCGGCGCCGTCGACGCCGGCAAGGAAATACCGCGCTTTTTTAACGCCGATTTCCAGTCGGCATCGATCTCGATGCGCTCGGTGGTCTGGGGCTGAAAAGTCAGGGCTTCAACCGTGGCGGCAGATCTGGCACAAGGCCAGGGCGTAGGCCAGCTAGTTTCTGCAGACCTGCGCGAAGAGGCCGCCTGCCAACGCGGGATGCGTCGTCATTTTCGGGTCCCATTTCCAGAGCGCCATGGTCCCCATGATGGCTGTGCGTTCCACGCCGCCGGCCTGGGCGTAGAGCCGGTCCTGCAGATTTTGCGCACGGCGACCTGGGCAATCGACTGCGATGGTGTGGACCATCGATCGGTAGCTCCCCAACATGCCGCTGTCGCGCTCGCGGGAAAAATCGACCAACACCAGCGCCACGGGGTAAGCGCGATCGTCGTCGGCGTTATGGTTCTCCACCTCGACCAGGCCCCGGCTGTCGAACTGGATGGCGCTCACGTCCTTGCCGAGCCGGGCCCCTGGCAACGGCACCCAGCGGGAAGGCTGTGCCATGGCAGCGGTGCACAGAACGAGCAGCGCGGCAATGCACGACGAACGGGCGGCGAAGAGGGGCATAGTCTTTTGAGCGTGGCGATGAAAAAAGCGGCCCGAAGGCCGCCTTTGAGTCTACGCAGCGCAAGACCGAGGCTTACTCCACCTTGGCCTTCGCGCGCAGCTCTTCCTGGTACTTTTGCAGCTTCTGCTGCTGCAGTTGCTGCGTGACCTGCGGCTTCACTTCTTCCAGCTTCGGCAGTTGTGCCTGGCGGATGTCGTCGACCCGGATGATGTGGTAGCCGAACTGCGACTTCACCGGTGCCGGCGTGGTTTCGCCCTTGTTCAGCTTAATCATGGCTTCCGAGAACTCGGGCACGAAGCTCGCCGGGTTGGCCCAGTCGAGGTCGCCGCCGTTGGCGCCCGATCCCGGGTCCTTGCTCTGCTTCTTGGCGATGTCCTCGAACTTGGCGCCCTTCTTTAGGTCGCCCATGATCTTCTTGGCCTGGTCTTCGGTCTCCACCAGGATGTGGCGCGCCTTGTATTCCTTGCCGCCGTTGGCCGCGACGAACTTATCGTACTCGGCCTGCACGTCGGCATCGGTCACCGGGTGGGTCTTGCGGTAGTTCTCGAACAGCGTGCGAATCAGGATGGCCTGGCGCGCCAGTTCGATCTGGCTGCGGTAATCGTCGCTCGCATCCAGGCCCTGCTTCTGGGCTTCCTGCATGAAGACTTCGCGCGCGATGACCTCCTCGCGCAGTTGCGGCTCCATCTCGGGGGTGACCGGACGACCGGCGCCGGCCAGTTGCTGGGCCAGCACGTCCATGCGGGCCTTGGGCACGGCCTTGCCGTTGACGATCGCGATGTTCTGCGCGAACGCGCCGACGGAGGCGGCGCTCAGCACGACGGCGACCGCCAGGGTCTTCAGGGGGTGTTGCTTCATGGGATTGGTCCTCAGGACTCGCAGGGTGATGGCGCGAAGAGCGCGGGGATGAAAGACGAAGTCGCGTGCCGCCGTGGGATCGGGGAGGGGGTAACTGCTGCGATCGGGAGGGAGGATTCAGCGCGTTTCGATGGCGATGGCGTGGACGCCTTCGGCGATGAAAAAGTGCAGCGCATCATACACAAGCCGGTGCCGCGCCACGCGCGACTGGCCCTCGAACAGGGGGGAGGCGACGCGCACCCGGAAATGGGTGCCGTAGCCCTCGGCGCCGGCGCCCGCGTGGCCCGCGTGCGCGGCGCTTTCGTCGATCACTTCGAGCGCGCTGGGCTGCAGCTTCTCGCGCAGCGTGGCCTCGAGATCGGCGGCGGTGTAGAGCGTCATGCCGCGGGCGTGTCTTCGGACTTGAGGTGGGGCGAGATGTACAGCCCCTGCGCGATCAGGAAGACGATCGGGAAGGCGTAGCCCCACAGCTTGAAGTTGACCCATGCCTCGGTGCTGAAATACAGCGCCACATAGGCATTGATGGCCGACATGAAGAGGCAGTAGCCGATCCACGCGATGGTCAGGTGCGTCCAGATGCGCGGGGGCAACTGCAATTGCGCGCCCAGCATGACCTGCAGGAAGTTCTTCCGGAAGCCCCACAGCGCCACCGCCAGCGCGACCGCCATGGCGCCGTACAGCACGGTCGGCTTCCATTTGATGAAGCGGTCGTCGTGCAACACCAGCGTGAGCGTGCCGAACAGCAGGATCAGCGCCAGCGTCGCCTTCTGCATGGTCGGCAGCTTGCGGTCGATCGCGTAGATGATCGCCGACTGCAGCACGGTGGCGCCCATCAGCACGGCGGTTGCCGTGTAGATGTCGGCGAGTTTGTACGCGCCGAAGAACAGCAGGATGGGGAAGAAGTCGAGGATCAGTTTCATGCGGGGCGGGCGCGAGGGGGCGGGTCAGTCCTTGCTGGGTTCGAAGCTCAGCGAGGCCGAATTCATGCAGTAGCGTAACCCGGTCGGCGTGGGGCCGTCCGGGAAGACATGGCCCAGGTGCGCGCCGCAATTCGTGCAGACGTTCTCGGTGCGCGTCATGCCGTGCGAACGGTCGACGATATTGGTGATGGCACCGGGCACCGCCTCCTCGGAAAAACTCGGCCAGCCGCAGCCCGCGTCGAACTTGGTGCCCGACTCGAAGAGCTTGGCGCCGCAGCACACGCAGTGGTAGCTGCCGTCGTCCCAATGGGCTTCGTACTTGCCGGTGAAAGGGCGCTCGGTGGCGGCATGGCGCGTGACCTGGAAGGCGACCGGTTCGGCGCCTTTCTCGGCCAGCTCGGCCTTCCATTCGGCCTCGGTCTTCTGGATCTTGGGGGTGAAAGCGGACGTCATGAGGAGCAGCTGATTTCGATGGTGGACGCCCAGTCGGGCGGAAAACCGGCGTAAGCCTCGAAGCCGGTGTGTTCCTCACATGGGGATGCGAGCAGCGTCAGCAAGGTTGCAACGCCGGAGAAGTCCTTTTGCTGGGCCGATTCGATCGCCTGCTGGCCCAGGTGGTTCCGCAGCACGTATTTGGGGTTGACCGCGCGCATCGTAGCGGCGGACTCGGCCGTTGGTATCGCGCTGCGTTGCGCGTCGTACAGCGGCAGCCACGCGTCGATGCCGGCTTGGTCGATGAACAGGTCGCGCACCGGGGTGAAATCGCCGTTGCCCACGGCGTCGGACAGGCGGCGCCAGAAGATCGTCCAGTCGGTGCGCTCGGCGGCCAGCAGGCGCAGCACGCCGTCGAGAAGGTCGCGGTCGAGCGCAACGCCGGCCGGCAGGCCGAGCTTGCGCGCCATGCGCTGGTCGAATTCGCGCGGGAATGCTGTCTTGTACGACTCGAGGGCGGCGATGGCGATGTCCTGCTCACCGATCAGCGGCAGCAGCGCCTGCGCCAGGCAAAAGAGATTCCAGTACGCCACGTTCGGCTGCTGATTGAAGGCGTAGCGGCCACCGGTGTCGCTGTGGTTGCAGATATGCGCCGGATCGAACCCGTCGAGAAACTGGAAGGGGCCGTAGTCGATGGTGAGCCCGAGGATGCTCATGTTGTCGGTGTTCATCACGCCGTGGCAGAACCCCACCGCCTGCCATTGCGCAAGCAGCGCTGCCGTGCGCTCGCTCACGGCTTCCAGGAAGGCCGCGTAGGCATTGCCGCCGAAGCGCGTGGTCTGTCGGCAGGCCGGGTAGTAGCGCTCGATCACGTAGTCGGCCAGCTGGCGCAGCTCCTCGATCCGGTCGTTGGCCGCGAAGTGCTCGAAATGGCCGAAGCGAATGAAGCTCGGTGCCACGCGGGTCACGACGGCGGCGGTCTCGAGTTCCTCGCGGCGCACGCGCTGGTCGGAGCCGGTCACGGCCAGTGCGCGCGTGGTCGGGATGCCCAGCCCGTGCATCGCCTCGCTGCAGAGGAACTCGCGGATGCTCGAGCGCAGCACGGCGCGCCCGTCGCCGCCGCGGGAGTAGGGCGTTCGCCCGGCGCCCTTCAGTTGCACTTCGAGGCCGCGGTCGATTTCGCCGAGCAGGATGGCCCGGCCATCGCCGAGCTGCCCGGCCCACACACCGAACTGGTGCCCGCTGTAGACGCTCGCCATCGGCGCCATCCCCGGCAGCAGTGCATTGCCGGTGAAGACGTTCAGCGCCTCGTCGGAGGCGAGCCAGTCGGCATCGAGCCCGAGCTGCCGTGCCACGTCGTCGCTGCGGCCCACCCAGTACGGCGCCGGCAGCGGCGTCGGCTGCAGCGCGGTGAAGAAGACCGGCCCCAGGCTCCGAAAACCGTCGGTCCAGCGCAGGCCGGAAGGGGTGGCGGTGAGGCTGTCCTCGACGAGCAGATTCATCGCCTGATTGTCCCGCAGCCCCCGAAACCCCGTTTCCGGAAGGCCATGGAGGGTTGCTGCCCCCCGCGCGACAGCGCTACGGGCATTCCCGCATCGGGGCCATGCTGCGGTGCGCAATACTCGCCCATCTTTTTGCGCACAGTGATGAAGGAGCCGCACCGATGCTGGGTTTGATGCAAGACCAACCGCTACTGATCTCGTCCCTGATCGAGTTCGCCGAGCGCCACCACGGCGACGGCGAGATCGTGTCGCGACGGGTCGAAGGCGACATCCACCGCTACACCTGGGCCGACGTGGCGCGCCGCGCGCGCCAGGTGGCCAATGCGCTCGAAGGCGAGGACCTGCTCTTCAGCGACCGCGTCGCGACGCTGGCGTGGAACGGCTACCGGCACCTCGAGTTGTATTACGGCGTCTCGGGCTCGGGCCGGGTGCTGCACACGATCAACCCGCGCCTGCACCCGGACCAGATCGCGTGGATCGCCAACCATGCCGAAGACCAGATCCTGTGCTTCGACCTCAACTTCCTGCCGCTGGTGCAGGCCGTGCATGCGCGCTGCCCCACGGTCAAGCGCTGGATCGCGCTGTGCGACGCCGACAAATTGCCGGCCGACAGCGGAATCCCCGGTCTGATGAGCTACGAGGCCTGGATGGGCGACCGGTCCACCGATTTCGCGTGGCCACGCTTCGACGAGAACTCCGCGTCGAGCATGTGCTACACGAGCGGCACCACCGGCAATCCGAAGGCCGCGCTCTACAGCCACCGCTCGACCCTGTTGCACGCCTACGCGGCCGCGCTGCCCGACGTGATGGGCATCTCGGCGCGCGATTCGGTGTTGCCGGTCGTGCCCATGTTCCACGTCAACGCCTGGGGCATCCCGTACTCGGCCGCGCTCACAGGCTGCAAAGTCGTGTTCCCCGGTCCGGCGCTCGACGGCAAGTCGGTGTACGAACTGATCGAGGCCGAAGGCGTGACCTTCGCCGCCGGAGTGCCGACCGTCTGGCAGATGCTGCTGACCCACATGAAGCCCGGCGGCCTGCGCTTCTCGACGCTCAAGCGCACGGTGATCGGCGGCTCGGCCTGCCCGCCGGCCATGATCCATGCCTTCCAGCAGGACTATGGCGTGGACGTGCTCCACGCCTGGGGCATGACCGAGATGAGCCCGCTCGGCACGCTGTGCACCTTGAAGAACAAGCATCTCACGATGCCGGCCGACGCGCAGGACGTGATCCGCCAGAAGCAGGGTCGCGCCATCTTCGGCGTCGACATGAAGATCGTCGACGGCAACGGCGCGGAGCTGCCATGGGACGGCAAGGCCTACGGCGACCTGCTGGTCAAGGGGCCGTGGATCGTCAAGGAGTACTTCAAGGGCGAGGGCGGCGACCCGCTGGTGCCCGACGCCCAGGGCCATGGCTGGTTCCCGACCGGCGACGTCGCGACCATCGATGCCGACGGCTTCCTGCAGATCACCGACCGCAGCAAGGACGTGATCAAGTCCGGCGGCGAATGGATCAGCTCCATCGACATCGAGAACATCGCGGTCGCGCACCCAGCCGTGCTGATGGCGGCCTGCATCGGCGTGGCCCACCCGAAATGGGACGAGCGCCCGGTGGTGGCCGTGGTCAAGCGCCCGGGCGCCGAGGTCACGCGCGAGGAGCTGCTGAAGTTCTACGAGGGCAAGACGGCCAAGTGGCAGATCCCGGACGACGTGCTGTTCGTCGAGGCGATCCCGCTCGGCGCCACCGGCAAGATCCTGAAGACCAAGCTGCGCGAGCAGTTCAAGGACTACCGGCTGCCCGGCCTGTGAGCGTCGCTACCGCGGGGTAGATCGCGACTGCCTCGCACGCGACAGGTCAGGGCGCTGAGGCGCCGGTGTTGCGGGCATTCCCTGAGGGTCGTGCGTCTGAAGACTTGTACGCTGGGTCGCGCTCGACACACCGACCCATCGATCCAGGAGACATGCCATGCGATTCCCCGTGAAATTTCTCGTTGCCTCGCTCATCGCCGCCAGTGCTTCCGGCGCGTGGGCGCAAAAAGGCGAAACCGTGAAGATCGCCTGGCTCGATCCGCTGTCGGGCCTCATGGCCGCGGTGGGCACGAACCAGCTCAAGACCACGCAGTTCTTCGCCGAGGAGTTCAACCGCAAGAATCTCTCGGGCGTGAAGTTCGAGGTGATCGGCATCGACAACAAGCTGAGCCCTCAGGAAACCACGAGCGCGCTGCGCTCGGCGCAGGACCAGGGCGCGCGCTACGTCCTGCAGGGCAACGGCTCCGGCCCGGCGTTGGCGATCATCGATGCGATCGAGAAGAACAACGCGCGCAACCCGGGCAAGGAGATGCTGTACATGAACTACGCGGCGGTCGACCCCGACCTGACCAACAGCAAGTGCAGCTACTGGCATTTCCGGCTCGATGCCGACACCTCGATGAAGATGGAAGCGCTCACCACCTTCATGAAGGACCGGCCCGAGATCAAGAAGGTCTACATCCTCGGTCAGAACTACGCCCATGGCGTTCAGGTGTCGAAGTACGCCAAGGAAGACCTCAAGGCCAAGCGCCCCGACATTCAGATCGTCGGCGACGACCTGCACCCGCTGGCCCAGGTGCGCGACTTCTCGCCTTACATCGCGAAGATCAAGCAGTCGGGCGCCGACACCGTGATCACCGGCAACTGGGGCTCCGACCTGTCGCTGCTGCTGAAGGCTGCCAACGACGCCGGGCTCGACGTGCGCTTCCTGACCTACTACGCCTATGGTGCCGGCGCGCCCACCGCGATGGGCAGCGCGTCGGACGGCAAGGTGTACGCGATCGGCTACGGCCACTACAACATGGGCGGCGAGATCCAGAAAAGCATCGACGGCTTCAAGAAAAAGATGAACGACGACCTGACGCAGGCTTCGATCTATCACGCCTTCGCGCTGCTTGACAACGCCTTCGCCCAGACCAAATCGACCGACCCGGTGAAGGTGGCTGCAGCGCTCGAAGGCATGAAGATCAAGAGCTTCAACGGCGAGGTCGAGATGCGCAAGGCCGACCACCAACTGCAGCAGGGACTGTTCATCACGCGCTGGGAAAAGAAGAGCGCGAAGTACCCCTATGACGGCGAGAACACCGGCTACACGCTGGCGCCGGTGAAGTACTTCGAGCCCTACGTGGCCAGCACGCCGACCTCCTGCCAGATGAAGCGGCCCTGACCGCCGCATGCCGCCGAGCGCCACGTCGGGGCGCGATGGCTGTCTTGCTACCGCAGGGTAGTTTTCTGGGGTGCGGCGTGTCGCGCCGGCGATAGAAAAGGTCGCTTGCAAGCACCGTGTTGCGGGCAATCCCTGAGGGGTGCGCCTGCAAACGCTTGTAATCTCGGTCGCGGTCGGACCACCGATTCAGGAGACACACCATGAGATTCCCCGTGAAGTTCCTCGTCGCCTCGCTCCTCGCCGCCAATGCGGTCGGCGCCTGGGCGCAAAAAGGCGAAACCGTGAAGATCGCCTGGCTCGACCCGCTGTCGGGTCTCATGGCCGCGGTGGGCACCAACCAGCTCAAGACCTTCCAGTTCCTGGCGGAGGAATTCAACAAGAAGAATGCCGCCGACGTGAAATTCGAGATCATCGGCATCGACAACAAGCTGAGCCCGCAGGAAACCACCAGCGCGCTGCGCTCGGCCATGGACCAAGGCGCGCGTTACGTGGTGCAGGGCAACGGCTCTGGCCCGGCGCTGGCCATCATCGATGCGCTCGAGAAGCACAATGCCCGCAACCCGGGCAAGGAAGTGCTCTACATCAACTACGCGGCGGTCGACCCCGACCTGACCAACAGCAAGTGCAGCTACTGGCATTTCCGGCTCGACGCCGACACGTCGATGAAGATGGAGGCGCTGACGACCTTCATGAAGGAGCAGGCCGACATCAAGAAGGTGTACCTGATCAACCAGAACTACTCGCACGGCCAGCAGGTGTCGAAGTTCGCCAAGGAGAACCTCAAGACCAAGCGGCCCGACGTGGAGATCGTGGGCGACGACCTGCACCCGCTGGCCCAGGTGCGCGACTTCGCGCCCTATATCGCGAAGATCAAGCAGTCGGGCGCCGACACGGTGATCACCGGCAACTGGGGTTCCGACCTGGCGCTGCTCATCAAGGCGTCGAACGATTCGGGCCTGAACGTCAAGTTCTACACCTACTACGCGGTGACCACCGGCACGCCGACCGCCATGGGCGCGGCGTCGGACGGCAAGGTCTACCAGGTGGGTTACAGCCACTACAACGCACCGGGCGTGATGGTGCCGCTGATGACCGAGTACAAGAAGCGCTTCAACGACGACATGTACACGACCAACATCTACACGGTGTACGCGATGCTCAGCGAGGCGTTCGTGCGCACCAAGTCGACCGAGCCGCTGAAGGTGGCTGCGGCGATGGAGGGCATGAAGTTCAAGAGCTTCAACGGCGACGTCGAGATGCGCAAGGCCGACCACCAGCTGCAACAGGGTCTGTACATCACGCGCTGGCAGAAGACCGACGCGAAGAACCCCTACAGTCCGGAGAACACCGGCTACACGCTGGCGCCGGTCAAGTACTACGAGGCCTACGTCGCCAGCACGCCGACGACCTGCCAGATGAAGCGTCCCTGACGCGCAAGTGCGCAGGAGCGCGAAGGCCCGCCATCGCGACGCGGGCTTTTTTGTTTTCAACCCCGCGCAGGGAACGATCGAGCATCTATCAACGTGGAATTCTTCGTCATCTCGCTGCTCAACGGCGTCAGCTACGGGCTGCTGCTGTTCATGCTCAGCTCAGGCCTCACGCTGATCTTCAGCATGATGGGTGTGCTGAATTTCGCGCACACCAGCTTCTACATGCTGGGGGCGTACCTCGCATTCACCATTTCCGGTCTGGTCGGCTTCTGGCCTGCGCTGGTGCTCGCCCCGCTGGCGGTCTTCGTGATGGGGGCGGCCTTCGAGCGCTACAGCCTGCGGCGGGTGCACAAGTTCGGCCACGTGCCGGAACTGCTCGTCACCTTCGGGCTGTCGTACCTGATCCTGGAAGTCGTGCAGCTGCTGTGGGGCCGCTCGACGGTGCCCTACGGGCTGCCGACGCAGCTGCAGGGGCCGCTCTTCACCCTCTACGGCACACAGTTCCCCAAGTCGCGCTCCTTCATCATGGCCGTCGCGCTGGTGATGCTGCTCGCCGTGTGGCTGCTGCTCACGCGCACGCGCATCGGTCTCGTGATCCAGGCGGCGCTCAAGCACCCCGAGATGGTCGAAGCGCTGGGCCACAACGTGCCGCGCGTCTTCATGCTGGTGTTCGGCGGCGGTGCTGCGTTGGCCGGGCTGGCCGGTGTGATCGGCGGCAACACCTACATCACCGAGCCCGCCATGGCGGCGTCGGTCGGCTCGATCATCTTCGTGGTGGTGGTGGTGGGCGGCATGGGCTCGCTCGCTGGTGCCTTTCTGGCGTCGCTGCTCATCGGCATCATCCAGACCTTCGCCGTGGCCATGGACTATTCGCTGGCGACGGCGCTTCAGGGCCTGGGTGTGGCCGTCACCGACCAGACCTTCGGCTACGAGCTGATGAAGCTCACCGTCTCGCAGGTGGCGCCCATCCTGCCGTACCTGTTCCTCGTGCTGATCCTCATCTTCCGCCCCAAGGGCCTATTGGGCACCCGTGAAGACTAAGGATGAAGCACCACCCCCGAAGCGCCTGCGGCGCCTCCCCCTCGAGGGGGCGATACCAGCGGCCCGGCAAAGCCGGTTCCGCGGTATCCCTGGTCTTTGGCCGCGCCAGGTTTATGTGTTGTGTGCCACGCGATGGCGTGGTGGAAAACTGAGATGAATGCTCTTGCACCTGCGTCGACGCCGACACGCTACTACCGCTTCGCGCCCTGGAACATCGGCCGCTGGCTGATCTGGTCGCTGTTCGCTGTCGCGCTCATCGTGGCGCCGATGCTGTTCCGCAGCAGCCTGGCGCTGACCATGCTCTCGCAGATCGGCTACCTCATCATCATCTGCCTGAGCTACAACATGCTGCTGGGGCAGGGCGGCATGCTCAGTTTCGGGCATGCGGTCTACACCGGGCTGGGCTCCTTCATCGCCATCCACGCGATGAACCTCGCGGCAAAGGGCAGCCTGCCGATGCCACTGGTGCTGATCCCGCTGGTCGGCGGGCTGGGCGGCATGTTCTTCGCCATCCTCTTCGGCTATGTGACGACCAAGAAGGCGGGGACGACCTTTGCCATGATCACGCTGGGCATCGGCGAGCTGGTGGCGTCGATGGCGTTGATGTTCCCGACCTTCTTCGGCGGGGAGGGCGGCATCACCACCAACCGCGTTTACGGCGCGCCGTTCCTGGGCCTGACCTTCGGCCCGCAGATCCAGGTGTACTACCTGATCGCCGCGTACTGCTTCGTCTGCACCGCGCTCATGTACGCCTTCACCGGCACGCCGCTCGGCCGCATCCTGAACGCGGTGCGCGACAACCCCGAGCGGGTGGAATTCATCGGCTACAACACGCAGCGCGTGCGCTACACCGCCTTCATCATCGCGGGCTTCTTCGCGGGCGTCGGCGGCGGGCTGGCGTCGATCAACTTCGAGATCGTGAACGCGGCCGACAGCCTGAACGGCATCCGCTCGGGCGGCTACCTGCTCTTCACTTTCCTGGGCGGCGCGACTTTCTTCTTCGGCCCCATCATCGGTGCGGTGCTGCTGGTGTTCGCGTCGATCCTGCTGTCGGAGCTCAGCAAGGCCTGGCTGCTGTACCTGGGCCTGGTCTTCCTCTTCATGGTGATGTTCGCGCCGGGCGGCGTGGCCAGCCTGATCATGATGAACCTGCGGGTCGCGAAGTTCGGCAAGTTCAAGCCCTTCTGGTCGCTGTACGCGGGCTTGATCGCCACGGGCGCATTGCTGGTCGCAGGCGTGGCCGGCGTGGTCGAGATGATCTATCACATGCAGCTCAATGCCGCGCTCGGGCCGACGCTGCAGTTCTTCGGGTTGACGCTCGACACGTCGAGCCCGACGAGCTGGATGATCTCCATCGGGCTGATGGTGGTCGGCGGTGGCCTGCTCGAGGTCGTGCGTCGCCGCTTCGTGCGCGCCTGGGGGCATGCGCAGGAAGAGATCGAGCGCGAGATCAAGCGCCGGGAGCTCGTGGCATGACCTATGCACTCGAACTCAAGGACCTGCGCAAGAACTTCGGCAAGACCGAGATCATCCGCGGCGCCAATCTGGCGGTGAAGGCGGGCGAGCGCATCGCCATCATCGGGCCGAACGGTGCCGGCAAGTCGACGCTGTTCAACCTCATGAGCGGGCGGCTCGCGCCGACCAGCGGCGAGGTGCTGCTCAACGGCAAGTCGGTGAACGGGCTTCGGCCGTACGAGATCAACCGACTGGGCCTGTCGCGCAGCTTCCAGATCACCAACATCTTTCCCAAGCTCAGCGTCTTCGAGAACCTGCGCTGCGGCGTGCTGTGGAGCCTGGGCTACCGCTACACCTTCCTGCGTTTCCTGTCGAAGCTGGACGACGCGAACGAGCGCACCGAACAGCTCATCCGCCAGGTCGGGTTGGAGCGCAAGCGCGACGTGCTGGCGGTGAACCTCACCTACGCCGAGCAGCGCGCGCTGGAGATCGGCGTGACCATCGCCGGCGGCGCGAGCGTCATCCTGCTCGACGAGCCGACCGCGGGCATGAGCAAGACCGAGACCGCGCACTTCATCGCGCTCATCAAGGAGGTCACGGTGGGCCGCACGCTGCTGACGGTGGAGCACGACATGGGCGTGGTGTTCGGCCTGGCCGACCGGATCGCGGTGGTGGTGTACGGCGAGGTGATCGCCTTCGACACGCCGGACGCGGTCCGCGCCAATCCGCGGGTGCAAGAGGCGTACCTCGGCTCCGCGGTCGCCGACGCTCAGGGAGGCCACTGACATGCTGAAACTTCAAGACCTGCACGCCTACTACGGCAAGAGCCATGTGCTGCATGGCGTGTCTTTCGAGGTGGGCGCGGGCGAGATCGTCGCGCTGCTCGGGCGCAACGGCTCGGGCCGCTCGACCACCGCCAAGGCCATCATGGGGCTGGTGCATGCCGAAGGCGCCCTGCACTGGAAGGGCCAGGACATCCTGCGCCGCAAGGCCTACGAGATTGCGCATCTGGGCATCGGCTATGTGCCGGAGAACCGCGAGATCTTCCCCAAGCTCACCGTGCATCAGAACCTGCTGCTCGGCCAGAAGGGCAAGGCCGCCGCGAAGAACAGTCGCTGGTCCTTCGACGACATGTACACCATGTTCCCGCGGCTCAAGGAGCGGCAGCACAACGAGGCCGGGGTACTGTCGGGCGGCGAGCAGCAGATGCTCACGCTGTGTCGCACGCTGATGGGCGATCCCGACCTGATCATCATCGACGAGCCGACCGAGGGCCTTGCACCGAAGATCGTCGAGCTGGTCGGCGAGTACCTCAAGCGGCTCAAGGACCGCGGCGTGTCGGTGCTGCTGATCGAGCAGAAGCTCACCATCGCGATGGCGATCTCCGACCGCGCGCTGGTCATGGGCCACGGCAGCATCGTCTTCGACGGCACGCCCGACAGCCTGCGTGCCGACGCGGCCACGCGCAAGGAATGGCTGGAGGTCTGACCTCCGCGCCGAATCGTCAGGCGATGGCGTGCCAGGCCGTGACGACCAGTGCGGCACCCGCCGCGGCCAGCAGTGCGGCGACCAGTCGCTTGAGCGTGGTGGGGCCCAGCCGGTTCGGCAGCCGGTGATGAAGCCGCGTCACCGCGTAGACGACCGGAACGGCGCACGCCGCCAGCCATGCCGACCGCCACGAAAACTGACCAGTGGGCACCACCACCGCGATGCGCACCAGGGAGTTGAACGCGAACATCAGCAACAGCCCCCGTCGCACGAGCTCACGATCGATCGGCTGACGGTAGAGGTGGTAGACGATCGGCGGCCCGGAGCTCGAGAACAACCCGCCGAGCACGCCCGACAACGCCCCGATCAGTGCGAAGCTCCTACCGCTCGACACCACCTGCCGCGGGTGGCCCTGCAGCACCAGCAGCAGGGCGCACAGCAGGATCGACACGCCCAGCAATCCGCGCAGCCATGCGACCGCGCCGCCGCTGAGCCAGGCCAGCAGCATCAGCCCCGACAGCACGCCGACGGTGCTGCCGTTGAGCGCCGGTTTCATCAGCTTCCACGGCACGGTGCCCGGCCGCGCACGGAAATAGGTCCATGCGTTGATCAGGGTCAGCACCATGGCGGCGTTCGCGGTCTCGCTCACACTCGCGATGTGGAAGAGCGACACCAGCCCGAGCAGGATCAGGCTGAAGGCGAAGCCGGTGAGGTTCTGTGCGTAGGTGGCGAGCGCGACGCAGGCCATGAAAGCCAGCAGCTGGCTGGCATCGACGGGGAAGGCAGGCATCTAGGGGTGGGCGGCGGTGGGGAGCATCGTCAGGGTCATCGGGGTCGATTGTCGTGCGTGTCGTCGCGCGGCTCTGCAGACCCGGCGCAGGCTTGTCCCTCCAGCGACTGGGCGACGTTGTCCGGTCGCCGGAAATGCCTAGAATTCCCGAAGAAAAATAGAACACTCGTTCTTTTCGGAGACAAGACGCAAGGCCTTCCTGCCGTGCCGCGCGTGTCGTGCTCCGCCGCTCTTCCTCTTCCCAACTTTTCACTCGAAGGAACGCAGCATGACGGCTGAATACAAAGTGCTCGGCGAGATCGCCGTGATCACGCTGGCCAACCCGCCGGTCAATGGCCTCGGCTACGCCACGCGGCTCGGCGTCACCGACGGGCTCGCCAAGGCGAACGCCGACGAGGCCGTCAAGGCGATCGTTCTCACCGGTGCAGGAAAGGCCTTCTCGGGCGGCGCCGACATCAAGGAATTCGGCACACCCAAGGCGTTGCAGGACCCGAACCTGCTGAGCGTCATCCTGGCGCTGGAAGCCTCGCCCAAGCCGATCGTCGCCGCCATCCATTCGGTGTGCATGGGCGGCGGGCTCGAGCTGGCCCTGGGCTGCCACTATCGCGTGGCCGCACCGGGCACCAGCGTCGCGCTGCCCGAGGTCAAGCTGGGCCTGTTGCCCGGCGCCGGTGGCACGCAGCGCCTGCCGCGCGTGCTGGGTGTGGAGACGGCGCTCAACATGATCGTCAGCGGCGAAGCGGTCAAGAGCGAGGTCCTCGCGTCGCTACCGGGCCAGAAGCTGTTCGACCACCTCGCGGCTTCTGCCGAGTCGTTGTTCGATGAAGCGATGATCTATGCCAAGTCGGTGACCGGCAAGACCGGCGACGCGCTGCCGCTGGTGCGCAACCTGCCCTGCAAGCACCCGCAGGGCGACGCCTACTTCCAGTTCGCGCGCAACATGGTCGGTGGCATGTCGAAGAACTACCCGGCACCGCTGAAGTGCGTCGATGCGGTCGAGGCCGCCACCAAGCTGAAGTTCGACGACGGCATGGCCGAGGAGCGCCGCCTGTTCACCGCGCTGATGTTCACCCCCGAATCGCTGGCGCTGCGTCACCTCTTCATGGCCGAACGGGCGGCCAGCAAGATCCCCGATGTGCCCGACGACACGCCCAAGCGCGACATCCAGTCGGTCGCGGTGATCGGCGCCGGCACCATGGGCGGTGGCATCGCGATGAACTTCCTGAACGCAGGCATCCCGGTGAAGATCCTCGAGATGAAGCAGGAGGCGCTCGACCGCGGCATCGCCACGATCAAGAAGAACTACGAGGCACAGGTCAAGAAGGGCAAGCTCAAGCAAGACAAGTACGAGCAGCGCATGGCCCTGCTCACGACCACGCTGAGCTATGCCGACCTAAAGGACGCCGACCTGATCATCGAGGCGGTGTTCGAAGAACTGGGCGTGAAGGAGCAGGTCTTCAAGCAGCTCGACGAAGTGGCCAAGACCGGCGCCATCCTGGCGTCGAACACCTCCACGCTCGACGTCGACAAGATCGCCGCCTTCACGAAGCGCCCGCAGGACGTGGTCGGTATGCACTTCTTCAGCCCGGCCAACGTGATGAAGCTGCTGGAAATGGTGCGCGGCGCCAAGACCGGCAAGGACGTGCTCGCCACCGTGATGGGCGTGGCCAAGAAGATCAAGAAGACGGCCGTGGTGTCGGGCGTGTGCGACGGCTTCATCGGCAACCGCATGATCGAGCAGTACAGCCGCCAGGCCGGCTTTCTGCTGGACGAAGGCGCGACGCCGCAGCAGGTCGACAAGGCCATGGAGAAGTTCGGCTTCGCGATGGGCCCGTTCCGCATGGGTGACCTGGCCGGCAACGACATCGGCTGGGCCATTCGCAAGCGCCGCGCCACCGAGCGCGCCGAGATGAAGTACAGCAAGACGGCCGACAAGCTGTGCGAGCTGGGCCGCTTCGGTCAGAAGACCGGTGCCGGCTGGTACGACTACCAGGCCGGCAAGCGCGACGCGATTCCGAGCCAAGTCGTGCTCGACCTGATCGAGCAGCACCGCAAGGACGAGGGCATCGTGCCGCGAAAGATCAGCGACGAGGAGATCGTGCAGCGGCTCGTCTACGCGCTGGTGAACGAAGGGGCGCACATCCTGGAAGACGGCATCGCCAGCAAGTCGGGCGATATCGACATGGTTTACCTCACGGGCTACGGCTTCCCGATCTGGCGCGGCGGCCCGATGCACTACGCCGGTCAGGTCGGCCTGTACAACGTGGCCGAAGCCATGAAGCGCTTCGCGAAGAACCCGCGCGACGACGGCAAGTTCTGGGAGCCCGCGCCGCTGATCCAGAAGCTGGTCGCCGAAGGCAAGCAGTTCAGCTGAGCCCGGCCGCATCGTCACTCTCATTCAGGACACCATCACCATGACTTCTGCCGTCATCGTCTCCACCGCCCGCACCCCGCTCGCCAAGAGCTGGAAGGGCGCCTTCAACATGACCCACGGTGCCACCCTCGGCGGCCACGCGGTGCAGCACGCCGTGCAGCGTGCCGGCATCGACGGCGCCGAGGTCGACGACGTGATCATGGGCTGTGCCACGCCGGAAGGTGCGACCGGCTCGAACATCGCGCGCCAGATCGCGCTGCGCGCCGGCCTGCCCATCACCACCTCGGGCATGACCATCAACCGCTTCTGCTCGTCGGGCCTGCAGACCATCGCGACCGCGGCGCAACGCATCATCGCGGGCGAGGGCGACGTGTATGTCGCCGGCGGCGTCGAGAGCATCTCGTGCGTGCAGAACGAGGCCAACCGCCACATGATCCACGACCCCTGGCTGGTCAAGCACAAGCCCGAGATCTACTGGAACATGCTGCAGACCGCCGAACAGGTGGCCAAGCGCTACCACATCGGCCGCGACGCGATGGACGAGTACGGCGCTTCGAGCCAGCAGAAGGCCACGGCCGCCCTCGAGGCCGGCCGGTTCAAGGATGAGATCGCACCGATCACCGTGCTGGCCGGCGTGGCCGACCCGGTGATGGGCCTGCGCACGAAGGAAGTCACCGTCGAGAACGACGAAGGCATCCGCGCCGGCACCACCAAGGAAGGCATCAGCGGCATCCGCCCGGCGATTCCGGGTGGGCTGATTTCGGCGGGCAACGCCAGCCAGTTCTCCGACGGTGGCGGCGCCTGCGTGCTGGTCGACGAGCGCTACGCCGAGCGCAAGGGCCTCAAGCCGATCGGCCGTTTCCTCGGCTTCGCGGTGGCGGGCTGCGAGCCCGACGAGATGGGCATCGGCCCGGTGTTCGCGATCCCGAAGGTGTTGAAGAAGCTCGGCCTGACGGTCGCCGACATCGATCTGTGGGAACTGAATGAGGCCTTCGCGGTGCAGGTGATCTACTGCCGCGACAAGCTGGGCATTCCGGGCGACCGATTGAACGTCGACGGCGGTGCCATCGCCGTGGGCCATCCCTACGGCGTGAGCGGCCAGCGCCTCACTGGCCATGCGCTCATCGAAGGCAAGCGCCGTGGCGCGAAGAAAGTCGTCGTCACGATGTGCATTGGCGGCGGCATGGGCGCGGCGGGTGTCTTTGAAATAATCTGACTCTCCCCCGAAGGCGAAGGCGCGCTGCGTGTCGCCTCCGCCCACCCCCTTCCGGGGGCAACGCCAGCGGCCCGGCGAAGCCGGTTCCGCGGCGTTTCAAGAAGTTGCCAGTGATATCTCTGGCCTTTACGTTTCGAGAGCGTCATGAGCCTGCGTCCCACACTCGATTTCCTGCTCTACGACTGGCTCGACGCCGCCGCGCTGAATGGTCGCGCGCGCTTCGCCGATCATTCGCGCGAGACCTTCGACGCGGTGCTCGACACCTGCGAGCGCATCGCCCGCGAGAAGTACGCGCCGCACAACCGCACCGTCGACACGCAAGAGCCGCATTTCGATGGCGAGAAGGTCGTGCTGCCGCAGGCCACGCACGATGCGCATGCGGCCTTCGTCGAATCGGGCATGCTCGCGGCGGCACAGGATTACGACATCGGCGGTATGCAGCTCCCCTACACGGTGCAGGCGGCCGCCAATGCCTTCTTCGCGAAGGCGTCGGTCAGCATCGGCTCGAACATGCTCACCAGCGGCAATGCGAACTTGCTGATGGTGCATGGCACCGATGTGCAGAAAGAGGTGTTCGCGCTCAACGAATTCTCGGGGCGCTGGGCCGGCACCATGTGCCTGTCGGAGCCGCAGGCGGGCTCGTCGCTGAGCGACGTGGCCACGCGTGCCGTCCCCGATGGGGCCGACTTCCAGGATGATCCGCTCGGCCCGCGCTACCGCCTGACGGGCAACAAGATGTGGATCTCGTCAGGCGACCACGAGTTGACCGAGAACATCGTGCACATCGTGCTCGCCAAGATCCCCGATGCCGAGGGCAAGCTGGTGCCAGGCACCCGCGGCATTTCACTGTTCATCGTGCCCAAGCGCATGGTCGACACGCAGGGGCAGCTCACCGGCGAGCGCAACGACGTGGCGCTGGCGGGCCTCAACCACAAGCTGGGCTGGCGCGGCACCACCAACACGCTGTTGAACTTCGGCGAAGGCAAGTACCCGGTGGGCGGCCGATCCGGTGCGGTCGGCTATCTGGTCGGGCAGCCCGGCAAGGGTCTGCACTGCATGTTCCACATGATGAACGAGGCGCGCATCGCCATCGGCATGGCGGCGACGATGCTGGGGATGGCGGGCTACGAAGCGTCCCTGGCCTATGCGAAGCAGCGACCTCAAGGGCGGCCCGCGGGCCCGGCCGGCAAGGACGCGGCGAAACCCCAGGTGCGCATCATCGAACACGCCGACGTGCGCCGCATGCTGCTGGCGCAGAAGTCGTATTGCGAAGGCTCGCTGGCGCTGCAGCTGTACTGCGCGCGCCTGGTCGACACGCAGAAGACGGCCGACGGCGAGACCGCCGACGACGCGCGCCTGCTGCTGGAGGTGCTCACGCCCATCGCCAAGAGCTGGCCCAGCGAGTGGTGCCTGGAGGCGAACTCGCTGGCGATCCAGGTGCATGGCGGCTACGGCTACACGCGCGATTTTCCGGTGGAGCAGTACTGGCGCGACAACCGCCTGAACATGATCCACGAGGGCACGCACGGCATCCAGGCGGCCGACCTGCTGGGCCGCAAGGTCCTGATGGAGGATGGCCGCGGCCTCACGCTGCTGGCTGCGCGCATCACCGAAACGGCCCGCCGTGCAGAGGGCGTGCCGTCGCTCGCCGCCCACGCGCGAGCGCTGGACGGGGCGCTTTCACAGGTGGCCGCCGCCACGAAGGCCGCCTGGTCGACGGGTGATCCGCAAGAGGCCCTCGCGAACGCGGTACCCTATATGCAGGCTTTCGGCCACACCGTGCTGGCGTGGATCTGGCTCGATGTCGCGTGTCGCACCTTGCAGGGCGACCCCGCGGCGGCGACGCCGGCCACTGTCGGACGGCTGGCGGCCGCGAGTTACTTCTTTCATTACGAACTGCCCAAAATCGGCGCCTGGCTCCACGTGGTCGAGACACGCGACCCGATTTGCGCCCAACTGCCCGAGGAGGCATTCTGAAATGCACAGCGGAAGCTACATGCCCAAATTTCGTTCGACGGACCCCAGCAAGCCCCATGCGCGGCTGGAGAAATGGATCTGGATCCTGATCTATGGTGGCCTGTTCGCCTTTGCCCTCGGCTTTGCCACGGCGCGCATCGATGCCGTGCTGGGCTGGAGCATCGCCACGCCTGGCGCCATCGCCGCGGTGGCGGGCGTGGTGCTCATCTACGTGCGCTCGCGCTTGAAGGACGACAAGAAATGATCAAGCACATCGTGATGTGGACGCTGGCGGACGCGACCGAGGCGCCGCGTTTCAAGACGATTCTCGACACGTGCAAGGGCATCGTGCCGGGCATGCGCGAATTCGAGGTGGCCGTGCGCGCCGAAGGCCTGGAGGCCAGCCACGACGTGGCGTTGTATTCGGTGTTCGACGACATGGCCTCGCTGCAGGCCTACATCGTCCACCCGCGCCACCAGGAAGTGGTGGCCACGCTGCCCGCGCGCGCGTCACGCAGCGTTTTCGACTATGCCGTCTGACCAAGGAAGCGAGCCCATGAGCCCACGTACCGTCCATCAACTTTTCGACCTCAAGGGCAAGACCGCGCTGGTCACCGGCGGCTCGCGCGGCCTGGGCCTGCAGATGGCCCACGCGCTCGGCGAAGCGGGAGCGCGCATCATGCTGAGTTCGCGCAAGGCCGACGACCTGGAGCAGGCCACCGGCGACCTGCAGGCCGCGGGCATCGACGCCCGCTGGATCGCCGCCGACTGCTCGAAGGAAGAAGACACCCGCCGCCTGGCCGACCAGACGCTCGAGCGCATGGGCGCCATCGACATCCTGGTGAACAACGCCGGTGCCAGCTGGGGCGCGTCGGCCGAGTCGCACCCGGTCGAGGCCTGGGACAAGGTGATGAACCTCAACGTGCGGGGCTATTTCATCCTGTCGCAGCAGGTCGCCAACAAGTACATGATCCCGAAGAAGACCGGACGCATCATCAACATCGCCTCGATCGCCGGCCTGAACGGCAACCCGCCCGACATCCAGACGCTGGCCTACAACACGTCGAAGACCGCCGTGATCGGCTTCACCAAGACGCTGGCTGCGGAATGGGGCAAGTACAACATCAACGTCAATGCGATCTGCCCGGGCTTCTTCATGACGAAGATGGCGACCAAGCTGATCCAGAACATCGGCGAAGAGAAGATGACCGCCACCGTGCCGCTCGGCCGCCTCGGGGACGACGAAGACCTCAAGGGCCTGACCGTGCTCTATGCCAGCGATGCCGGCAAGCACATCACCGGCCAGTGGATGGCGGTGGACGGCGGCGTGAGCGTGGTGCTGGCGTGACGGAGGCGTCTGTGGTCACGTCCGACGTCAACATTCGCTCGTACACCAGCCAGATCCCGTTCGCGCAGCACCTGGGCTTCGAGCTGACGAAGTTCGAGGGCGGCGAGTCGGAGATCCTCTACACCGCCAAGCCCGAGCACCTGAACACCTTCGACGTGACGCACGGCGGCGCCTGCATGACGCTGCTCGACATCGCGATGGCGTCGGCAGCGCGCAGCGTGTCGCCCGAGTCCGGCGTGGTCACCATCGAGATGAAGACCAGCTTCATGCGGCCTTCCGTCGGGCCGCTGCACGCGCGCGGCCGGCTGATGCACCGCACCGCCACCCTGGCCTTCGTCGAGGCGACGATCTACGACGAGAAGGAGCAGGCCTGTGCGCATTCGACCGGCACCTTCAAATACGTGACGCGCCGCCTTCCTACCGGGCCCGCCAGCGCCAACGCGCAACGCCCGCCCTCGACAGACTGAACCCCGGAGACACCTTATGCCCACCAATCGCCAGCAACACCTCGACAACCGCCCCGAGGGCGAGGCCACCGCCAGCAACTTCAAGCTGGTGACCACCGAGACGCCACCGCTGCAGGACAACCAGGTCCTCGTGCGCCACCACTACCTGAGCCTCGACCCGTACATGCGCGGGCGCATGAACGATTCGAAGAGCTATGCGCAACCGCAGCCGCTGGGCGAGGTGATGCAGGGCGGTACCGTGGGTGAAGTCGTCGAGAGCAAGCACCCGAAATACGCCGTGGGCGACAAGGTGGTCGGCTTCGGCGGCTGGCAGGAATACAGCGTGGTCGACGGCTCGCAGGTCGGCGCGCTGCGCAAGGTCGACACCACGCACGTGCCGCTGTCGCATTACCTCGGCGCGGTCGGCATGCCGGGCGTGACCGCCTGGTACGGCCTGGTGAAGATCATCGCGCCGAAGGAAGGCGACACAGTCGTGATCACGGCTGCGAGCGGTGCGGTCGGCAGCGCCTTCGGCGCGCTGGCCAAGGCGCGCGGCTGCCGCGTGGTCGGTATCGCGGGTGGCCCGGAAAAGTGCCGCTACGTGACAGAGGAGCTGGGCTTCGATGCCTGCATCGACTACCGCGCGCACCCGGACATCAAGACCATGAGCAAGGCGCTCAAGGAAGCTTGCCCGGACGGCATCGACGGTTATTTCGAGAACGTCGGCGGCTACATCTTCGACGCGGTGCTGCTGCGCACCAACGCCTTCGCGCGGGTCGCGCTGTGCGGGATGATCGCCGGCTACGACGGCGCGCCCATGCCGCTCGCGAACCCGGCGCTGATCCTCATCAATCGCCTCAAGGTGGAGGGCTTCATCGTCAGCGAGCACATGGAGGTGTGGCCCGAGGCGCTGAAGGAACTGGGTGGCCTGGTCGCCAGCGGCAAGCTGCGCCCGCGCGAGTCGATGGCTGAAGGCATCGAGTCGGCACCGGAGGCCTTCCTCGGTTTGTTGAAGGGCAAGAACTTCGGCAAGCAACTGGTCAAGCTGGTCTAGCCGACGACGACCGGAGGCCCGCGATGGACGCGACGCACGAGGTCTTCAACCAGCCTGCGCCGCTCGCGGGCTACAACCTGTACCGCACGAACCAGGCGTTGCGTGACGCGTTGGCCTTCAACGCGCCGCAGCTCGAGCCGGGTCCGCTCGACGCCTTGGGCGCGGCCATCGGTACGGCCGAGATGCAGGCGCACGCGCGGCTCGCGAACACGAACGCGCCGGTGCTGCGCACGCACGACCGCTTCGGTCGGCGCATCGACGAGGTCGAGTTTCATCCGAGCTACCACGTGCTCATGACGGCGGCAGTCGGTGCGGGTCTGAGTGGCGCGCCGTGGGCCGGTGGCGGTGCTTCGCCGCATGTGCGGCGTGCCGCCGGCTTCATGCTCTTTACCGAGCTCGAACCGTCCATCCTGTGCCCGATCTCGATGACCTACGCCGCAACGCCGGCGCTGCGTGCCAATGCGGCGGTCTTCGCCGATTGGGGTCCGAAGCTCACGAGCCTCTCGTACGACGCCGCGCTAAAGTCATTTAAGGACAAGCCCGGCGTGACCATGGGCATGGGCATGACCGAGAAGCAGGGCGGCTCCGACGTGCGGGCCAACACCACGCAGGCGGCGCGCGACGGCAGCGACGCATGGGGCGATCGCTATGTGCTCACCGGCCACAAGTGGTTCTTCTCGGCACCGATGTGCGATGCCTTCCTGGTGCTGGCGCAGGCGCCCGCCGGGCTCAGCTGTTTCTTCCTGCCACGCGTCTTGCCCGATGGCACACGCAACGTCATCCGCATCCAGCGCCTGAAGGACAAGCTGGGCAACAAGGCCAATGCGAGTTCGGAAGTCGAGTTCCATGGCGCCAGTGCCTGGCTGGTTGGCGAGGAGGGCCGCGGCGTGCCGCAGATCCTCGAGATGGGCACGATGACGCGCCTCGACTGCGCGCTCGGCACCAGCGGGTCGATGCGTCAGGCGTTGGCGCTGGCGTTGCACCACACGGCGCAGCGCAGCGCCTTCGGCAAGCTATTGATCGCGCAGCCGCTGATGAAGAACGTGCTGGCCGACCTGGCGCTCGAGAGCGAAGCGGCCACCGCGCTCGCCATTCGCCTGGCCCGTGCCTTCGACCACCCCGACGACGCGCACGAGCGCCTCATGGCGCGCCTGCTCACGCCGGTCGCCAAGTTTTGGATCTGCAAGCGCGGCAGCCATTTTGCGCAGGAGGCGATGGAATGCCTGGGCGGCAACGGCTACGTGGAGGAGGGCGGCGAAGGCGTGATGGCCCGCATCTACCGCGAGATGCCGCTCAACTCGATCTGGGAGGGCGCCGGCAACATCATGGCGCTCGACCTGCTGCGCGCCACGCGCAAGGGCGACGTGGTCGCCGCGCTCGCGCACGAACTGGCGCCCGCTCGCGGCACACACGCCGCGCTCGACCGGCTGGCCGACGCGCTGCCGTCCCGCATCGACGCCATGGCCACGGAGCCCGAGGCGCGCCGCCTCGCGCAAGACGTGGCGCTGGCGGTGCAGGCCGCGCTGCTGGCGCAGACTGCGCCGCCCGCCGTGGTCGACGCCTTCTGCGCGTCGCGCCTGGGCGGCGACTGGGGCCATGCCTTCGGCACGCTCGGCGTCGGTGCCGACCTCGATTCGATCATCGCCCGCGCGATGCCACGCTGAACCTGAAGAACACCCTGAGAAAGCCCACGATGCCCGACCTGATCCTGCACCACTACGCCACTTCGCCCTTCTCGGAAAAGATCCGGCTGGTGCTTGGCTACAAGAAGCTCGCCTGGCGCTCCGTCATCGTGCCGCAGATCATGCCCAAGCCCGACGTGCTGCCGCTCACTGGCGGCTACCGCAAGACGCCCTTCCTGCAGGTCGGCGCCGACATCTACTGCGACACCGCGCTCATCTGCGACGTGCTGGAGCACCTGCAGCCGGAGCCCTCGATCTACCCTGAGCCCAGCAAGGGCCTCGCCCGCACCCTGGCGCAGTGGGCCGACAGCACCTTGTTCTGGGCCGCGATGGCGCACAACTTCAGCCCCAAGGGCGCGGCCGATCTGTTCGCGAAGGCGCCACCCGAAGCGGCCAAGGCCTTCTCGGACGATCGCCGCGCCATGAGCACGAACATGCTGCGCCTGCGTCCGGCCGATGCCACCGGCGCCTACAAGTCGTACCTGCGCCGCCTGTCGGACATGCTCGACGACGGTCCTTATCTGATGGGCGAGGTGCCGACCATCGCTGACTTCGCCTGCTACCACCCGTTGTGGTTCACCCGCAAGCGCACGCCGTCGATGAGCGGCGTATTGCAGCTCGCGCCCGCGGTGCTCGACTGGATGGACCGCATGGCCGCCATCGGCCACGGCACGATGGAAGCCACCGACGCCGAGACCGCCATCGCGCACGCCGCCGCATCGGTGCCGCACACGTTGTTGACCGACAGCACCTTCCAGGACGAGCACGGCATTCCGCTGGGCAGCCGCGTCACCATCGGCGCCGAGAGCTTCGGCCCCGAGACGACCGAAGGCGAACTGGTGGCCGCCACCCGCACCCACTACACGCTGCGCCGCACCGACGCACGTGCCGGCACGCTGCACGTGCACTTCCCGCGCATCGGCTACATCCTCAAAACAGCAGAGACAACGACATGATTCAAGACTTTCAAGGCAAGACGGCGGTACTCACCGGGGCGGGCTCCGGCTTCGGCCTCGAATGCGCGCGCATCGGCGCGGCGCGCGGCATGAACCTGGTGCTGGTTGATGTGCAGCAGGACGCGCTCGACCGCGCCCGGGCCGAGATGGAAGCCGCCGGCGCACAGGTGCTGGCGCGCCGCGTCGACGTGTCGAAGGCCGACGAGATGGAGGCGCTGGCCGAAGCGGTGCAGCAGCGCTTCGGCGCCCCGCACTTCGTCTTCAACAACGCAGGCGTCGGCGCCGGTGGTCTGGTGTGGGAGAACACCGTGGCCGACTGGGAATGGGTGCTGGGCGTCAACGTGTGGGGCGTGGTGCACGGCGTGCGCCTGTTCACGCCGATGATGCTGGCCGCTGCCGCAAAGGACCCGAGCTACCGCGGACACATCGTCAACACGGCCAGCATGGCCGGCCTGCTGACGCCGCCGAACATGGGCGTCTACAACGTCAGCAAGCATGCGGTGGTCAGCTTGACGGAGACGCTGTACCAGGACCTGGCACTGGTGACCGACCAGATCGGCGCCAGCCTGCTGTGCCCGTACTTCGTCGCGACCGGCATCCACAGCAGCGAACGCAACCGCCCGGGCACGTTGCCGGCCGCCGAACTCACCAAGAGCCAGCTGATCGGCCAGGCCATGACGGCCAAGGCGGTGAACAGCGGCAAGGTGAGCGCGGCCGACGTGGCGGGCAAGGTATTCGACGCGATCGCCGCGAACCAGTTCTACGTTTTCAGCCATCCGAAGGCACTGGGCAACGTGAAGAGCCGGATGGACAGCATCGTGTCGATCACCAACCCGGCCGATCCTTTCCTCGAACGCCCCGACATCGGCCAGCAGCTGCGCGCGCAACTGCGGTCCTGAACTACAGGCACCGGTGGTGCCGGCGTGCTAACTTGGCCACACCATGCTGTCCTTTCACGCCATCTTCCGCCGTCTTCCTCTTCTGCTGCTCACGCCGCTCATGGCATGGGCGCTGGCCGGGCCTGCCGCTGCGCAGGACGGCAACGCGCTGAAGGCGAAGTACACGGCCCTCGCGTCGCGGCTGGCCGACAACCCGTTCCAGCGTCCGCTGGTGCTCGATTCGGCCGAGAAGCCCGATCGGCTGAGCGGCGACATCTACGCGGTGGTCGACCATCCCTTCGCCGACATCGGTGCGCTCGGCAAGCCGGGGAACTGGTGCGAGGTGCTGATGCTGCACCTCAACACCAAGCATTGCGTGGTGAAGGGCGAGGGCGGCGGGGCCGTGCTGGACGTGGCGGTCGGTCGCAAGTTCGATCAGCCGCTGGACCAGGCGCAGCGCGTGCAATTCGCGTGGAAGCCGATCGCCAGCGGCGCCGACTACGTGGCGGTACAGCTGTCGGCCGACGAGGGGCCGTTGTCCACGCGCGACTACCGCATCGTGTTCGAGGCTGCGCCGATCGCGTCGGGCAAGAGCTTCGTGCACCTCTCGTATTCCTACGCCTATGGCACGGCCGCTCGGCTCGCCATGAAGGCCTACCTCGGCACGCTCGGCAGCGGCAAGGTCGGCTTCACCGTGACCGGCCGCGACGCGCAGGGCACCCCCGAGCAGATCGGCGGCGTGCGCGGCGTGGTCGAGCGCAACACCATGCGCTACTACTTGGCCATCGACGCCTTTCTCGACGCGCCGAAGCCGGAGCAGCTCGATCGCCGGCTGGCGGCCTGGTTCGACGGCACCGAGCGCTATGCGCGGCAGTTGCACGAAGTCGAGCGCGCCGATTACCTCGCGATGAAGCAGAGCGAGTACAAGCGGCTCAAAGGCGGCGGTTGAAGAGCGGCGGCTGAAGCAAGGCTCGCCCGATCGGGCCTGCGCCGGTAGAATCCGCCATCTGCAGGAGAGTGCCGGGCCCCGTCCCGGCCACCGAAGGCGCAATCTCCCATGAACGCTCAGGTCCCGTACTGCACACCACCATCGCCGTCTGGAGAGCCGTCACGACCGTGACGCACCGAAGGAGCAAGGCCCGGCCGAAAGCCGCGGCTGAATCTCTCAGGTACCAAGGACAGGGGGAGCGGCACCACGCATGACACGCGTCATGCGTGCCATCGTTCCTCTGGAGTTCCCCATGAAAGTGGTTGTCCTCGGCGCCGGCCTGCTCGGCGTCACCTCTGCGTATTTCCTTCGTCAACTCGGTCACGACGTGACCGTGATCGACCGGCAGGCCTCGCCAGCCGCCGAGACCAGCTTCGCCAACGGCGGGCAGATCTCGGTCAGCCATGCCGAACCGTGGGCCAATCCGAGCGCGCCGCTGAAGGTGCTCAAGTGGCTGGGCAAGGAAGATGCACCGCTGCTCTTCCGCATCCGCGCCGACATGCGCCAGTGGCTCTGGGGCCTGCAGTTCCTGCGCGAATGCACGCCCGCGCGCACCCAGCACAACATCGAGCAGATCGTGCGCCTGGGCACCTACAGCCGCGACACGCTGCAGGCGCTGCGGCGCGACATCGGCATCGAATACGACCAGCGCACGCAGGGCATCCTGCATTTCTACACGAGCCAGAAGGAGTTCGACGGCGCCGAGGGGCCGGCCGCGCAGATGCGCGCTCTGGGCTGCGACCGGCGCGTGATCTCGGCGGACGAGGCGGTGCGCATCGAGCCGGCCTTGCGGCACATCCGGCCGCAGCTCGCCGGCGCCACCTACACCGCCGAAGACGAGTCGGGCGACGCGAACAGCTTCGCGCGCGAGCTGGTCGCACGCTGCCGCGCCGACGGCGTGCAGTTCCTGATGAGCCACACCGTGACGGCGCTGCGGGAGGCCGGCGGCCAGATCGACCACGTCGAGGCCACCGATGCCGATGGCCGCTTCCAGCGTGTGCGTGGCGATGCCTACGTGCTCGCGATGGGCAGCCTGAGCCCGCTCTACGCGGCGCCGCTGGGCATCCGCCTGCCGATCTATCCCGCCAAGGGCTACTCGGTGACGCTGCCCGTGAAGGACGCGTCGATGGCGCACCAGGTGTCGCTCACGGATGACGAGTACAAGCTCGTGTTCTCGCGCCTGGGCGACCGGCTGCGCATCGCCGGCACGGCCGAACTCAACGGCTACGACCGCGACCTTAACCGCGTGCGTTGCGAAGCGATCGTGCGCCGCACCGAAGAGCTCTTCCCTGGCGCGGGCGACCTCGAGCAGGCGCAGTTCTGGACCGGTCTGCGCCCGGCGACGCCGTCGAACGTGCCGATCATCGGCCGCTCGAAGCTGCCGAACCTGTTCCTGAACACGGGCCACGGCACGCTGGGGTGGACGCATTCCTGCGGTTCCGGCAAGAGCATCGCGCAGATCGTGAGCGGGCTCGCGCCGGAGGTCGACTTCGCGTTCGCAGGCATGCCGGAGCGGACCCGACCGAGCGTCACGAAGAGCGCCACGGCTTAGGCCGGCATGACGGCCAGAGACCGGCGGATCAGCGCCCGGCCGCGTGGTCAGGGCACGTTTGTCATGCCGAGGATGTCGACCGACACGCGCCGGTCGGGTTGCAGACAAGCGATGAGCGCTGCGGTACGCACCTCCCCCTTGCAGCCGGTCGTGACGGGCTCGCGCTCGCCTTTGGCCTGGATTTGCATCGGCACGGCCACGCCCTGCGTCTTGAGGTAGGCGGCGACCGTGCTCGCGCGGTGCTGCGACAGCGCCTCGTTGTAGGCCTCGGTGCCGAGCCGGTCGGTATGGCCGGTGATCGTCAGGCTTTGTACCTTCACGTCCCGGCGGCGCAAGGCACGCGCCAGCGCGTCGAGCTCCGCCTTGCCCTTGGGCAGCATGTCCTGCAGGCCGGAGCGGTCGAAGGCGAAGAGCGCGTCGGCGTTGAGGTTGACGCGGCGGATGGTCGCTGCCGGCGGGGGCGCCGGTCGCGCCGGCGCGTCGGCGGCAGGCGTCACGACCTGCGCGATCGCGCAGTTCTGCCCTTGGCACCAGTGATAGCGTTCATCGTGCAGGCTGCTGCAGCCGGCAAGGGCGACCAGCGCGAGTGAGGCGCCGAGGGTCTGGAATCGGTGGCGGGTCTGCATGGTGAATTCCTTCCTGTTCATTCGTTGTCGTTCTCGCGCTTCGCTCACCACGCGACCCGCACGCCGACCTGGCCGGAGACGCCTGTGCGACTGCGGTCACCCAGCGAGCGCTGGTACTGCAGGCCACCGTAGAGGTAGGTCGACTTGCTCAGCGGGAGTTGCGCACCCACGCCCAGCTCGGCCCAGGTTTTCTTGGCCCAGTCCTCGCGCACCGAGGTGCCACCGATGGTCACCGCATGCGGGTCCATGAACTCGTGCAGCAGGTTGGCCGTCACATAGAAGGTGTTGGTGCGGGTGAGCTTGTCGGCGCGGTCGGCCTTGTCGTTCCAGGCCAGGCGCCCGCCCAGGCGCGCCCGCAGGCTCTGGCCGGTGAAGCCGTCCACCGAGGACACGTCGTCCGAGAAGCCCCGGTAGCGCGTGGCCTGGTAGCTCAACTGCGCCTGCGGCTCGACGAGCCACTGGCTCTCGCCGATCTGCCAGGGCCGGCCAACTTCTGCGCTCAATCCGAGGCCCGCGCCTTTCTGGGTGCCTTCGCCGCCGTATTTGTCGGTGTACTTGTTGTGCACCGCATGCAACTGCCCGACCAGATCGAGGTAGCTGCCGTTGTCGGCATAGCGTGTGTGGTACGCCCCGAGCGTGGCCATCTGGCCCTTCATCTTGCCGGTGTCGTCACCCATGCCGGCATCGCCGCGGCGGCGGTCGCCGAAGTCGGTGGTGCTGCGGCCGTAGCCGATGCTCAGGCCGGTGTGCGTGCGCGACTTGTCGCCCGGATCGCCGCTGTAGGCGATCGACAGGTCCTTGCCGAACTGCACGAACTGCAGGTCCTGTTCGGCGCCGAACTGGCGCTTGCCGTCGATGTCCAGGCGCTGCGCGTGCAGGCGGCCCCAGACCTGGTCGGCCGGCGCCTTGTCGTCGCAGCCGCAATGGTCCCATTTGAAGGTCTGCTGCTCGCCCACGCGCTTGTGCAGGCTGCCAAGCAGGCCGAGGCCCAGTTCGCTGCTGGCGATCTGGCCCAGCACGTAGCCGGGAACGGCCGGGCGAAGCACTTCCGGCGCAGGCGCAGGCGCCGGTGCGGGCGAAGGCGGAATGACCCCCGGCGTCGGTGGCGGGACATACACGCTGCTCAGGTAGAAGCTGTTGGCGTCGCCGTCCGTGCGGCCGCCGCGGTGCAGGCCGTACTCGAAGGCACCGGCCTGAACCGGTGAGGCCAGGGCGAAGTTGCCATCGCTCGACGTGCCCGTCACCTGCACCACCTGGATGCCGTTGACCGTGGCCGCGCCAGCGCCGCCCGCATTGGTTACCTGCAGCCGTGTGGTGCCGCTGGTGTTGCCGTTGACCACCAGCCTGTCGGTGGCGCTGGCGTCGTTGCCAAGCGCGGTGTTGATCCTCACCAGCCCGTTGCTCCCGGCGTAATTGCCATTGACCGTGAGTGCGTTGCCGGGCGTGCCCGACGGGCTGCGCAGGTCGACGACGCCGGCGTTGTGCACGTCGCCGGTGATGGCGAAGGTGCTCGCACCCATGGTCACGGTGCTCGTCGGGTTGATGAGGAGGCCGAGCGGCGTGCCGCCGGCGTCGAGCCCGGAACCCACGACCAGCGGGGCGCCTGCGAGCGTCAGGCGGGTGTTGTCCAGCGTGATGGACTCCCAGTTGAGCAACTGCGCGCCACCTGCCGTGGCCGTGACGCCCTGCAGCGTCAGCCGGTCGACCCAGCCGTCTGCGATGGCGACGTCGTCGCCGCCGTCCAGGATCTGGCTGCCGTTGTAGCCGGTCGCCGAGACCAGCGCGGTGTCTGAGCCGTTCTGCCCATAGAAGCCGCCGGTGAGCGTGCCGCCGGTCCAGCCGAAGCTGTCGTTGCCGTCGTTGGCGCTGGCCACGCGGTCATCGCCGTAGAGGTTGCCCGTGAAGCTGCCGCCGGTGAGCGCCAGCCTGTCGTTGCCCAGGCCGAGGACGGCGTCGCCGGTGACGGTGCCGGCGGTGGCGACGACGGCGTTGCCGCCCACGGCATCGGTGCCGCTGCCGGTGGCGTCGCCGTCGCGGATCGCGAGGCCGGACGCCGCACCGTCGACCACGGCGGCCGAGCCGATGTCGATGGTGCCGCCCGCTGCCGCGAGCGTGTGGATGGCCGCGCCGGCGCCGCTGCCGCCGGTGGCGCTGCCGCCCGTCATGGCGACAGCGTAAGTGCCCCGATCGCTCCGGGCGCGCATGCCGTCGGCATCGGCGCCGCTGGCCGTCGCCGTGCCGCCGCTCATCTGGACCGAAGCCAGGCCGGTGCCGACCGTCGATGCGTAGACCGCGTGCGACAGGTCGCCGGAAGTGGCGACACGGCCGCTCTGCACGTCGACGGTGCTCGCCGACGCACTCGTCGCACTGCTGATCTCCGAGAGCACACCGACGGCGGTGTCGCCCGAGGTCGTCACGACGCCGCCGTCGAGCGTCGTGCTCGCCGCGCCAAGGCCGTTGTGGCGGGCGTACAGCCCGACGCCGGAAGCGCCGGTGGTCGTGATGGTGCCGCCTGAACTCGTGGCGGAGGCCGTGGTCGTGTTGGCCGCACCCGCCGCCCAGCCATAGACGCCCACACCGCCTAAGCCGGCGGTGCGGATGTCCCCTGCGGTCTGTACAGCGGTCGCTGAACCCAGACCCCCGGCATACGCCATGACACCGCGTGCGCTGGTGCCCACGACGGCGATCGTGCCGCCCGACATCGTGGCCGCCATGGCCCCCGTGTTGGCCGCGTTGTAGGTCGTGGCACTGATCCCGCTGGCGGCGGCGCCCGTGGTCTCGATCGTGCCGGCCGACTGGGCGGCGGACGCGTCTCCCAGGCCTGCGGTGAAGGCATAGACGCCGACGGCGCTGCTGCCGTTCGTCCGCACAGACCCGCCCGTCATGCGGGCGGACGTGGCCGCCGTGCTGCTGCCGTTGGAGACCCGTGCGAGCACGCCCCCGGCATTGGCCACGATGCTGCCGTTGGCCAGCGACGCCGCGGCGCTTCCCCGGCCACCGTTGTCGGCATAGAGCCCCTGGGATCCGGCACCGCCGGCCGTGATCGAGCCGCCCGACATGGTGGCCGTGGCTGCGCCCGTGCCCGTGCCGCCGTTGACGAAGGCCATCGTGGCGTGGGCATTGGGCCCGCTGGTGGTGATGTCGCCGTTCGTGACGGTCACGACCGCTGCGCCGAGGCCGTTGGTCTGGCTCAGCAGACCCAGGGACGCATTGCCGGTGGTCGTGACCGTGCCGCCCTGAAGTGTGGTGCTGACCGTTGCGCTGCTGGCCGTGTTGTTGATCGTCGTCCAGAGCGCCGTGGCACTGTCGCCCGTGGTCGAGATGCCGCCGCCGCTGACCTGCGCGGCGACATCGCCGACGCCGATGGTTCGGGTGCTCACCCCCAGCGCGCCTGCGCCCTGCGTGGACACGTTGCCGCCCGTCATGGTGAAGCCGACCGTGCCCGCGCCGGCGACGTTGTTGCCGTACACATCGACACCGTGGGCACTCGCGCCGCTCGTGGCGACGCTGCCGCCGTTGATGGTCCCCTGGCTGCTGCCCGTCCCGTTGTTCTGCACCACCAGCCCCTTGCTGCCAGCCCCCGACGTCGCGATGGCCCCACCGGTCATCGTGACGCGGCCGGTCGCCGTGCTGCTCGTGTTGGCGACGGTGCTGTACGCCCCGTAGCCGAAGTTGCCGGTGGTGGTGACGCTGCCGTTCACGATGTCGATGTTGGCGAGGCCCCGTCCGAAATTGACGGCGCGCAGGCCGAAGCCCTGCGTGCCGCTGGTCGTCACCGCACCGCCTTCCATGGCAACGTTCGCGCTGCCGGTGCCCGCCAGGTTGCTGACGTAGCCATACAGGCCGTACGCATCCACGCCGGTGGTGGCGACGGTGCCGCCCGTGATGCGCGCCGTGGCGTCGCCTGTGCCGGCGTTCGCGGCAGCGACGCCGTTGCCCTTGTAGGCAGTGGTGTTGATCGTGCCGCCGTTGAGTGTCGCGTTCGCCGATGCCGAACTGCCCGCGTTGCCGACAGCGGCGAACAGCCCGTTCGTCTCGCTGCCGACCGCGGCGGCCGGGTTGCCATACGAGACGCTCACGGTGCCGGCGTCCATCGTGGCGGTCGCATCCCCGGCGCTGCCCAGGCTGCGGACCACCACGGCATGCTGTGCGGCCCCCGTCGACGTGATCGTGCCTGCACTCTGCACGTTGACGGCCATGGCGTTGGTGTTAGTGCCGGACGATTGCACCGAGACGCCTGGCGTCGCGACCGGGCCGACCACCATGGCGGCGTTGGCGAGGTTCAGCGTCAGTCCGTCGGACCCGGTGTAGGCGATGCCGCCCGGGTACGCCGCCGCCGCACAGGTCACCGTGTCGGCACCGGCGATGTCGGCGCCGCACTCGTTGGCGGCCCAGGCGGAAAAGGTGGCGCCGAAGGTGCCGAGCAGCAGCAGCGCCGCGGCCAGCGTGGCACCGCCCGATTGTCTTTTGCCGCCCGTGCGGCTGAGTTCGCTGGCGGCCACCCAGGCGCCGAGCGCGTCGTTGTAGACGCTTCGATACGAAGTGTTCATGTGAGCTCCCTGTTGAATGCGATTCGGCCGGGGCTGCATGCGAGGCGCCCGGGTCACGAAACGGGAAGCATCTTCTTCGGAATGACTTTACAAACGTGAGGAACTCGTTAACGAACCCGCGCAAAAAAGCAGAAAGCCCGCACGGGGCGGGCTCTGGGTGGCAGGTCGGATGCCTTGGGTGACCGAGGCGGGACGGCGCTGCAGTCTCAGTTCGCGGCCTGGCGCGTGAACGACACGCCGGCCTTCTTGTACTCGGCCGGGATTTGATCGCGGTAGTACGACTTGGCGTTCAGGCTCTGCAGCGGGTCGTGTGCGGCGGCCACTGCCTGGCTGCGCACGGCACTGCGGTCGGCCGTGGTGTTCACGGTCTGCACGCCGCTGGCATAGCCTTCGCCGAAGACGTCGCCGGCACGGGCGGCCGCGACGGCCTGGCCTTGCACGGCGGCACGGGTGACCGAAGGCGTGATGGTCAGCACGCCGTCGTAGGTTTCGGCGTGCGCGCCGGCTGCAGCAAGGAGGGAGAGCGCGGCGGCGGCGAGGATGTTGCGGGTGTTCATGTCAGTGTCCTTCAGGTTGTTTGTCGATGAAAGGAAGTTTGCGCCGGCAACGGGCCTCGCAACGTCTCTCGAAGGAATCACGGCGTTCGGGCATTGGAAACAATGGCGGCTGCATCTTGGGGTGCAGCGGCGTACCCGCCACACGAGGCAGCACGGGCTAACACAAGCCTGCGAACGGTGCTTGCCGCCGCCATTGCAGGCTTGACGACAATCACCCCATGACTTCTTCCCGTTTCTTCCGGATCGCGCTCGTGCTTGGTCTGCTCTCGGCCATCGGCCCGTTCGCCATCGACATGTACCTGCCGGCGCTGCCGGCCATCGGCACCAGCCTGCGTGCCGACATCGGCTCGGTGCAGATGAGCCTCACCGTTTTCTTTCTGGCGCTGGCAGCCGGCCAGCCGTTCTACGGCCCGGTGTCGGACATGGTCGGGCGCAAGCCGCCGCTGTACTTCGGCCTCGTGCTCTTCGCCATCGCCAGCGTGGGCTGTGCGCTGGCCGAGAACATCGAGACGCTGATCGTGCTGCGCTTCCTGCAGGGCCTGGGTGCAGCGGCCGGCATGGCGATCCCGCGGGCGGTGGTGCGCGACCTGCACACCGGCAACGATGCGGCGCGGCTGATGTCGTTGCTCATGCTGGTCTTCAGCATCTCGCCCATCCTCGCGCCGCTGGTGGGCAGCGGCGTGATCGCGGTGGCGGGGTGGCGCGGCGTGTTCTGGGCGGTGACGATCGCCGCCATCGCGGGGCTGGTGCTGATCGCCACGTCACTCACCGAAACGCGCACCGCCGACCAGCGCGTGGAGAGCAGCCTGCGCAGCGCGCTGAGCGCCTATGGCGTGCTGCTGCGCGACGGGCACTACCTGGGCCTGGTCTTCATCGGCAGTTTCGCGATGGCCGGCTTCTTCACCTACCTCGCGAACTCGTCCTTCGTGCTGATCGACCATTACGGCCTGTCGCCGACGGTCTACAGCATCGCCTTCGGCGTGAACGCCGCTGCCTTTTTCGCCGCGGCGCAGTTCAACGGGCCGCTGGGGGAGCGTTTCGGCCTGGTGCATGTCGTCAAGGGCGCGGTCGCGGCCTGCGGTGCGGTGATGGTGGCGATGTTCGTGTACTTCCTGATGGGCGGCGATTCGATGTGGGTGCTGCTGGTGCTGTACTTCATCGCCAGCGGCCTGATGGGGCTGGTGATCCCGACCACGTCGGTGCTCGCGCTCGAGAAGCACGGCGCCATCGCCGGCACCGCGTCGGCGTTGCTGGGCACGCTGCAGATGCTGACCGGTGCGGTGGTCATGGCCATCGTCGGCCTGTTCACCGACGGGCGGCCGTTGCCGATGGTGGCGGGCATGGCCGGCGGCGCGTTGGTGGCGGTGCTGCTGACCTGGCTGACGCTCGGGGGTAGCGCCTCGCAAACCTACGCGTCCGCTCGTCGGAGCGCGTGATGACGACCGTCCTGCCGGCCACAACGAACGTGACCGATGCCGCCGCCGTGCCCGACGGCCTGCCTTCGCCGCAGCGCGGGCGTGCGATGGCCGTCATCATCCTCGGCATCGCGGTCGCGGTGCTCGACGGCACGATCATGAACCTCGCGCTTCCCAGCATCGCGCGCGAGCTGGGCGCGAGCGCGTCGCACGCGATCTGGGTGGTCAACGCCTACCAGATCGCGATCCTGGTCATGCTGCTGCCGCTCGCGTCGCTGGGCGACCTGTTCGGCTATCGCCGCATCTACCTGCTCGGCATGGCGCTGTTCACTGTGTCCTCGCTCGCGGCCGTGCTGTCGAATTCGATGGGGACGCTGATCGCGGCGCGCACGCTGCAGGGCCTGGGCGCCGCCGGCATCATGAGCGTGAACGCGGCGCTGGTGCGGCTCATCTACCCATCGTCGCAACTGGGGCGCGGCATGGCGATCAATTCGATGGTGGTGGCCACGGCGTCCGTCGCCGGCCCGTCGGTGGCGGCCTCGATCCTGTCGGTGGCTTCGTGGCCCTGGCTCTTCGCGTTGAACGTGCCGCTCGGTCTCGTGGTGCTGGCGATCGGCCTGCGCGCGCTGCCGTCGAACCCGCGCGCCGCCACCGCCTCGGGCACGCGTTTCTCGGCCGTCGACGTGCTGCTCAACATCGCGATGTTCGCGCTTGTCTTCCTGGGCGTCGACCGCCTGAGCGTGCGCCAAGATGGCGCCACAGGCACGACGCCCATGGCCTGGGCGCTGCTGGGCGCCGGGCTGCTCGTCGGCTTCGTCTACCTGCGCCGCCAACGCACGATGGCGCTGCCGCTGTTCCCGGTCGACCTGCTGCGAATTCCGGTCTTCGCGCTGTCGATGGGCACCTCGGTGGCCGCTTTTACTGCGCAGATGCTGTCGTACATCGCGCTGCCTTTCCTGCTGCTCGACGTGTACGGGCGCACGCACCTCCAGGCGGGCCTGCTGATCACGGCCTGGCCGCTGGCCATCGTCGTGATGGCGCCGATCGTCGGGCGGCTGATCGGCCGCTACCCCGACGGGCTGCTCGGCGGCATCGGGCTGGGCCTGCTGGCCTGCGGGCTGGCGCTGCTCGCGGCGCTGCCGGCGCAGCCGGGCGACCTGGACATCGCCTGGCGCATGGCGCTGTGCGGCATCGGGTTCGGCTTGTTCCAGTCTCCCAACAACCACACCATCGTCACCTCGGCGCCGCGGCATCGCAGCGGCGCGGCCAGCGGCATGCTGGGGACCGCGCGCCTGACCGGCCAGACCCTCGGTGCGGTCATCATCGCGGCCGTGTTCAGCGTCTGGACACCCCAGGAAGGCCGAGGACCGATCATCGCGCTGGTGTTGGCCGCGAGCTGCGCGGCATTGGCTGGCATCTGCAGCAGCCTTCGTCTGAGGGTGTCTCCGTCCTCAGGCCATTAAGCTCGCGCCAAATGAAGGAAATTCCCGAGGCGATCGTTTGCGAGGGCTGCGACGCAGTCTATGGCCGCGCGTCGCTGCGGGAGCGCGAAGTCGCCCGGTGCCCGGTCTGCGGCACCGAGTTGGAGCGTCACCTGGGCGGCCAGAAGGAGCGAATCCTGCCCCTCGCCGTGGCCGGACTGATCATGTTCGGCGTGGCCAACCTGTTCCCGATTGTCGAGATCGAGCTGCGTGGGTTGCGCAGCCAGACCACGCTGGCCGGCGCCGTGGTGGCGCTGGCGGGCGAGGGCATGTCGATGGTGGCACTGCTGGTGCTGGCCACGACCATCCTTTTTCCGCTGCTGCAGCTGCTGATTCTGCTGTGGCTGCTGGTGCCCTTGCGCCGGCAGGATCGCGTGGTGGCCGGCTTCGCCTGGCTGGTGCGCACCATGCAGTCGCTGCGGCCCTGGGGAATGATCGAAGTCTTCCTGCTGGGCGTGCTGGTGGCGCTGGTCAAGCTCTCGAGCATGGCGACGGTGCTGCCCGGCCCGGCGCTCTATGCCTTCATGGCGCTGACGGTGCTGCTCACGGCGGTGCTGGCCTTCGACCCGCGGGGCTTCTGGGAGATGGCCGAGGGCGCGATGGGCAAGGATGCCTCCGAGGCCGGTGCCCTCGGGCGCGAGGAATCCGCGTGACGCCGCCGCCGGCGCGGGCCATCGACAGCGGCCTGATCGGCTGCCGCCACTGCGGCACGGTGTGGCAGGACGCCGAAGACGGCGCGCGCTGCGGCCGCTGCGGCACGCCGCTGCACATCCGCAAGACCGACAGCCTCAATCGCACCTGGGCCCTCCTGATCGCGGCCTGCGTGATGTACCTGCCGGCCAACCTGCTGCCGGTGATGATCACCCGCACGCTGTTCGGCACGAGCGACGACACCATCATGAGCGGCGTCATCTATTTTTGGGTGACCGGTGCCTACGGGCTGGCCGCCATCGTCTTCGTCGCCAGCTTCCTGGTGCCGCTCTTCAAGCTGGCAGCCCTGTTCGTGCTGGTGGTGAGCGCGCAGCGGCGCAGCAACTGGCGGCGCGCCGAGCGGGCCAAGCTTTATCACGTGATCGAGATCATCGGCCGCTGGTCGATGCTCGACGTGTTCGTGGTCGCGCTGCTGGCCGGGCTGGTGCGCATCCAGGGCTTCGCCGAAATCACGGCAGGTGTCGGCATTGCGGCCTTCGGCGCGGTGGTGGTGCTCACGATGCTCGCGTCGTTGAGCTTCGACCCCAAGCTCACTTGGGACGGCGCGACCGATGACGATGAACACACAAGGGAAGTACGCACATGAGTGAAAACGATCCACGTCCCGCGCCGGCGGATTCGGGCAGGCTGCCGCCGCCGCGCGTGGCCCGGCGCCGCGACTGGATGCCTTCGCTGATCTGGCTGATTCCGGTGGTGGCCGCGCTGGTCGGCATCTTCCTGGTGGCGCGCATCCTGATCGATCGCGGGCCCGAGGTGGTGCTGACATTCAGGACCGCCGAAGGCCTGGAGGCCGGCAAGACCGCGGTGAAGTACAAGGACGTGCAGATCGGCGTGGTGCAGAGCCTGCGACTGTCGAGCGACCGTTCGCATGTGCGCGTGACGCTGCAGCTGAACAAAGACACGGAGGCCTTCACAGCGCAGGACACGCGCTACTGGGTGGTGCGGCCGCGCCTCGACACCTCGGGCATTTCCGGCTTGAGCACGCTGCTGTCCGGCGCGTACATCGGCGTGGATGCCGGCACCTCGGAAGAGAGCGCCAAGGAATTCACCGGTCTGGAGGTGCCGCCCATCGTGACGCGTGACGCGTCGGGCAAGCAGTTCCTGCTGCGCGCGCCGGATATCGGCTCGCTCGACGTCGGCTCGCCCGTGTACTACCGCCGCATCAAGGTCGGCCAGGTCGCGGCCTACGAGCTGAACGAAGACGGGCGCGGTGTGACGCTGCGCATATTCGTCAACGCGCCGTACGACAAGTTCGTCGGCGGCAACTCGCGCTTCTGGCAGGCCAGCGGGCTCGACATGCGGCTCAACGCCAGCGGCATCACGCTTCGCACGCAGTCGCTCGCCACCATCCTGCTCGGGGGCATCGCCTTCGGCGCGCCGGAAAGCGAGAACGGACCCGTCGCCGGCGAGAACACCGCCTTCGCGCTGGCCGAAGACGAGGGCGCTGCGATGAAGCCACCGGACGGTCCGGCGCAGACCATGCTGCTGTACTTCAACCAGTCGCTGCGTGGCCTTTCGCCGGGCGCGCCGCTCGACTTCCGCGGCGTGGTCATCGGTGAGGTCAAGTCGATCGGCATCCGCTTCGACCGCACCGAGCGCGAGTTCCGCATGCCCGTGCTGGTCACGGTGTACCCGGACCGGCTGCACACCCGTGCCACCGGCGAGCCCGAGGAGTCGCGCTTCTCGCAGCAGCAGCGTTTGCGGTTCCTCATCAGCAAGGGGCTGCGCGCGCAGATGCGCACGGGCAATCTCCTGACGGGGCAGAACTACATCGCGCTCGACTTCTTCCCCAAGGCGCCCAAGGTGGTGGTCGACGTCGAGAAGAACCCGCTCGAGATGCCGACCCTGCCCAACAGCCTCGACGAGCTGCAGTCGCAGGTGCAGGAGATCGCGACCAAGCTGAACAAGATTCCGTTCGAGCAGATCGGCACCGACGTGCGCGCAGCGCTCGCCACGCTCAACAAGACGCTGGTGAGCGCCGAGCAGCTCGCGCGCACGCTCAACAACGACGTGTCGCCCGAGATCACGGCGGCGATGAAGGACGCGCGCAAGACGATCAATTCGGCCGAGCGCACGCTCGCGCAGGATTCGCCGCTGCAGCAGGACATGCGCCAAACGCTGCAGGAGCTGACACGGGCCGCAGGCTCCGTGCGCGTGCTGACCGACTACCTCGAGCGCCATCCCGAATCGCTGCTGCGCGGCAAACCGGAAGACACGAAGAAATGATGCGACATCCGACCTCTCTCGCCGGCGTGTGCCTCGCGGCCGCCGTGCTCATCGCAGGCTGTGCCAGCGCGCCAGACCGCTACTACACGCTGGCTGCGCCCGGTGCATCGTCGAGCGCGGCGCCCGCGGCGGGCACGCCGGTGTTCATCGAGTTGGCGCCGGTTGCGGTGCCCGAGCGGCTGGCCCGGCCGCAGATGGTCGTGCACCCCGCCGGTGGCCGCAGCGCCGAGGTGTCATTGCTCGAGCAGCATCGCTGGTCGTCCTCCTTCGAGAACGAGTTGCGCGATGCGCTGTCGAGCGGCATCGCGGCGCGGCTGGGTGCCATCGACGTGACGAAGGGTGGCCGCCAGCCGAGCACGCCGGCGTGGCGCATCGCGGTGCAGGTGCAGCAGTTCGACGCGGTGGAGAACACGCGCGTCGATGCAGCCTTGAGCTGGACCGTGCGCCGCTCCGATGCCGACCTCAGCGCGACCTGCCAGTGGCGCACCGCCGAGCCTGTCGGCAACGGCATCGATGCGCTGGCGCAAGGCGCGCAGCGCGTCGCATCGAAGGCGTCGGACGCCATCGCCCGGCACGTCGCGCAGTTGCAGCAGAACCCTGGCGCGACCTGCGCGACGCCCTGACGTCGCCCACGTCAGAACAGTCGGGACAAAAGGATCACGGCGCCCGACAGCGAGACGGCGCTGCCGACCCAGAGACGAAGTGTTTTCATGGCATTTCTCCTTGCCGCCATGATGGCCCGGCAAGACTTGCCCCGGGGTTGAAGATCTTCATGAGCCGGATAGCCAGGGCCCCTCCGCAAGGCCGATGGCAACGCATCCTCGGCCGCGATTGTTTCGTTCCGGCGAACACCGTGGTTCTTTTCGGGCCGTGTCGGCGAGCGATACCCGCCGGACAATTCATTCCAACAGAGCAGCAGACATCGAGCGATGGAAAGCTGATCTGGGTGAGCTAGGCACCGAGCGTGGTGGCCGCCCCCATCAAGAGGACGGCGCCCCCCGATACCGGTTCGAAATTCATCCCAACTCCTGAAGGAATCATCATGAAGACCTCGCAAACGAAGACCTCGCAATTTCTCGGCGCTGTCGTTCTCTCTCTCCTCGGCGTGTCTGGCGGCGTGCAGGCCGAAACGTACCAGGGCGTGCAGACCGTCCATTCGACCGTGAGCCGTGCCGAGGTCGCCGGCCAGGCGCGTGTCGTTGCCCGCGAAGGCGATGTGTTTGGCGACGCCGCGTCCGGCGGAGTCACGCCGCTGATGAACTCGACCCTGGACCGCGCCACCGTGCGCAGCCAGGCCAGCCAGGCGGCACGTCAAGGGGACATCTACAGCGATGCTGCGTTGTATGGCTTCCCGGCACCGACCGTCGGCCAGGTCGACCGTGCGACGGTCCGTGCCGAGGCCCGTGACGCCGCGCGCAACACCACGGGCGCATCGCTCTGAGTCCGTCGCCGCTGCGTCGGCATGAACGAAGCCGCTGTCGAAAGGCAGCGGCTTTTTCTATGGGTTCGACGCGGTGCCGCGGATGCCTTGCGTCGTCAGATGCAGCACCCGGTCGGCGCGCGCCGCAGCCGCTTCCGAATGCGTGACGAGCACCAGCGACGCGCCATGCTCGCGCGTTTGCGCGAGCAGCACGTCCATCACCTTGGCCGCCGTCGTCGGGTCGAGGTTGCCGGTCGGCTCGTCGGCCAGCAGCAGGGCGGGGCGGTGCACCAGCGCGCGGGCGATCGCGACGCGCTGCAACTGGCCGCCGCTCAACTGCTGCGGCAGCCGCGCGCCGAAGCCGGCCAGGCCGACCACCTCGAGCATGCGGGCCACGCGCGCGTCGTCGCGCTGCTTCAGCAACATCAGCGGCAGCGCCACGTTCTGCGCCACGTCGAGGTGCGGCAGCACGTGGAAGGCCTGGAACACGAAGCCGACGTGGCTGCGGCGCCAGAGCGCACAGGCCTCGGCGTCGAGCGCGCCGATGTCGGTGCCGTTGTGCACGATGCGGCCGGCGTCCCAGTGGTCGAGGCCGGCCATGCAGTTGAGCAGCGTCGACTTGCCGACGCCCGATTCGCCGACGATGGCGACGAACTCGCCGGGCGCCACGTCGAGCGAGACGTTGGCGAAAACGGTCGCGTCGCCGTAGCGCTTGGCCAGGCCTTCGACATGCAGGGTCATTGAACTTCCAGGATGCGGTCGACCACCTGCGCGGTGGCGTCGGGTGCCTCGGCGGTGATGACGTGGCGTTGCGGCATGCTGCGCAACCAGGTGATCTGGCGCTTGGCGAGCTGGCGCGTGGCCGCGATGCCGCGCTCGCGCAGTTCGGCCATGGGGAAATCGCCGTCGAGCGCTTCCCAGGCCTGGCGGTAGCCCACGCAGCGCATCGACGGCAGGTCGGGGTCGAGATCGCCGCGCGCGCGCAGGGACTGCACTTCGGCCACGAAGCCGCCGGCCAGCATGGCGTCGAAACGTTCGGCGATGCGGCCATGCAGCCAGGCGCGCTCGGTGGGTTCGAGGGTGACCAGCAGCGCGCACACCGGTCGATCGGTGGCCGATGCGGCCTTGCCGGCCGCATGAAAGTGCGACAGCGGCTGGCCGCTCGTGTGCCAGACCTCCAGCGCGCGCTGGATGCGCTGGCTGTCGTTGGGCGCGAGCCGTGCGGCCGTCACCGGGTCGACCTCCGCGAGGCGCGCATGCATCGCGGGCCAGCCGTGCAGGGCAGCATCGGCCTCGATCGTGGCGCGCACGGCCGGGTCGGCCGCGGGCATCGCGTCGATGCCATCGGCCAGCGCCTTGAAGTACAGCATCGTGCCGCCGACCAGCAGCGGCAGGTGGCCGCGTGCCGTGATCTCGCCGATGAGGCGCGTCGCATCGGCCACGAAGGCCGCGGCGCTGTAGACCTCGCGCGGGTCGCGGATGTCGATCAGGTGGTGCGGCACCGCGGCGCGCTCGGCCGGCGTGGGCTTGGCGGTGCCGATGTCCATGCCGCGGTAGACCAGCGCCGAGTCGACGCTGACGATCTCGACCGGCCGGCGCGTCGCCACGGCCAGTGCGGCGGCGGTCTTGCCCGACGCGGTCGGGCCGGCGATGGCGGCGTAGCGCAGGGCGCGTTCAACCATGCTTCTGCACCACCGTCCACGCCAGCAGCGCCACGCAGACGCTCCAGAACCCCATCCCGTAGGTCAGCGGGAACACCGTGCCGTCCAGGTGCGTGCCCAGCCAGCCGCCGACGCCGAAGGCGGCCAGCATCATGACGAAGCCGTTGAGTGCAGAGGCCGCCCCCGCCGCCTGCGGAAACGGGCCGAGCGCGCCGCTCTGGCCGCAGGGCTGGTGCACGCCATGGCCCAGCATGATGAGCGTGAGCGGACCGACGATCGCCGCCGTCGAGTGGACGCCCGCGAAGGCCAGCCCGGCCATCAGCAAGCCGCCCGACAGCGTGAGCACCGCGCCGCGCGCCACGCTGCGGCGCACGCCATGGCGCGCCAGCCAGTGGCGGCAGACGAAGGTGCCGCCGATGTACGCGAGTGAATTCCACAGCATCACCAGGCCGTATTGCGTCTTCGTCAGGCCCAGCACCTGGATGAACACGAAGGACGAGGCGGCCAGAAAGGTGAAGAGCAGGGCGTACGACGCAGTCGTGAGCGCGCAGAAGGCCAGGAAGGTCGGGTGGCGCAGCACCGTCGCCCAGGTGCGGACCAGCATGGCGGGCTGAAGCGCCTGCGGGTCGCGGCGGGCCAGCGATTCGTCGAAGCGCCAGGCGACCAGCGCGAGCGCCACAGCGCCGAACAGCGCCGGCACGAGCAGCGCGACGCGCCAGCCGGCCAGGTCGGAGACCAGCCCGCCGATCGGGGCGCAAAGACACGCGATCACGCCCAGGCCCGTGAGGGCCCGGGACATCACGCGCGCGCCATCGACCGGTTGGTACAGGTCGCGCACGATGGCGCGGGCCGCCATCACCGACGCGCCCATGGCCGCGCCCTGCAGCGTGCGCCAGCCGATCAACAGCGCCATCGACGGGGCCAGCGCGGCGCCGACGGCCGCCAGCACATAAGCCGCCAGGCCCCACAGCAACACCGGCCGGCGGCCGAAGCGGTCGGACAGCGGCCCGAACAGCAGTTGGGAGCAGCCGAACGCCAGCAGCAGCGCGGTCAGCGTGAGTTGCGCATCCGCCACCGGCGCGCCGAAGCCGCTGGTCAGCGCCGGCAGCGCGGGCAGGTAGAGATCGGTGGTGACGGGCTGGATGCCCAGCAGCAGGGCCAGCGTGACGACCAGCAATGCCGGCGACATGCCGAGGGTCGGCCGCGCGGAGGGTGAGGCGGCCGGTGCAGGCGAAGAGGGCGGCATGCGCCCGAGGGTAACAAATGAGAAGCGGCGAAGACCGCAGCCGCCACTCAGATGGCGCTGGCGTTGTGGCCGGCCACGTCGGTAGCGCCTGGCGGCTTCATGCGGAACAGCTGCGACAGCGCCGCCCGGTACTGCGCCGCGCCGACCGAGTTGGTGTTGTGGTGCGAGCCGCCTTCGACCAGCACGAACATCTTGGGGACCGTGGCCGCCTCGTAGAGCTTGCGGCCGAGCGTCGGGTTGATCAGGCTGTCGGCGGTGCCGTGCACCACCAGCAGCGGCGCACCGATGTCCTGGACCTTGCTGATTGCCTCGAAGCGCTGGGTGATCAGCGCGCTGAAGGGCAGCCAGCCCCATTTGAAGCTGCTCACCACGTCGGCGATGGAGGTGAAGGTGCTCTCGACAATGGTGCCGCTCTCGTCCTTCACGCTGGCGGCCAGGTCGATGCCGATGGCGCCACCGAGCGAGTGGCCGAAGATGTAGCGATGCTGCTTCGGGTGGTGCGCGGCCAGCCAGGTCCAGGCGGCGCGGGCGTCCTCGCGTGCCGTGGCTTCGGAGGGCAGGCCGGCCGAACTCTTGCCGAAGCCGCGGTAGTCGATGGCCAGCACCGAGAAGCCCAGGTCATGCATTCGCCGCATACGCGGCGCCGAACCGGCCACGTTGTAGCGGGCGCCGTGCAGGTACAGCAGGACGGGGGTGTCGGCCGATTGCGGTGCACCGCCCAGCCAGAGGCCATGCAGCCGCGCCGGCTCACCGGTGACGCTGGACTTGAAATCGATCCAGACATGGTCCATGCCCTCGGTCATGGACTCGGCATTGCCCCAGCTGCGGTCGCTAGGCTGGAAGATCCACTCGCGCTGGCGCTCGTCGAGCGTCGAGCAACCGCCGGCCAACAAGGCGAGGGCCGCAGTGGCCGTGGCGAACAGAGACCAGTGTTTCATGCGTGGCAGACAGACAGGCGACGACGTCGGAAAGTTCCGACAGGGAGCCTATGCAACGTGCGTGCCCGCCGGGCCGATGACGATCGGAAACCCTGAGGTGACTTTTGTTACCGACCGCGCAAAAAAAGCCCGTCCAGCTCCCGCACGGAGAGCTGGCGCCACGTGGGACGGCCATGGTTGCACTGGTCGGACCGCTCGGTTTCCTCCATCTGGCGCAGCAAGGCATTCATCTCGTCCAAGGTCAGCTTGCGGTTGGCGCGCACCGCGCCGTGGCAGGCCATGGTGCCGAGCAGCTCGTTCTGGGCGCGCTGCACCACGGTGCTGGCGTCGTGCTGGGCCAGTTCGGCCAGCACGCTGCGCGCCAGCTCGACTGGGTCGCCGTCGGCGAGCGTGCCCGGCACGGCGCGCACCGCCAGGGTGCGTGGCGAGAACGGTGTGATCTCCAGTCCAAGCGTGGGCAGTACAGCGGCGCAGGCCTCCGCGGTGGCGACTTCCTGGGGCGTGGCCGCAAAAGTTGCGGGAATCAGCAAGGGCTGGCTGCTGATCGCCGCACCGTCGAGCTGGGTTTTGAGCCGCTCGTAGACGATCCGCTCATGCGCGGCGTGCATGTCGACGATGACCAGACCCTGGGCGTTCTCGGCCAGGATGTAGATACCGTGCAGCTGCGCCAAGGCGCGGCCCAGCGGCCAGATCGGCGCCGTGTCCGGGTCGGGCACGGGTGCCATCGGCGCACTGGTTGCCGGTCCGCCGGGCAGGATGTCGGCCCAGGTTCGTGGGGTGACCGGGGCTGCAGCGGGTGCACCAGGCCACATCGCGGCGGCGTCGCCGATGCCGCGCTCGGCGGCGAAATGCATGCGCGGCTGGGTCCAGGCGGGGGCGCCCGGTGCGAGGGCGGCGGCAGGGGCTGCCGGGAACAGCGGCGCGGCGGCTGGCGTTTCGGCCTCGCCGGCACGCGGCGCCGCCAGCGCCTTCTCGACCGCCTGGCGCACCGCCTGGTGCACCTCGCGGCCGTCGCGGAAGCGCACCTCGATCTTGGTCGGGTGCACGTTGACGTCGACCCGCGCCGGGTCGATGGTCAGGTAGAGCGCATACACCGGCTGGCGCTGGCCGTGCAGCACGTCCTCGTAGGCGCTGCGCACGGCATGGTTGAGCACCTTGTCGCGCACGAAGCGGCCGTTGACGTAGAAGAACTGCTGATCGCCGCGCGCGCGGGCCGCATCGGGAATGCCGGCGCGGCCTTCGACCCGCACGGCGCCCAGCCCATGCTCGACCGCGACGCTGCGCGAGACGAAGTCGTCGCTCAGCGCATCGGCCAGGCGCGGGTCGCGCTCGGTCGTCGCGCGCCATTGCTCGACCAGCTTGCCCTCGTGCCACACGGCGAAGCCGACATCGGGCCGCGCCAGCGCATGCCGACGCACGGCCTCGACGCAGTGCGCGAGCTCGGTGGCATCGGTCTTGAGGAACTTGCGCCGGGCCGGCGTGGCGTAGAACAGTTCGCGCACTTCGACCGTGCTGCCGACCGAGCGCGCGACCTGGCGCAGTTCGCCCGTGCGGCCATCGAGCGCATAGGCCGCATCGGCATCGCGCGCGCGCGAGTGCAGCGTGAGTTCGGCGATCGAATTGACGGCGGCCAGCGCCTCGCCGCGGAAGCCCATGGTGCCGACGGTCTCGAGGTCGCCCAGGCTGGCGATCTTGCTGGTGGCGTGGCGGCGCAGGGCGACCGAGAGTTCGTCGCGCGGGATGCCGTGGCCGTCGTCTTCCACCGAGATCAGACGCACGCCGCCGGCCGACAGCCGCACCGTGACCTGCGTGGCGCCCGCGTCGAGTGCGTTGTCGACCAGCTCGCGCACCACCGAGGCGGGGCGCTCCACCACTTCGCCCGCGGCGATCTGGCTGATCAGCTCGTCGGGCAGCTCGCGGATGGGCCGGCGGGAGGGGGCGTCGGCGCCGGAGGAAATGGGCAGAGAGGAAGGAAGGGCACTCACCGGGGCATTCTAGAAGTGGGCATCGGGATAATGCGCGCCATGGACATCGTGCACTTTCTTCTGGATTTCATTCTCCGCATCGACAAACACCTCGAGGCCTTCGTGATCGCCTACGGGCCCTGGGTGTATGCGCTGCTCTTCGCCATCGTGTTCGTCGAAACGGGTGTGGTGGTCATGCCCTTCCTCCCGGGCGATTCGTTGCTCTTCATCGTCGGCGCCCTGTGCGGCATCGGGTTGATGAGCTTTCCGATCGCCTGCACCGTGCTGATCGTGGCGGCCATCCTCGGAGACCAGTGCAACTACAGCATCGGGCGCTACCTCGGGCCGAAGGTGTTCCAGTGGGAAGACTCCCGCTTCTTCAACAAGAAGGCCTTCAACCAGGCGCATGCGTTCTACGAACGCTACGGCGGCGTGACCATCATCCTCGCGCGCTTCATGCCCTTCATCCGCACCTTCGCGCCCTTCGTCGCCGGCGTGGCCGAAATGAACCGCGCCAAGTTCACGCTGTTCAATGTGGTCGGGGCGCTGATCTGGGTGCTGGGCATCGGCACCGCGGGCTATTTCTTCGGGAACCTGCCGCTGGTGCGCGAACACCTGGAGAAGATCATCTGGGGCTTGATTCTGGTGCCGGGCCTGATCGCCATCTTCGGCGCCTGGCGCGCCGGTCGGGCAGAGAAGGTGCGGGCCGCAAGCCAGCCTCAACCCTGAGCGAACTCCCAACGTAAAAAGGCGCACCGAGGTGCGCCTTTCGACTGGGCCTGCAGCACTTCAATACCGGGGGCCGTTGTTCGGGTAGTAGCGCTGCTGATTACGCTGGTCAACGTTGCGTCCGACTTCGTTGCCCACCAAGCCGCCGATGGCCGCACCGCCGACGGTTGCTGCCGTGCTGCCGCCGATCGCGTTGCCCAGCAAGGCACCGCCGACGGCACCGCCTGCCACGCCGATCTGCTGATTGGGGCCCGTACCGGCGCAGCCGACCAGGGCCATGAGGGAAGCGGCCGCGGCCGTACTGAACAAGAGACGAATCTTCATGGTGTCCACCTTTCGATGATGTTGTGACGCCATTGTCTTGACCACGCTCGGCACGCCTGTAGGAACAGGCCGCCGGGCTGTGCGCGACAGGGCGCGCGATCGCTGAGGGACAGCCTGGCTCAGAGTTGCCGGCTGCGCGCCAGCGGCGGGTTCTGCGCGAAATAGCGCTGGATGCCGCGCATCAGCGCATCGGCCAGGTCTTCCTGGTACTGGGAGCTGCGCAGCTTGGCTTCCTCGCCCGGATTGCTGATGAAGGCCGTCTCCACCAGCACGCTGGGAATATCGGGCGCCTTCAGCACCGCGAACCCGGCCTGCTCGACGCTGGCTTTGTGCAGGCGCGCACCGATGTTGCGGATCTCGCCAAGCATGGCGCTGCCGAGCTTGAGGCTGTCGTTGATCTGCGCCGTGGTGCTCATGTCCAGCAGGGCCCGCTGCACCTGCACCTCGTGCTCGCCGACGTTGAGCCCGCCGACCTTGTCGGCCTGGTTCTCCTTGTTGGCCATCCAGCGCGCGGCGCTGCTGGAGGCGCCCGACTGGCTGAGCGCGAACACGCTCGCGCCGCTGGCCGCCGGCGTGGTGAACGCGTCGGCGTGGATGCTGATGAACAGGTCGGCCTGCACGCGCCGCGCCTTCTGCACGCGCACGCCCAGCGGCACGAAGAAATCGGCGTCGCGCGTGAGGAAGGCGCGCATCGGGCTGCCGTTCACGCTGGCGGCGTTGATGCGCTCGCGCAGTCGGTGCGCCACCTGCAGCACGATGTCCTTTTCGCGCGTGCCGGCAGGGCCGATGGCGCCCGGGTCTTCGCCGCCGTGGCCCGGGTCGAGCGCGACGATGATGATGCGGTCGGTGCGGCTGGCCGTGGCTGTGGCGGGTGGTGCGCTGCGCGCCGGTAATGCGGGCACGGGCGCGGCGGGCCGCGGCGGTGCGGCCGCCACCATCGGCGGCAAGACGGGCGGCGCCACCAGCGGCGGCGCGCCGGAGGCCGGCGGTCCCGGTCGCACGGCTTGCCGCGTCATCAGGTCGCCCAGCGGATCGGCGCCGGGCGGGGCCGCCGGCGTTGGCGCGGGCGCGCCGAGCGTGGCCTGGTCGCGCGGCGCGATGCCCGCCACGGCGGTGTCGCTGCCCGCGCGCGGCGCATCGCGCAGGCGCTCGGCGATCAGCGCTTCCATCGGGTCGACCGGCCGTTCCGGGTACAGATCGAGCACCAGCCGGTGCCGGTACGCGGCGATCGGCGCCAGCGAGAACACCTGCGGCTGCACCGCCTGCTTCAGGTCGAACACGATGCGCACCACGCCGGGCGCGAACTGGCCGACGCGCAGTCCGTCGATGAAGGGGTCGCCGGGCTTGATCTTGCCGACCAGATCGCGCAGCGCCGGGTTCAGTTCGATGCCCTGGATGTCGACGGCCAGCCGCGGCGGGCTGCCCACCGTGAGCTGCTGCGTCTGCAGGCGACCGTCGGATTCGATGGTGACGCGCGTGTAGTCGTTGGCGGGCCAGACGCGCACGGCCATGATGGTCGCGCCGCGCGCGATCTCCTGCACGCCCAGCAACAGCACCAGGCTGCCGGCCTTGAGGAAGGCGCGGCGCGGCGAAGGGGTGACGGGTTGCGCCTTCTTCATGCGGCGGCGGCCGCCAGCAGCGTGTGGCCGCGCGGCGTGCCGGCGGTCAGTTGGACGGTGCGGGTGTCGTCGGTCATGGCTTCGATCTTAAGGGTGAGGTCCGCGGGCGGCAGGTGGCCCGCGGCGTGGTCCGGCCACTCCGCCAGCTTGAGGCCGGGGCCCGCGAAGAGGTCGCGAAAGCCCGCGTCTTCCCACTCGCGTGGGTCGCTGAAACGGTAGAAGTCGAAATGGAAGATGGGCAGCCCGTCGGGCGCTTCGTGCGGCTCGACGACCGCATAGGTCGGGCTCTTGATGCGTCCCGTGATGCCGAGCGCGCGCAGCAGGTGCCGCACGAAGGTGGTCTTGCCGGCGCCCAGGTCGCCCTGCAGCGCGATGAAGGCATCGCGCGACGCCGGGGCCGCGGCGAGCGCGCGCGCGAAGGCCTCGGTGTCGGCTTCGCCGTGCCACGTGAGGGTGACGCTTCGCGTTTCTACAATCGGCAGGTGAACGGCAGCCATCAACTCGTCAATCGGATTCAGGCCTGGGCCCGGGAACTGGGATTCTCCCAAATCGGCGTCGCGGGCATCGATCTGTCGAGCGCCGAGGCCGGTCTGATGCAATGGCTGGCCCAAGGGTTCCATGGCGAGATGCATTACATGGCCGCCCACGGCATGCGCCGCGCCCGCCCGGCCGAACTGGTGCCGGGCACGGTGTCGGTCATCACCGCGCGCATGGACTACCTGCCGCGCGCCACGCCCGACGACTGGCAGGCGGTCGAGTTCGACCGGCTGACGCGGCCCGGCGAGGCGATCGTGTCGCTGTACGCACGGGGCCGCGACTACCACAAGGTGCTGCGCAACCGGCTCGCGAAACTGGCCGAGCGCATCGCACAGGAGGTGGGGCCCTTCGGCCATCGCGCGTTCACCGATTCGGCGCCGGTGATGGAAGCCGAACTCGCGTCGCGCAGCGGCCAGGGCTGGCGCGGCAAGCACACGCTGGTGCTGGACCGCGACGCCGGCTCGATGTTCTTCCTGGGCGAGATCTACCTCGACATGGCGTTGCCCGAAAGCGCACCGGTCACGCCGCATTGCGGCAGTTGCAGCGCCTGCATCGATGTCTGCCCGACGCAGGCCATCGTCGCGCCGCAGCGGCTCGACGCGCGACGCTGCATCTCGTACCTGACCATCGAGCACCCGGGTGCGATCCCGGTCGAGCTGCGTCCGTTGATCGGCAACCGCATCTACGGCTGCGACGACTGCCAGCTGATCTGCCCCTGGAACAAGTTCGCGAAGAAGAGCGCGCTGCCCGATTTCGATGCTCGCGACGGGCTCACCGGCCGTCAGCTGGCCGACCTGTTCGCGTGGACAGAGGACGAGTTCCTGCGCCACACCGAAGGCAGCCCGATTCGCCGCATCGGCCATGCGCGCTGGCTGCGCAACATTGCCGTGGCGCTGGGCAATGCGCTGCGCGCGGGCCAACCCGGCAGCCGCGAGGCACTGGCCACACGCATCGACGACCCGGACGCGCTGGTGCGCGAACATGTCGCCTGGGCGCTGGCGAATCGCCCTTCGTCGTAGCGCAGAGTGTTACCATTCGTTACTACCCGTGCGGGCCGCAAGGCGCATACGGGAGGCGGTCTTGACGTCGGTCATGTCCGGCTTCAAACCATCCGCCGCAGCGACCTTCGGGCGGCCCCCCGAGACCTTCCATGGATTCACGTGGTTTCCCGTCGGTGTCACGACTGACGGCCCTGGCCCTGTGCGCGCTGGCGTGCTGTTCGGGCCATGCGGCCGATTCGGTACCTTCTGCGGCGGTGCCGCGCTTCGAGATCGCCCGCTACCAGATCGAAGGCAACACGCGGGTGTCGAACGCCGCCCTCGAGCGCGCCGTCGCGCCGCTCACCGGGCCGCAACGCGCGTTCGGCGATGTGCAGCGCGCCGTCGAGGCGATCGAGCGGGCCTATGTCGATGCCGGCTTCACCGCGGTGAAGGTCACGGTGCCCGAGCAGGAACTCCTTGGCGGCACGGTCCAGATCCGCATCGTCGAAGCGGTCATGCGCTCGGTCAGCGTGGTGGGCAACCAGCACTTCAGCGCCGACAACGTCCGGGCGAGCCTCGGCAACCTGAAGCCCGGCACCGCGCCGCGCCTGCGTGATCTCTCCGAGTCGATCCAGCTGGCCAACGACAACCCGGCCAAGCAGGTGTCGGTGTCGATGGCCGAGGGCGCGGCGCCCGGCACCGTGGACGCCGTGGTGTCGGTGGTCGATCACCGCCCGTTGCGCTTTATCGCCACGCTGGACAACACCGGCACCGCGTCCAGCGGCCGCTGGCGCACCGGCGTCGCCGTGCAGCACGCCAACCTCTTCGGCCTCGACCACGTGGGCACGCTGGCGTACGCGACCTCGCCGGACAGCCCGACGGGCCAGAACCTGGACGTGTATTCCGTGGGCTACCGCGTGCCGGTGTACGCGCTGGGCGACAGCGTCGACCTCGTCTACGGCCGCTCGAGCGTGAACACGCCCTCGAGTTCGCCCACGCTCGGTGGCGTGCTCGGCTTCACGGGCAAGGGCGAGACCTGGGGGCTGCGCTACAACCATTTCCTCGGCCGCTCGGGCGAAACGTCCTCGAAGCTCGTGTTCGGGTTGGACCACAAGAACATCGACTCGCGCTGCGACGTGGCTGGGCAGCGTGTGAGCATCACCGGCCCGACGCCGCCGATCTCGTCCTGCGTGCCGTACACGACCACGCCGTTAAGCCTCACCTACTTCGGCCAGCGCGACGGTGTGGACCAGGCCTTGGCGTACAGCGTGGGACTGATGCGCAACATCGCGAGCGGAGCGCGCTTCACCAACCTGGACGGTCGCACCGACCGCTACTCGTACCTGACGCCGGGGAACCGCAGCACGCGCGACGGCTTCCTGGTGCTGCGGGGTGGCGCATCGCTCCTGCAGGGTTTGGAGAGCGGCTGGCAGATGCGCCTGGCCGGCAACGCACAGTTCACCGACACACCGCTGCTGGCGAGCGAGCAGCTCGGCCTGACCGGCGCGAACGCGGTGCGCGGCTTCGATGAACGCGCGGTGGCCACGGACAGCGGCGTGGTGCTCAACGCCGAGCTCTACACGCCCGAGCTCGGGCCGCGCGCGGGCCTGCCGGGCAACCTGCGCGGCCTGGTGTTCGTCGACGCCGGCTACGGCGCCAACCGCAACACCTCGGGCACCTATTTGCCAGGCCACACCCACGTGGCCAGCGCCGGCGTGGGCGCGCGCTACAGCTGGACCCGCGACCTCAGCGTGCGCCTGGACGTGGCGCGCGTGCTCGCGTCCGGCAGCGCCTTCACCGAAACGCGCGGCGACTGGCGCGCCCACCTGAGCGCGATGGTCGCGTTCTGAACAGGCACCCCCATGACAACGAGATCCTTCAAGCTTCGCATCCTGCCCCTGGTGGTCGCGGCCCTTTGCGCCGTCCGCGCCGGCGGCGCGCTGGCGCAGATCGCCATGGGCGCGTTGCCCACCGGCGGCATGGTGGTCGGTGGCCAGGCGTCCATCGTGCAGAACGGCACGACGCTCCACATCCACCAGACGTCCGGCCAGGCGCTGATCAACTTTTCGACCTTCAACGTCGGCTCGGCCGGGCTGGTCGATATTCGGCAGCCGGGCGCGGCGGCGGCGCTGCTCGCGCGCGTGACCGGCGGCGACCCCTCGCAGATCCAGGGCCAGGTGAAGGCCAACGGCTCGCTCTGGCTCATCAACCCGGCCGGCATCATGGTGGGGCCGGGCGCTCGCATCGACGTCGGCGGCTTCATCGCCAGCACGCTCAACGTGAGCGACGCCGACTTCCTGGCGGGGCGGCTGACGTTCACCTCCGCAGGCAACGCAGGCATCGTGAGCAACGCGGGGGCGATCACCGCGCCCACCGGCGGGCGCATCTACCTGGTGGGCCAGAAGGTGGAGAACACCGGCACGCTGCAGGCCTCGCAAGGCGAGGTGTTGCTGGCGGCCGGCCAGAACGTGCAGCTGGTCGACACGGGGCATCCGGGCGTCTCCATCATGCTGAGCGGTGCGAGCGGCGACGTGACGAACGTCGGCCGCATCGTGGCCGACGCGGGTCGCATCGGGCTGGCCGCCGGCCTGGTGACCAACGCGGGCGAGATCAGCGCCAGCAGTGCGGTGAGCGAGGGCGGCCGGGTGTTCCTGCGCGCCACCGACCTCCAGACGACGTCGCGTTCGGACATCCATGCCGATGGCACCTCGGGCGGCCACATCGTCCTGCTGGCCGACAAGGCCGCGCGCATCGACGGGCGCGTCTCGGCCACCGGGAGCGCCGGGCCGGGCGGCTTCGTGGACACCTCGGGCCACCAGTCGCTCGATGTGAAGAACGCGCCGACGGTGGGGCAGGGCGGCCAGTGGCTGATCGATCCGTCCAATCTGGAAGTGATCGCCGGCGGCGGCGGCGGCGCCACTGTGGAAGACGGCGCCATCGTGTCGACCGAGGCCGGCACCACGATCGGTGCCGACGTGATCACGGCGCAGCTCAATGCGGGCGCAAGCGTGGCGCTGGTCACCGGCAGCGCAGGCACCGGGCCAGGCAACATCGTGGTGAACGCCGCGATCGCCAAGACCGCCGGTGGGGATGCCAGCCTGACGCTGCGCGCGCACAACGACATCCAGATCAATGCGCCGATCACCAGCAGTGCCGGTGCGCTGGCGCTCAGCCTGAAGAACAACTTCTACGGCAACACCACCGACGCGGGCCATGCCGCCACGCTCAACGCGAACCTGGACCTGAACGGCGGCGTGTTGGATGTGTCGCAGGGCGAGGCGCTGGGCAACGGCACGCTCAACATCGTCGGCGGCACCACGCGGCTCGACGGCAGCGCGACCATCAACGCGGCGACGGTCAACATCGGTGCGAACGCGCGCGTGTCGATCGGCAACGACCTGTCGGTCCGGGGCGCCTGGGTCAACAACGGCGTCATCGACCTGCGCGACGACAACGGCGCGCTGCGCGTGGGCGGCAGCGGCAGCGGCAGCGGCAGCCTGCTCAACAACGGGCAGCTCACCTTGTCCGGCGGCAGCGTCATGCTCGAGGGCGACACGAGCTGGACCAACCACGGCACGATCGACATCGCCTCCGGCGCGGCACTGCGCAGCAGCATGGACCTCTACAACGCGGGCGTGATCCGCGGCACCGGCCTCGTCGAGCTCGGCGGTGCCTCGGTCGCTACGCTGCGCAACAACGGCGTTCTGGCGCCGGGCGGCGCCGGCCAGGTCGGCACGCTGACGGTCGACGGCAACTACGCCCAGGGCCCTGAGGGCACGCTCGCGATCCGGCTGTCGGGCGCCACGGCCGACCTGCTCAGCGTCACCGGTGCCGTGCAACTGGCGGGGGCGATCGACCTGTCGACGCTCGGCGGCGCGATGCCGGTGAATGGCGTGCTCGCCGACTTCCTGGTCGGCGGTGCGGGCGTCACGGGCGTCTTTTCGCAGGTGAACGCGCCCGCAGTGGTGACGGCGGAAACCACCGGCACGCTGTCGGTGGTCTACCCGGCGACGGGCAACGCGGTCGCGCAGGTGCGGTCGACGACGACACCCACCGCACCCGTCACGCCCACATCGCCGCCCTCGACGCCGGCGCCACCTCCGGACATGTGCACCATCGCGCCGAATTCGGCGCTGTGTCAGGCGCTCGCTCCGCCGACGCCGTACGAGCCGCTCAACCCGGCCATCCAGCAGCCGTCGAACGTGCTGATCAACTCGCTGCAGGCGCTGAACCGACTCGATGCGATCACGACCGCCGATATCGCCGGATCGGTCGCGGCCAGTGGCACGAAGAACGACACCCTCACGAAGACGTTTTGCAACTGAGCCACCGCATGAAAAACACGCACCGCATCACCTGCCTGGTCACGCTGCTGGGCGCAGCCCTCGTCTCGCAAGCCGCCCTGGCGCAGGACGTCGCCACCATCACCCACCTGGCCGGCCTGGTGGTCGCGCGCAGTCCGGGCGGCGTGAGCACCCTGCTCGCGGTCGACTCCAAGGTCCATCAGGGCGATACCCTCACCACCGAAGCCCGCGGCTATGCGCTGGTGAAGTTCAGCGACGGCGGCGAGGTCATGATGAAGCCCGACTCCGTGGTCGCGGTGACCCGCTACCACTACGACCCGGCGCAGCCGCAGCTCGATCGCTTCGAGATCGGCCTGCTGCAGGGCGGCCTGGTCAGCACCCCGGGCGTGGTGGGCCGCCGCAGCCCGCAGGCCGCGCTGGTCAAGACTTCCAAGGGCGACCTGCAAGGCGCCGCCACCCTCAACCTGACGCTCCAGCCATGAAAAAATCTGCCTTCCTGATCGTGCTGCTGTCGGCTTTTGCGGCACCGGCGACCGCTACTTACTTCATTGCGGAATACGTCCCGTCCTCGAGCGGGAGCCCTTCGAGCCCCGGGCCCGGGGCACCGGCCCTGCCACCTGGCCTGCATGTTCAGGTGATCGATGGGGCCATCGCTTTGAGCAACGCAGGCGGCACCCTGAACTTCAGCGCAGGCCAGTTCGGCTTCACCAGCAGCATCACGACGCCGCCGGTGCTGGTGCCCAAAGACCCGGGCATCAAATTCACGCCACCGCCGGTGTTCAACAGCAGCACCGGGTCGGGCGCTGCCAGCGCGAACGGCGCCGCGGCGAACGGCAGCGGCGTCGACTGCATCGTTCGCTGAGTCGACGGCGCCGGCGCGTCGCGCGGGCGCCGCTCACGTGTCGTGCGAATCGTGTGTCGCGGCCGTGCCGGCGCGCCAGTAGCCCGACGCGCGGATCCACTTCGGGTTGGCGCGGCATTCGTCGATGAGGTGCGCGCGCAGTGCCTTGGCGTGGGCCGACTCGCAGCCGATCCACGCATGGAAGGCGCCGGTCGGCAGGCGCGCGGCGTGCAGTGCGGCCAGCAGCGGCGGCGTGCCCGTGGTGGCTTCGGCGCGGTGGACCCAGAGGATCTGGACATCGGCCGCCGTCGGCAGGTCCACATGGTCGGCAGCGCTGTCGACCTCGGCCAGCACGACGGCGCGCGCGCCTTCGGGCAACTCGGCCAGGCGCCGCGCGATGGCCGGCAAGGCGGTGTCGTCGCCGATCAGCAGATGCCATTCGAACGCGGTCGGCACGATGAAGGAGCCGCGCGGGCCGCCCACGCCCAGGCGCTGGCCGGGTGCGGCCTGCTCGGCCCAGCGCGTGGCGGGGCCGGCTTCGTGCAGGGCGAAGTCGATCTCGAGCGTCTGCGCGGCGGCATCGAAGCGGCGGGGCGTGTAGTCGCGCATCGTCGGCTTGCGGCCTTCGGGCCAGATCGGGCCCTCGGGGCCGGCGGTCGGCAGCGTCAGCGCGCCCGTGACCTCGTCGGGGAAGAAGAGCTTCACGTGGTCGTCGAAGCCGGGGCTCGCGAAGCCGTCGAGCGCGTCGCCGCCGAGCGTGATGCGCACCAGATGCGGCGTGACGCGTTGCACCGCCTGCACCGTGAGTTCGCGGAAGCGCAGCGGGTGGCGCACGCGCTGCGGCGTGCGGTCGGGGAGGGTGAGGGTGTCGCTCATCAGATCTGTTCCAGTTGTTGGGCCGCCCGGTCGAGCACCGCAGCGAAGGCGTTGGCTTGCTCGGGCGTCAGCGCTTCGCGCGACAACCGCATCCGCATGGCGAGCTTGAGGTTCTCGATGGCGCGCGTGACCTGCGGGGGCCGGCCGCCTCGCGGGCCGGCGCCATCGACGCCGCCCTGCATGCGGGCGAGCATGGCGTCAGCGGTAGTGCGGTTCTCTTCGAGGAAGGTGCTGCCGGCGTCGGTGATGCGGTAGCGCTTGCGGCCACCGGCGTCGGCCTCTTCGACGCTGAGGTAGCCCTGTTCTTCCATCAGCGTGAGCGTGGGGTAGACCGTCCCCGGGCTCGGGCTGTAGGCGCCGCCGAGGCGGTCTTCGATGGATTTGATGAGTTCGTAGCCGTGGCTGGGCTTGTCGGCGATCAGCTGCAGCAGCACGAAGCGCAGGCCGCCGTGGCCGAAGACCCGGCCGCCGCGCGGACCGTCGCCGCGGCCGCCGCCCAGGCCGTCGTCGTGCTCGCCGCGGCGGATGCAGGCGTGCTGATGGCCGTGGGCGTGATGGTGGTGATGAGGATGGTGCATGGTGATCCTTCGTTGTATCTAATTCAATAACGATATATCTAAATAGAGTCTAAGTCAAACGTCGTCAAGTCGTGGCGAGGGGTGCGACATCAGATTCGCCTCATCCCCATGCGATAGCCTCCGCCGATGCGCATCCTTCTGGTCGAAGACGATCCCTCCCTCGGCGCCACGGTCCAGTCGTGGCTGCAACTCGACGGCTATGCGGTCGACTGGGTGCAGCGCGGTGACCAGGCCGACACGGCGCTGCGCACGCACGACTACCAGTGCCTGCTGCTCGACCGCGGCCTGCCGGGCATGACGGGCGAGGCGGTGCTCGAGGGGCTGCGCGCGCGCCAGGCCGCGATCCCGGTGATCGTCATCACGGCGCGCGACACGCTGGCCGACCGCGTCGAAGGCCTCGACCTCGGTGCCGACGACTACCTGGTGAAGCCTTTCGACCTGGAGGAACTGTCCGCGCGCATCCGTGCCGCGCTGCGCCGCGAGGCGCGCGCGCCATCGCCCACGCTGAAGCACGGCGGAGTCGAACTTGACCCGGCCGCCAAGCGGGTGACGCTGGAAGGACAGCCGGTGCAACTGACGGCACGCGAGTTCAACGTGCTGCACGCGCTGATGCGCCGCGGCGGCCAGGTGCTGAGCCGCGCGCAGCTCGAAGAGGCACTGTACGGCTGGGGGGAGGAGGTCGAGAGCAACGCGATCGAGGTGCACGTCTACAACCTGCGCAAGAAGCTCGGCGCGAAATTGATCGTGACCGTGCGCAATCAGGGTTACGGACTGGGCGCGGCGTGATGCGTGCGCGTTTTCAGCGCTGGCGCGACGAGCGGCGAGCCGCCCGCGGCGCCTACTCGCTGCGGCGCCGGCTCACTGCGTCCATCCTCGGCGCCAGCGTGCTCGTCTGGCTGGTGAGCCTGGCGGTCGTGGTGCACGTGGCCTGGCGCGAGACCAGCGATGTGTTCGACGATGCGCTCGAGGAAAGCGCGCGGCTGGTGCTGGCCCTGGGCAGCCCGCAGACGCCGAGCGGCGCAATCAGCGAACGGGCGGCACGGGGCGACGCCGCCAAGCTCGAACTGCACTACCAGCTGGTATCGAGCGACGGCCGCGTGCTGCGCCGTGGCGAGGACGCGCCCGCGCAGCCCTTCTCCCCGGCCTTCGGTAAGCGCAAGGGCTACGAAAACGTGTGGGTCGATGGCCGCGCCTGGCGCGTCTACCTGCTGCGCGCCGCGGCGCAAGATCTGCAGGTGCAGATCGGCCAGCCCTGGGACGAGCGCCTGGAGTTGCTGGAGGACATCGCCGAAGACCTGCTGTGGCCGATGCTCGGCCTGCTGGTGCTGCTGGGCGGGTTCTGCTGGTTCGTGATCCGGCGCCTGCTGCAGCCGCTCGAACGCACCGCGGCGCGTATCGCATCCAAATCGCCGGACGACCTCGCCCCCGTGCCCTCGGCCGACGAGCCACGCGAGCTGCTGCCGATCGTGCAGGCGCTCAACGGCGTGTTCGGCCGCCTCGACCATGCGCTGCAGGCCGAACGGCGCTTCACCGCCGACGCGGCGCACGAGCTGCGCACCCCGCTGGCGGCGCTGCGCATGCGCATCCAGCTGATGCAGCGCCAGCGGGCCGCGGCCCACGATGCGCCGATCGATCTGCAAGGGCTGCGCAACGAGGTCGACCGCTGCACCGCGCTGACCGAAAGCCTGCTCGCGCTGGCGCGGCTCGACCCGGAGCGGGCCGAGGCGCTGGCGAAGGAGCCGGTGGACCTCGGTGCGCTGTTTGCGCGGCTGGTGACGGCGCGACCGACCGGCTTCGGCGCGGCGGTGCAGGTCGATGCGCACGGCCTGGTGCTGCAGGCACACCCTGCGCTGCTCGACAGCGCGTTGCGCAACCTGGTCGACAACGCGCTGCGCTACGGCGCGTCGCGGGTGACGGTCGATGCGGTATCGACGGGCGAGGGCGTGCGCATCGCGGTGCGCGACGACGGGCCGGGCGTGTCCGACGCCGACCGCGCGCGGCTCACCGAGCGGTTCTTTCGCGTGCTCGGCACTGGGCAGACCGGCAGCGGCCTGGGCCTCTCGATCGTGGCGCGCATCGCGGCGCTGCATGGGGCCTCGCTGCGCTTCGAGCCAGGGATCGACGGGCGCGGGCTTGGCGTGGTGATGGAGTTTTCTGTGCCTTGACCGGCAGGGCGTGAACGCGCTGGCTGCCGGCGGCCTGCCCTCGCATCAACCCCACTTCATTTCGCCCTTGGCGACCTTCGCGCCGATCTGCAGTGCGACGCCCATGCCGGCCGTCGGGTAGCGCTGGGTCATGGCCGCGATGAGGGAGGCGCTGTCGGCCGCCTTGGCCAGTTCTTCCTCGAACGCCACGAGGTAGTCGCGCGTATAGGCGATCGCCGACGCATTCGTCGCGGCGCCGGGCGCCATGTGGCCCGGGATCACCACCGCCGGCTTGCGCGCGGCCATCGCATCGAGCGCCTTGATCCAGGCGCGGCGACCTTCGGCACCCGGGGTGTCAGCCGTCCACACATGGACGCCGGCGAACACCAGCACGCCACCGAAGACGGCGTCGAGCGACTTGACCGTGAGGTAGCGGCGGTTGGCGAGGCCGTCGGCATTGACGATGTCGATGGACTGGCCTTCAAGCGCGATCGAGGCGCCATCGAAGGCTTCCGGCATCACGATGTCCGCGAGGGTCTGCGGGCCGTTGTCCTTGAGCTGAGGGCCCCAGGTCGCGAGCTTCTTCTCGACGTTGTTTTTGATGGCCGCGATGGTGTCCGTCGCCGCGATGACGCGTGCCGCTGGAAACGCGGCCTTGATGGGGCCGAGGCTGAAGTAGTAGTCGGGATCGCTCTGGCTGATATAGATGGTGGTCAGCGTCTTGCCGCTGGCCTTGATCGCGTCGACGAGGGCCTTGCCGTCGGGCAGCGTGAAGCCGCCGTCGATCAGCACCGCTTCACGGGCGCCGGAGATCAGGACCGGAGCGCGGAAGAATCCGCGTTCGCCGGCCGGGAAATGCTGAAGGGTCAGGGGGGTCTTTGCTGCCATGGCGTTGTTCACTCCGAGAATGGCCGTCGCGACACCCGCGGCGGCAAGGGTTTGAATGACGTCTCTGCGTGTTTTCATCGGGCGCTTTCGGATGGATGGGGAGGGATGAGCTCATCCTAGGCAGCCTTCATTGATTCTTAAATACATACGTGCTAAACATGTCGTATGTCAAAAGCGAACAATCAGGCCGATGGCGGTCCCGACGGCCTGGGCAATCTGCGGCGCCTGGCCTACTTCGCGGCCGTGGTGGAAACCGGCTCGTTCACCGCGGCAGCGGACCGCCTGGGCATCACCAAGGCGGTGGTGAGCCAGCAGGTCGCTCGGTTGGAGCGCGAGTACAAGACCTCGCTGCTGGTTCGCACCACGCGCCGGGTGCAGGCCACCGACGTGGGCCGCGCCTTCTACGAGCGCTGCGCCGTGGTGCTGCGCGAGGCCGCGCAGGCGTTCGACGGTTTGGCCGAGCGGTCGGCGGCACCGTCGGGCACGTTGCGGCTGACCGCGCCTTTCGACTACGGCGTCGGCGTGGTCGTGCCGGCTATCGCCGCGTTCACCAAACGTTTTCCGGCGTGCAAGGTCGATGCGGTGCTGACCGACCAGACGCTGGACCTGATGTCCGGCAACTTCGAGATGGCGATCCGGGTCGGTTGGTTGGCCGAAACCAGCGAACAGGCGCGAAAGATCGGCACCTTCCGCCAGGTGCTGGTCGCGTCGTCGTCCCTGCAGCGGCAGGTGGCGGGGCTCGAACGCCCCGCGGACATCGCGGCGCTGCCGTTCGTGGCCAACACCAACCTGCGGGAGCATCTGCGTTGGCGATTCACCTCGGACGATGTCGGGTCCGAGCGCGAGGCCGATGCCGAGGTGGTCCAGGTGCAGGCGTCCATCTTTCTCGATGCCACGCTTGCCGTCCGCGAGGCCGTGCGTCAGGGTGCGGGGTTGTCGGTGCTGCCGGACTACGCGGCCGCGGACGATCTCGCCGCCGGGCGGCTCATCGAGGTGCTACCCGGCTGGCACCTGCCCTCGGGTGGCATCCATGCCGTTTTTCCTGCCGCACGCTATCGCCCGGCGAAGGTCCGGGCGTTCGTCGATCTGCTGGTGGAACGTGAGCAGGCGCGGCAGGGCGCTTCGACATCAGAAAGCCTTCAGCTTCCGGCGTTTCAATGAGTCCATGCCTTCGGTGCATCCGGCACCGGGCAGCTCAACCATCCTCCAGGAGTGACCCATGAAGAAGACAACCACCGCTTTCGTCCTCGCGCTCGGCCTGCTCGGCGCCGCCACACCTGCGCTCGCGCAGTACACCGGCCCGACGTCGGGCGCGCAGCCTGCGGCATCGGCCACACCCGGCTACACCGGCCCGAGTTCGGTGCCGACGATGACGGTCAAGCAGCTGCTCGACACCGCCACCGACGACCAGCATGTGCGGCTGCAGGGCCGCATCGTGTCGCACGACGGCGGCAAGAACTACACCTTCGCCGACGACAGCGGCCGCATGCCGGTCGAGATCTCCACCAAGCGCTTCCCGGCAGGCCAACCCATCGGTGCCGATCAGCGCGTGGAACTGGTGGGCGAGGTCGACAAGGACTTCCGCAAGATGGAGTTCGAAGTCGAGCAGGTGCGCCTGCTGCCTTGATCAGGCGGGCTGCGGTGCCCCGTCCGGCGGTCCGGCCTTCTGCGTCGACGCGGTGTCCCCGTCTTCCACGCGCAAGCGCGGCAGGAACTGCGGGTACTCGCGCTGCATGTACGCGATGACGCCTTCGCGCACCGCGCAGCGCAGGTCGAAGGCCAGGCTCGAATTCGACGCCGTGCACAGCACGCGCAGCTGCATGGTGCGCTCGGTGGCGTCGGTCACCTGCAGGTTGAAGAAGCGGCCGTCCCATTGCGGCGCGGCCTTCACCAGGCGCTCGACCTCTTCGCGCAATGGGCCGAGCGGCATGCCGTAGTCGGCGTAGATGAAGACCGAGCCCAGCAACTGCGAGCCGGTGCGCGTCCAGTTCTGGAACGGCTTCTCGATGAAGTAGCTCAGCGGCAGGATGAGCCGGCGGTCGTCCCAGATCTTGAGCACGACGAAGGTGCCGGTGATCTCTTCGACGCGGCCCCATTCGCCCTCGACCACCAGCACGTCGTCGATGCGGATCGGCTGCGCCAGCGCGATCTGCAGGCCGGCGATCAGGTTGCTGAAGACCGGCTTGGCGGCCAGGCCGGCCACGATGCCGATCACACCGGCCGAGGCCAGCAGGCTGGCGCCGACCTGGCGCGCGCCGGGGAAGGTCATCAGCATCATCGCGGCGCCGGCCACCAGCAGCACGCTGTTGGCCGAGCGCGCCAGCACGCGGGTCTGGGTGAGCACCCGGCGCGCCTGCAGGTTGTCGGCCGCGTCGTAGGGGTGCTTGGCGATCAGGCCGTCGGCGAAGCCGTTGACGGCGCGCACCAGCACCCAGGTCGCCATGGCGATCAGCAGCAGGCCGTTGAGGTGCCGCACGCCGGCGATGAAGCGCAGGTTATCGGGCGCGGCCTGCCACACCGCCTGCAAGGCGATGAGCGGCAGCAGCGCCTGCGCCGGCCCCTTGATATTGACCAGCAGGGCATGCAGCACCGGCGTGTGGCGCGTCACCCGCTGGAGCACCAGGCTGGCCACGCGGTGCACGAGCAGCGCGAGGAAGACGGCAATCAGGGCGGAGAGGAGGGGCGGGAACCACGGGTGGCCGAGCAGCATGTCTTTGGTCATCGTTCAGGGGGTCCTTTCAGGGGAAATGGAGGAGGGGTCGTCGAGGGATTGCAGGATGCGTGCCGCGTCGTCGCGCAGCTGGCTCGAGATGGCGGTCGCGAGGTCGAGCCGGCGCAGCAGCCATGGGCTGATGTCGTTGTCGAACGGGTCCGGCAAAGGGATCGGCCCGGCCAGCGCCGTGGCGGGCGGGCTCTCGGGCAGGTTGCTTCCGGCGATCGGGGCGCTGCCGATCGTCGCCTCGATGCGTGCGGCGGTGCGCGCGAGCGGGCCTTCGATGTCGGCCGGCGTGAGCCGGTCGCGCCGCAGCACCAGCATCGACTTGACCGCGCTCAGCTGCGCCAGCAGCTGGTAGCTGTGGGCCTGCAGGTGTTCCAGCGGCGCGATGGGCGGGCGCACGGCGCGCGGTTCGGACAGCGAACGCTGCGTCGCCTGCACCAGTGCCGAGAGGCTGTCGAAGGCTTCCTTGCGGGCCAGTCGCCATTCGAGCTCGGGGCTGGTGTCGACGGCGTGCAGCTGGCCCAGGCCGAGCGCGAGCCGCGCATGGAGCGCCTGTGCCTTCAGCGTGCGCGTCACCAGCGACGGGATCTGGCTGCGCTCCCACGACGGCAACACGTAGCAGAAGGCCCAGGCCAGGGCCGCGCCGATCAGCGTGTCGGCCACGCGTTCGAACAGCGCGAAGGTCGGCGCCGCACCGACATTGAGCATGTGGGCCTGCACCAGGCCGAGCACCGTCGCTGCCACGGCGGTGATCAGGTAGCGCCGCACCGCGAAGCCGTGCGCGATGGCCTGCGCCACCACCGACGCGACCAGCATGCCCATTGCCGAAGGATGCGCCGACAGCAGTGCCACCGCGAAGACGCAGCCCAGCAGCGTGCCGGCCACGCGCGCGTTGCGCCGCTCGAGCGTCTGCGACAGGCTGCCGCGCAGCACCACCACGATGGTCAGCAGGATCCAGTAGTCGTGCGAGCCCCAGGGCAGCAGCAGCGTGGTGCCGTAGCCAGCCGCGATGGCGAGCGACGCGCGGATCGCATGCCGCAGCGGCGGGGCGTCCCAGCGCCACAGCGTGCGCAGCGGACGCCACGACCAGTCGGTCGGGCTCACGAACATCTGCCAGTTGGCGCGCACCACGGCCAGGTCGGGCGCGATGTCGCCGCGCGCCATCGCCACCAGCCGGAGCACTTCGTCGTTGATGTGGCCGATGCGGCTGGCCAGGCCGCGCGCCAGCATGGCGGCGGTGGGGCCGGGCGGGCCGGGCTGCTTGGCGTCGGGCGCGAGATGGATCGCCATCAGCTGCGGGCGGCGGTCGGCTACCGGGTCCGGCCTGCGCCCCAGCAGCAGGGCGTCGGCCAGCGCGGCGGTGTCGTCGCCCAGCGCTTCGAGCACGCCGCGCATCTCACGCAGCGCCGGGGCATGCGCGGGGTTGGACTGCAGCGTTTCCAGGTCGAGCTCGCCGGCGAGCAGCTGGTCGCGCACCTCCAGCACGATCACCAGCATGCCGGCCAGGCGCTGGCGGTAGGCGGTGCGGGGCGACTCCAGCACGATGTCGCGCGTGGCCTGCAGCTGATCGGCCAGCGCGGCCTGTTCGCGCAGCAGGCGGCCCAGCAACGGTGCGGGCGTTTCGCGCACATCGCCGGATTCGTCGCGCGAACTGAACTGGCTGGCCTCGGTGCGCATCAGCGCCGCCAGCGACAGCAGCACGTCGGCCATCGCCTGCACGCGGTAGCGGCCGTTGAGCGCCAGGTTGGCGAGCACCGCGTACACCACGTACAGCCCGGCGCCCAGGCCGAAGAGCATCGTGCGGTACAGCGCCTCGTGCAGCCCCTCGGGCTTGGGCGTCGCCATCGAGAAGATCATCGAGAACATCACGGCGATCGCGATCGGGATGCCGCGCTTGCCCCACGCCATGGCCGTGAAGGCGAGAAAGGTGGCCGGCACCAGCACCAGCCCGAGGCGGATGGGGGCCGCGTGCAGCATCTGCACCGCGAAGAACAGCGGCAGGCCGATCAGCGGTGCCGGCAGCATCTGCCAGAACTTGCCGCGGCGCGGGCCGGGGAGGTCGGGCGGCGCGGTGACGATCACGCCGACCGCGGCCGAAGCCGCTGCGAAGGCGCCCAGCCCGGCGTGCACGCCGGCCGCGATCAGGAACAGGCCGAGCGCGACCGACAGTCCGTTGGCGATGTAGTGGCTCAGCGCGACGCGCAAGGCGGCGCGGCTGCGCTGGACGGCGGCGCTCGGCGCCCGCATCAGCGCTCGGTGGGGTCGCCCTCGGCGGGCGGTACGGCGGCGCTGTCGGCCGGCAGGTCGCGACGGATGCGGGTCAGTTTGCGGGGTGCCGGCGCGGCGGCCGGGGCGGCGGCCACGTCGCTCGCCACTTCTTCGTCGGCCGCGATGGTGCTACGGGTGTAGATGTCGGTGGCCGATGCATCGGCGTCCGGCGAGATCGAGGCCGACACCGCGCGGGCACGGTCGCTCGCGCGCATCTTGGCGTCCAGGCCGGCGAACTTGGAGTACTGCGACAGCAGCGGCACCAACTGGCCGTAGATGCGCGGGGCGCCCGCCAGGCATTCGCGCTGGTCGAGGAAGTCGGGCTCGCCGGTGAAGTTGCCGATCAGGCCGCCGGCTTCGGTCACCAGCAGCGAGCCGGCCGCCACGTCCCAGATGCTCAGGCCGGTCTCGAAGAAGCCGTCGGTGAAGCCCGCGGCCACGTACGCCAGGTCGAGCGCCGCGGCGCCGGGGCGGCGCAAGCCGGCCAGCTTGGGCATCAGGTCGGACATGATGGCCAGGTACTGCTTGAAGTTGTCGCCGGTGCGGAAGGGGAAGCCGGTCGAGATCAGGCACTCGGGCAGCTTGGTGCGCTTGGAGACGCGGATGCGGCGCTCGTTCATGTAGGCGCCGCGGCCCTTGGTGGCGGTGAACAGGTCGTTGCGGCTCGGGTCGAAGATGACCGCCTGCTCGACCTTGCCCCGCACGGCCAGCGCGATCGACACGCAGTAGACCGGGAAGCCGTGGATGAAATTGGTGGTGCCGTCGAGCGGATCGATGATCCAGACGAATTCGGAGTCCCGGGCGCCATGCTCGGTGCCGGATTCTTCCGCGAGGATGCCGTGGCCCGGGTACGCGGTGAGCAGCGTCTCGATGATGATGCGCTCGCTGGCGTGGTCGACCTCCGTGACGAAATCGTTCACCTGCTTTTGCGAGATGCGAACGGCTTCGACGTCGAGCGCGGCACGGTTGATGATGGCACCGGCGGCGCGGGCGGCCTTGACGGCCACGTTGAGCATGGGATGGAGGTTGGGCGACGACATGAATTGTGGGAAGAGCGGGCGAGGGCACGGGGCCCCGGGAAATGCGGCCCGGCGATGCGGGCGGCGACAATCGCAGGATTTTACCGGCTCGCCGATCTCCACGTGCTGCCCGGTTTCTTCTGCCGACGTTTCGAGCCCATGCGCACCCGCTTCATCCTGATCCAGACCAGCCACGCCGGCAACGTCGGCGCTGCCGCCCGCGCCATGAAGACCATGGGCTTCGGCGACCTCGTGCTGGTCGCACCCCGCTGGGCCAATGTGCTGCGCCGCGAAGAAACCATCCAGCGCGCCAGCGGCGCCCTCGACGTGCTGGCCAACGCCCGCATCGTCGACACGCTCGACGAGGCCCTCGACGGCGTCACGCACCTGTGCGCCACGGCCATGATCCCGCGCGACTTCGGCCCGCCGACGCGCACGCCGCGAGAGCACCTGGAGCCGTTGGCCAAGAGCGACCCGCCCGAGCACGTCGGCTTCCTCTTCGGCTCCGAGCGCTTCGGCATGCGCAACGAGGACGTGTACCGCTGTAACGTGGCGCTGAGCATCCCGGCCGACCCGGCCTTCGGTTCGCTCAACCTCGGCGCGGCCATCCAGCTGATCGCCTACGAATGGCGGCTGGCGCTGGGCGGCTTTCCGGTCACCGAATCGGTGGTGCCCACGCAGGCGGCCGACGCCCAGGCCGTGGCCGGCATGCTGGCGCACTGGGAACGCTCGCTGGTGCAGATCGGCTTCCTCGACCCCGACGCGCCGAAGAAGCTGATGCCGCGGCTCCAGCAGCTCTTCAACCGCGCGCAGCCTACGCCGGAAGAGATCCACATCCTGCGCGGCATCGCCAAGGCCATGGCCGACGCGAAGACCCCGCCGCCGCCGCGCCCCCACGGCGCCGCTTAGACTGCGCGCCCGCTGTCTTCATCTCGACAATAGCCATGCTTTCGCGCCTGCGTTCCGACATCCAGTGCATCCTCGACCGCGACCCCGCGGCGCGCACGCGCTGGGAAGTGATCACCCTGTACCCCGGCTTCCACGCCGTGGTGCTGCACCGCGCGGCGCACTGGTGCTGGACGCACGGGCTCAAGTGGGTCGGCCGCTTCGTCTCGCAGTTCTCGCGCTGGGTCACCGGCATCGAGATCCATCCAGGCGCCAAGTTGGGCGAACGCGTTTTCTTCGACCACGCGATGGGCGTGGTGGTCGGCGAAACCGCCGAGATCGGCGACGGCTGCACCATCTACCAAGGCGTGACGCTCGGCGGCACCTCGCTCTACAAGGGCACCAAGCGCCACCCGACGCTGGGCCGCGACGTGGTCGTGAGCGCCGGCGCCAAGGTGCTGGGCGGCTTCGTGGTCGGCGACGGGGCCAAGATCGGCAGCAACGCGGTGGTCATCAAGCCTGTGCCCGCGGGTGCGACGGCGGTGGGCATCCCGGCGCGGATCATTCCGTCGAAGACTGGCGCCAGCGCCGACGTGACGGGTAGCGAGCGCAAGTTCTCGGCGTACGGCATCACGCTGGACGATGACCCGCTAAGCCAGGCGATGCGCGGGCTGATCGACAGCGCCAAGGGCCAGGAGCACCAGATCGCGCTGATCTGGGAAGCGATCGAGAAGCTATCGTCGAGCACCGCCGACAAGGGCGACTGCATGCCCTGCGATGCGGCGCGCGAGGAATGCTTCGAGGCGGAGAAGCTGACGCAGCTGGTCGGCAAGTAGACGACACCGTCTACTGGCAAGACTGTCAGCACCTTGTGCAGCTGTTTCCGGCTGATTGACCCAGCCGTTTTACTGGAGATGCACGCCCTCCGAACGTCGGCTTTCTGCCGCATCACGGTGCGGCTCGTCCAACGAGTTTGCGAGGAGCCTATGACCTCGGAGAGGTGAGTGCAGGTTGGGCTTGTTGACGATCCGTGTGAGCAACAAGACAGCAGCCTGTCAGAGCATGACGAAGCCGCCCGAAGCCCCAATGGTCTGTCCCGTGATGAACAGCGCGCGGTCCGAAGCAAGGAATGTCACCAGTCCGGAGATGTCTTCCGGCCGTGACAAGCGCCCGACGCCTTTGGAGATGGGATAGACGTTCAACATCTTGCCCAACCGCTCATCGTTGTCGACAGTGGCATCGACATGCAGCGGCCCGTCCTTGATCCCTGCGTGGGACACGGCGCCCAGGGCCACGGAATTCACCGTGATGGCGTGGCGCCCATGTTCTCGCGCCAATGCTTTTCCGAAGCCGGCGATCGCCGCCTTGGCACCTGAGTACACAGCCATGTTGGCCTCGCCGATGCGGCCAGCTTCGGAGATGATGTTGACGATCCGCCCGCCCTTGCGCGCCACCATGCCAGGCAGCACGGCATGGCAGCAGTTCATGGTGCCGTAGACGTTGAGGTTGACGATCTTTGCCCAGTCCCCGACGGGCATATCCAGGAAGGGTGGCGTTCGTCCGCCCTTTTCTCGGCGCTCCGGGATGATCCCCGCGTTGTTCACGAGCACCGTCACCGGCGCATCGAAATGCCCGGTCCCTCGCTCCACCATGGCATCCACCTCTTCGGCGCGGGTGATGTCCGCCCGTGCAGCCATGGCCTCGCCGCCGGCCGCCACGATCTCCTGCACCACGGCGTCTGCACGCGCGGCGACCAGGTCGTTGACGATGACGCGTGCACCTTCGGCCGCGAGTTCGATGCAGATCTGGCGACCCACGCCCTGACCGCCGCCGGTCACGAGCGCGACCTGGCCTTCCAATCCGAGTTTCATGTGTATTCCTTCTGGGTTTCGTTGAAGACGTGAGGGCACTCAGCGGCCGGTGAAGACCGGCTTGCGCTTTTCGACGAACGCGCGCATGCCTTCCTTGCGGTCCTCGCTGTCGATGATCATGGCCGCCGCATAGCGCTCGTATTCGAGGCCCGAGTCGAGGTCGGTCTGCATGCCGCGATTGATCGCCCGCTTGGCGAAACGCACCGCGAGCGGCGGGTGCTCGGCGATGCGCTGCGCCAGCGCCAGGGCGGTGGCCATCAACTCGGCCTGCGGCACGACCCGGCTGACGATGCCCAGGCGCAGCGCGGTGTCCGCATCCACCAGGTCAGCGGTGAGGATCAGCTCCTTGGCGCGTGCTTCGCCGATCAGACGCGGCAGCCGTTGCGTGCCGCCGGCGGCTGGTATCACGCCCAGCTTGATTTCCGGCAAACCGACGCGGGCGTTCTCCGACGCGATGCGGATGTCGCAGCACAGCGCAATCTCGAGGCCACCGCCAAGGGCCACGCCGTTGAGGGCTGCGATCACCGGCTTCTCGAACTCCTCGATGTTGCGAAACAGGTCGTGCGTGGCCTTTTGCGCGACGAAATAGTCGGCGCCCGTGATCTGGTTGCCGGCGCGCTCCTTGATGTCGGCGCCGGCACAGAAGGCGCGATCGCCGGCACCGGTGACGAGCACCGCGCGGACGCGGTCGTCGGCACGTGCGTATTCGAAGAAAGCGCGCGCCAGATCGGGCTTCATGGAGCCGCCCAGCGTGTTCATGCGGTCCGGCCGGTTCAACGTGACGATGGCGACGTTGTCGCGCACTTCGTAGAGCAGCGTTTCGAGAGTGGGATGGGAGGAAGTCATTGGATTCAGGTCCTGGCTTTGAAGGTGGTTCAGGCGTGCGCTGCAGACAGCACGTGGGCGATGGCCACCGAGCCGAGGCCGATCATGTGGGCCATACCCCAATGCGCATTCGGGTGCTGGCGGCCTTCGGCCTCGCCACGGATCTGGCGGGTGATCTCGGCGATCTGGCCGATGCCGGTCGGCCCCAAGGGGTGCCCCATGCCGATCAGGCCACCGGATGCGTTGATGGCACAGCGTCCGCCGATGCGCGAGTCGCCGCGCTCGAGGTAAGCGGCCCCTTCTCCCGCTGCGCACACGCCGACGGCTTCGCTGTAGAGCAACTCTTCCACCGAGAAGGCATCGTGCAGTTCGAGCAGGTCCAACTTCGTGGGCGCGATGCCCGCCTGCGCGAGGGCCGCCTCGGCGGTGCCGCGTACCAGGTCGATCGCACCTTGGCCGTACACCGTCTCGTCGCGCTCGCTGCTGGCGGTCGACGCACGCACCCGCACGCAGCGTTGCGGGTCGATATTCATGCGGCGAAGGGCGCGGCCCGACACCAGCAGCACGGCCGCGGCCCCTTCGCCGCGTGGACAGCATTGCTGCACCGTGAGATCGCCCGCCACCTTGGGGGACGCCAGCACCTGTTCCAGCGTGCGCGGCTTGCGAAACTGCGCGTACGGGTTGAGCGATGCATTGCCGTGGTTCTTGACCGCCACCTTCGCCATCGCCTCGATCCCGGCACCGCGTTCGCGCAGGTAGGAGCGCGCCATCAAGGCGAACTTCACGGCCGGCACGGTGGCGGTGTCGCTGAGGCGCTCGAGCCCGTCCTTGTTCGCGGCACGGCGGCCGTCGCCGTGCTTGTCCACCCCCATGGCCAGCACCACGTCGCTGATGCCGTGGCTGACTTCCATGCACGCCTGGCGAAAGGCGAACGAGCCCGAAGCCGAGGCGTTCTCGACCTGCGTGACCGCCAGACCCGTCGAGCCCAGGTGGCGAAACATCACGCGGCCTGCAGCCATGCCGATGGAGGTCGTGCCCACGTAGGCGCTCTGGACCTGCTTCCAGTCCAGTCCTGCATCAGCCAGCGCCGCACGCACGGCGGTGAGGCCGAGGTGCGTGTAGGGCGTGTCGCTCGGGAACTGGTAGGGGTGCATCCCGATGCCCACGACATAGACGCCGTCGTTGCCGTCGATCCATTGGCTCATCGCGTCGTCTCCTGGGCCGGCACGAACTGGCAACCGTAGGTGTCGGTGGCGGCCAGCGGCACCGCAACGGCCCGCAGCGCCATGCCGGGTTGCAGGCGGCTTTCATCGTCGACGGCGATCACGCCTTCTTCGACCACCTGTTCGGCAATGCGGATGTCGCCCGCGATGCTCGGTGCCTGCATGCCCGGGACCAGCGCCACGTGCAGCGTGACGTACTCCAGCAAGGTGCCGCCGCCGGGCCGAACGACCTGCATCGCTTCGTCCGTCGGATGACCGCAATGCATGCAGCCGGGCGCCTTGGCCGGAAAGCTCAAGCCCTGGCAGGCCGGGCAGTGCGTGAAGAAGAAGTCGAGCGAGTGCCCGTCGGCCGCCAGGCGATACAGCGACGGCCGCTGCGGTTTCAAGGTGGAGAGATCCGGGGTCATGGGCTTCGATGGAAGTGAAGTAGACAAACTCATTCGACCTTGGCGCCGGACGCCTGGACGACTTCGCGCCAGCGGACCATCTCGGTCTTCACGAACTCGCCGAGCTTGGCGTCGCGCAGGTCCTTGAGCGGAACGCTGCCGAACTTCTCCGTCACCTGCAGCATTTCCGGATCCACAATGGCCTGCGCGATCGCATCTCCCATCTTCTTGACGATCTCGGGCGGCGTCTTGGCGGGGAAGAACACGGCGCTCCAGGCGCTCGACTCGGCCTTCGGGAAGCCGAGTTCACTCACGCTCGGGACCTCCGGCGCGGCGGTGAGCCGGCCCTTGCCTGTCACGGCCAGCGGCGTGAGCTTGCCGGCCTTGACGAAGGGCATCACCACCACCGGGTAGTCGAACATCAGGTCGAGGTTGCCCGCCATGAGGTCGGTCAACGCAGGGCTGCTGCCCTTGTAGGGCACGTGGGTCATCTTGGTGCCGGTCGCGACCTGGAACAGCTCGGCGGTCAGGTGCGTCCCGGTGCCGGGGCCGGCCGAGCCGAAGTTGAGCTTGCCGGGATTGGCCTTCGCGTAGGCGATGAGTTCAGGCACCGTCTTGTACGGCCGCGAGGGATTGATCACTAGGATCAGTGGCGTCTCCGACATCGCGTGCACCGGCACGAAGTCCTTGACCGGGTCGTACCGGATGTTCTTGTACAGCGCGAGGTTGGCCGCCTGCGTGCCCTGGGTGCCGTAGATCATGGTGTAGCCGTCCGGCGGCTGGCGCGACGCGGCTTCCACGCCGATCGAACCGCCCGCACCCGGGCGGTTGTCGACCACCACGGGTTGACCGAGCTTGTCGCCGAGGATCTTCGCCATCAGCCGAGAGGTGTTGTCGGTGATCCCGCCGGGCGTGAAGGGAACGACGAAGGTGATCGGCCGGGTCGGCCATGCCTCGCCCGCTGCGTGCGCGACGCCCAGCATCGCCGCCGTCGCGCAGAAGCCGACGACCGCTTTCTTCCAGAACTTTTGCATGCTTGTCTCCGATGGTTTTTGGCTCGTTTTCTCTACGGGTAATCGCAATATAGGACGGTATGTCGTAGATGTGCAAGAGGTGATGTGCCGATGTGCTGAGATATTTGTGGCTGCAGAATTGCCGATGAAGAATCAAAGTCACGACCCATTGCTCCGCTAATATTCGTCATCGTCTACGAAATATCGGAGGAACTATGCCCACACTCGTCCCTGCAGCCGCCCGCACCATGTCCCTGCTCGAACTGTTCGCACGCGAGAAGCGCGAACTGTCGAACTCGGACCTCGCGCGCCTGATGGACCTTCCGGAGAGCAGCTGCTCCGACCTGCTGCACACCCTGCATGAGCTCGGCTACTTGCTGCGCACGGCGCGCACGCGCCGCTTCTATCCGACGGCGCGGCTGCTGTCGGTGGCGAAGGAGATCTCGGCCAGCGATCCGCTGTACGCGGTGGCCGCCGAAGCCGCGGAACTGCTGCGCGACAAGACCGGGGAGACCGGCCTGTGCGGGCGCGTCGAAGGCGGCGTCGTCAAGGTTCTTGCCTTCACCGAGGGTCGGCATCCCCTTCGGTACATGCAGAACGTCGGCGACAAGCTGAGCCTGCACGTCTCTGCACTGGGCAAGGCCGTGCTCGCGCTCGGAACGCCCGAGGAGGCCGCGCGTCAACTGCGGCTGAAGCCCTTGCGCAAGATTGCCGAAGGCACCGTCGTCGACTTGGCCGTGCTCGAGGCACAGGTCGACCAGGCCCGCGCGCAGGGCTGGATCTGGGTCGAGAACGAGGGCGGCGACGGCCTCGCCGCGTTGGCCGTGGCCGGACACATCGGCGGCGAGCCGATGGCGATCTCGGTCGCCGGCCCGACCGATCGACTGCGCCAGCACCGCGAACCGTTTCTCACCGCCCTGCAGGAAGTGCAGGCCCTCGTGTTTCGCCCACGCCCCGCCAGAGAACCCGCCACGTCCCAGTGAGCGGGCTGGCTTCGGCCTTTTTGCCAACCCTTAAGGAGACATCCGGATGAACTTCACCCCCGACGCCGATCAGGAACTGTTGCGCGACAGCATTCGACGCTTCATGAAGAGCGAGGTCACGCCGCTGATCGCCAAGCACGACGTCGAGAAGACCTTTCCCTTCGAGATCCTCAAGGAGTTGGCACAGTTCGGCTACATCGGCGGGCGCTTGCCGGAGTCTCAGGGCGGCATGGGCATGGACCAGTTCACCTGGGCCATGCTGATGGAAGAGGCCGGCTACGCCTGGCTCTCGATGCGCACCATGCTCAACATCACCAACGGGCCGATCCACAAGATCGCCGCCGAAGGAACACCCGAGCAGAAGGAACGCTTCCTGAAGCCGCTGCTGGCGTCGGAGCGCCGCTGCTTCACCGCCATCAGCGAGCCGGGCACCGGGTCGAACATCGCGCAGATCCAGACGCGCGCCGACCTGAAGGACGACCACTACGTGCTCAACGGGCGCAAGCTCTGGATCACCAACGGTGCGTTCGCCGACTTCGGCATCGTGGTCGCGCGCACCTACAGCCCCGACTGCCAGGGGCAGCTGTCGACCTTCCTGGTCGAGCGCGAGGTGTCGCCTTATGAAGTGCGACGCGTCGACACCATGGTGCTGCGCAGCACGGGCACAGCCGAACTGAATTTCGACAACGTGAAGGTGCCGCGGGCCAACCTGATCGGCGAGGAGGGCAGCGCGCTCAAGCGCATGCTGGTCGGGCTCGACGGCGCACGCGTGAACATCGCCATGGGCGCCGTCGGTGCGGCGCAGGCTGCGCTCGACCTGTCGATCGACTACGCGCGCACGCGCACCCAGTTCGGCAAGCCCATCGGCAGCTTCCAGCTGGTGCAGAAGCTCATTGTGGATATGACGGTGCGCGTGGAGGCCGCGCGGGCGCTGGGCCTGCGCGCCGCCGCGGCCCTCGACGCCCAGAAGGACGCCCGCATGGCCTGCTCCATCGCGAAGCTCTACGCCACCGAGGCGGCGCACGAGGTCGCCAGCATGGCGCTGCAGGTGCACGGCGGGCTCGGCTACTCGACCGACTACCCGATCGAGCGGATCTTCAGGGACACCCGTGGCGGCACCATCCCGGAGGGCACGACCGAAGTGCAGACGCTCATCATCGGGCGCGAAATCCTCGGCATGTCGGCCATCGTCTGAGCGCACGAGGAACCACCATGGAGACAACCCCCAATCACGCGGCCGACCTTTCGCGCCTCATTCGTCCCCGTTCCATCGCCCTGGTCGGCGCGTCCGATCGCGAGGGCAGCATCGGCGAACGCACGCTGACCAACCTCGTCACGCACTCGGCGTTCGACGGCGAGGTTTACTTGGTCAATCCGAGCAAGCCCGAGATTCGGGGACAGCGCTGCTGGCCCAGCGTGGCGTCGCTGCCGGCTACGCCAGACGTCGCCGTGGTCGCGGTGCCGGCGAGCGGCGTGCTGACCGTGATTGAGGAATGCGCGGCGCGCGGCGTGGCCTTCGCAGTCATCCTGAGCTCCGGCTTCGGTGAGGCGGGTGCCGAGGGCGAACGCGAGCAGCATCGCATGAAGGAGATCGCCGAGCGCGGCGGCTTGCGGCTCTACGGCCCGAACTGCCCCGGCCTCACCAACGTGAACGGCCGCCTCGGACTGACGTTCTCGCCATCGTTTCCGCACGACCTGACGCCGGGGCCGATCGGCTTGGCGACGCAGGGCGGCGGGCTCGGGCGCAACGTGATGCAGGCCATGGAGCGCGGCATCGGCATCGGTCTCTGGGCGTCGACCGGCAACGAGGTCGATCTGCAGGTGGCGGACTTCATCCACTACATGGCCGAGGCGCCGGACATCAAGGTCATCGTCACGCTGCTCGAGGGGATCAAGGACGGCCCTAGGTTCGTCGCGGCGGTGCAGCGCGCGGCGGCCAACGGCAAACCGGTGATCGGGCTGAAGGTCGGCAAGTCCGAGTACGGCCGTCGCGCGGCGCAGTCGCACACCGCTTCGCTGACCGGCTCCGCCGAGGTCAACAGCGCGGTGTTTCGCCAGTTCGGCGTCATCGAGGTCGACGACATCGACGAACTGGTCGACACCGCCTGGCTGTTCGCCCGCGCGATGCCGGGCGCGCAGGACGCGCTGGGCATCTACTGTTCGTCGGGCGGCACCGCGGCGCTCACGGCCGATGCGGTGGGCTCGGCCGGTCTGACGCTTGCGGCCTTCACCGCGGAGACCACCGAGGTGCTGCGAGCCAAGCTGCCGGCCTATGCGGCGATCGGCAACCCGGTGGACACCACCGCCATGGTGCTGAGCGACAAGACGGTGGTCGAGACCACCTTGGGATGCGTCGCCAACGACCCCAACCTGGCGCTGACCATCGTCCCGATCGCGCTCGACTACGGCGAGACCACCACCCGGCTGGCCGACAACATCATCAATGCGCAAAAAGGCTGCGCCGCGCCGATCGTGCCGATCTGGATGAGCGACCGTCTCGGCGAGGGCTACCAGAAGTTGGTGGCCGAGGGATTCGCGCCGCCGCGCTCGGTCGGCAAGGCGATATCGGCCATCGGCCGATGGGTCGAATACGGGCGATGGCAACGCGCGAACGCCGGTGCCGAGCCGCTCGCGCTTGCGCCCTTGGCCGCGCCGCTCGGCGACGGCACCACGCGCAGTCTCTCCGAAGCCCAGGCCAAGGCACGGTTGCGTGAGGCCGGCATTGCGCTGTTGCCCCACGCGCTGGCCCGGAGCGCCGAAGAAGCGCGCGCTTTGGCCGACGGCATGGGCTACCCGGTGGTGGCCAAGATCGCGAGCGAACAGATCGTGCACAAGTCTGACGTCGGTGGCGTGCAGGTCGGGCTGCAGGACGACGCACAGGTCGAGGCGGCTTGGCGTCAGATCATGGCCTCGGTGCTCGCGCACCAGCCTGGCGCGACGATCGATGGACTGCTCATCGAGAAGATGGCACCGCGCGACGGTGTGGAACTGATGATCGGCGTGACCCGCGACCCGGTGTTCGGCCATGTGATGACCTTCGGCCTTGGCGGCATCTACGTCGAGATCTTTCGCGATGTCACGCGGCGCCTGCTACCCATCGGTGCGCGCGATGCGGCGGCGATGGTGCGCGAGATGCGCAGCTTCGCGCTGCTCGATGGCGCGCGCGGTCGGCCGAAAGCCGACGTGGCGGCGCTCGAGGCGCTGCTGGTGCGTGTCTCCGACTTCGTCGTCCGTCACGCGGACCGGCTCGAAGAGATGGACCTGAACCCCGTGTGGGTCGGCGCTGCGGGCGAGGGCGCGATGCCGCTCGACGCCGTAATCATCGAGCGAACCGGGAAGGGCGCATGACCGGCAACGCCGTACCGCCGCCGCTGGCGGGCATCACCGTGGTGGACTTCAGCGAGCTTTTGCCCGGCCCCTTCTTCACCCAGAGCCTGGCCGAGATGGGCGCGCGCGTCGTCAAGATCGAGCGGCCGCCGCATGGCGACAACGTGCGTCGCATGGGACCCGGTGTGTTTGACGCGGTCAATCGCGGCAAGCAAAGCCTGCTGGTCGATCTCAAGGACGAGCGCGGGCGCGCCGAAGTGCACGCGCTCATTGCCGAGGCCGATGTGGTGGTCGAGTCGTACCGCCCAGGCGTGATGTCGCGGCTCGGGTTCGACGCGGCCCGGCTGTGCGCCGAGTTCCCGCGGCTGGTCTACGTGTCGCTCAGCGGCTATGGCCAGGAGGGTCCATGGGCCGACCTGCCGGGTCACGACATCAACTATCTCGCCGCGGCGGGCGTGCTGGCGGTCTCGGGCGTGCCCGACGGTGGCCCGGCACAGAGCTTCGGCCTTCCGTTGGCCGACCTGTGCGGTGCGATGTACGCGCTGTCGTCCACGATGGCCGCGCTGTACCAGCGTGTGCACACGGGCCAGGGCCAGTACCTGGACGTGGCGCTGGCGGACTGTGCGCTGCACTGGATGAACCCGCGCTTCGGCGCCTGGCGCGAATCCAGCGTCATTTCGCTCAAAGCACAGCGCGAGGCGACGCTGGTCAAGCCCGCGTACGGCGCCTTCGCCTGCCGAGGCGGGCAGCATGTGTCGATCGCCGCGCTCGAGGATCACTTCTGGGCACGCCTGTGCGATGCGTTGGACCTTGCACCCTACGGCGGCGAAGAATTCCGCGCGATGAAGGCGCGCAAGGAAGTGGCCGTCGCCATCAACGCGCGTATCGCCGAGGTGCTGGCAGGCCGGGAGGCGGACGAGGTGTTCGCGCTGCTGCAGCGCCACGACGTGCCTGCCGCCCCGGTGGTCGAGCCGTCGCAGGCCAGCGGGCTTCCGCAGTTCGCGCAGCGGGACAAGTTCGAAGCCGGCGGCCTGCTGCCGGTGGCGCGCTTCCCGGTCGCCATGGCCGGCATGGTGACCGGCCGCCTCGGCGGCGCGCCCGCACTCGACAGCGCACGGGACTGACGCCATGGCACCGGTCTTCCGCACGCGCATCACCGAGCTGTTCGGCATCGCGCATCCGATTTTGGGTGGCGGACTGATGTGGCTGTCCGACGCCGAGTACGTGGCCGCGCTCGTGAACGCCGGCTGCATGGGCTTCATCACGCCGCGCTCCTTCGACAGCGACGAAGACTTCACAACGGCGCTGGTGCGATGCGCAGCGCTGACCGGCGGAAAGCCCTTCGGCGTGAACCTCACGCTGTCGAGCCGTCCCGAGGCGAACGGCGCCGTGCGGCGCTGGCTCGACATCGCGCTCGCGCATGGCGTGCGCCACTACGAGACCGCCGGCTATGCGCCGACCGAGCTCATCGGCACGCTGCATGAAGCCGGCGCCATCGTCCTGCACAAGGCGCCGAGCATTCGGCATGCGCTGTCGGCCGAGCGTGCGGGCGCCGATGCGATTGCACTGATCGGCATGGAAGAGGGCGGCCACCCGGGCACCAACGAGCTGCCGACCATGCTGATGGGTGCATTGGCCGCAGAACAGTTCCGCGTGCCGGTGGTGCTGGGCGGCGGCATCGGGCACGGCCGGCAGATCGCGGCCGTGCTCGCGCAGGGCCACGAGGGCGTGATGATCGGCAGCCGCTTCCTGGTCTGCGCCGAGATCCGCGCGCACCGTGCGTACAAGGAGCACCTGCTGAGCTGCGACGAGCACTCGACCGTGCGCCTGTTGCACACGCTCGGCAACACCTGGCGCGTGCTGCGCAACGACACCGCGCGGCGCATCGACGAGATCGAGCGCGCCGGCGCGGCCGACCATGCCGCGTTCGGTGAACTGATCAGTGGTCGCATCGCGCGCGACCGCTGCTATGCCGAAGGCGATTGGCAGCGCGGCATGCTGTCGCTGGGACCGTCCATCGCCTTCGCCAAGCGCATCGAACCGCTTTCGGCCATCGTGGCCCAACTGCTGGAGGAGGCGCGGACGTCTCTCGCCCGGCTTTCCTCGCTCGAACGGGCTTCGGCATGACACGTCGACAACTGCCATTCCTGGATCGGCTCGCACTCCCCCTGATCGCGGCACCGATGCTGCGCGTGTCGGGCATCGAGCTGGTGTCGGCGGCGTGCCGGGCCGGCGTCATCGGTGCATTTCCGACCGCCAACTGCGCTTCGCTGGACGAGTTCGATGCCTGGCTGCAGCGCCTGAGTGCTGAGGCTGTCAGGGCCGAGGGGCGCCACGCGCCGTACTGCCCCAACCTCATCATGCGGCGTGATCCGGCGAAGGTGCGTGCTGAGGTCGACCTCATCGTGCGTCACCGGGCCGAGGTCGTCATCACCAGCGTGGGCTCGCCGGCCTCGGTGATCCCGGCGCTGCACGACGGCGGCTGCCTGGTGCTTGCCGACGTCGCCTCGGTGCACCACGCCGAGCGCGCGCTGGAAGCCGGCGCCGATGGCCTGGTGCTCTTGACTGCAGGCGCCGGGGGCCACACGGGATGGGTCAACCCCTTCGCATTTGTGCGCGCGGTGCGGGCGTTGTTCGACGGCCCCATCGTCCTGGCCGGTGGCTTGTCGGATGGCGTCGCACTCAAGGCCGCCACGGTGCTCGGCTGTGACCTGGGCTCGATGGGGACGCGCTTCATCGCGACACGCGAAAGCCTCGGCAGCGACCCGTACAAGCAGATGCTGGCGGCGAGTTCGCTCGACGACGTGATGACCACGCGGGCGTTCACCGGCCTGCCGGCGAACTTCCTGCGGCCCTCGGTGGTCCAGGCCGGGCTGGACCCGGCCGCGCTCGACGAGTCCGTGTCGGTGCAAGAGGCGCGAAGTCGCTTCGGCGGCGGCTCAGAAGGCGCGGTGGTGCAGCGATGGGCCGATCTGTGGAGCGCGGGGCACTCGGTGTCAGGCGTGTCGTCCATCCCCACGGTGGCCGAACTGGCGCGGGCATTGGCCAGCGAATTCGGCAGCGCAGGCTGATCCCACACAACGGGTTGCTTGCAGGCCCGCTTTTGCGCGTCCCGAACCGCCGGACCTATGCAACCGAGCGCGAACGACGGCGGCTACTGTCCGATCTTGAAGTTGGTGTCCTTCGCCATCTTGCGGTAGCGCTCGATGTCTTCCCTGATGGCTGCCGCCAATTCCTCGGAACTGCCGCCCACCGCGTCGTAGTCGAGGCTCGCGAACTTCTGGCGCACGTCTGGCATGGCGGCGACCTTCGCCACTTCGGCCTGCAGGCGCTGAACCACGGCCGGCGGCGTCCCGGCCGGGGCGAGCAGGGCGGCGTAGCCCTTGGTCGACATGTCGATGCCTTGTTCCTTCATGGTCGGCACGTCGGGCAGCGTCGGCGAGCGCTGGTCCGAGAACAGGCCCAGCGCGCGCAGCTTGCCCGCCCGGATCATCTGCAAGGAGTTGAAGGTGTCGATCATGATGTCGGCCTGCCCCCCGATCACCGCCTGGGTCTGCGGGCCGGAGCCGTTGTACGGAACATTGATCATGTCGGGCGCACCGACGAGCAGTTTCAACTGCTCGCACATCAGGCTGTACCCGCTGGTCCCTGCCGCAAAGCTGGTGGAGCGCTTGCCGCTGCGGGCCAGCTCGACGAGTTCCTTCACCGTCGTCGCGGGCACGTTGGGGTTCGCAACCAGCAGCAGAGACCAGGAGGCGAGCATGCTGATCGGTGCAAAGCTCTTCACCGGATCGAAGCTGGTCTTGTAGAGCAGCGGGCTGAGCGCCAGCACGCTGCCGGCGGGGAACAAGAGCGTGTAGCCGTCCGGCGCGGCACGCGCCACCAGCTCGGCGCCGATGATGCCGTTGGCGCCCGGCTTGTTCTCGACCACCACGGGTTGCTTGAGCGCCTGTCCGAGTTTCTCTGCCAGGAGTCGCGCCACGACATCGGTGGATCCGCCGGGGGCATACGGCACGATGATGCGGATGGCGCGCGCCGGGTACTCGTCGGCCGCCTGCGCCGTCAGCGCTTGGGTGGCGGCCAACGTGGCCAGACCGAGCAGCAGCGTACGACGGCGCTGGCCTTTCAACGTAGCGATGTTCATGGGGTCTCCTGAAACGAAGGCATCGGGTCGACGCCGGACGAGGACGCGCTCTCGCGACCCGCGGTGCTCACATGCGGGCAAGGTCCTTGTCGTAGCCGGGCTCCAGCTCGACGTTCATCGACTGGAGGAAGCGGCTGACACAGACATAGAAGCTCGCCGTAAGCACCAGTTCGACAACCGCCGCATCGTCGAAGCCGCAGGCTCGAAGTTGCGCCACGGTCGCCTCGGAAGCCGAGGGGCCGCGCGTCACCTCCTCGGCGAGTTGCAGCACGGCGCGCTCGTTCGCATTGAACAGGCTGGAGGTGTGCCAATCCGCGAGCGCATCGATCTGCGCGTCGCTGACACCTGCCGCCGTCGCCATCGGCACGTGGTGGGCCCATTCGTACGCGGTCCCCGCCACCTGTGCGCCACGCAGGATGAGCAGCTCCCGCAACGGACGCGCGGTCTTCGCCTTCAGGCGTAGCGGCCACGCGAAGTCGAGCCAGCCGCGGAACATCTGTGGCGCGGTGCCCAGCACGCGGTACAGGTGCGGCATGCGGAAGTCCGGCCCCTGTGCGCGCCGCACTTCGTCGAACAAGGCCTGGGCAGCGGGATCTTCCGGATGTTCGGGGAGCAGGGGAATGCGTGACATGGAGGGTCTTCGTGCGTTGGAGGGAAAGCGGACCTCGTGTGGCTTCAGGCCGCCTTGGCGTCGGGCTTGAGGCCGGGCGACGGGGCGTTGCCTGCGGTCGTGCCGGCGTCCACCGGCAGGATCACGCCGGTGACCCAGCGTGCTTCGTCGCTCGCGAGGTAGGCCACTGCCTGGCCCACGTCCCAGCCCGAGCCTTCGGTCTGCAACAGCGAACGTTTGCGGCGCTGCTCGCGCACTTCGGGTGTCATGCGCCCGGCGACCATCGGCGTGTAGACCATGCCGGGCGCGACGCAGTTGACGCGGATGCCCTCCACCCCGTGATGCGCCGCCATGGCACGTGTCATGTTGACCACTGCGCCCTTGGAGGTCGGGTACAGCAGGGCCGGCGTGCCGCCGATCAGGCCGGCGACCGACGCGATGTTGACGATCGCGCCGCGGCCGACCTTGCGCATCTCCGGGATCGCGTACTTCGCCATCAACATCATCGAGGTGACGTTCACGCGCAAGGCGCGGTCCCATTCCTCGATGTCGAGGTCGACGGCGTTGCCGGCCGGACCGCCGATGCCGACGTTGTTGACGAGGATGTCGACACGACCCCACGCCTCGACGGCCATGCGAACGGCCTGTTCGCACTGGGCCGCGTCCGACACGTCGCACCGGGCTGCCAACGACGTGCCGCCCTCGGCCGCGATGAGGCGTTCGGTCTCTTGTGCGGGCGCCAGCTCCGCATCGAGCAGTAGGACCCTGGCGCCGCGGCGCGAAAGCAGGATGGCCGCTGCACGGCCGTTGCCGATGTCCGCAGTGCGCGAGCCGGCCCCGGTGACGATGGCGACACGGCCGTCGAGGCTGCTGCTGGCGGCCTCTGCATGCGCGGCCGCTGCCGGAATGGGTGATGCAGGAAAGGTGTTCACGGTGTGAGCGCTTGCCGGCGCCATCGGGAAAAGTGCCCGAACCTTAGGCCTGTGTCGCCGAGCGAAGAAGGGTGTTTATCCTAGGATGAAACGTTTCATATTGAGGCGTATGACGTTGCCGAAGCGCATGGAAAACCCCTTCAGTAGTTATCCGGATGAAACGTTTCATCAAAGCCTCTAGGCTGCGTTCAATGGCTGAACTCACGGACAAGAGCCCGGGATCGCGAATGGCGCAACGCGCGGCGTACGTCGGCCGCCGCGCCGGGCATCTTTTCGCAGTGCTCCTGCTGCTGAGCGTGGGCACGTTTCTCATGCTCGAACTTCTGCCGGGCAACCTGACCGATTCGCTGCTTGGCGACAATGCCAGGCCGCAGGACATCGCATTGCTGGAAGCGCAGCTGGGCTTGGACAAGCCACTGCCGCAGCGCTTCGGCTCATGGGTGTTGAACGCCTTGCAAGGCGACCTGGGCCGGTCGCCGCTGAGTGGAGAGGCCGTGACCGAGGCCATCGCGCACCGGCTGCCGGTGTCGGTGCAGCTCATGCTGTTCGCGCAGATCCTGGCCCTGGCGATGGCGTTGCCTCTGGGCATCTGGGCGGGCTACCGCGAAGGCGGCCTGGTCGATCGGCTGGTGTCCAGTGCCTCCTTCGGCGTGCTGGCCGTCCCGCACTTCGTGCTGGGGCTGCTGCTGATTCTGGTGCTCGCCATCTGGCTGCGATGGTTTCCCGCCACCGGCTACGTGCCGTTCAGCGAGAACCCGTTCGAGAGCATCCGCTCGATGACGCTGCCGTCGCTGACGCTCGCATTGGTCGAGGCCCCGGTGTACCTGCGGCTGCTGCGCAGCGACCTCGCCACGACGCTGCGGGAGGAGTTCGTCACCGTCGCCCGCGCCAAGGGATTGCCCGATCGGCAGATCCTGCTGCGCCACGCGCTGCGGCCGTCGATGTTCAGCCTGATCACCGTGATGGGCATCAACATCGGGCACCTGATCGGTGGCGCGGTCATCATCGAAACCGTCTTCGCGCTGCCTGGCGTGGGCCGCCTTCTGATCGAGGCCATCACGCGCCGCGACTACCTCACGCTGCAGGGCGTGGTGCTCTTCATCGGCACCACCTTCGTCGTCGTCAACCTCGTGGTCGATGCGCTGTACAGCGTGCTCGACCCGCGTCTCTCCGCACGGCATGGCTGATCGCTCGGTGGTTCGCAGCCCGCTCTCCCGTGCGTTGTGGCGCATGGGCCTTCCGCTGGTCTGGCTCACGGTGGTGTTCGTCTGCGCATTCGGCGCCGACGTCATGCCGTTCCCCCCGCCTTCCGACATGGACTTCGCCGCTGCCGAGCAAGGCCCGAGCATGGCGCACCCGTTGGGCGCCGACCTCGACGGCCGCGACGTGCTGTCGCGACTGGCGCATGGCGCACGCATCTCGCTGACCGTGAGCCTGCTCGCGCCGTTGATCGGATTGGTCATCGGCACGGTGCTCGGGCTGCTCTCCGCGTACTACACCGGTGTGGTGCGGACGGGCATCCTGGCCGTCCTCGACGCGATGCTTGCGTTTCCCAGCCTGGTATTCGCGCTGGCGCTCACCGTCGTGTTGGGCCCGTCGGTCCAGAACGTGACGCTCGCGCTCGGCATCATGTCCGTGCCGGCCTTCGCGCGCATCGCACGTGCCAACGCCTTGCCGCTGATGTCGCGCGAGTTCGTGCTGGCCGCGCGCACGGCGGGTGCCAGCGACGCGTACATCATGTTTCGCGAGATCCTGCCGAACATGGTGATGTCGCTGTTGACCTACGCGCTCACGATGATGTCGATCATGATCGTCGCGGAAGGCTCGTTGAGCTTTCTCGGCGTCGGCGTACCGCCCCCCACGCCCAGTTGGGGCAGCATGATCGCCGAGGGCCGGGAGTCGCTCGAGCGCGTGCCCCATGTCAGCATGATTCCCGCGGCAGCGATGTTCCTGACCGTGCTCAGCCTGAATCTGCTGGGCGACAGCCTGAGGCAACTCAAGTCGGGAAAGTCCGGAGGGTTGTCGTGACGCGCGAACCGCAGCTCGGCCCGCGTTCCGAGCGCACGATGCCTGCACCCGACGGCCGGGACGGTGAGGTACTGCTGAGCGTGCAGAACCTCGGCGTGCGCTTCCCGACGCCGCGTGGCGACCTGCAGGCGTTGGACGATGTCTCGATCGACCTGCGTCGATCGCGCACGCTGGCCATCGTGGGCGAGTCCGGCAGCGGCAAGTCAGTGCTGTCACGCAGCATCCTGCGACTGCTGCCTTCGAAGGCCCGGGTGTCACCCGCAGCGCGCATCGTGTTCGACGGCATCGACCTGCTCGCGCAAAGTCAGGCGCAGATGCAGAAGGTTCGCGGCCGCCGCATCGCGATGGTGTTTCAGGACCCGATGACCGCGCTGAACCCGGTGCGCACGATCGGCTCGCAGCTAGTCGAAGGGCTCAAGCTGCACCTGAACATGCCAGCTGCCGCGGCGTACCAGCGTGGGCTTGCGCTGCTGCAGCAGGTCGGCATCAACTCGCCCGAGCGCCGTCTTTCCCAGTACCCGCACGAGCTGTCCGGCGGCATGCGCCAGCGCGTGGTGATTGCCATGGCGATCGCCTGTGAGCCCGAACTGCTGATCGCCGACGAGCCCACCACGGCGCTCGACGTCACGGTGCAGGCCGAGATCCTCGAGCTGCTGCAGCGTCTTCAACGCGAGCACGACATGACGATGATCCTGATCACGCATGACCTGGGCGTGGCCGCGGGGTTCGCCGACGAGATCGCCGTGATGTACGCAGGCCAACTGGTCGAGCGCGCCGCCACGCACGACGTCTTCAAGACCCCGCGCATGCCGTACGCCGGCGCGCTGCTGCGGTCCATTCCACGGCTCGACGATGCGCCGCACGCCGAGCTCTTCACGATCGGCGGGCGTCCGCCCACGACCTACGGTGACGCGCCCGCAGGCTGCCGCTACGCGGCACGTTGCGAGCGCCGCGTCGAGCGCTGCGACGCAGAGACGCCGCCCATCGCCGAAGGCCCGCCGGGCCATGCGTTTCGCTGCTGGCGACCTTTGGAGTGGCGATGAAGACCGTGCCCGCCGTCGTCGATTCGGCCTCGCCCGGTCTGTTGATGCGGGTCGACAACCTGCAGGTGACGTATTCGCTCGGCGGCTCGCAGCGGATGCGCGCGGTCGACGGCGTCAGCTTCGACATCGCGCGCGGAGAGACGCTGGCGCTGGTGGGTGAATCGGGCTGCGGCAAGTCGTCGGTGGCACGTGCCTTGATGCAGCTGGCGCCTGCCTCGGGCGGCGACATCCAGCTCGAAGGCCAGTCGCTCTCGGCACTGCCGCACCGAAAGCTGAAACTGCTGCGCCGCCGCTTTCAGATGATCTTTCAGGACCCGATCTCGTCCCTGAATCCCAGGCGCAGAGTGCGCGACATCCTGGCCGCGCCCCTCAAGGTCAATGGCCTGTTCGACCGACGAACAAGCGAGCCCCGCATCTGCGAAGTGCTCGAGTTGGTGGGCCTGGACGCCACATCGGTGATGGACCGCTATCCGCACGAGTTCTCGGGCGGTCAATGCCAACGCATCTCCATCGCACGCGCACTGATCCTGGATCCCGCTCTGCTGGTGTGCGACGAGCCGGTGTCGGCGCTCGACGTCTCGGTGCGTGCGCAGGTCCTCAACGTGCTCAACGGCCTGCGCCGGCGCTTGGGCTTGGGCTTGGCAATGCTGTTCATCTCGCACGACCTCGCCGTGGTGCGCAACGTGGCAGACCGTGTGGCCGTGATGTACCTGGGGCGCATCGTGGAGATCGGCGACGCCGACGCGGTGCTGCGCACGCCGGCGCACCCCTACACCGCGGCGCTGCTGAGCGCCGTGCCGGTGGCCGACCCGGACGCCGGGCGCGCGCGCATTCGGCTCGAAGGCGAGATGCACTCGCCGATGTCGCTGCCCTCGGGCTGCCGGTTCCGCACCCGGTGCCCGGCTGCGCAGGCGCGCTGCGCGATCGATGACCCGGGGTTGGTCGAGGTCGGCCATGCACGCCGTGTTGCGTGCCACTTCCCCTTCTCGGCGACGTCCGCCGTTCCCGCGACGCGCATGACGACGGCGCACCCCTTTGTTCGAAACACCCCACAGGAGACCGCACCATGACCTCATGGACCCCGTTCCGATTTGTACCCACTGGCGTCGCACTGGCCGCCGTCGTTCTCGCGGGGACGCCAGCGCTCGCTCAGAAGAAGGGCGGCACGCTGACCATCGCGACCGAGGCCGAGTTCAGCGGCTTCAACCACCTGAAGGCGAAGATCTTCAACCAGAACACCACGGCACCGGCGTCATCGGTGATGGAGACCTTGTTCGCCTACGAAGGCAAGACCATCGTGCCGCGCCTCGGGCTGTCGCTGGCCGAGGCGCCTGACCGCTTGAGCGCCACCGTGAAGCTGCGTCAGAACGTCAAGTTCCACGACGGCACGCCCTTCAACGCCGACGCGGTGGTCTTCCATTACGCGCGGCTGATCGCGCCCGATTCGGGCGTCAACGTCGGCATGATCGCGTCCATCGAGAAGGTCGAGAAGGTCGACGAAAGCACGGTGCGGTTCGTGCTGAAGGCGCCGTGGTCGGCGCTGCATTCGGCGTTGGCGATCGAAGGCCTGACCAACTTCATTGGTTCGCCCACGGCGCTCAAGGACGGCGAAGCCTTTCACCGGTTTCCGGTCGGCACCGGCCCGTTCAAGATGAAGGAATGGCGCGCCGGAGACCGCCTGGTGATGGAGCGCAACCCCGACTATTGGGACAAGAAGCTGCCCTATGTCGACCAGTTGGTGTACCGCGTGATGCCCGACGGCAACACCCGTTATCAAAGCATGAAGTCGGGCGAGGTCGACATCGGCCGGATGGACGTCGCCGAACATGTGATCGCGGCGAAGAATGAGCCGTCGCTGAAGGTCTACAGCTACGAAGGCGCTGGGGCCTTCATGTGGAACTTCAACAACAGCAAGCCGCCTTTTGATGATCCGCGCGTGCGCCAGGCCGTGACGCACGCCTTCAACGCGAAGGCCATGATCGACACGATGTTCCAGGGGACGACCACTGCGACCAACGACCTCATGGGGCCGAAGTCGGAGTGGCACTGCCCCAATCTCAACTGGCGTGGCTACGACCTGCCCAAGGCGCGCGCGCTGGTCGCGCAGTACGGCAAGCCGGTGGAGTTCGAACTGGTCAGCACCAACACCCCGGCGGGCCGACGTCAGGGCGCGATGGTCCAGCAGTTCGTGCAGCAGGCGGGCATGAAGGCAACGATCCGCCTTGTCGAGCAAAGCCAGAACGTACGCGTCGGCCTGAGCGGCGATTACCAGATGGACGTCTGGCGCTACTCCGACATCGCGATGGATCCGGACATGATCCTCACGTACTACTTCGGTGGGGCGGCGGGCGAGCCCGTGACGCGTCACGACACCCGCAAGATCGATCCGCTGCTGGCCAAGGCGCGCAGCGAGGCGGACCCGAAGAAGCGCAAGGTTCTCTACTGCGAGGCCATGCAACTGATCTCCGACGAGGCGGTCGCGCTGATCCCGATTCGCACCACGTACTTCGCCATCGCGCGCCCGTACGTCAAGGGCCTGCCAGACATGCAGAACGGCCTGATCAAGACCCGCGCGATGTGGATCGAGAAGTGACAAGAGCCTGAAGCCAACCCCATTCGCACAAGGAACACCATGGCCCGCATTCCGTATTTCGACATGAACCAGGCACCCGAGGACTACAAGGCGTTGTTGGGAGGGCGACCACCGCTGAACCTGTACCGCATGCTGCCGCACGCCGGCCCCGCGCACTCGAAGGCGTTTCTCGGCCTGGGCGGTGCGATCCTGCGCAGCAATGAGCTTGACTCGCAATTGCGCGAAATCGCGATCCTGCGCGTGGGCATCCTCAGCGAGGCCAGCTACGAGGTCCACCAGCACAAGCGCGTGGCACGCAACGTCGGCTTGTCCGATGCGAAAGTCGCGGCACTCGAGGTCGGTGCCGACATCTCCGCGTTGGACGACACCGAGAAGCTTGTGCTGGAGTTCACCGACAAGCTCTTCCACGACGTGAAGGCGCCCGATGAACTGTTCGCCCGCGTCAGCGCGAAGTTCAACCATCGCCAAACGGCGGAACTGGTACTGACGATCGGCTTCTACATGCTGGTCAGCCGCTTCCTCGAGAACTTCGAGGTCGACATCGAGCCGCCGGGGACGATCCCCGATGCGGCGATCAACCCGAATTGAACGCGCCTCACCGCGCCTCACGACAAGCGCACTTGCGCCGCAGCGGGCGCCGTGCCAACGACCGCAGCCCGTCCACAACACCACGCCAAGACACGCTCATGAACACCGCCCCCACCGAAATCGATCCGACCCGCTCGATGCACCCCGAAACACTGGGCCAGGTGCCTGGACGCGGACGCCTGCAAGGCCGCCGCGTGCTGGTCATCGGCGCAGGCCAACGCGTCATCCCGGAAGAGTCCCCGCCGGTTGGCAACGGCCGCGCCATCTCGCTGCTGTTCGCCCGCGAAGGGGCACAGGTCGTCTGTGCAGACATTTCCGAGGAAGCCGCCACGCAGACCGCGGACGCGGTCAGGAAGGAGGGCGGCACCGCCTTCGTGGAGGTGATCGACGTCAACGATGCCTCGGCCATCGCGCCGCTGGTGCAGCGCGCACAGGAGCTGATGGGCGGGCTCGACGGCCTGGTTCTGAACGTCGGCATCTCGCATGGGCTGCCGCTCGACCAGCTGACCATCGAGGCCTGGGACAAGGAGTACTCGGTGAACGTTCGCAGCCACATGGTGTTCGCGCAGGCGGCGCTGGAGGTGATGGCGCCGGGCGGATCGATCGTGCTCATGTCTTCGCTGGCCTCTCTGCGCAACTCGAGCCGCAACCCCGCTTACGAATCGTCGAAGGCTGCCCAGGTGTCGCTGGCCCGCAGCATTGCCGTGGCGGGAGAATCTAAGGGCATCCGCGGCAATTCAATCCAGCCTGGCCTGATGGACACGCCGATGGGCCGCGATGCGACACGGCGCCGCCCCAACCGCGCGATGGCGGTCCCCTTCGGGCGGCAGGGCACCGGCTGGGAGGTGGCCTACGCGGCGCTGTACCTGATCTCGCACGAATCGAGCTACGTCAATGGTCATGCACTGCTCATCGATGGCGGCCTTGCCATCGGTGTGACCCGCGCGGTCTGATGCAACCTCGCGGAACTGTCGTCCAATCTCTCCTGCCATTTCTCCTGAAGGTCCGTCCATGAAAGCCGCTGTTCAGTTCGGTGAGGGCCTTCGCATCGAGGAGGTCGCCGTGCCACGTCCCGGCCCCGACGAGGTGCTGGTGAAGGTGCACGCCTGCGGACTCAACCGCGCCGACCTTTCGATGCTGGCCGGTCGCACGCACGGCGCGCACGGGGGAGCGGGCACGGTGCTAGGTCTGGAATGGTCCGGCGAGGTGACGGAGGTCGGTGCCCACGTGACCGAGCTGCGCTGTGGCGATCGGGTCATGGGCTCGGGGAAGGGCGCGTTTGCCGAGTACGCCGTATCCGACCACGGCCGCGTGACGAAGATCCCGGCTCGGGCGATGAGCTACGAACAGGCCGCCACGCTGCCGGTGGCCCTGCAGACGATGCACGACGCACTGGTCACCCACGGTCGGCTGCAGCGCGGCGAGACGGTGCTGATTCAGGGCGCCTCGTCCGGCGTGGGCCTGATGGGCCTGCAGATCGCCAAGCTGCTGGGGGCCGGCATGGTGATCGGCACGTCGACCACGCCGGATCGCCGCGAGCGGCTGAAGGACTACGGCGCGCAGCTTTCGATCGACACCACGGCGGCGGACTGGCCGCAGCAGGTGCTGGATGCGACCCACGGCCTAGGCGTCGACCTTGTCGTCGACCAGCTCGCAGGCACCCAGGCCAACAACAACATGCACGCCTGCGCGTTGAAGGCGCGCATCGTCAATGTCGGCCGCCTGGCCGGCAGCCGGGCGGAGTTCGACTTCGACCTGCATGCTCTGAAGCGCATCGAATACATCGGCGTCACCTTCCGCACGCGCAGCGTTCAGGAAGTGCGCGACATCAACCGCCGCATGCGCGCCGACCTGGGTTCGGCCATCTCGGACGGCCGCCTGTCGCTGCCGATCGACCGGTGCTTCGGGTTCGCCGAGGTGGCCGACGCGCTGGCCCACATGGCCCGCAATGCGCACTTTGGCAAGATCGTCTTGACAATGCCGCAATGACGCAACCCTGATGCCGTTGCCTGCGCGCGGGTCACCGCCCGAAGCCGAGCCGTCGGAACGCCGACTCGCACCGCTGTGGTTGTTGAGCGCGCTGCCGGCGGTCGGCCTGTTCGCGTCGTCGGCCTACTTGCCGTCGTTGCCCGCCATGGCCCGCGATTTCGGCGTGCCGACCGGCCAGGTGCAACTGACCGTCACGGCCTACTTGGCCGCCATGGCCGCGTTCATGCTGGTCGTCGGCCCCTGGAGCGACCGCATCGGACGGCGTCGCATCGGCCTGTGCTCGCTGGTTATCTTCTTCGTCGGCAGCGTGGCGGCATGGCTCTCGCCGAGCGTCGGCTGGCTGCTGGTGGCACGCGTGGTGCAAGGCATCGGGGCCAGCAGCGGCATGGTGCTGTCGCGCGCCATGGTCCGCGATGCGATGAACGACCACGAAGCGGCACGCGCCAACGCGCAGATGGGCATGTCGATCGCGATCGCGCCTATCGTGGCGCCGATGATCGGCGGACTGGTGCAGCAGGCCTTCGGCTGGCGCGCGAACCTTCTGCTGTTCGCCGTTCTTGGTCTGGCGCTCTGCATCGCGTCGATCCGCGGGCTGGTCGAGACGTTGCCGCCGAATCGCCGGCACGCGCAACGAGGTTGGCGACTGCTGTCGGGCTACTTCCAACTGCTGCGCACGAGGCGTTTCATGACCAACACACTGCCGGTGGCCCTCGGCGGTATGGGGATCTTCGCGTACAACACACAGGCGCCGGTGCTGCTGGTCGGCGATCTGCACGTCAGTGCCGCGGCGTTCGGCGTCTACGGTGCCTTGCCGCCCCTGGGTTACGTGCTCGGCAATTTCCTGACTTCGCGGTGGACGGGGCGCGTGCCGCAACGCAAGTTGATCGAGCGCGGTTGTTCGCTGCTGGCGCTGTCGGGCACACTGGTGGTCCTGCTGGGATGGATCTTCGGACCCATCGCTCCCTTGATCGCCGGTCCGATGCTTCTGTTCGGCCTGGGCAACGGCCTGCTGATGCCCACCGCCTCTTTGCGCAGCATGAGCGTCGCCCCGACGTTGGTCGGCTCGTCGGCTGCGCTGTCCGGCGGCATGCGCATGGGCGCGGGGTCGCTGGGCAGCCTGATCGTGGTGACCTTGGCGGTGCACGACGGTGCCACCCTCGGCGTGCTCGTTGGCACGATGGGATTGCTGTCGCTGGCGTGTTTTATGCTGCTGTCGCGCGGGGAGAGCTGAAGGGGCCGCGCTCAGCGCGGACGTGTCGGTCTTCCCGTGGATGCGGGCGGCGGCCCGCAGGACTGGCGTTCGATGTAGTGGCAGTCGATCATCACGCAGCGTGGCTTGCTACCGCCGACGCCTCTCAAGCGCGAAAGCAACAGCTCCGTGCTGGCTTGTGCGGCGGCATCCAGATCGACGCGCAGCGATGAAATCGCTGGCGCATAGCTCGCGGCGAAGTCGGGGTCGCCGATCGAGACCACCGAGATGCCCTGAGGGATGCGCATGTTGAGATTGCTGATCGCGTTCAACGTCTCGTTGAGAATGTTCGTGCCCATCGCCACGATGGCGGTGGGTCGGTCCGGTCGCTGCAGCAAGGTCGTCACGGCCTCGAAAGCAGCGCTCATCGCGGTGGGCAGGCGCACGATGAATTCGTCGTCGACCGGCAGGCCGTGTGCCTGCATTCCGCTGCGGAAGCCCTCGATGCGGCGGCGCATCGGCCGGTTCGGCGACTGCGTGACGATCAGGGCGATTCGCTGGTGGCCTAGCGCGGCGAGTCGCGACACGACACCGTGCATGCCTGGCACATGATCGAAAAGCACCTGGTCCGTCTTGCTCTTGATGTCGCGGTCGAGAAGCACCACCGGAACCTCCATGCCGTGGATTGCCTTCAACACGTCGGGGTCGCGCTCGTTGCCAGGCGCCAGGATCACGCCGTCCATGCCGCGGCTCTGAAAGGTCGAAAGGATGTCGATCTCGCGTTCGGCCACGTTGAGGCTGTTGGCCAGCAGCATCATGTAGCCCGCGGTTCGCATGCGCTCTTCCAGCGCGCGGAACAGCTTGGCGTAGAGCGGGTTGGTGACGTCGGTCAGCAGGCAGCCGATGGTGCGCGTCGTGCGCAACCGCAGCGACTGCGCCGCATGGTTGGGCCGGTAGGCCAGCGCAGCGATTGCCTGTTCGACCTTCTCGCGCGTCTTCGCGGTGACGTTGTCGACCTTGTTGATGACACGCGACGCACTGCCGAGCGACACGCCGGCGAGTTCGGCCACGTCGCGAATGCTCACGGACTTCGGCCTGGGTATGGGTGCCATGGAAAAGGAGCAACGAAAAAGCAAGGGCGCGAGAAGCGACGTCGCCGACAGAGACAGGGCTGCGGAATTGTAGACACGCTGCGCCGCACACTGCTTGTTCCGTCGGCATTCGGCCGAGGGGTTGGATCTTGCGCCACGCCAGCCGCAGTTCGCCAATGGTCTCGGCACGTCCCGCTCATGACGCAAGGAGCGGAACGTCCTTACGAGAGTTCCCGTGAATCGATTGTGCCGCTCACGGCACACCCCGAGTCGGTGCTTCACCGGCGCCGGCCATCGGGCATTTGCCGTCGATGTGCTGCATGTCGAGTTCGCTTCTCGAGGCCCTCGCCAACGAACAACTCCCGTTCATGACCGAAGAGGACGAAAGCGTCGACTCGTGAAGGAGATCCCGCCGGGATGGGTCTGGCGCTCGTCCGACGCTTGCTGCGGTAGTTGCGCTGGATCGGCGGGAGCGATTCACGACGCGCCAGCCGCTACCCTTCGAGTCGGTTGCATCGTCCTGCCCGCCTCGGTCTGGTCGCTATGGATGCCGGCGACGCTTCAGTTCTGCCCTGCCTCGACGATGAAGCTCACCACCGTCGTGGCGCTGCCTCCGATGTTGAGCGTCGCGAAGCGGCGCGCGCCTTCAACCTGGCACTCGCCGGCGCGGCCCGTGACCTGATGGGCCGCGTCGAGCACCATGCGCACGCCGGTCGCGCCCACCGGGTGACCGAGGCCGATCAGGCCGCCGCTCGGGTTGATGGGCAAGCGACCGCCGGCCGCGATGGTGCCGTCTTCGATGGCGCGCCAGCTTTCGCCGGGCGCCGTGATGCCGAAGTGGTCGATCGCCATGTATTCGGTGGTGGTGAAGCAGTCGTGCGTCTCGATGCCGTCGAGCGCGAACACGTCGGCCAGGCCCGCGCGCCGGAACGCGCCCTGGATCGCATCGCGCACGTGCGGAAACACATAGGGCTGGCCCGCACTGGATTGCAGCTTGGGTGCGAGCTTGAGGTGCGATGTGCGATGGCCCCAGCCCGCGATGCACGGCAGCGCGTCGAGCGACACGCCGTGCCGCGTGGCCCAAGCCTTGGCGAATCGCGGCGATGCGAGAACCACCGCCGCTGCGCCGTCGGTTACCTGCCCGCAGTCCTGCCGCCGGATCATGCCTTCGATCACCGGATTGGCGTCGTCGTCGGCGGTGAAGCTCGCGTCGGTGTACTGCCAGTCGCGCGTCTGGGCCAAGGGATTGCGGCGAGCGTTGCCGATGTTGATCTCGGCAATGTGCGCGAGGTGCTCGTACTTCAGACCGTAGCGTCGCTCGTATTCCTGGCCCACGAGATGGAACATGTGCGGCCAGACGTACTTGACGTCTTCGCCCTCCTGGCCGACCCAGGTCGCTGCGCCCAGGTGCTGTGCCGCCACCGCGCCGGGCACGTTGCGTTCGAGCTCCACGCCGGTGACCAGCACGCAGTCGTAGCGGCCGCATTCGATCTCGGCCGTCGCCGCCAGCATGGCGATGCTGCCCGAGGCGCAAGCGGCCTCGTGCCGACCCGCGGGCGTGCCCTCGAAGCCGGGGTCGATGGCCGCGAGCATGCCCCCCAACTGGCCCTGGCCGGTGAACAGCTCGCCGACGAAGTTGCCCACGTGACCCGCCTCGATCTCGCGTGCATCGAGCCCGGCGTCGGCCAGCGCGCCCTGCACGGCCTCGCGCATCAGCTCGAACAAGCCATCGCCGGCCCGTGCCGCGTTGCGGGCGAAGTCGGTCTGGTAACCGCCGAGGATGTAGACGGGTGGGATGCTCATGAGGTGTGCTCCGAAGGAATGGCGTTGCGTCGGTCGGCCGCCTCGCGCGCCTGGGCGCGCAGCGGTGCCTTGACCAGCTTGCCGTTGAGATTTCGTGGCAGCGGCGTGGCGCTGACGGTGACGAAGTCGGGTGTCTTGTAGTCGGCCAGCGTGCGGCGGCAAAGGGCGCGCACCGCCTCGGGGTCGACCGGTTCGGTCGCATGCACGAACACATGAACGCGCTCGCCGAGCACCGGGCACGGGCTCGCCACCGCGGCCACCTCGACCACGCCGGGATGGCGCTGGATGACGTTCTCCAGTTCCACGCAGTACACCTTGAAGCCGCCGCGGTTGATCATGTCCTTGATGCGGTCGAACACGCGCACGAAGCCCTCGGCGTCGACGCTCCCGATGTCGCCCGAGCGCCAGTAGCCGGCCACGAAGGACGCGCGCGTGGCCTCGGGGTTGGCCCAATAGCCGATGGCGTTGCCGGGGCTGCAGATCCACAGCTCGCCCGATTCGCCGACCGCGACTTCTCGCCCTTCGGTGTCAAGCACCCTGATGTCGACGCAGGGCACGACCGTGCCCACGGTGTCGGGTTTGCGTGCCGCGTCGCCGCGCTCGGTGAGGGTCACGGCCGAGGTCGTCTCGGTGGCGCCGAAGCCGTTGTAAAGCGCCAGGCCGGGCAATGCTTCGGCCAGGCGTGCGATGGTGACCTCGGGCATCGCGGCACCGCCGAAATGGCCGATGCGCCAGCACGAGAGATCGCGCTTCGGCAGGTCGGGGTGCAACAGGCAGAGGTTGTACATGGCCGGGACCATCACTGCGGCGCTGACGCGGCTTGCCTCGATCAGGGCCAGCGTCTCGCTGGCATTGAACTGGCGCTGCAGCACCAGGCAGCTGCCGATCTGGAGTGAGACCACCACCACCGCAAGAAGGCCGGAGATGTGCGAGCCGGGGATGGTCAGCAGCAAGCGGTCGTAGGCGGTGTAGCCGAAGCGGCGCACGTAATGACGCGCTGTGTGGAAGAAGCCCAGATGAGAGAGCACCGCGCCCTTGGGATGGCCGGTGGTGCCGGAGGTGTACATGATGCAGGCGGGCTGCGAGTCCGCAAACTCGGCTTGCACCGGCGTGTCGTCGCCGCTGGCCAGCAAGGCGGCGTATGTCAAGGCATCCGCTTGCCCCGTTTCAGGGATTCCGGCGTCTTCAATGCACACGAGGCAGTGCACGTCGGCGATCTGCTCCCGGGGCGGCAGGCGTTCGGCCAGCGACGCATCGAACACCAGCGCAGCGGCGCCGCACTGCCCGAGCATGTACGCCAGCTCGCCCGCGCTCTGACGCACGCCGATCGGCACCGCGATCGCACCGAGCCGCCAGATGCCGGCCAGCAACACGACGAACTCGGCGCGGTTGCCGACGAACAGCGCCACGCGGTCACCGGCCTTCACTTGCCGTGCGAGCAGACCCGTGGCGACACGGTTGGCCAAGCGGTCCAGCTGGCGGTATGTGATGGTGGCCTCGCCATCCTCGAGGGCCGGCGCATCGCCGCGCGCGGCCACCGAGGCACGCAGCATCGCATCGAGGTTGCGCGGCCGTTCGGCGTAGCAGGGCACGAGCCGGTCACCATAGAGCGCCTCGAGGCGCAAGACGTCGCTCATGGCTGGAGCCTCGCTTCGCGCGGCGCCGTGGGTTCGCGCATGCGTACCGCGCCATCGATGCGCACCACCGAGCCGTTCATCATTCCGTTCTCGATCAACGCCTGCACCATGTGCGCAAACTCTCCGGGACGGCCGGGTCGCGGCGGAAAGGGCACGTCGTCGATCAATGTGCGGCGTGTGTGCGCGGGCACGACCTCGTACATGCCGGTCTCGAAGGTGCCGGGCGCGATCGCCATCACGCGGATGCCGAAGCGCGCCAGCTCGCGCGCCATGGGCAGCGTCATGCTGGCCACGCCGGCCTTCGACGCGCCGTAGGCCGTCTGCGCCGACAGCGCCTCGTACGCGGCGACCGAGGCGGTGTTGACGATCACGCCGCGGTCCTCGCCGTCGCTCGCGTCGTCGCCGCTCAACCCTTCGGCGAACAAGCGAATGGTGTTGAAGGTGCCGACCAGATTGACCTCGATGACGCGGCGAAACACATCGAGTTCGCGCGGCACGACCTTGCCGGTGGTCTTGTCGGTCTTGAAGACCCTCGCGGGCCCGAGCACGCCCGCGCAGTTGACCAGGATGCGCGGCGTGCCCAGCGTCTGGCGAAGCTGCGCGAATGCTGCGGCCATGCCGGTATCTGAACAGACGTCGCCGCCGAGCGTGAGCACCTGCGGCATCGCTTTCGCGAGCGCATCAAGCGGCGCGCCCGGCAGGTCGATCGCGGCCACCCGCGCGCCGTGCGCGGCAAGTCGCTCCACCGTGGCCCGGCCCAGGCCGGAAGCGGCGCCTGTAATGACGGCCACTGCTTGGTCGATCTGCATCAAGGTTCCTTTCTTCAAGGGTCGGCGTCAAACGCGGGCCGGCATGCGCAACCCGCCGTCCAGGCGGATCACCTCGCCGTTGAGCATCGGGTTCGCGGCGATGGACATCACAAGCGCCGCGAATTCGTCGGCATGGCCCGGCCGCTTGGGAAACGGGGGCACGGCCGCGAAGACCACCTCGCGCGACTTGGGCGCGAGGTTGAGCGTCATCGGTGTCTCGAACACGCCGGGTGCAATGCCCATCACGCGGATGCCGTACTCCCCCAGTTCACGTGCCAGCGGCAACACCATGCCGGCCACGCCGCCCTTCGACGCGGCATACGCGGCTTGCCCCATCTGGCCGTCGAAGGCGGCGATGGAGGCGGTGTGACGATCAGGCCGGCCTCGCCGTCGCCGATGCGCCCTTCGATCATCTGCGGCACCGCGCAGCGGATACAGTTGATCGCGCCGAGCAGGTTGATTTCGATCACGCGGCGGAAGGCTTCCAGTGGCATGGCCACGCCGCGGCGGACCACGCTGCCGGGGTCGGCGATGCCTGCGCAATTGACGAGCATGGAGACGCGCCCGACGCGGTCCTCGATCTGCCGGAACACGGCTTCGATGCGCTCGGCGTCTGCCACGTCGGCAGTGAAGCCGATGGCGTCCATCGAAGACGCCGCCGCCTCGACGGTGGCGGCGGCCAGATCGATCAGCACGACCCGTGCACCGGCGGCCCGCAAGGCCTGCGCGGTCGCTGCGCCCAACCCCGAGGCGCCACCGGTGACCACCGCCACCCGGCCCTCGATGCATGTACGAACGTCCTGCACGCGCGGGTCAGCTCGGGCGGTTCATCTGGCAGTTCACCGGCAGTTCGGTGACGGGGCCCGGCACCTTGGCGACGGTCTTCCAGCCCATGCCCAGCCCTTCGGCGTCGTACTTGACGCCCTTCACAAGCTGGTTGATGTAGAGCGGATGGGTGGCCTGGTGGTCTTCCTTGCGCATCTGGATCTTGCCGAAGGGCGAGTCGTACTCCATGCCTTCGAGCGCCTGCGCGATCTTCACCAGATCGGTGGTGTTGCCGACCTTCTGGATGGCACGCGCGAGCATGTCCATCTGCACCAGGATCGAGGTGTAGTAGAGGTCTTCGCCGTACTTTGCCTTGAAGTCCTTCTGGTACTTCTCGAGCGCGGGCTGCTTGTCTTCCACCGGCACGTTGGGGTGCCAGGATGAGATCTGGAAGACCGTGTCCTGACCGGCTGCGCCGATCGAGGTCGGTACGCCGAACAGGCCCCCGTAGTAGGTCATGTAACGGGCGTTCGAGCCCGATTCCTTGCTTGCGCGCACCAGCAGCGACAGATCGTTGCCCCAGTTGCCGGTGAGCACCGTGTCGGCCCCCGACTGCTTGATCTTCAGCACGTAAGGAGAGAAATCCTTGACCTTGCCGAAGGGATGAAAGTCGTCACCGACGAACTGCACGTCGGGCCGGGCCTTGCCGATGATGGCGCGCGCGTCGGCGCTCACCTGGCGGCCGAAGGCGTAGTCCTGGTTGATCAGGTAGATCTTCTTGATCTGCGGGTTCTGCTTCACGTAGTCCGCGATGGCGTACATCTTCATCAGCTGGTGGGCCTCGAAGCGGAACATCCAGAAGCTGCACTTCTCGCCGGTGAGCTCGGGCAGTGCCGAGCCGTAGTTGAGGTAGAGCACGCGCGCATCGGGATTGCGCGCGTTGTGCTTTTCCACCGCGCCCTGCAACGCGCCGGCAATGCCGGAGTTGCCCGCCTGCACCATGAAGTTGATCTTCTGGTCGACGGTGGCGCTGAGCATCGAGACCGCCTTGGCCGGATCGCCACCGTTGTCCATCGGCACCACCTCGAGCTTGCGCCCCAGAACGCCGCCGCGTTCGTTGATCAGGTCGACTGCGTAGAGCAAGGTCTTGGACACCGTGACACCGGTCGAGGCCGTGGGGCCCGAGAAGGTGTCGATGTGCGAGATCTTGAGCGTCGGCTGTGCTTGCGCATGGGCCGTCATCGCCCAGGGGAGGAGTGCAGCGCTCAGGAACAAGCTTCCGCGAAGCGAATGAAATGCCATGGTCTTGTCTCCGGAATGGCGATGCACGGTACGGTTTGCGCCCGCCGATGGGTCTGGTCAGGAAAAGTTACTCTGTGGTAACTGACAGTTAATATATGAACCGACCAGCGCTTCGTCAAGCGGGCAGACCCGCCGCGCGCGTGGCCGACAATCGTCCGACTCCATGGCCTCCAAGAACAAAGCCCAACCCCCGTCGAAGCCGCCGCGCTGGAACAACGCGCTCGCAGGCACGCCCGATCCCCGCGAGATCCGAAAGCGGGCATTGATCGCGGCCGCGGGAAGAACCTTCGGCGCCAAAGGGTTCCACAACACCACGCTGGACGACATCGCCGAGGCCTTGTCGGTGACCAAGCCGGCGCTCTACCGGTACGTCAAGAACAAGCACGAGATCCTGTACGAGTGCCATCGGTTGGCCATCGGCATGGCCGAGGAGGCATTGGCCGAAGCGGAAGCCGGGCAGACGAGCGCGCTCGATGTCTTGCGTGATTTCATCGAGCGGTACATCCGCAAGATGACCAGCGAGCTCGGAACGTGCGTGGTACTGACCGAGTACTACTCGATGACCACACAGCACAGTGCATTGATCCAACAGCGCCGACGTGTCGTCGATACCCAGTTGCGCGCACTGATCGCACGCTGCGTGGATGAGGGCGCGATTGCCCCATGCGATCCGAAGCTCGCGGTCTTCTTCTTCATGGGCGCGATCAACAACATCAACCGCTGGTTCAGCGAGAAGGGTGAAACGCGTGGCGACGCGATCGCGACAGCCTTCGCAGACCATGTGATCTACGGGCTTCGGCCGACCGTGAAGGGCAGATCCACGAATCTCCCGGCCAGGAAATCGTCACGCCCTTAGCGCCCAGATGCTTGATGGGCTGAAGCCGCCCAAGGGCCAATGGATGGCCGGCGGGAACGTTCGCAGGAGCGGCCGTGGCGAATCGGCGTCGATAACCTGGAACGCCCGGGCAAACCCGCTCGACTCACATCCCCACGTAGTTCGGCCCGCCGCCGCCTTCGGGCGTGACCCACACAATGTTCTGCGTCGGGTCCTTGATGTCGCAGGTCTTGCAGTGCACGCAGTTCTGCGCGTTGATCTGCAGCCGTTCCTTGCCGGCGTTCGCCTCGTCGGGCACGAACTCGTACACGCCGGCGGGGCAGTAGCGCGCCTCGGGGCCGGCGTATTCGGGCAGGTTGATGCGCGTGGGCACCGTCGCGTCCTTCAGCGTCAGGTGCGCCGGCTGGTTCTCTTCGTGGTTGGTGTTGCTGATGAACACGCTCGAGAGCCGGTCGAAGGTGAGCTTGCCGTCGGGACGGGGGTAGGCGATCTTCTTGCACGCGCTCGCGGGCTTCAGGCGCGCATGGTCGGCCTCGGTGCGGTGGATGGTCCAGGGGATGTGGCCGCGCAGCACGAACTGCTCGATACCGGTCATCACCGTGCCGACCGCGAGGCCCTTCTTGAACCACTGCTTGAAATTGCGCGCCTTGTTCAGCTCGGTATGCAGCCAGCTCTTCTCGAAGGCGGCCGGGTAGGCGGCGAGTTCGTCGTGCTGGCGGCCGGCGGTCACGGCGTCGAAGGCGGCCTCGGCCGCCAGCATGCCCGTCTTGATCGCGGCGTGGCTGCCCTTGATGCGGCTCGCGTTCAGGTAGCCGGCTTCGCAGCCGACCAGCGCGCCGCCCGGGAACACCGTCTTGGGCAGCGACAGCAGGCCGCCGGCCGTGATGGCGCGCGCGCCGTAGCTCAGGCGCTTGGCCGGCTTCAGCCCCTTGTCCTGGCCTTCGAGGTACCAGCGGATGTTCGGGTGCGTCTTGAAGCGCTGGAATTCCTCGAACGGGCTCATGTGCGGGTTCTGGTAGTCGAGCCCGACCACGTAGCCGATGATGAGCTGGTTGTTCTCGGCGTGGTAGACGAAGGAGCCGCCGTAGGTGTCGTTCGGCAACGGCCAGCCGGCCGTGTGGATGGCCAGGCCGGGCTCGTGGCGGGCCGGGTCGATCTCCCACAGCTCCTTGATGCCGATGCCGTAGCTCTGCGGGTCCTTGCCGTCGTCGAGCTTGTACTTGGCGATGAGCTGGCGGCCCAGGTGGCCGCGCGCGCCCTCGGCGAACACCGTGTACTTGCCCAGCAGCTCCATGCCGAGCTGGAAGTTCTCGGTCGGCTCGCCGTCCTTGCCGATGCCGAGGTTGCCGGTGGCCACGCCGCGCACCTTGCCGTCATCCGTGTACAGCACTTCGGCAGCAGGGAAGCCGGGGAAGATTTCCACGCCCAGTTCCTCGGCCTGCTGCGCCAGCCACTTCACCACATTGCCGAGGCTGACGATGTAGTTGCCTTCGTTGTGGAAGTTGTGCGGCAGCATGAAGTTCGGCGTGCGCGTCGCGCCGGTCTCGCTGAGCATCAGGAAGGTGTCAGCCGTGACCGGCTGGTTCAGCGGGGCGCCCTTGGCTTTCCAGTCGGGGATCAGCTCCGACAGTGCCTTCGGGTCCATGATGGCGCCCGACAGGATGTGCGCGCCGGGCTCCGAGCCCTTCTCGAGCACCACCACCGAAATCTCCTTGTCGTTCTGCGCCGCGAGCTGCTTCAGGCGGATCGCGGTCGCGAGGCCGGCGGGGCCGCCACCGACGACGACGACGTCGTACTCCATGGATTCGCGCGGGCCGAACTGGGCGATGATTTCGTCGTGGGTCATGGGGTCTGTTCGATAATGGTTTTTGGACGCATCGGCACGTGAAATGCTGCCGAACAATGAAACATTTTATGCGGCGTCATTCGGCGGTCTTTGTCGTCCAGGGTCGCCAGTGCGAGGGGTGGGCCGGTCGCCTTCGCGACTCGTCCCTCCTGGACCGCCAAGCCATCCTTGCCCCATGAAGATCGAAATCCCCGAGAAGAAGAAACTGGTCTACGAGATGTCCATCGCCATCCGCTGGGGCGACATGGATGCGATGGGCCACCTCAACAACGGCAGCTACTTCCGTTACATGGAAACGGCGCGGATCGACTGGATGCGCTCCATCGGTTTCGAGCCCGACCCGGGCGGCGAGGGCATGGTCATCGTCAATGCCTTCTGCAACTTCTATCGCCAGCTCGAATACCCGGGCGACGTGCTGCTGAAGATGTACGCCAGCGACCCGGCCCGCACGACCTTCGAGACCTGGGCCACCATGGCACGTGCCGATGCGCCCGAGCTCATCTGCGCTGCCGGCGGTGCGACCACCATCTGGGTCGACTTCCCGAAGCAGAAGGCGATGGCGCTGCCGGAATGGCTGCGCACGATGGTCACCGTCTGACACCTGGCGCTGGCCCTCAGGCCGGCGTCAGCACGATCCGCGCCTCGAAGCCATGCGCCGCACCCGGCGGCGGCGACAGCAGTTCGAGCTGCGCATCGTGCTTCTGCACGATGGTCGCGACGATCGACAGCCCGAGCCCGTAGCCGGCGCGCTCCGCGCTGTGACGCACGTGACGCAGCTGCAGGGTGCGCAGCTCGACATCGTTCACGCCCGGCCCGAAGTCGCGCACGATGAGGCGGCCATCGGCATCGACTTCGATCTCCACCGCAGCGCCTTTGGCGTAGCGCAGCGCGTTCTCCACCAGGTTGCGCAGCGCGATCGCGAGCGCATCGACATCACCGAGCGCGACCGGCGCGTCGCCGCTGTCGGGCACCTTCAGGCCGAGCCGATCGATCACGGCCGGGTCCTGCCAGAACTCCTGCGCCACGGTCGCGGCGAGCTGCGTGAGGTCCACGCGCTCACGCGTGAGCGACGCACCCGACTCGGCGCGCGAAAGCTGCAGCAGCTTCTCGGTGCGGTGGCTGAGCGTGTGCAATGCGTCGAGCGCGGCCGCGACGTCCTCGCGGCGCAGGTCGTGGTCGAGGGCGGTCTGCAGTCGCAGCCGCGCCGCTGCCAGCGGCGTCCGCAGCTCGTGCGCTGCATTGGCGGCCAGCGCACGCTCCACGTCGAGCGCCTGGGCCAGCCGGTCGAGCAGGCGGTTGACGTGGTCCCCCACGGTCTGAAGCTCGCGGGGCAGGCCGGGGAGGGCGAGGGGCCGCAGGTCGTCGCCGCCGCGCAGGCCGATCTCGGTCGCCATGGTTTGCAAGACCTGCAGTTCGTCGCGTGCGATCTTGCGCAGCACCCAGGCCAGCAGCGGCAGCACCGCGCCCAGCGGGATGATGAGCCCGAACAGCGTGCGGTTGAGTGCTTCGCGCCGCTCGTCCAGCGGGTCGGCGACCTGCAGGTAGAGCGATCGCGTGGGGTGGCGCACCGTGTAGATGCGCCACGACGCGTCGTTCGCGAAGCCGGCGGCCAGCGGCACGTCGAAGGTGTTGCCCCGCGTCTCGGCCGAGCGCAGCAGCACGTGTCCGTTGGCGTCGACCACCTGGAACAACACGGCGGCGTCGGCGAATGTCGGTGTCGGTGCGATCAGCGGGCGCCCCGGGGAGGCTTCGCCCTGGCGCCGGTCGGTTTCGTCGAGCGCGATGTCGAACATGCGGTGCGAGACCTCGACCAACTCGCTGTCGAAGTTGAAGTTGATCTCGCGGTCCACATACCAGGCCACGCCGATCACGCACAGCAGCCAGACGCCGCCGACCCACAGGATCAGCGTGCGGATGAGCCGCCCGGCCAGGGTCTCGCGCGGTCCGAGTGCGGTCGCTGCGTTCACGATTCGCTGCCGCCCGCGTTCACCAGGCGGTAGCCCAGCCCACGCAGCGTCTGGATGTGCTCGCGGCCGAGCTTGCGGCGCAGCCGGCTGATGAAGACCTCCAGCGTGTTGCTGTCGGCCTCGTCGTTGAAGCCGTAGAGCGCGTCCTGCAGGTTCTCGCGGGTGTGGATGCGGTCGGGTCGCGTCGCCATCACGCGCAGCAGCGCCCATTCCTTCTGGGTCAGTGTGACCGGCACACCGCCGCTGCGCACCAGTTCGCGGGTCAGGTCGATCTCCAGATCGCCCAGTCGGACCACCGGTGCCGTCGACGTGCTGCGCCGGCGCTCCACCGCGCGCAGCCGCGCCAGCAGCTCGCCGGGGTCGTAGGGCTTGATCAGGTAGTCGTCGGCACCGGCATCGAGGCCGCGAATGCGGTCGGTCACCTGGTCCTTGGCGGTGAGCACGATCACGATCGGCCGGTCTTTCAGCGCGCGCAGCTGCGGCAGCAACGACAGCCCGTCGCCGTCGCCCAGGTGCAGATCGAGCAGCACAGCCGCGTACTGCGCGCCATGCAGCGCCGCGCTGGCCTGCGCGAGGCTGGGCACGGCATCGACCACGAAGGCCTTGGCCCGCAGGTAGCTACACACCGCCTCCGACAGGGCGATGTCGTCTTCGACGAGCAGGACGCGCAAGGAGCTCTCCAGGGAAAAAGAGGGAGTCTAGGCTTTCGTCGCGAGCGGCCTCTTCAGGCGGTGTTCATGCTGCGCCGCTAGGCTCCGCGCCCATGACCCGTGGGCACCCGATCGCTTTCTCCCGTCTCCTGTTCGTGACGCTCGCCGCTCTGCTGGCGGTGCTGGCATGGGACGCCGCCGGCCTCGACCTGCCGATGGCGCGGCTGGCCGGCAACGCGCAGGGCTTCGCGTGGCGCGACGACGCGGCACTGGTGCTGTGGCTGCACGAGGTGCCGCGTCTTCTGAGCTGGCTCTGCGTGGGCGCGTTGCTGGGCGCCATTCGTTGGCCACTCGGCTGGCTTGGCACGTTGACGCGCAGCGAGCGCGTCCAGTTGGTGCTGACCGTGCTCGCCGCCGTGCTCGCCGTCTCGCTGCTCAAGACCGGCAGCCGCACGAGCTGCCCGTGGGACCTGAACGAATTCGGTGGTACGGCGCGCTACGTGTCGCACTGGGCGTGGGGCCTGCGCGACGGCGGGCCGGGACGGTGCTTCCCCGCGGGCCACGCCTCGGCCGCGCTGGCTTACATGGGCGGCTGGTTCGTGCTGCGGCGTTCGATGCCGCGCGCGGCATCGATCTGGCTGGCGGTGTCGATGCTGCTGGGACTGACGCTCGGCCTCGCCCAGCAATGGCGCGGTGCGCACTACATGAGCCACACGCTGTGGACTGCGTGGGTGTGCTGGGCGGTCGGGTGGGCGATCGACGCCGTCGTTCATCGCCGCTCGCGCATCGTCGCGCCCGAGGCAACGCCGAAACTGAACCGAGTCTGAAGCAGGCGTTCAGGCTGATTTCAGTCCCGGTTTCCACCATCGGGGCATGACCGTTTCTTCAGACACCGCAGACCGCGCGCCGGGGGGTGCCAGCACTGGCGCTTTCGTTGCGCTCGCCCTCCATTGGCCCGACGCATTGGCAAGGGCCGACGCTTGGCTGTCGCGACCGCGCTCGGCCCGCAAGGTGGTCGTGGCGCTGTCGCTCTACCTGCTGCTCGCCGCGAACTGGCCGTTGTGGATGGAGCTGGCGCGCATCGGCGGCGCCCCCAGCGTGTACCTGCGATCCATCGGCGTGATGGCCTTGCTCGCCGGTGCAGGCACGGTGGCCGTGCTATCGCTCACCGCCTGGACCCGCGGCATGAAGCCGGTGTGGTTCGCAGTCGTGCTGCTGTCTGCAGTGGCCCAGCATTACATGCTGACCTACCACGTCGTGATGGATCCGACGATGGCGGCGAACGCGATGCAGACCGACATGCACGAGGCGCGCGATCTGCTGAGCTGGCGCCTGCTCTCGAATGTGCTGCTGGTCTGCGCCTTGCCTGCCTGGGGCCTGCTTAGGGCGCGCATCCTGCCGATGCGGCCGTTGTCGCAGCTCTGGCGCAATGCGGCGCTGTGCTTCCTGGCCCTCGCGGTGGTGGTGGCCAGCGCGGTGGCGACGTCGCGCGAGCTCGCGCCCCTCATGCGCAACCACGTCACGCTGCGCTACATGATGAACCCGCTCGCGAGCCTGTATTCGGCCAGCGCGGTGGTGCTCAAGCCGCTTTTCACGCACAAGCGAAAGCTCATCCCGATCGCGGGCGGCGCGGCGTTGGGCACCAGCTATGCGGCGCAGGCCAAGCCGCCCCTGTTCGTGGTGGTCGTGGGCGAGACCGCGCGGTCCGACCACTTCGCGCTCAATGGCTATGCGCGCAACACCACGCCCGAGCTCGCTGCGCGGCAGGTGATCAGCTGGCCGAACGTGCACTCCTGCGGCACCAACACGCTGGCCTCGGTACCCTGCATGTTCTCGCCGCTGGGCAAAACAGGTTATGAAGGCCGCAAGGACGACTACGAGAACCTGGTCGATCTGGCGCAGGCCGTCGGCCTGGCGGTGCTGTGGATCGACAACCAGGCCGGGTGCAAGGGCGTGTGCGTCCGGGTGCCGAGCGTGTCGGCAGGCGACGGGCTCGACGCGGCCACGCGCAGTGCGCTGTGCGACGGCGACGAATGCCTGGACGACGTGATGCTCAAGAACATCGACCAGCGCATCGCGGCGCTGCCGGCCGAGCGCCGCGAGCGCGGCGTGCTGCTGGTGCTGCACCAGATGGGCAGCCATGGGCCTTCCTATGCCAAGCGTTCGGCGCCCGACACCAAGCGTTTCATGCCCGAGTGCACGACCAACGTGCTGGCCGACTGCAGCCACACCGAGCTGATGAACGCCTACGACAACTCGATCGCGCACACCGACCGCTTTCTGGCACGCACCATCGACTGGTTGCAGTCGCAGGCGTCGCGCTACGACACCGGCATGCTGTACATGAGCGACCACGGCGAATCGCTCGGCGAGTACGGTCTGTTCCTGCACGGCTTGCCGTACAACATCGCGCCCGACGTGCAGAAGCACGTGCCGATGGTGGCCTGGTTCGGCGGCGGGCTTCAGGCGCGCGAGCACCTGTCGACCGCGTGCCTGGAGAAGGGCCGCGATGCCGCGCTCACGCACGACAACCTGTACCACACGGTGCTGGGCGTGATGGACCTGAAGACGCCCACCTACAAGCCGGCGCTCGATGCCTTCGCGGCCTGCCGCGGGCCGGCCACCTGATCGGCTACTTCTTGTCGCGGGGCACGCGACCCAGCATGAAGAATTCGGTGTTCGGCTGCATGCCGGCGAAGCTGGCCATGCGATTCGACAGGCCGAAGAAAGAGGTGATGGCCGCGATGTCCCAGATGTCCTCGTCGTCGAAGCCGTGCGCGTGCAATGCGGTGAAGTCTGCGTCGTCGATCTCGTGCGACCGGTCGCAGACCTTCATCGCGAAGTCGAGCATCGCGCGCTGCCGCGGCGTGATGTCGGCCTTGCGATAGTTGACCGCTACCTGGTCGGCCACCAGCGGCTTCTTCTCGTAGATCCGCAGCAGCGCCCCATGTGCGACCACACAGTAGAGGCACTGGTTGGCCGCGCTGGTGACGGTCACGATCATCTCGCGGTCGCCCTTGGTGAGCGAGCCTTCTTCCTTCAGCATCAGCGCATCGTGGTACGCGAAGAAAGCGCGCCATTCCGCCGGACGACGGGCGAAGGCGAGGAACACGTTGGGCACGAAGCCTGCCTTCTCCTGCACCGCCAGCACGGCGGTTCGGATGTCGTCAGGCAGGTCGTTCAGTTCCGCCATCGGGTAGCGCGGCGTGGCGGTTGCATCGGGCGAGGGCATGGTCTGTCTCCTTGGGGCTGAGACGGAGATCATGCCTCGCGGCGCGGCGATCAGTCCTTGGCGGAAGCGGCGTCGTCCTCGTCCTTGTCCGTGTGCTTCAGCGCCGGCTTCATGCCGGGCTGCGGCGCGTGCTCGGCGTCAGGGGCGATCTCTTCGCCATGGTTCTTCTTTTCCTGGTGCACTTTTTTGTCGTGCGCGACATTGCGGGGATCGGTCATTGATCGACCATGCGTGCCGCCGGCCGCGCCCTGCGTGGGACGATGTGCCGGTTGCGGCGGCCGATGTCCTACCCTGGCGTTCACAGGGTCGACTCCGACGCTGATCCATCGCCGCCTTGGATGCGTAAGTAGACCCATGATTTCCCACACCGTCCCGAAGTCGGCAACGTTCAAGGGCAACAAGTCGTCGCTGCCGAGCAAGCCCTGCGTCGCCTGCGGCCGGGCGATGAGCTGGCGCAAGCGCTGGGCGCGCAGCTGGGCCGACGTGAAGTACTGCTCCGAGGCCTGTCGCCGGTCTCGCGACGAGGTCGACGCATCGTCGACAGGCGGTCGGGCATGAGTGCATCGACGCAGTCCATCGCGATGGTGACCGGCGCCCGCGGCGGCGTCGGTGCGGCAGTCGTCGCCCGGCTTCGCGACGCGGGGCATCGTGTGGCAGCGGTCGGGCGGGACGTCGAATCGCTGCGATCGGTCGAGGCCGATGCGCACCTGGCCTTCGACACCACCACGCCCGAAGGGGCTGCCGCCGCCATCGCGGCCTGCGCGGTGGAGCTCGGTGCGCCACCGTCGCTGCTGGCGCACTGCGTTGGCAGCACCCTCATCGCGCCGCTGCATCGCACCAGCGCGGCCCAGTACCGCGACGTGATGCGCGTCAACCTCGACAGTGCGGTGTATGTGCTGCACGCCTGGGTCGACGCGCTGCGGGGTCAGGGCGCCGCGGGTGCGGCCGTGCTGGTCTCCAGCGTGGTGGCGCGCATCGGCGTTGCCAACCACGAAGCCATTGCCGCGGCCAAGGGCGGCGTGGAGGCGCTCGCGCGCGGTGCCGCCGCCACCTATGCACCGAGCGGCTTGCGCATCAATGCCGTGGCGCCCGGCATGACCGATACACCGATGACGGCGAACATGCTCAAGGTCGATGCCATGCGCGAGGGTGCCGGCAGACAGTACCCGCTCGGCGGCGTGCAGACGGCCGCCCAGGTGGCCGACACGATCGCGTGGCTGCTGTCGGACGGCGCAGCGCGCATCACCGGGCAGGTCATCGCCGTCGACGGTGGCTTCAGCACGGTACGGCCGCTGGTCCGCTGATCACCATCCCGACCTGCAACCGGAAGCACCCATGAACACCTCGACCCGCACTGTCTCCCGTCGCGCCTGGCTGGGCGCGCTCACGCTCCCGTGGCTGGTGGGCGGCTGCAGCACGCCGCTGCCGCTGATCCCGGCGCCGTCGCCCGCACCCGGGGGCGACGGCGCGGCAGCGCGCCTGCGCGACAGCGCGCTGGCGCATGGCCTCGACGCCTACCGTGCCCTCACCGACATCAACGTCAGCTACGACGGCCAGTGGCGACCGCTCATCAACCGCATCCAGCCCGAAATCGTCGACCAGGGCTTTCGCGGCAGCTCGCAGGAGCGGCTGATGCCCTCAGCGGGTGTCGTGGCGCAGGCCTACACCGGGCCGATGGGCCGCAAGCAGGTGGCGTGGCGCCGTGGGCGCGGAACGCCCGGCGACCTGGGCGACGTCTCGGTGTGGTTCAACGGCGTGCGCAGTGACGATGCAGCGGCACGCGACGCCGCCGCGCTGGTGGCCGAGGGCTACGGGTTGTTCCTGCTCGGGCCGCTGTGGCTGGCGGACCGCGGGCTTCGCATGCAGATGGCCGGCACCGAGCGCGTCGACGGCCGCACCTGCGACGTGGTCGAGGTCTGGCTCACGCCGGGCCTCGGCCGCGTCGCGGCGGACCGCGTGGCGCTGTGCATCGACCGCGTCGACCAGCGCGTGCGCCGCATGCGTTTCACGCTCGAGGGCTTCACCGGCACCCGCGGCGCCGTGGCCGAGGTCGACACCTTCGAGCACGAAGCGCGCTTCGGCGTGGTGTGGCCGATGCGATCCTACGAGCGCGTGGTGCACCCGCTCGCCCTGCCGGCGCACGACTGGCGAATCACCGGGCTGGATGTGAACCGGGGGTATAGGGCAAGCGATCTGAGCGGCCCGGCGTTCACCGGCACGGCGGCTGCGCCGGCGTGGGCGCTGTAGCGCAACGGGGCGCGGCCGATGCCGCTCTCGCGATCGGCGCCATCGCGCCGCAATAATGGGCGTTTCCATCTTTCCAAGGACATCCCGTGCGATCTTTCCTGTGTGCCGCCCTCCTGGGTTTCTCGACGATGGCGGCCTTCGCCCAGACTGCGCCTGTCACTACGCCCAGCGGGCTGGTCTATCAATCGTTGAAGGACGGCAGCGGCACCCCGCCGACGGCCAGCGACACCGTCAAGGTGCATTACCGCGGCACCTTCCCCGACAGCGGCAAGGAATTCGACAGCTCCTACAAGCGCGGCGAACCGATCGAGTTCCCGCTCTCGGGCGTGATCCCGTGCTGGACCGAAGGCGTGCAGAAGATGAAGCCAGGCGGCAAGGCCAAGCTGGTGTGCCCGCCGAACATCGCCTACGGCGCGCGCGGCGCGGGCGGCGTGATTCCGCCGAACGCCACGCTCAACTTCGAGGTCGAGCTGATCGCGGTCAAGGGGCGCTGAGCGCGCAGCGCGGGCGCGGCATCAGGTCTCGTACGGCCGTCCCGCCGCCAGCCAGGCCTCGAGCCCGCCGGCCAGGGGGCGCGGCTGCCGCACCCCCTGGGCTGCCAGCAGGCGAGCGCCCAGTGCTGCCGACACCTCGTTGGGGCAGTTGCAGTAGACGATGACGTCGCGGTCGGCCGGCAGGTCCGGAATGCCGCGATTCTTCTTCATGTCCTGCAGGTGCACGACGATCGCGCCGGGGATGCGACGCGGGTCGATCTCGGTGCCGGCGGCCGAGCGCACGTCGATCACCACGGGCGGCACGTCGGACGCCATCAGCGCCTTCAGCTCATCGACGGTGATGCGCGGGATGTCGATGGCCCGCAGCATCGCGCGTCGACGCCAGTAGCGCAGCCCGATGCCCGCGGCCACCGCCACCAGCAGCACCAGCAGCGCGGCCGCGCCGGCGTCCGCCATGGCGTCGAGCACGGACTGGATCTGCGTGCTGAACAGCCAGCCCGGGATCAGGAAAGCGGCGGACCAGAGGAGGGCGGCCAGGGTGTCGAAGCCGACGAAGCGCGCCGTCGACATGTGCAGCGCACCGGCCATCGGCGGTGCCACCACCGACACGCCCGGCACGAACTTGGCGGCGATCAGCGACATCCCGCCCCAGCGGGTGATGAGCGATTCGCTCTGCCGCACGCAGGTGTCCGGCGACAGCGACACCTTGCACAGCAGCCGCATGATGCGGTGCCCGAAGCGGCGTCCGGCGTAGAACCAGGCCGCATCGCCCAGCAGGTTGCCCAGCAGCGCACCCAGCACCGTGGACCACAGCGGGATCTGCCCCATGGCGGCCAGCCCGCCGGCCACCACCAGCACGGCCGACGCCGGGATCGGCGCCCCCAGCCGTGCCGCGAGCGTGGCCAGGAAGACCACCGCGACGCCGCGCTCGGTGGCCAGGGACAACAGTTCTTGCATGCGGGCAATCTAACCGTTTCGCCCGCCGGTCGCCCACGGCCGCGGCAGGCCGACGCGCGCGAGAGGGGCGCTGGTCAGGCGGCGTGGGCTGCCGCCGCGTAGCTCGGAAAACGAAGCGCGGCCGGGCGCATGAATGGCGAGGGCGCCACCTTGATGGGGCGCTGCACCTCGCGCTCGATGGCGATCAGGCCGCGGCGCGAGGCCACCGCGGCCGCTTCGGTGCGGCTGCGCGCGTCGAGCTTGCCGAGGATGGCCTTGACGTGCGTCTTGACGGTGCCGACAGCGATGTCGAGCCCGCTGGCGATGGCCTTGTTGCCGCGACCCTCGGCGATGAGCTGCAGCACGTCGAGTTCGCGTGGGGTGAGCGCCTCGTGGATCAGGCTGTCCGCCAGGCGGTGGCTGACGGCCGCGCAAAGCGCCCGCGCCCCGCGCGCCACCGAGCGGATGCCGTCGGCCAGCTCCTGCAGCTGGCAGCCCAGCAGCAGATACCCGTGCACGCCGGCTTCGAGAGCGGCGCGCACCTCGCGTTCGCGGTCGATCGTCGTGACGACCATCACGCGGCACAGCGGATGCGCCTGCTGGCGTGCCTGCAGCGCCCAGGCGATGCCGCCGTCGTAGTCGGCGATGACGACGTCGGCGCTGGCCGGATCGGCATCGACGCCGTGCACCGAGACCTCGAAATCCGATTGCTGGCGCAACGCGGTGGCGATGCCGATGGCCACCAGCGGCTCTTGGTGCATCACGAGCACCTGAAGTCGGTCGGCGAAAGGTTGCATGAAGGTTCTCCGGAGCATTGGGGTGCTGCCAGTGTCGCGAGGCCATGCTGGCGTCCCGTGTCGAAGCACCCCCGCCCAGATGTCAGCTGAAACAAAGCGGCAACCGAGGTGTGACGCCGGCTGCTCGTCGCCGATCGGGCAGGGCGCGGTTTCGGTGGTAGCGTCGCGCCCATGTTGCAGGCTGATGCGTCCGATCTTTCCTGCTGGGTCGTGCATTGCGACGGCAGTGCCCAGCCCAATCCCGGGCGCATGGGGCTGGGCGCGGTGCTCGTCGCGCCGGACGGCAGCCGCCAGGCGCTGTCGGAGACCGCCGCCGAGCGCGGCTGCAACAACGAAGCCGAGCTGCGAGCCCTGATGGCGGCTGTGCAGCGGCTCCTGGCGCAGGGCGTGACGGCGGCGCGCCTCTACAGCGACAACAGCATCCTCGTCGAGCAGTTGCAAAGGATGAGGGACGTGCCCCCGGTGGCGCGCCTGGCGCCGATGTTCGACGAAGCCCGCGCCTTGCTGGCGCGCTTCGAGCGCACCAGCGTGCACTGGGTGCCCCGACACCGCAACGCGGAGGCCGACGCGCTGGCCCGTGCGGCCCTGGGGCTGGCCCCCAAGCCCGCGCCCCGGCGAGGACCACGCCGAGGCAAGCGTTGAAGCTCGCTGCGGCCGTCACGCCGGCCGTCCCGTCTATCCTCGGGCCCTGTCACGAAGTCCACCGAGGTTCTGCAAGCGCGATGAAAGCCAGTCCCAAGAAAAAGAAGCCCGGCATCCTGCGCTTCAACCTGTTCGCCTGGCTGCTGCTCGTGAGCCTGCTCGCGACCTTGCCCATGCTGAGTTTTTCGGTCTTCACCTTCCGCAACCGGGTGGCGGAGCGGCAGGTGCAGGGCCAGGAAGCGCTCGCGCGCCGGGCCGACGCCTCCGCCGTGGCCATTCAGCAGGAGCTGCAGAGCGCCGAGCTGCAACTGCGCATGCTCGCGCAGTCGGACATCGTGATCAACGGCGACCTCTCGACGCTGCACGAATTCGCCCGGCGTGTCGCCACGGCCGACCCACGCATCGCGGCGTTCCGCCTGGCCGACAAAAACGGGCGGCAGCTGCTGCGCACCGACGAACCCTTCGGCACGCCACTGCCACCCGTGCCCTCCCATCAGGCGACGCCCGGAGTCTTCGCGCGCGGTACGTCGGAGGTCTCGCCGGTCTTTCTCGACGAACGCAGCGGTGACGGGCTGGTGGCGCTGACCGTGCCCATGACGGTGGGCGGCGACAACGTGTATGCGATCACGGCCTTCCTGAAAGGCACGGCCATCACCGGCCGTTTGAACGAGGCCGGATGGCCGTCCGGTTGGGCGGCGGTCGTGCTGGACCAGCAGCGCCGGATCGTGGCTCGCTCGCAGGACGCGCCACGTTTCGTGGGCCAGTCGGGCACGCCGTCGATGCTCGACGCCCTCGACCGCGGCCTGACCTCGTTCAGGTCGCAGACGAAAGACGGTGTCGACATGATCACCCGCATCGCCGATGTTCCGGCGTTCGGCTGGAAGGTGGCGGTCGGTCGGTCGGCGGCGGCGATCGACGGGGAGGTCCGGTCGGCGCTGGCCAGCGTGCTGGCGGGCGGGCTCGCATGCGCCGCGCTCGGCATCGCGTGCGCGCTGTGCGTTGCGCACCTGCTGCGCAGACGCATCCGCGCCGTCATCGGCGCCGTGCGCGAAGGGGGTGACAGGGTTCACATGTCCAGCGGCGTGACGGAGATCGATCAGCTGGCGCTGGCGCTGATGTCGGCCCGCAAGAGCGTGGGCCGAACGATCGCCGAACTCGACGCGGCCCGGCGCGATGCGCTGACCGGTCTGCGTGGTCGCGCCCTTTTCATGCAGGACGCCGCGGCCGTCATCGATGCGGCGCGGATCGGCGGCCCCGACGACCGCATCGCGCTGCTCTACATCGACCTCGACGGCTTCAAGGACGTCAACGACCGGTACGGCCACGAGGCCGGCGACCGGGTGCTCAAGGGCGTCGCCGAGGTGCTGCTGACAAGCCTTCGCGGGAGCGATGTGGTCGGGCGCATCGGTGGCGACGAGTTCGCGGCCTGCCTGTGCGCACCGGCCGACAAGATTGCCAGCGTGAGCTCGCAGGCGGCCGGCCGCATCGTCGCGGGGGTCGCGGGCCTCGGCAACGGGGTCGGCTGCAGCGTCGGCGTCGCGATCGGTGGCGACTCCGAACTGGAAGTGCTGCTCGACCGCGCCGACAAGCGGATGCTGGCCGAGAAGAAGCTGCGCCGCAGTCGCCTCGTCTGAGCGTCTGACCGTCTGAGCGTGCGGCTAGGACGGCTGGTACTGGTGGAGCCACGTCTCCGACAGCGCCTGGGTGTCGTGGCGCAGGAACAGCCGGATGTCGACGGCGTCGTCGCCCTCCGCCGCATGGTCGAACTGGGCCCGCCAGTGCCCCGGCACCCCGTTGGGCACGGGCTCGGCGAAGGTGTATGAGAAGCGCCCGCGCGTGGCGGTCAGCACCAGTTCGGGCCGCGTGCCGAAGGGCAAGGCGGCGAGCGGCCCGCCGACGAACTCGACCATGAACTTGCGCACGCCTTGTGGCCGTGGCTTGCCCGGCTGCCCGCCGCGGCCCGTGCGCGTAGCCACGCAGCGGGCCAGCGGTGCAGGGTGGGGCTCGGCATCGGTCCAGTGCAGCCGGTAGCGCAGGGCGTAGCGCGCACCGGCAACCGCCGGCGCCTGCGGCACCCAGCAGGCGACCACGTTGTCGTGGATCTCGTCGTCCGTCGGAATCTCGATGAGCTGCACCGCGCCGTCGCCCCAGTCGCCGATCGGCTCAACCCACGCGCTGGGCCGCCGCTCGTAGTGCACGCCGTCCTGGTAGTGATCGAAGACGCGGTCGCGTTGCAGCAGGCCGAAGCCGCGCGGCCGGGTGTCCGCGAAGGCCGATGCCGTGGTCTTGGCCGGGTTGTTGAGGGGGCGCCAGACGCGCTCGCCGTTGCCGCGCCACAGCGCGAGGCCGTCGGAATCGTGCACCTCGGGTCGCCAGTCGGCGGCCGTGGGGAGGGTCTCCGAGTACCAGTACATGGAGGTCAGCGGCGCGATGCCCAGGCGCGCCACGTCGCGACGCAGGAACAGGCGGCATTCGACGTCCATCACGACGGCCTGGTCGCGCCGCATGTCGAAGCGGTAGGCCCCCGCGATGCTGGGGCCGTCGAGCAGGGCGTAGACCGTGACGCTGTCGCTGCCGTCCGTCGGTGGCTCGAAGTAGAAATGCGTGAAGGCCGGAAACTCCTCCGGACCGCCGGGCACCGCCACATTCAGCGCGATGCCGCGCGCCGACAGACCGTACTGGTGGAGCGCGCCGATCGCCCGGAAATAGGAGGCGCCCAGGAAGGCGACCCAGTCGTTCGAACGCCAGTCGCGGGCGCCGGCAGCGCCCAGGCGGCTCTCCTGGAAGCGAAAGCCCGCAAAACCGGCGCCTGCGGGCAACCGCTTCGCCGGGCTGTCGACCGGCATGTCGAAATAGCCGGGGTCGTAGAGGATTTCGCGCGCGAAGCCGTCGCCGGCGGCGGTTTCGACCAAGTGCATGTGCACCGGCGTTGGGAAATAGCGGCCGAGGTGGAAGAAGGTGACGGGGAAGGCGCCGGGGCCATCACGGAAGAGGGCGCTGCCGGTGTCGAACCGGATCTTGCCGTGCGTTTCGTAGTCGATCCGGTCGAGCATATCGCTCGGTAGGGCGGTCGCAGCGGCGTAGGGGCGGCGGGCGAGCGATTCGGCGTGTGCCGTGAGGTGATCGAAGGAGAAGGGCGCCGGGCGCCCCAGTCGGAGGGGCGTGCTCGCAAGGGCGCGCGGGGCGGTCCCGAAGGCCGCCAGCGCCATGGCAGCGCCGGCCGACAGGAAGGTTCGCCGGGGAAGGCTCAGGCGAACTGTGCTTCTGCGGTGCCCCATGAGCGATGCGACATGCGGCGCAGCAAGTCGAGTTGCCGGACCTCTTCCGCATCGCGCAGGCTCTTGGCGGCGCGGGCGGCGACGTAATCGACGAAAAGGGCATCGACCCGAACGCTCCAGGCCTCCGCCGCCTCGGGGCAGGCAGGCACGTCGAGGCCGCTCTTGCGGAGGATGTCGGCTTTCTGAACAGTGGTAAGCATGGCGAGGCTTGAATAGACGGGACGATATGAATTTATCGGCCGCACGAAGCGCGTCCATTGGCTACATGGCGTATGCGGGTGTCAGACGATGCCAACTACTGCCGCATTTCGCATCTGGTTGCATCGCGAGGGCCACGCCGGGGCTGCGGATCAGCCCGCCATCAACTTCTGAACCAACTCGGCCGTCGTCGCGGCGGCGTACTTCCGCATCAGCCGGGCGCGGTGCAGTTCGACCGTCCGGTGGCTGATGCCCAGCACTTTGCCGATCTCCTTGGAGGTCCGCCCCTGCATCACCTGGGCGGCCACCTCGCGCTCGCGCGGCGTGAGCTGGGCCTGCCCCAAACCGGTCGACGGGGCCTTGGCCGTCCGGCGCGAGCCGAGGTCCTCGAAGGTCCAGATGCCGGCCTCGTGCGGCGCGTCGCGGTTGAGCGCATGGCCGGTCACGTGGCACCAGAAGGTTTCGCCGGCGAAGGCGCCGTGCAGGTCGCCCAGGCGCCGCATCATGCGGTTGTCGGCATAGCGGCCGCTGGCGTTGAGGATCGGCACCATGCGCTTGCCGATGCGCTCGAATTCGGCGACGCTCGGGTACAGCACGCGGAAGGACTGGCCCACCAGCATCTCGCGGGCCGCACCGAACATCTCGCAGAGCCGTTCGTTGCAGTCGACCATCGTGCGGTTGCGCGAGAGCACCATGCCCACCGGGGCATGCTCGAAAGCCAGCCGGTAGTCGATGGCGGTGGTCGCTGCCGTGGCGCTCTCGGGTGTCTCCATTACGGAATACTACGTATGCGGGTACGTAGTATCGTCGCAGACAGTTTCCCTCTCATTCACACGCACCTCGCGAGGATCACGACCCATGGTGAACAAGATCTATGCCTCCGCCAAGGAGGCGCTGGCCGGCGTCGTCGCCGACGACCAGATGCTCGCTGTCGGCGGCTTCGGCCTGTGCGGCATCCCCGAAGCCCTGATCGATGCGCTCAAGGAAAGCAACGTCCAGAACCTGACGGTCGTCTCGAACAACGCAGGCGTCGACGGCTTCGGCCTCGGCAAGCTGCTCGAGACCCGCCAGATCAAGAAGATGATCGCCAGCTACGTCGGCGAGAACAAGGAGTTCGAGCGACAGTACCTGGCCGGCGAACTCGAACTCGAATTCACGCCGCAGGGCACGCTGGCCGAGAAGCTGCGCGCGGGCGGCGCCGGCATCCCCGCCTTCTTCACCAAGACCGGTGTCGGCACGCAGGTGGCCGAGGGCAAGGAGCTGCGCGACTTCGACGGCGAGACCTACGTCATGGAGCGTTCGCTGGTGCCCGACGTGGCGCTGGTCAAGGCCGACGTGGCCGACACCTCCGGCAACCTGCGCTTCCGGCTGACGGCGCGCAACTTCAACCCGGCCGCGGCGATGGCCGGCAAGGTCTGCATCGTCGAGGTCGAGCGCATCGTCGAACTGGGCGAGCTGGCGCCCGACGACATCCACCTGCCGGGCATCTACGTGCACCGCATCGTGCTCAACGCGAACCCCGAGAAGCGCATCGAGAAGCGCACCGTGAGCGCCGCGGCAAAGGTCGATGTCGAGGCCGCCAAGGTCGAAGCACAGGCCGTGATCGCACAGGCCGCGGTGATCGACGACATGCCCGTCCCCCAAGTCCCCGCCAACAAGAAAGAGGGAGCCTGACATGCCCTGGACCCAAGACCAGATGGCGGCCCGTGCCGCCCAAGAACTCGAAGACGGCTTCTACGTGAACCTGGGCATCGGCATCCCGACGCTGGTGGCGAACCACACCGGCGACAAGGAAGTCTGGCTGCAGAGCGAGAACGGCATGCTGGGCATCGGCGCGTTCCCGACCGAGGACGCGGTCGACGCCGACCTGATCAACGCCGGCAAGCAGACGGTGACCACGCTCCCGGGCAGCGCGATCTTCGGCAGCCACGACAGCTTCGCGATGATCCGCGGCGGCAAGATCAACCTGTCGATCCTCGGCGCCATGCAGGTCAGCGCCAAGGGCGACCTGGCCAACTGGATGATTCCCGGCAAGATGGTCAAGGGCATGGGCGGCGCGATGGACCTGGTGGCCGGCGTGAAGCGTGTGATCGTGCTGATGGAGCACGTCGCCAAGAAGAAGGACGGCACCGAGGACCTGAAGATCCTCGAACAGTGCACCCTGCCGCTGACCGGCGTGGGCGTGGTCGACCGCATCATCACCGACCTGGCGGTGATGGACGTGACGCCCGAGGGCCTGAAGGTGATCGAGCTGGCCGAAGGCGTCAGCTTCGAGGCGTTGCAGGCCAAGACGGGCGTGAAGCTGATCCGCTGATTCCTCCGTCGGAAGACCCGAGGCGCTGACCCGCCGAACCTGCCCTCAATGCAGGTTCTGCGGCAGCGCCTCTTTCGTTGGCGCCTCGCTCGTGCGCAAGCCCAGCCCGTGCCGCGGCAGCATCAGGGCCAGCACGACGATGCCCAGCGTCACCACCAGCATCATCAGGAAGGTGAACTGCAGCGAGCCGGCGAGCGCCGCGCGGATGGCGATGTCGCTCACCGTCGGCACGGCGCCTCCGTGCGCGCCCTGCAGCAACTGGCGCAGTTGTTCTTCGGACACCAGTGCGCCCCCGTTCGCGCGGCTGAGGCCGACGTTGAAGATCGCGCCGAAGAAAGCCGCGCCGAGCGCGCTGCCGAGGTTGCGCGAGAAGATGTTCGAGGCGGTCGCGATGCCCCGCTGCGAGAGCTCGACCGATTCCTGGATGACGATCAGCGAACTCAGGCTCAGCAGGCCGAAGCCGAGGCCGATGACGAAGGACCCCGCACCGGCGAGCACCGGCGAGCTCCCGGGCCGCAGCAGCGCAAAAGCCAATGCGCCCAGCGGGATCAGCGCCGAGCCCGCGAGCAGCACGCGCCACAGGCCGAATCGCTGGAAGGTGCGCGAAGCCAGGGTGGCGCCGAGCGGCCAGCCGAGCATCACCATCGTGAGCGCCAGCCCGGCCACCACCGACGAGCGCTCGAGCACCACCAGCACGTACATCGGCAGGAAGGTCGTGATGCCGATGAGCGACATGCCCACCAGCATCGACGCGCCGTTGACCGTGGCGATCACTCGCGCGCCCCACAGGCGCAGCGACACCATGGGGTCGGAGGCACGCCGTTCCTGCACGATGAACAGCACGGCCGCAACCACGAAGCCCAGTGCCCACGCGAGCGCCGTGCCGGTGTGCCCGATGCCGAACTCCGTGAGCGCGATCATCAGCGCCGCAATGCCGACGGTGAAGAGCAGGGCGCCGATGACATCGATGGCGCTGCGGCGGACCGACGGCGCCTCGCGCAGGAAGAACCAGAAGCCCGCAGCCGCCAGCAGGCCGATGGGAATGTTGACCCAGAAGATCCAGGCCCACGACAGCTTCTGCACGATGAGCGCGCCGAGCATCGGCCCGAGCACGGCCGACACTGCCCACACGCTCGCGAGATAGCCCTGCACCTTGCCGCGCTCGCGCACCGGGTACAGGTCGCCCACGATCGTCAGCGCCACCGGCTGGATCGCCCCCGCGCCGACGCCCTGGATCAGGCGGAAGACGATCATCGCGGGCATCGACCAGGCGAAGCCCGCGAGCACCGAGCCGACAAGGAAGATCGCGATGCCCACCAGCATCACCGGCTTGCGGCCGTACAGGTCGGACAGCTTGCCGAAGACCACCGTCATCGCGGTCTGCGCCAGGAGGAACGAGGCGAAGACCCAGCTGTAGAGATGCAGGCCGCCCAGCGACGCAGCGATCTGCGGCATCACGGTGGAGACGATGGTGGCCTCGATCGCCACCATGGCCATCGAGGCCATGACCGACGCGATGACCAGCGGCCGGTTCGTTGTTCGGGGGGAGGAGCGCATGCGGTGCCGCGAAGGGCCGGTCTCTGGAAAGCGGAAATGCTACCGAGAAGCCTTCATCCCCGTGCGGCGCTCGGCCTCTGCAGGCCTGCAAGCCCTGCAAGCCCTGCAGGCCCTGTCAGCGGCGTCGTGCGACTCAGCGCGCGGGCGGTGTGGCCGGCGGAGCGGTGGGGGCCGGCGTGGCGAGGGGGGCCGTCGCAGCGGGCGGGGCGGCCGGCGGCGGCGTCGGCGGCAGTTGGTAGCTCCAGGTCTCGCTCAGCGCCTTGTCGCCCTGCACGAGGGCGGCGCGCATCTCCACCGGCAGGGCCGGGTTCTTGACCTTCACGCGCAGTTGAACGCGCACGCCCTTGATGGCGGGGTTGCGCTGCACCGAGTTCTCCAGCAGCTCGGCGTTGTCGCCCACGCTCACCAGTGCGCTCACCGGCGCGTCGGCCGGCAGCTTGGCCAGCACCGGGCCTTCGAAGTCGATCAGGAAGGCGGCGCTGCCGTCGAGCGCGCGGATCAGGTTCGCCTGCAACTGCTCGCCGTCGGTGTGGAAGGTCTGGCGCACCCAGGCGTTGTCCTGCCCATGAAGGGCTGGCTCGTCGGTGGTCCAGTGCATGCGGTAGGCGAACTGCAGCAGCTGCCCCCGCTGCGTCGGGGCATCGGGCGTCCAGTACGCGACGATGTTGTCGTTGGTCTCGTCGGGCGTCGGGATCTCCATCAGCGTGACCTTGCCCTTGCCCCACTTGCCCTGCGGTTCGATCCAGGCGCTGGGGCGCAGGTCGTAGCGGTCGCGCAGGTCTTCGAAGCGCGAGAACTCGCGACCGCGCTGCAGCAGGCCGAAGCCCTTCGGGTTGTCGACGCTGAAGGTGCTGATCGCCAGGGTCTTGGGGTTGTTCAGCGGGCGCCACAGCCATTCGTTGGCGCCGGTGTGGATGGCCAGGCCGTTCGAGTCGTGGATGGCCGGGCGGAAGCTGCGCTTGAGGTCCGATTGCTGGTTCGGGCCGTAGAGGAACATGCTGGTCAGCGGCGCCACGCCCAGCGACTGGATGTCGCCGCGCACGAACACGTTGGCCTGCACGTCGACCACGGCGTCCTTGCCGCCGGGCTGCAGGATGAACTGGTAGGCGCCCGTGGCGCGGGGCGAATCGAGCAGGGCATAGATGACCAGTTGCTTGTCGGTGCCCGAAGGGCGCTGCACCCAGAACTCTCGGAAATTCGGGAACTCCTCGCCGCCGGGCGGCGCGGTGTCGATCGCCAGCCCGCGGCTCGACAGCCCGTAGACCTGCCCCTTGCCGATGACGCGGAAGTAGCTCGCGCCCAGGAAGCTCATGATCTCGTCGTCCTTGCCCGGCTGGTTGATCGGGTACATCACCCGAAAGCCGGCGTAGCCGAGCGTGCTGGTCGCACCCTTGTCGAAGCTGAGGTTGCCGAAGTCGAAGCGCTCGGGGTCGTACTTGATCTCCTGCACCGCGTCGCCGTTGATCTCGTGGATGCGCACCGGGGCGTTGAACTGCATGCCCTGGTGATAGAAGCTCAGCCGAAAGGGCGTCGACTGGTCCCGCCACTCGAAGCGGTCGGTGCGCGGCTGCATTTTCTGGTAGTCCGCGTACTGCATGCGGCTGAAGACCGGCGGCAGGTTGCTCACGGGCGCCACGTAGGGCTTTTCCATCAAGGCCCTCGCACGCGCTGTCACGTCGTCGAGCGAGAAGGCATGCGCCTGTGCGGCACACACCAGCGACGCGAGGACGCCCGTGCAGAGAACGGCGATCGATGGTTTCTTCTTGTGGCGTGCGGTAGAGGTCATGCGATGGCGTCCTGATGGACTGAAGCAAGGGTGAGAAGGGAGGCCGGGCAGCCGCGATGGCGGCATCAGGTCAGCCCTCTGTCAGAGCAGAAGCAATATCCCTGCCGGGCCTTGTCGCGTCACGTGGGAACGACGGCTCGTCAACATCGTCTTAGCTTAGCATCGCCGAATGTGAAGCCTTGTCGGCAAAGACCGGTTTCACGCCATCCTCCGAGAAAGAGACTGAATGAAGATGTCGCATCTGCTGGCCCTTGCGGCCGGCCTGGCCAGCCCGCTGGCCTTCGCCCAGCATGACCCATCGGCGCTGGCCAACAAAGGGAGATTCATTGCCGGCATCGTGGGCAAGATGACCCTCGACGAGAAGATCGGCCAGCTGCGCCTCATCAGCATCGGGCCCGAGATGCCCATCGCACAGCTCGCCGACGAGATCACCGCCGGCCGCGTGGGCGGCACCTTCAATTCGGTGAACCGCCCCCACAACCGCCTGCTGCAGGACGCCGCCATGAAGGGCCGGTTGAAGATCCCGATGTTCTTCGCCTACGACGTGATCCACGGCCACCGCACCACCTTCCCGATCGGGCTCGGTCTGGCGTCGAGCTGGGACATGGCCGCGGTCAAGCTGATGGCGAGCACCGCCGCGAAAGAGGCCGCGGGCGACTCGGTCGACATGACCTTCGCGCCGATGGTCGACATCGCGCGCGACCCGCGCTGGGGTCGCACCTCCGAAGGCTTCGGCGAAGACCCGTACCTGGTCTCCGAGATCGCCAGGGCGACGGTCACGGGCTTCCAGGGCACGCTGCCGGTGCCGGCCAATCGCATCATGGCCAGCGTCAAGCACTTCGCGCTGTACGGTGCCGTCGAGGGCGGGCGTGACTACAACACCGTCGACATGAGCCCGATGCGCATGTACAACGAGTACTTGCCGCCGTACCGTGCCGCCATCGATGCGGGGTCGGGCGGCGTGATGGTCGCGCTCAACTCCATCAACGGCGTGCCCGCCACGTCGAACACCTGGCTCATGCAGGACCTGCTGCGCAAGGACTGGGGCTTCAAGGGCGTGAGCGTGAGCGACCATGGCGCCATCGTCGAACTCATGCGCCACGGCGTGGCCAAGGACGAGCGCGAAGCCGCCAAGCTCGCCATCAAGAACGGCATCGACCTGAGCATGGCCGACTCGGTCTATCTCAAGGAATTGCCCGGGCTGGTGCAGTCCGGTGAGGTGTCGACGAACGACATCGACAAGGCAGTGACGGAAGTGCTCGGCGCCAAGTACGACATGGGCCTGTTCCACAACCCCTACCTGCGCATCGGCGTGGCCAAGGACGACCCGGTGGACCTCGACGCCGAGAGCCGCCTGCACCGCGCCGCCGCGCGCGAGGTCGCGCGCAAGTCGATGGTGCTGCTGGAGAACCGCAACCGCACGCTGCCGCTTGCGAAGTCCAAGACCATCGCCCTGGTCGGCCCGCTGGCCGACGCGCCCATCGACATGCTGGGCAGCTGGTCGGCGGCCGGCAATTCGAAGAACGCGGTCACGCTGCGCACTGGCCTCGATGCGGCCGTCGGCACGCAGGGCCGCGTGCTCCATGCGCGCGGCGCCAACATCACGAACGACGAAGGCATCGTCAAGTACCTCAACTTTCTGAATTGGGACACGCCCGAGGTCACACAGGACAAGCGCACACCGGCCGCGATGATCGAGGAGGCCGTGGCCGCGGCACGCCAGTCCGACGTGATCGTCGCCGCCGTGGGCGAGGCGCGCGGCATGTCGCACGAATCGTCGAGCCGCACCAGCCTCGACCTGCCGCAGAGCCAGCGCGATCTCATCACCGCGCTAAAGGCCACCGGCAAGCCGCTGGTGCTGGTGCTCATGAACGGGCGGCCGCTCGCGCTGCAGCGCGAGCAGCAGGAGGCCGACGCGATCCTCGAGACCTGGTACACCGGCATGGAAGGCGGCCACGCCATCGCCGACGTGCTCTTCGGCGACTACAACCCGTCGGGCAAGCTGCCGATCTCGTTCCCGCGCTCGGTCGGCCAGATCCCCACCTACTACAACCATGCGCGCCTGGGCCGGCCCTTCACCGAAGGCAAGCCGGGCAACTACACCTCGCAGTATTTCGAGGAAGTCACCGGGCCGCTGTACCCCTTCGGTTACGGCCTGAGCTACACCGACTTCGCGCTGTCCGACGTGGTGCTCTCGGGCGCGACGATGGCGCGCGGCGGGAAGATCGAAGCGGCGGTCACCGTGAAGAACATGGGGCAGCGCGCCGGCGAGACGGTGGTGCAGCTCTACATCCAGGACGTGGCCGCTTCGGTGGTGCGTCCGGTCAAGGAGCTCAAGGACTTCCAGAAGGTCGCGCTGCAGCCGGGCGAAGAGAAGGTGCTGCGCTTCGCCATCGACGAGTCGAAGCTGAAGTTCTTCAACGCGCAGCTGCAGCACGTGGCCGAGCCCGGCGCCTTCAACGTGCAGATCGGCCTGGACTCGCAGGCCGTGAAGCAGACGAGCTTCAACCTTCAATAGGCCCGGGAACCCGTGATGCCCGACGTCAATGGGATGACCGCGATGGCTGCGCTCACGGCGCTGTGGCAGCAGGCGGGCCTGCCGGACGAGGCGCTCGGCTTCGTCGAACTCTCGGGCGCCGATCCGGTGTTGCCGTCGTCCTTCGCCGTCGGCACCGCGGCGCAGGCGAGCATCGCGGCAGCAGCACTCGCTGCCTGCGAACTGGGCCATGCGCGCGGTACGCCACGGCAGGCGGTGGCCGTCGACATGCGCCACGCTGCGCTGGAATGCACCGGTTGGTTCAGCCTCGACGCTCAGGTGCCCGACCTGTGGGACGCGTTCTCCGGCCTGTACCGCTGCGCGGACGGCCATGTGCGCATCCACGCCAACTTCCGCCATCACCGCGAGGGCGCGCTGCGCCTGCTCGGCCTCGACCCCGAGAGCGCACAGCGCAGCGATGCCGAACAGGCGTTGCTGGGCTGGCGCGCACGCGACTTCGAGCAGGCCGCGGCCGAGCGCGGGCTCGTGGCGACGGCGCTGCGCCGTTTCGACGAATGGGACGCGACGCCGCAGGGCCAGGCCATCGCGGCGCAGCCGCTCTTCACCATCGAGCGCATCGGCGATGCCGAACCGATGGCACTGCCGCCGCAGGGCGACGACCAGCCGCCACTCGCCGGGCTGCGGGTGCTCGACCTCACCCGCATCCTGACCGGCCCTGTCGGCGGCCGCGCGCTCGCGGCCTACGGCGCCGACGTGCTGCTGGTCAACTCGCCCACGCTGCCCAACATCGACGCCATCGCCGACACCAGCCGCGGCAAGCTGTCGGCCCATGTCGACCTGCGCAGTGACGAGGGGCAGGCCACGCTGCAGCGCCTGGTCGCCGACGCCAATGTGTTCGTGCAGGGCTACCGGCCCGGCGGCATCGCGGACCTGGGCTTCGGCCCCGAGGCGCTGGCCCGCCTGCGGCCGGGCATTGTGTGCGTGTCGCTCACCGCCTACGGCACCCAGGGCCCGTGGGCATCGCGGCGCGGATTCGATTCGTTGGTGCAGACGGCGATGGGCTTCAACCATGCCGAAGGTGAAGCGAAAGGTGACGGCCAGCCGCGCCCGATGCCGATGCAGATCCTCGACGAGGCCACGGGCTACCTGATCGCTTTCGGTGCCGCCGCTGCGCTCTGGCGCCAGCAGCGCGAGGGCGGCAGCTGGCACGTGCAGGTATCGCTGGCGCAGACCGGGCAATGGCTGCGCAGTCTGGGCCGCGTGCCCGGCGGGCTCGACGTGCCCAAGCCGGGCATCGCCGACCTCGCACCCTTCATCGAGAGCAGCGCGTCTGGCTTCGGCGAGCTGCAGGCGCTGCGCCACAGCGCGCAACTGACCCGCACGCCGGCCGCGTGGCGCCGGCCGTCAATGCCGCCCGGCACGCATCCTGCGCAATGGCCATGAAGGGGCCGCGGCCGAGGCGGCACTGGCGGGCCATCTGCGCACAGCAAAGAGACTGATTTTCGGACGGGGTGGATCGGGGTGTGAGCTGCTCGACGCAGCGCCACAACTGGGACGGTGTGGCCTGCCGTTTCTACCCATCGCAGGTGGTGTTGGACTGCGGCGCACACCGCGCTCACGACTGCCACGCGAAACCGACCCAGCGCATCGTGCGGGCGGCGGGCGGCTAGGCCGGCCCGCAAGTCCTAGCGCGCCGGCAGCGAGCGCGTGAGCGCCTCGCGCAGCGCCGCGGCCGTGTTCGCCCCCCGGGCCAGGCTCAAGGCGTTCGTGGTGGCGTCGATCACGGTGCGGGTCTGGATCGCCTGGTTGTTCAGCGTGTTCTGGACCACGGTCGCGGGCGAACTGAAGGTGGTGACCGAGCCGCCTGCCCCTGCCGCGCTGCCGCTGGCGGCCGGCGCGGTCGGGCTGCCCGTGCCGCTGGCCACGCTGGCACCGCTGTCTGGCGTCGGCGCCGTGTTGCCGCTGCCCACCTGCACGACGCTGGTGCTGCCCAGGTAGCGCTCGAAGGCAGCGATCTGTGCCGGGGTGACGCGGCCGAGGTCGGGCAACTGGAACGAGGTGCTGCTGAGCAGGACGCCGTTGACCGTGACGACGCGGCTGATGCCGAAGGACACCATCAGACCGCCGCCCAGATCGAAGCCGCCGCGCATCGCCGCCAACGTGTCGTCGCCCACGGTCATCCAGCGGGTGCCGCGTGCACCGGTGTCGGCCGCTGCGGCGGCGGCAGCGCCGAGCGAGAGGCTGATGAAGAGGCCGAAGGTGGCAAGCCATTGGCGGTTCATCAGAATTGCCCCGGGCCGTTGCGCGGCAAGCCATTGGCGAAGGCGTCGCGGATCAGGCCGCTGGCCAGCGGTGCCGAGGGCGCAGCGCGCCAGTCGGCCGCCTGGTTGAAGCGCGCCAGGTCCATGCGGTTGTGCACGACGAAGAGCAGCTTCTGCTGCCACTGCGCGTCGAAGGTGGCGCGCGGCACGGCCCGCGTGCCGCTGGCCGGGTCGCCGATCAGCACCCGGTCGCGGTCCAGGCCCTTGACCACGACGAAGTGGTGGTAGCCGTTCTCGGTGATCAGCGCGATGGCGGGCAGGCCTTCCTCGCGGAGTTTGTCCAGCGGCTGGCGAAAACCATCGGCTTCGAAGCCGCGCGTCTGCAGGAAGCGCTTCATGTCGAGCAGCGAGAAGCCCTCGCGGCGTATCTTGGCCTGGTCGCCATGGGCGTACATGTGCTCGAACACCTCGCGCTCGGTGGTCGGGCGGCCGTACTGGTGGGTCAGCAGCGTGGCGACGGCGGCCGAGCCGCAGCTGAAGTCGTACTGCTGGATCAGCGTGCCGGCCTGCTTGATCTGCTGCAGGGTGCGCACCGGCACGGCATAGCTACCGCCGGCGATGTCGGTCATCTGTGGCACGCGCTCCTGCGCCTGCGCGAGGCTGGCGCAGAGCAGGGCGGCGGGCCAGACAAAGAGGAGATGGCGTGGCATGGCGTGCCTCTCTCACTGCATCTTCACGTTCACGATGACGGCGTTCTGGATCAGCACGTTGGCGCCCGAGTTCTGCACCACCAGGGGCAGACCGCTCATGCCCGAGAAGGCGCCACCGGCGATCGTGTTGGCGCCGGTCGCGACGTGGTCGGCCACATTGCCGGCGGTGATGCCGTCGAGCCGCATGTCGTTGTGCGTGACCTCGCGCCCGCCACGCAGGGTCGACAGCGTGTCGGCCTCCACCGGCTGGACGAAGGCGCTGCGCGCCGGCGCAGGGGGCGCGACATCGATCGGGCCGGTCTGGGCCATCAGCGGCAGGGGCAGCAGCAAGGGCGCCGCCGCCATCACCAGATGGCCCAGGCGGTGTCGCAAACACAGGTTTCGCATGATCGCTCCTCGAGTAAGGAAAGACGCCGCCACCCCGCGACGCATGCGCCAGGCACGCGCGGCGGAGGGCGGGTTGCCGTACCTCAGCGCACGCTGAGGTTGGCCTGCACGTTCACGCTCTGCTGAACCAGGCTGCCGATGCCGCTTTGCTGGTTGGCGATCATGATGCCGGCGGCCGACTGGCCGACCGAGGTCATCGTGTTCGACATGTTGAAGGTGCCGGCGGTCACGCTGTTGACCCCGCCCGCACCGCCACTGCCGCCTTCACCCATGCCACCGGTGCCGCCGGCTGCGGTGTTGGTGCCACCGCTGCCGGCGCTACCCGCCCCGCCGGTGCCGCTGCCGCCTGCACCGCCGCTGCCAGCGCTGTTGTTGCCGTTGCTGGCGCTGCCGTTGGTCGCGCTGCCATTGCCGGCCTCGCCGCCGTTGCCGCCCAGGCCGCTGCCGGCTGTGCGCGCGCCAGTGTTGCTGCTGGTGGCCGTGCCGCCCATGCCACCGGCGCCGCCTGCCGCGCCGCTGCCCGTGCCGGTGCCGGAACCGCCAGCGCCGGCTGTGCCGGTGTTGCCGCTGGTGCCGCCTTCGGAGCCGCCGAGCAGGCCGCCGCCGCCGTTGGCACTGCCGCTGCCGCCACTCACGCCCCCGTTGCCGCCAGCGCCGCTGCCGCTGCCGTAGCCACCGGAGCCGCCGTTGTCGCCATTGGCACGTGCCTGGCCGCCGGAGTTGGCGCCCGAGGCGCTGCCGCCGGAGCCGTAGGCGCCGTTGCCCGCGCTGGCACTGCCGTTGGTCGCGCTGCCGTGGCTGATCGCGCCGTTCGACGCACTGCCGCCGGTGGCACCGACCGCGCCGGTTCCCACGGCGCCGTTGCCGCCCTGGCCGCTGCCCGACGCGGAGCCGCCTGCACCGCGGCCGCCATAGCCACCGTTGCCGGTACCGCCAGCTGCCGAGCCGGTGTTGTAGGCGTAGTTGCCGATGCCGCTCACGTTGTTGCCGGTGACCACCCCGCTCAGGCTGCTGCTGGCCGTGGCCGTCGTCTGGTTGAAGGCGTTGGAGAAGGTGCCGGTCGAGCCGTTGTTGATGGCCACCGAACGTGCCGCGCTGGCCCGGGCTGCGCCCGAGTCTCGGAACATGCTCTGGTCGCGGCTGTCACTGGAGTTGGTGCTCGAGTCGGTGTTGGTCGTCGTCGTCGTCCGGGTTCGCGTGCTGCTGTCGGTGAGGCTCAGTTGCAACGCGAGCGCGTCATCCGAGGCGCTGGCGCCACCGCCCGACTGGGTGGTGATCTGGGCCACCGCGGAGCCGGCCATGCCCAGCGCGAGCGCGATCGACGATGCGAGAAGTGTCTTTTTCATGAGGTCTCCTGATGGTTGAGTTGAATTTCTCTGCCAATGGTTGTGCTTGCGCCCAACAAAGGCCGGTACGCAAATTCGGTGCCAGTTGGTATGCGCATTGAACTGCCTCTGTGAGGGCGAGATTTCAGCCACGCGGACGCCTTCTCATTTCTGATCTTTTTCAGGGTCGAGTGTCACATCGGTGTGACAGCAAAGATCAAAAGAAAATAGAAAAGTCTTTTCCGACAAGGGTTTGGATGAGATTTCGGCGTGAATGGGTGTCACACGAATTTGGCAGCCGATCGGCCTATGTGAATTGGCAAGAGGGGTATATATAGAGCGCGATATGAAGCACAGCGCAGAACCCTTTCCGAGAAATAAAGAACATGCGCTTACAATAATTTCCAATTGCAAACTATGGAAGCAATTGCGAAAAAGCTACTATCCGGCGCGGCCAAAAAATAAGTGAGACAAGAGGGGTCGGTATGCATAACACGAAGGCTTTTCTACGCGCGGCGGTTTGCGTCGGCGCGGCGAGCATCGGCGGCTTCGCCAATGCGCAGACCACCGCGACGCCGCGCCCCCCGGCCCGACGGCCGCCGCCATTGCCCGTGGCCGAGCTTCAGCGGCAGGTGGCGGAGCAGGGGCGCGAGATCGAGGCGCTGCGCAAGTCGATCGCCGAGCAGGCCGCGCGCCAACAGGAGCTCCAGCAGGCCCTGGCCGAGCGCCAGCACCCCGCCCGCGAGTCGGAACGCGCGGCGGTCGCGCCGCCGCCTGCCGAGCCGCAACCGGTGGCCATGGCGCCACGTGCAGTGCAGGTCGGGCAGGCGCCGAGCCAGGACGCACGCACCCTCAATGTGGCGCCGTTGTTCGAGCAGCCAGGCATCCTCACGCCCAAGGGCACGATCGTCCTGGAGCCCTCGTTTCAGTACGCGTATTCGTCGAGCAACCAGGTGGCGCTGGTCGGCTACACCATCATCCCGTCGCTGCTGATCGGGCTGGTCGACGTGCGGCAGGTCAAGCAGAACACCTTCACCACCGCGCTGACCGGGCGCTTCGGCATCAGCAACCGCTTCGAGGTCGAAGCCAAGGTGCCCTACGTGTACCGCTCCAACTCCACGGTCAGCCGCGAGATCTTCACCGGATCGGCCATCGACAACGTCTTCAACACCAGCGGACGCGACCTGGGCGACGTCGAGGTCACCGGGCGCTACCAGCTCAACGAGGGCAGCGCCTCGACGCCTTACCTGATCGGCACCCTGCGCTTCAAGTCGCGCACGGGCAAGGACCCGTTCGAGGTCGTGACCGACTGCGTGACGCGCTGCATCGGCAACACCACCGGCACCGGGCTGCCGCTGGACCTGCCCACCGGCTCGGGCTTCTACACCTTGCAGCCGGGCCTGACCTGGTTGTTCCCCTCGGACCCGGTGGTGTTCTTCGGCAGTTTCAGCTACGCCTACAACTTCAAGCGCAACGACGTGAGCCGACGGGTGCGCGACGGCGGCAGCGAATTTCTCGGCGACTTCCGCGCCGGCGACGTGCTGGGCATGAACTTCGGCATGGGCCTGGCGCTCAACGACAAGTCGGCCTTCAGTATCGGGGTCGACCTGAACTCGGTGGGCCGCGTGAAGCTCAACGGCGCACCGGTCCCGGGCTCGGTCCGCACCCAGCTCGCGACCCTGATGCTCGGGTACTCGTACCGCTACAGCCCCACGACGAGCGTGAACATCTCGGTGGGCGCAGGCCTGACGCGAGACACCCCTGACCTCACGCTCACCGCGCGCATTCCCTTCACTTTCTAGGCGGCGACATGCTGGCGCGACGACTCCTCTGCGTGGCGCCGCATACGCGGCCGGCCGGCCTCGAGCGCCATCTGCGCGCCGAAGGGTGGGAGCTGGTCTGGGTCACCGACCTGTCGGCGGTGCAGCGGTTGCGACAGCGCCTTGAGATCGTCTGCTGCCTGGTGGTGCTCGACTGGGTCGACCTGACCATCACGGCGGCGCTCGACGCCGTCGTGCGGCCGACGGATGGCGTCGAATGGGTCGTCCTGTGCCCGGCGCGCGCGATGGAACTGCCCGCATTCCGCGAACTGGTGGCCGACGTCTTCTTCGACTACCACACCGAGCCGGTCGACCCGAGCTGCCTGCTGCAGATCCTGGCGCATGCGCACCGCCGCGCCAGCCTCCGGTGGACCTGCCGCGAAGCCGCGCCGATCGGCGTCGCCGACAGTCTTGGCATGGTCGGCCACAGTGCGGCCATGGCGCGCTTGCGCACGCAGATCCGCAAGGTGGCCGTCACCGAGGCGCCCGTCCTGATCGGGGGCGAAAGCGGCAGCGGCAAGGAACTCGCTGCCCAGGCCATTCACCACGGTTCGGCGCGCGCCGAAGGGCCCTTCGTCCCGGTGAACTGCGGCGCCATCGTGCCGGCGCTGGCGCAGTCCGAGCTGTTCGGCCACGAGCGCGGCTCCTTCACCGGCGCCCAGGCCGACCGGCGCGGGCTCATCGCCACGGCCCAGGGCGGCACCCTGTTTCTCGACGAGATCGGTGACCTGCCGCTCGAGCTGCAGACCAACCTGCTGCGCTTCCTCCAGGAGAAGACGATCCAGCGGGTCGGCGGCGCGCGCAGCCTGCCGGTGGACGTGCGCGTGGTGGCCGCCTCGCACATTGACCTGGCCGAGGCGGTGGCCTGCGGCAAGTTCCGCGAAGACCTCTACTACCGGCTGCATGTGCTGTCGATCACGGTGCCGCCGCTGCGCGAACGCAAGGAGGACGTGCCGATGCTGGCGCAACACTTCTACCGGCGTTGCAGTGCGGAGCTTCGCTCCCGCAAAGTCGAAGGCTTCGGCCGCCAGGCGGTGGCCGCCATGCTGGCGCACGACTGGCCGGGCAATGTGCGCGAGCTGTTCAACCGGGTGCAGCGCGCGGTGGTCATGGCCGACAGCCGGCTCATCGCGCCCGACGACCTGGAGCTGGCCTGCGAGGCGCACGAACACGGCGTCTGCCTCGACGCGGCGCGCACCCTGGCCGAAAGGGATGCCATCCGCTTCACCCTCGACCGGACCGGTCGCAACGTCACGCATGCGGCACGCGAGCTGGGTGTCTCACGGATGACGCTGTACCGCCTGATGGAGAAGCACCGGATCGCCTCGCCGGGCTGATCGCCAAGTTGCCAACGGCGCGTCAGGCCGGCCCTTGCAGCACGCTGCGCTGGGCCTCGACGGTCTCTCGCACGAAGGTCCACACCGCCTGCATGCGACCGAGGTGCTTGGTCTCCGCCGGCATCGACATCCAGAAGGTCCGCGTGAATTGCGCCTGCTGGGGCAGCACCGCCGCGAGCGATGCGTCGCGCTCGGCGATGAAGGCCGGCAGCACCGCGATGCCGGCGCCCGCAGCCACGGCGGCGTGTTGCGCCAGGATGCTGGTGCTGCGCAGCGCGAAGGTGTCGGGCTTGTGTAGTTCGTCGAGGTACTGCAGCTCCTTGCTGAAGAGCAGGTCGTCGACATAGCTGATGAAGGTGTGGCCGCGCAGGTCGTCGCGCGTCCGGATGGCGCCGTGCTGCGCGAGGTAGGCCGTCGACGCGTACAGCCGCAGCGTGTAGTCGGTGAGCTTGGTCACCACCACCGGGCCGCGCGCGGGGCGCTCCAGCGAGATCACGATGTCCGCCTCGCGCCGCGACAGGTTCACCAAGCGTGGCATGGCGAGCAGGTCGATCACCAGCTTCGGGTGCCGGCCGGCGAACAGCGCGAGCTGCGGCGCCAGCACCACGGTGCCGAAGCCCTCGGTCGCGCCGATGCGCACCACCCCCGACAGGCCTTCGTGCGACGCGGGCGCCGCGCTCTCGACGCTGCGGAACGCGTTCTCCATCGCCTCGACCTGCGGCTGCAGGCGCCGACCCGCTTCGGTGAGCCGATGGCCCCCGGCCTCGCGCGAGAACAGCGGCGAGCCGACCTGCTTCTCCAGCGCCTGGATGCGCCGCGCCACCGTGGTGTGGTCGACCGCCAGCCGGCGCGCCGCGCTCTGCAGCGTGCCCGAGCGCGCGAGCTCGAGGAAGAAGCGCAGGTTGTCCCAGTCCATGCGCTTCAGCAGTTAGCGACGAAGTCGGGGCACTCGATACAGTTCAAGGCGCTGGCCCCGTCTTCTTCATTTGCTTCTCGACGTCTTCAAGGATCCTCAGATCTGCTGCATCTTCCGCTGCGAACTCCGAGCTGCGACGGCGTGCGTCGAAGGTGTCATAACGGTCTTGCGCAATGGTTTTCATCTGCTCCGCACTGACGCTCCCGTTGTTCTTGAGTAGCGGGCGGTCGTTGAAGTCGAGCAGCCGATCGACGTTGTTGCGCCAGTAGTCCAGCGTCAGCTCTTTGCGATCTTTGGCCCGCAACTCGGCCTGTTCCAGAAAGATGACGACGAGGCGATTGAGCGTGTCGATCTCGTCGGTGCTGAGGTAGTTTTTCGCAACGATCACGTCGTGCCTGCGCACACGTGAACCGCTCCAGGTGCTGAGCGCCATATTGGGCTGCGCGGGATCCGCACGGGCAACCACGATCTCTGCCGCGGTCTTTCGAGTGACGGCATACAGCAGCTTGTTCTGGACCTCGGCGAAAAAGAGCTGGGCCGAGGTGTCGTCGGCGCGGTAGTCTGCACTCAGCGAGAAAAGGTCGCGCACCTTTTGATAGAAGCGTTTTTCCGAGGCACGAATCTCGCGGATGCGTGCCAACAATTCGTCGAAATGATCCCAGCCGTCGGGGTTCTTCAGACGCTCGTCGTCCATGACGAAGCCTTTGACCAGGTACTCGCTCAGGTGCGCTGTGGCCCATTGGCGAAACTGGGTGCCACGCGGCCCCTTGACGCGATAGCCCACGGCCAGAATCATTTCCAGCCGGTACAGCTTGGTTCGGTACCCTTTTCCATCAGCGGCAGTTGTCAAGGATTCCTTGACAACTGAATCCTCCGCCAGCTCGCGTTCTTTAAGGATGTTGCGCACGTGCAGGCTGACGTTCTGCTTGGTCGTCGCGAACAACTCGGCAATCTCAAGCTGCGCCAGCCAGACGCTGCCATCGAGTGCCCGAAGCTGTACACGGGCTTGGCCATCGTCGCTTTGGTACAGGATCAGCTCGCTCATGTCGTCACTTTCTTGAGGTGCGCAATTATGCAGATCGCAGGTGCGTATTTGTCTATTGCTATCGCAAAAGTGCAAAGCTAGCATCGTCCGTTTGCCGCCATCCGGCCCCAGATCTACAAGGAGACAAATTCATGGATGCCAAAGTCAAGCCGACCACCCAGGTCGCCACCGTCAAGCTGCTCATCGGCGGCGAGTTCGTCGAGTCGAAGACCACCGAGTGGCGCGATGTCGTCAACCCCGCGACGCAGGAGGTGCTGGCCCGCGTGCCGTTCGCCACGCCCGCCGAGGTCGATGCCGCGGTTGCCTCTGCCAAGGACGCCTTCAAGACCTGGAAGAAGACGCCGATCGGCGCGCGCGCCCGCATCTTCCTGAAGTACCAGCAGCTCATCCGCGAGAACATCGGCGAGCTGGCCGCTATCCTCACGGCCGAGCAGGGCAAGACACTGCCCGATGCCGAGGGCGATGTGTTCCGTGGCCTCGAAGTGGTCGAGCACGCATCGGCCATCGGCAACCTGCAACTGGGCGAGATGGCCAACAACGTGGCCAACGGCGTCGACACGTACACGTTGCTGCAGCCACTGGGCGTGTGCGCGGGCATCACGCCCTTCAACTTCCCCGCGATGATCCCGCTGTGGATGTTCCCGATGGCGATCGTCACCGGCAACACCTTCGTGCTGAAGCCGTCGGAGCAGGACCCGATGGTGACGATGCGGCTGTGCGAACTCGCGCTGCAGGCGGGCATTCCGGCCGGCGTGCTGAACGTGATCCACGGCGGCGAGGCGGTGGTCAACGCCATTTGCGATCACAAGGACATCAAGGCGATCAGCTTCGTCGGCTCGACCAAGGTCGGCACGCATGTCTACAACCGCGCCATCCCGACCGGCAAGCGCGTGCAATGCATGATGGGCGCGAAGAACCACGCCATCGTCATGCCCGACGCGAACAAGGAGCAGACGCTCAACGCACTGGCCGGGGCAGGATTCGGCGCGGCGGGCCAGCGCTGCATGGCGGTGTCGGTCGCGGTGCTGGTGGGTGATGCGCAGAACTGGGTGCCCGAGCTGGTCGCCAAGGCCAAGACGCTAAAGATCGGCGCAGGCACGGAGAAGGGCGTCGACGTGGGGCCGCTGGTTTCCTGCGCGGCGCACGAGCGGGTCAATGGCCTCATCGAACGCGGCATCGCCGACGGTGCCACGCTGGCGCTCGACGGCCGCAAGCCGAACGTGCCCGGCTACGAGAAGGGCAACTTCGTCGGCCCGACCGTCTTCGCCGACGTGAAGCCCGGCATGGTGATCTACGAGCAGGAAATCTTCGGCCCGGTGCTGTGCCTGGCGAACGCCGCAACGATCGACGAAGCCATCGCGCTGATCAATGCCAACCCGAACGGCAACGGCACCGCCATCTTCACGCAGTCGGGTGCGGCGGCACGCAAGTTCCAGGAAGAGATCGATGTGGGCCAGGTCGGCATCAACGTGCCGATCCCGGTGCCGGTGCCGATGTTCTCGTTCACCGGCTCGCGCGCGTCGAAGCTCGGCGACCTCGGGCCGTACGGCAAGCAGGTCATCATGTTCTACACGCAGACCAAGACAGTGACCGCGCGCTGGTTCGACGACAGCACGGTGAGCCAGGGCGTCAACACCACGATCAGCCTGAAGTAACCTCGTTCGAATGGACTTCGAACTCACTGAAGAGCAGCGCGCCTTTGCAGACACCGCGCGCGAATTCGCTGCCGCTGAATTCGCGCCCCACGCCGCGCGCTGGGACGCCGAAGCGTTCTTCCCGAAGGACGCCATCGCCAAGGCGGGCGAACTCGGCTTCTGCGGCCTTTACGCGCCCGAGCGCATCGGCGGCCTCGCGCTGCCGAGGCTCGACGCCACGCTGGTGTTCGAGGAGATGGCCGCGGTCGACCCGTCGACCACCGCCTTCATCACCATCCACAACATGGCGACCTGGATGCTCGGCACCTGGGGCACCGAGGCGGTCTGCAAGACCTGGGGCGACGACCTGACGAGCGGGCGCAAGCTGGCGTCCTACTGCCTCACCGAGCCCGGCGCAGGGTCGGACGCGGGCTCGCTCAAGACCCGCGCCGAACTGCAAGGCGGCGAGTACGTCATCAACGGCGGCAAGGCCTTCATCAGCGGCGCTGGCGCGACCGACGTGCTGGTGTTGATGGCGCGCACCGGCGGTGGCGGCGCGGGCGGCATCTCGGCCTTCGCAGTGCCGGCTGACGCGCCCGGCATCAGCTACGGCAAGAAGGAACACAAGATGGGCTGGAACAGCCAGCCCACGCGCACCATCGCCTTCGACAACGTGCGCGTGCCCGCTGACCACCTGCTCGGCAGCGAAGGCGAGGGCTTTCGCATCGCGATGAAGGGGCTCGACGGCGGGCGCATCAACATCGCGACCTGTTCGGTCGGCGCGGCGCAGGGTGCGCTGAACGCCGCGCGCACCTACCTGCACGACCGCCACCAGTTCGGCAAGCCGCTCGCGAGCTTCCAGGCGCTGCAGTTCAAGCTGGCCGACATGGCGACCGAACTGGTCGCCGCGCGGCAGATGGTGCGCATGGCCGCGAGCAAGCTCGACGCGGCGCACCCTGATGCGTCCACCTACTGCGCGATGGCCAAGCGCTTCGCAACCGATGCCGGCTTCAATGTCTGCAACGACGCGCTGCAGCTGCACGGCGGCTACGGCTACCTGGCCGAGTTTCCGCTGGAGCGGCTGGTGCGCGACACGCGGGTGCACCAGATCCTCGAAGGCACCAACGAAATCATGCGAGTCATCATTGCCCGCAAGCTGCTCGAAGGCGACTCGGACATCCGGTAAGAATCGCCGTTCGTCTCTCATTCAAGAAAACGCCATGACCGAACCCGTCGTCCTCTTCAAGGAACTCCCCACCGCCAACGGCCAGCGCTTCGGCGTGGCCACGCTCAACGCGCCGGCCTCGCTCAACGCGCTGTCGGTCGACATGGTGCGCCTGCTCACGCCGCAATTGCGCGAATGGGCGGCCGACGCCGGCATCGTCGGCGTGCTGATGGACGCGGCCGGCGAGAAAGCCTTCTGCGCCGGCGGCGACCTGCGCCAGCTCTACCAGACGCTGCTGGACTGCAAGGCCGAGCGCAACGCATACGCCGAGCGCTTCTTCGGCGAGGAATACGAGCTCGACTACCTTATTCATACCTTCCCGAAGCCCTTCGTCTGCTGGGGCCACGGCATCGTGATGGGCGGCGGCGTCGGCCTGATGGCCGGTTGCTCGCACCGCGTGGTGACCGAAGGCAGCCGCGTCGCGATGCCCGAAGTCAACATCGGGCTGTACCCCGACGTCGGCGGCAGCTGGTTCCTGCGCCGCACGCCGGGGCGCACGGGGTTGTTCCTGGCCTTCACCGCCGCGCAGATCAACGCGGCCGACGCGATCTTCGCCGGCCTGGCCGACGTGCTGGTGCCGCACGCGGCCAAGGCACAGGTGCTGGAAGCCATCACGACCGCCGGCTGGAAGGGCACGCCCGACGCCGACCGGGCACTGATGTCGAAGCTGCTGGCGCAGGCGGGCGAGGGCGCCGCGATGCCACCATCGAAGCTGCGCGAGCACTTCGACCTCATCAACGCCACGCTGGCCGGCGACGACCTGCTGGCCATCGACCAGCGCCTGCGCGCGCTGCAGAGCGACGACCCGTGGCTGCAGACGGCCGTCAAGACCTACGCCAAGGGCGCGCCGAGTTCGGTCGCGTTGTCGTGGGCCCTGTGGCAGCGCGTGTCGCGCATGTCGCTGGCCGAGGTGTTCCGGCTGGAGTACTGGGCGTCGCTCGGCTTCTGCGCGCACGCCGACTTCGCCGAGGGCATCCGCGCGGTGCTGGTCGACAAGGACCGCAACCCGACATGGCGCCCGGCGACCCTGGCCGAAATCACGCCGGCCTTCGTCGACGACCACCTGCGGGCGCGCGGCGAGATGGCGCCGGAACTGGTCCCGCTGGCCTGAGCCGCTTCCTTTCGAAAACAACGGAGACAAGACAATGAAGATCGCATTCATCGGCCTCGGCAACATGGGCGGCCCGATGGCCATGAACCTGATGAAGGCTGGGCACACGCTCAGTGCCTTCGACCTGTCGAAGGACGCCTGCGCCAAGTTCGCGGCCGACGGCTTGCCGATCGCCGCGTCGGCGGCGGCCACGGTGAAAGATGCCGAGGTCGTCGTCAGCATGCTGCCGGCCAGCGCGCACGTCGAAGGGCTGTATCTGGGAACCGACGGCCTGTTGGAAAAGATCGCGCCCGGCACGCTGGTGATCGACAGCAGCACCATCGCCGCCGCCACCTCCCGCAGGGTGGCCGAAGCCGGTGCCGCGAAAGGCATCGCGGTCATCGACGCGCCGGTGTCGGGCGGCACGGGTGGCGCCATCGCCGGCACGCTGACCTTCATGGTCGGCGGCAGCGAGGCCGACCTCGAACGCGCGCGGCCGGTGCTCGAGAAGATGGGCGCCAACATCTTCCACGCCGGTGCAGCGGGTGCCGGACAGACCGCCAAGATCTGCAACAACATGCTGCTGGGCATTTTGATGATCGGGACGTCGGAAGCCATCGCCTTGGGCGTGGCCAACGGGCTCGACCCGAAGGTGCTCTCGGAGATCATGCGGCGCAGTTCGGGCGGCAACTGGGCGCTCGAAAAGTACAACCCGCTGCCCGGCGTGATGGAGACCGCGCCCGCGTCGAAGAACTACGCCGGTGGCTTCGGCACCGACCTGATGCTCAAGGACCTGGGCCTGGCGCAGGAGAACGCGGCCGCGGTGCGCGCTGCCACGCCCCTGGGCGGCATGGCGCGCAACCTGTACGCCGCGCACAGCCTGGCCGGCCACGGCGCGCTGGATTTCTCCAGCATCATCAAGATGGTGCAGAAGCAGGGCTGAACGCCCGGCCTATTCCGTGTCTTTCGACTCGTGGCCCGGCTGGCGCAAGCCGGGCACCGAGGGCATCGGCTCCGCCTCGATGACCACGTCGTTGGGGTTTTCCCAAGCGAAGTGCACGGTCGAGTCGCCGAGGGTGAGCACGTCGCCGTCGGTCAACGGCTCCTGCGCGAGCTTGCGGCCGGCGAGCCACACACCGTTGGTGCTGTCGAGGTCTTCAATGGTCACGAAGGCGTGGTCCACCGTGATGGCCGCGTGCACCCGGCTGACGCGGCGGTCGTGCACGACCACCTGGTTCGACGGCGCCCGGCCGATGGTGCTGCGGCCGGTCGCCAGCACGTGGACCTGGAACAGGCCGGACGGCAGGAGGATCGCGAGGGTGGGTAGCTTGTCGCCGCTCATGCCCCGATGATCGCAGCAAACCATGGCGACCCGTGTCAGTCGGGAGCGCTGCCGACGCGATCTTGCGGCACCACAAAGAAATCTTGCACGGAGTGCATCCAGAAGTCGTTCTCGCGGGTAGTACCTGCAGCAGCAAGACGCTGCGCACCCGCAACTGCAACCACTTCGAAGGAGTTCCCCATGCAAGCACTGATCTCTTCCCGCACCCTGGCCGTGTCCGCCATCGCCGCTTCGGCCGCCGTTCTGGCCGCCTGCGGCTCGATGGGCCCGAGCATGCCGATGTCGACCTTCTCGCAGGCCAACCTGCCGCCGAGCATCCAGGTGCCCGCGGGCAACAAGGTGGCCATGGAGACCGTGGGCGTGGGCGACATCACCTATGAATGCCGCGACAAGGCCAACATGCCCGGCCAGACCGAGTGGGTCTTCGCCGGCCCCAACGCCGTGCTGAACGACCGCATGGGCAAGCAGGTCGGCAAGTACTACGGCCCGCCCGCCACCTGGGAAGCGATGGACGGCTCGAAGCTGACCGCGACCCAGCTCGCCGTCGCGCCTTCCGGCCCGACCAGCCTGCCGTACCAGCTGGTGAAGGCCAACCCGGCGATGGGCATCGGCGCCATGACCGGCGTGACCTACATCCAGCGCGTGGCCCTGACCGGCGGCGTCGCCCCCACGTCGATGCCCTGCACCCCGATGACCAAGGGCCAGAAGGCGACCGTGAAGTACCAGGCCGACTACATCTTCTGGAAGGCCGCGTAAAGCGCCCCGGCGCGGGGCAGGGGCCTTGCGGGGGAAAGTAGAAAAAGGCGGGGAGGGCTCGACTAACATCCGGGCTCCCACCGTTCCTCCCCGGGCCTCCTGTTGCCAGCTCCTGAAGAATTCGACTACGACGCTGCGCTCGCCGCCTGTGCCCAGGGGCAGCGCCAGGCGCTGGCGCAGATCTACAGCCGCGAGAGCCGCTACCTGCTCGGCGTGGCGCTGCGCATCGTGCGTCAGCGGCAGCATGCCGAAGACGTGCTGCACGACGCCTTCGTCGCCATCTGGCAGCGCGCGACCACCTTCGACGCCGCACGCGGTGCGGGGCGCGGATGGATCTACAGCGTGGTGCGCAACACGGCGCTGAACTGGGTTCGCAACAACGCGCGCGACGTGCCGGTCGACGAAGAGGCCGGCGCGGCACTCGAGGACGAGATGGCGCTGCAACACCATGCAAGCACACGCGATGCCGGCGAGACGCGGGTTGACCTCGGTCGGCTCGATGGCTGCCTCGAGCAGCTCGAGCCGGGCCGGCGGGAATGCATCGTGCTGGCCTATGTCGACGGCTGTTCGCACGGCGAGATCGCCGAACGCACGCAGACGCCCTTGGGCACCGTGAAAGCCTGGATCAACCGCGGCATGCGCGCACTGCGCGAATGCATGACATGAACCCGAACCCATCCACCTCACCGCCGAACGACGACGACCTGCAGTCGCTGGCGGGCGAGTACGTGCTGGGCACGTTGTCCGCCGCGAAGCGGCGCGAGGTCGAAGCGCGCATGGCCCGCGAGCCGCTGCTGCGCGATGCGGTCGATGCGTGGGAGCAGCGCCTGCATCCGCTGACCGCGCTGGCCGAACCGGTCGAGCCCTCGGCCGCGCTGTGGGCGCGCATCGAGCGCAGCGTGGCGCCGCAGGCCGCAGCCGCCGCCGACAGTGTGCGGCGCGCCGCGTCGGGCGTGCAGACCTGGTGGAACAACCTGAACCTCTGGCGCGGCCTGGCCGGCACCGGCTTCGCGGCGGCGGCCATCCTCGCCGCCGTGCTGGTCGTTCGCATCCAGACGCCGGTCACGCCGCAGTACCTGGTCGTGCTGGTCGCGCCGCAGGACAAGGCGCCCGGCTGGGTGGTGCAGACCAGCGGCGGCCGGCAGGAACAGCTGAGCCTCATTCCGCTCGGCACGGTCGCCGTGCCGGCCGACAAGTCGCTGCAGTTCTGGACCAAGGCCGACGCCTGGCGCGGGCCGGTGTCGCTGGGCCTGGTGGAGCCCGGCCGCGCGTTGCGCGTGCCCATCGAGAAGCTGCCGCCGCTGGAGCCGAACCAGCTCTTCGAGCTGACGCTGGAGCCGGCCAACGGCTCGCCGCTGGACCGGCCGACCGGGCCGATCCAGTTCATCGGGCGCGCCGTCAAAGTCTTGTAGACCGTTTGCTCTTGCGCGACATGACCTCCTCGAACATCACCCGCGTCGGCCTCATCGGCTTCGGCGCCATCGGCCGCTCGGTGGTCAACGCCTGGTCGTCGACGCCCGTGCGCGGCCACACGCTCGCCGCGCTGCTCGTGCGCGAGCACCAGCGTGACGAGGCGCTGCGCGCGGTGCCGCCGGGCGTGGCCGTGTGCACCGACATCGCGCACTTCCTGTCCGCCGACCTGCAGCTCGCGGTGGAGGTGGCGGGGCACGGCGCCGTGATCTCGCACGGCGAGCGCATCCTTTTGGCCGGTGTCGACCTGGCGTTGATTTCCGTCGGAAGCCTGGTCGACGACGGCTTTCGTGAACGCCTCCACCGCGCGGCCGTGCAGGGCGCCAGCCGCCTGCTGCTGCCCATCGGCGCCATCGCCGGTCTCGACGGCCTGCTCGCGCTGCGGCGCGCGGGGCTGACGTCCGTGACGTACACGTCGACCAAGCCGCCCGCCTCGTGGAAGGACACGCCCGCCGACGGCCTGTTCGACCTCGACGCGCTCACCGAGCGCACCGTGATCTTCTCTGGCACGGCCGCTGATGCCGCGCGGCTCTACCCGAAGAACGCCAACCTGGCCGCTGTCGTCGCGCTGGCCGGCCTGGGCTTGCAGAAGACGAAGGTCGAACTCGTCGCCGACCCGGCCGCGACCGGCAACACCGGCCTCATCGAAGCCGCCGGGCCGTCCTCGACGCTGACCGTGAGGGTCGCCGGCGCCAGTGCCGCGTCGAATCCCAAGACCTCGCAGATCACCGGCATGAGCGTGCTGGCCGCGCTGGACAACCGCGGCAGCAGCGTCGCCTTCATCTAGCGTCTACGCAAGGGCCGCAGCCGACGCGGATGCCCCCTCGCGGTCGGGGGCATCCGGCTGCCGGGATACTCGTCGGCATCTCTACCGACTTCTTCGGAGCGCCGATGCGATTGCCTTTGAAATGCGGTGCCGCGCTGGCCAAAATCGGCTGCGCGCTGGTGCTCGGCGTCGCGCTGTCCGGCTGCAGCGCCGTCAAGCTGGCCTACAACAACCTGCCGGAACTGGGCTACTGGTGGCTCGACAGCTACGTCGACTTCAACGGCGCGCAGTCGCCGCGCGTCAAGGAGCAGCTCGCGCAACTGCTCGAACGCCACCGCCGCACCGAACTGCCCAAGCTGCTGGTCCTGGTCGAGAAAGCCGAGCGTCTGGCCGTGGCCGACGTCACGCCGGCGCAGGTCTGTGCGGCCAGCGACGAGGTGCGCGACAGCCTGCTCGCGACCGCCGTCGACGCGGCCGGCCCCGGTGCCGAACTGGCGCTCGGCCTGGGCGATGCGCAGCTGCAGCACATCGAGGGCAAGTACGCCAAGAACAACGCCGAGTACGCGAGCGACTGGCTGGAGCGCAGCGTCGAGGGGCAGCACCGCAAGCGCTACGACACCTTCCTCGAGCGCAGCGAAGACTTCTACGGCACGCTGGACGACGCCCAGCGCAAGCTGCTGCGCCAGATGGCCGACCGCTCCATCTTCGACCCGAAGCGCGTGGATGCCGAGCGGCGCCAGCGCCAGCGCGAATCGCTCGCGCTGATGCGCCGCTACAGCAACAGCGGTGCGCGCCCGGCCGAGGTGCAGGCCGCCCTGGTCGCCTACGCCCAGCGCATCGCCCAACCGCCATCCGGCCCGTGGCGCGATTACCAGCAAGCCTTGCTGCAGGAAGGCTGCGGCAACATCGCCCGGCTGCACAACGCCACCCGCCCTGCGCAGCGGGAGCAGGCGGCGCGCCGGCTGCAGGCCTATGCGCAGGACATCCGCGACCTGATCGCCGCACACTGAGCGGGCGTTGCCATCGGCCCACAGGATTGCGGAGCCGTCACATGCGACGTCCACAATGCCGGCCATGGCACGCCGACTTCTCTCGCTCGCAGTCACCGTCGATCAGCACGACAGCGGCGACTACGCCTGGCGCATCCTCGAATCGCCGGACCACTATGCCGAGTTCGAAGCGCTGGTCGAAGGCGCGGTGCTCTACGACACCTACGCCGATGCGCTCAAGGCCGGCTGCGACGCGCTGCTGGCGCTGTGCGAAGACCCGCTGGTGGGGCCGGTGGACGAGGCGATGCCGGACGACGTTGCATCGGACGACGATTTCTAAACGCACCCGACGGGGCGCGGCGGCGGCGCGTACTCCCGCATAGAATGCGAACCATTCTTATTTGATGGCCGCCGGTGGCGGTTCTCGCCGTGTCCGCCACCTCCCATTCCGCTGCGTCGACGTCGATCGAGGCCATCTACCGTGCCCACCACGGCTGGCTGCTCGGCTGGTTCCGCCGGCGTCTGGGCGGGGCATCGTGTGCGGCCGACCTGGCGCACGATACCTTCGTGCGCTTGATGGTGTCGCGCGACGCGCAGTCCATCGACGAGCCGCGTGCCTTCCTGCGCACGCTGGCGCACGGCGTGGTGGTGAACCACTGGCGCCGGCAGGACATCGAGCGGGCCTGGATCGAATCTCTGGCCGCCATGCCCGAGCCGCTGGCGCCGTCGCCCGAAGCGCGTCTGCTGGCGCTCGAGACGCTGTGCCGCATCGACGCCATGCTCGACCGGCTCAACCCCAAGGCGCGCACCGCCTTCCTGCTGTCGCAACTCGACGGGATGACGTACGCCGAGATCGCGGCTCAACTCGGCGTGTCGGAGCGCATGGTGAAGAAGTACATGGCGCAGGCGATGCTGCAGTGCCTGCTGCTGGCGCAGCCATGAGGACCACCGCTGCGGCCTCGGCCACAACGCCCACGCCCGCCTTCGAGGACCTGCAGCAGGCGGCCGCCTGGTTCGCCGTGCTCCAGAGCGGCGCGACCAGCGACACCGAGCGCGCGCAATGGCGGCGCTGGCTCGACACCGGACCGCAACAGCGCGCGGCGTGGCAGCGCGTCGAGGCGGTGGCCGGCGAATTCGCCGGGCTGGCCGGGCTGCCGGCACGCCAGACACTGGACCGCCGCGCCGTCGACGGCCGGCGCCGCGTCGCCTTGCGTGCGCTGGCCCTGGTGCCGGTCGCCGGCCTGGCGGGCTGGCTCGTGGCCGGCCAGGTGCCCTGGCGCGGCTGGGTCGCGGCCCATCGGACCGGCACCGGCGAACGGCGCGAGATCGTGCTGGCCGACGGCAGCCAGCTGTGGCTCAACACGGCGACGGCGGTGGACATCGATTTCTCGCCGACCCTGCGGCGCATCGTGCTGCATGGGGGTGAGGTGCTGGTCAGCAGCGGCCACGACGCGGCCTTCGCCACGCGCCCGTTGGTGGTCGACGTGCCACAGGGCCGCCTGACCGCGCTGGGCACGCGCTTCTCCGTACGGCAGGAAGACGGCGCGGTGCGGCTGGCGGTGTTCGAGGGCGCCGTCGAAGCGCGTCCGGCCGATCGCGGCCCGCCCCGCACCTTGAGCGCCGGCCAGCAGGCCCGCGTCTTCGCGGACGGTGTGGACGCACCCGCGCCGGTGGCGGCCGAGGACGATGCGTGGACCCGCGGCATGCTGGTCGCCGACGGCATGCGCCTGGGTGATTTCGTGGCCGAACTCGGTCGCTACCGCGCCGGCTATCTGGCTTGCGCGCCCGAGGTGGCCGGGCTGCGCATCGTCGGCGCCTACCCGCTGGCCGACACCGACCGCATCCTCGATGCGCTGCAGGCCACCTTGCCGGTCCGGGTGCACCGGCCGATGCCGTGGTGGACGGTGGTCGGCGCGCGTCCGGGCCACGCAGGCCGCTGACGCCCAAGCGCAAATTCTTTTGCAGTTGCAGGTTCCCTTTCGGCTGGCTCGATTGGCAGAGCAGATATCCACCTCCTGTTTCGCCCGAAAGCCGCCATGCCTGCATTTCAAACCCGATCCGATTTCTTCTTCGCCCCCCGCCTGCTTGCGCGCGCGCTGCAGGCGGCGCTCGCTGCCTTGCCCCTCGTCGTCGCGACCCATGCCGCACCCGCGATGGCGCAGGGTGCCGGCGCCGAGGCCGCGCGCGACTACGCCATCGCGCCCGGCCCGCTCGGCACCGTGCTGAGCCAGTTCGCCGGGCAGGCCGGCATCCTGCTGTCGACCGACGCCGCGACGACGGCCGGCCGCACGAGCCCGGGCGTTCGCGGGCGCTTCACCGTGAGCGAGGGCCTGTCTGCCGCGCTGGCCGGCAGCGGCCTGCAGGCCACGCGAACCGGCAACGTCTATGGCGTGCAGCGCAGCCCGGCGCAACCCGCCCCCGAGGCGAGGTCGAACGACGCCGCGTCGTTGCCGACCGTGCTCGTCACCGCGCGTGCGGGCGAGGAGACGGCCAGGAGCCCCGTCGCTGGCTTCGTCGCGCGCCGTGCCACCGGCGGCACCAAGACCGACACACCGCTGCTCGAGACGCCGCAGTCGATCTCGGTCGTCACCCGCGACCAGATGGACGCGCAGGGCGCCACCACGCTGGTCGAGAGCCTGCGCTACACGCCAGGGATCGTCACGCAGTACGGCAACACCGACCTGCGCTACGACTGGCTGACGCTGCGCGGCTTCACGCCGCCCGCGCGCTACCTCGACAACCTGCGACTGCCTTTCGGCGCACGCGGCTACTCGCAGCCGCGCATCGAGCCGTGGGGCCTGGAGCGTGTCGAAGTGGTCAAGGGGCCGTCGTCGGTGCTGTATGGGCAGGCAACGCCCGGCGGGCTGGTCAACATGGTCAGCAAGCGGCCGACGACCGAGACCGTGCGCAACATCGAAATGCAGGTCGGCAGCCACAACCGCCGGCAGGCCGCCTTCGACCTCGGCGGTGCGCTCGACGACGAGGGCGTGTGGAGCTATCGCCTGGTCGGCCTGCACCGCGAAGCCGACACCGCCTACGACCACGTGTCGGAGCGCAAGGACTACTTCGCGCCGTCGCTGACCTATCGGCCGTCGGACGCGACCCGCGTCACGCTGCTGGCGCAGTGGCAGTCGCTCGAATCGCCCGGCGGCGGCGGTGCGCCCGTGCTGCCGGCCGCCGGCACGCTCGACACCAGCCGCTACGCCGCGCTGCCGCGCAGCACCTTCGTCGGCGAGCCGGGCTTCGACCGCTACAGCAACCGCCAGCGCTTCGTCGGCTACGAGGCCGAGCACAAGCTCGACGGCACCTTCACCGTGCGGCAGAACCTGCGCTACGGCAAGGTCGACGCGTACACGCAGCGCATCCAGGCGGTGTGCCTGGCCGCGTGCAACCCGTCGTCGCTGCTGCGCTATGCGTGGGCCTTCCCGGAGCAGGCCGACATGCTGACCGTCGACACGCAACTGCAGGCCGACTTCCGCTCCGGGCCGCTGCGCCACACGCTGCTCACGGGCTTCGATTATTCCAACGAGAAGGCGACCTACGACGAAAGCAACCTGCGCATCATCACCACGCCCTTCAACGCCTACCGGCCGGTGTACGGGCGCGACAGCGGCGCGGTGCCCGCCGTGGCCACGCACATCGAGCAGAAGCGGCGGCAGGCCGGCTTCTACGTGCAGGACCAGATGCACTGGGACCGCTGGAGCGTGGTGCTCGCCGGCCGCTACGACAATGCCAACACCGCCACCGACACGCTGACGACGGCGACCGGCCGGCTGGCCAGCGTCGACCAGAGCGACGGCAAGGCCACCGGCCGCGCCGCGCTGATGTACAGCTTCGACAGCGGCGTGGTGCCGTACCTGAGCTATTCCACGTCGTTCCAGCCCGCGGCCGGCACCGACCGCCTGGGCAACACCTTCGCGCCCACGACCGGCAAGCAGACCGAGCTCGGTGTGAAGTACCAGCCCGTCGGCTCCCGGGCACTGTTCACGGCCGCGGCCTACGAACTGACGCAGTCGAACGTGCTCACGCCCGACCCGTTGAGCCGTTCGTTCAACGAGCAGACCGGCGAGGTGCGCGTGCGTGGTGTCGAACTGGAAGCGCGCGGCCCGGTCGCGCGTGGCCTCGATGTCATTGCCTCCTACGCCTACACCGACAGCCAGGTGACCCGCGCCAATGCCAACGCCGCCGGCGTGAGCACCGAAGGCAATCGCTTCGCCTTCGTGCCGAAGCAGCAGGCCGCGCTGTGGCTCGACTACCAGTTCCAGACCGAAGCCCTGGCGGGGCTCGCCTTCGGCGTCGGCGCACGCCACACCAGCGCCACCTACGGCGACAACGCCAACCTGTTCCGCATGCCGGGCGTGACGCTGTACGACCTGGCGCTGCGCTGGGACCTCGGCCGCATGCAGCCCGCGCTGAAGGGCGTTCGGCTGGCGCTCAACGTGGCCAACCTCACCGACAAGCAGTTCGTCGCGACCTGCCTGTCGTCGACCGGTTGCTACTACGGCGAAGGCCGCAGCGTCTACCTGACGGCGGGCTACAGCTGGTAGGCGCCGGCTACAGCGCCGTGATGCGCGTCGTCGTCGGCGGCACCAGCGGGTCATTGGCCTTGATGTAGGCCTCCAGCGCGTCGATGTCCTGGTCGCCGCCCAGCGTGTTCGTGCCCTGGTTGAACACGGTGAAGTTGTCGCCGCCTGTCGCGAGGAAGCTGTTCATCGTCACGCGGTAGTCGGTGCCGTCGGCCATCGGCACGCCGCCCAGCGCCATCGCCGTGATGCGCGAGCCGGCAGCGGCAGCCAGGTTGTACGTGTACGTGAACCCGGCCGAGGGCAGCAGCACGCGCGGCGCGGCGACGGTGTTGCTGCCGCTGTTGAACTGCTGTTCGAGCAATGCGCGGATCTGCGCGCCGGTCATCGTCTTCACCACCAGGCTGTTGCCGAAGGGCTGCACGCTGAAGAGCTGGCCGTAGGTCACGCTGTTGTCGGCGGCGGGCACCAGGTCGGCACGCACGCCGCCCGGGTTCATGAAGGCGATCTGCGCGCCGCCCTTGCCCGCGGGTGCGGTCGCGGCCAGCTGCGCATCGGCAATCAGGTTGCCCATCACGTTCTCGCGCGAAGGCGCATTGGTGCGCGTGGCCGGCCCGGTGACCTTGCCCACCACGCGCTGCACCAGGGGTGCGGCGACGGCCTGGTACTGCGTCACGAGCGCCGCGATCTCGGTGTTCTTCGCGAAGCTCGGGTACTGGTCGGTCAGGGCCACCGTGGTCGCGCCGCTGGTGTACGCCTCGCCCTGCACGATCACGTTGTCGGCCTTCTTGGCCGTGACCTTGCGCGTGGCGGTGTCGACGGTGAGGTCGATGTCCGTCACCAGCGTGCCGTACTGGCCGGCGCTGGTCAGCAGAAAGGGCTTGGCGGCATTGGTCTTGGCGTAGTCGCACACGTAGGCGCGGTGGGTGTGGCCGGAGACGACCACGTCGACGCTGGCGTCGAGCCGGTCCAGGATGGGCAGCAGGTCGCCGCTCAGTCCGGTGCAACGCTTGTCGTTGTAGCCCGTCGTCACGGTCGCGCCTTCGTGCACCACCACCACGATCACGTCGGCGCCCTGCGCGCGCAGGCCGGGGATGAGCGCGTTGGCCGTGTCGGCCTCGTCCTTGAACGTCAGGCCCGCCACGCCCGACGGCGTGACGATGCTCGGCGTGCCCTTGAGCGTCATGCCGATGAAGCCGACCTTCACCGTCGCGCCGTCCTGCGTGAAGGTCTTCATGCCCGTGGCCGGGAACAGCGTGGTGCCGTCGGCCTTCACCGTGTTGGCCGCGAGAAAGCCGAAGTTGGCGCCGGGGAAGGCCTTGTTCACCTGGCACGGCTCCAGCGCCGTGTTCTTGGCGCAGCCGCCGTTCTTCATGCGCAGCAGTTCGGTCTGGCCCTTGTCGAACTCGTGGTTGCCGACGGCGTTGAAGTCGATCTTCATCACGTTGACCGCCTCGATGGTCGGCTCGTCGAGGAACAGCGCCGACACCAGCGGCGACGCGCCGATCATGTCGCCGGCCGACACCACCGCGTGGTGCGGGTTCTTCGCCCGCAGCGTCGCGATGGCCGACGCCAGGTAGGCCGCGCCGCCGGCCGGCACCGCCACCGTGCCGCCGGTGGAAGAGGGCGCCGTGATCGAGGTTTTCGGTGGCTCGAGGTTGCCGTGCAGGTCGTTGAAGGCGATGAGCTTGATCGCGACCGTGGCCGGCACCGCGGGTGCTGGCGTGGTGGGCGGCGTCGTCGGTGGCGGTGCGGTGACGACATCGTCGTCGCCCCCGCCGCAGGCGGTCACCGACAGGGTCAGAAGGATGCTGGCCAGCAGCAGTCGATTTCGGTGCATGTCCATCGCAGCCTCCGCAGTTGTTGGATGGGGCGGATGCTAGGCAGGGGGCATGACGCAACCGTGACGCATTTCACGGCCGCGTCACGCGCGCTGGCTTCAATCGGGGCTCCCCACACGGAGTATTCGAATGACAAACCGCCTCCCTTCCGCGCCGCAACCCGACACCGACCCGCGCGAGGTCGCCAACCGCCGCCGGCGCGACTTCCTCGACTTCCTGGTCAAGTCCTCGTCCAGCGCGGTCGCGCTCGCGGCGGTGGGCTCGCTCGCCGCCTGCGGTGGCGGCGGGAACGACTCGGCGCCCGCGCCTGCACCTGCACCGGCCCCGCCGGCCGCCACGCCCGCGGCCTTCGCCTTCGGTGTGGCCAGCGGCGACCCGCTGACCGACCGCGTGATTCTCTGGACGCACGCGAAGGTGCCCGACAGCACCGCCGACGTCGCGCTGACCTGGGACGTGGCGAACGACGCCGCCTTCAAGACCGTCGTGCGCAGCGGCACGGTCACCGCGACGGCCGACGCATCGTTCACCGCCAAGGTCGACGTCACCGGGCTCACCGCCGGCGCCAGCTACTTCTACCGGTTCCGCGATGCGACCGGCGCCACGTCGACCATCGGCACCACGCGCACGCTGCCCGCAGCCGACGTCGCCTCGGTCAAGTTCGCCGTGTTCTCCTGCGCGCTGTATTCCGAAGGCTATTTCCACGCCTACGACGCGGCCGCGAAGTCCGACGCGCAGTACGCGCTGCACCTGGGCGACTACATCTACGAGTACGGCTCCGACCCGAAGAAGTACGGCAACGGCAGCATCCCGGGCAACCGCATCACGAGCCCTGCCAACGAGATCGTGAGCATGAACGACTACCGCACGCGCCATGCGCTGTACAAGTCGGACCTGAACCTGCAGGCCGCGCACGCTCGCATGCCGTGGATCACCGTGTGGGACGACCACGAGATCGCCAACAACGGCTACGTGAACGGCGCCGAGAACCACGACCCGGCCACGCAGGGCGACTGGGTGACGCGCAAGAACATCGCAGCCAAGGTCTATCACGAGTGGATGCCGATCCGCACGCCCGACCCGGCCAACCTGCTGAAGATCTATCGCCGCTTCGACTTCGGCCGCATCTTCACCCTGCACATGCTCGACACCCGCCTCGAGGGCCGCGACCGCCAGTACGACAACTACGGCGACGCCGACGGCGGCATCGCGCGCTACCTGGCGGGCATCACGCCCAACGCCAGCGGCATCCGCCCCGACGCCTCGCGCCAGATGATGAGCGTCGAGCAGCAGAACTGGCTCACCAACGGCATGCAGGCGTCGAGCGCGACCTGGCAACTGGTAGGCAACCAGACCATCATGGCCCGCATGTGGCTGCCCGGCTCGGTGCTGTCGACCGTGCTGGCCAGCCCGGCCACCGCGCCTGCGGCCATCAGCGCCTACCTGACCGCCAAGGCCACGCGCGCCGCCGCCGGCCCCGGCGCGCTCACGCCCACGCAGACCGCGCTGCTCGACCCCGCGACCAACCCGCGCCTGCCCTACAGCCTGGATGCGTGGGACGGCTACCCGGCCCAGCGCGAGGCCATCCTGCAAGCCGTCAAGACGCAGGGCAAGCGCCTGGTCACGCTCTCGGGCGATTCGCACAACGGCTGGTTCACGCAGCTCACCACGCTGGCGGGCGACAAGGTCGGCGTCGAGTTCGCCGGCACCTCGGTCAGCTCGTCCGGGTTCGAAAGCGCCGGGCTCGGTGGCCTGGCCAGTTCCATCGACGGCAGCGCGCTGGTGCCCCAGCTGGGCAATGCGGCCATCGGCGCGGGGCTCGGGCTGATCGACGACGTGAGCTACTGCGACACCACGCGCCGCGGCTACCTGGTGATGACGGTGACGCCGGCCCAGGTGAAGGGTGAGTACGTGTACGTCAGCAGCGTGAAGGAGCCGACGTACACGGCCGCGGTGGGCCGCACGATCACGGTCGCGGCGACCGGTGGCGGCACGGCGGTGCCGGTGATCGCCTGAGGCTGAGCCTGCGCGCGGTCAGCGCTGCGGCATGTCCTTCACCGAATAGCCCAGGCTGACCGTCGCGTCGGCCGGGATCGGCGGCATGCCGGCGTTCCACGCTTCCCACGCGGCGCGCATGCGGGCCAGGCGCTCGGGCTGCCGCTTGCCGAGGTTGGCGCGCTCGCGCTCGTCGGCGGCGAGGTCGAAGAGATAGTCGTTGCCGTCCACGCGCAGGTACTTCCAGTCGCCGTCGCGCAGGGCCTGCTGGCCGCGGTGGTTCATGCGCCAGTGCAGCGGCCGGTCGAAGCGGTGGCCGGCATCGCGCAGCACCGGCATCAGCGACACGCCGTCGAGCGGGTAGGCCGCATCGGCCGACACGCCGGCCGCGTCGAGCATCGTGGCCGACCAGTCCATCGTCATGCACGGCTGCTCGCTCTCGCCGCCGGGTGCGATCACCGCAGGCCAGTGTGCGATCCACGGCACGCGGATGCCGCCTTCGGTCAGGTCCATCTTGCCGCCCACCAGCGGCCAGTTGTCGGAGAAGCGTTCGCCGCCGTTGTCGCTGGTGAAGACAACCAGCGTGTTGTCGGCCATGCCGTGCGCGTCGAGCGCCGCCATCAGCCGGCCGATGCCTTCGTCCATGTGATGGATCATGCGGCGGTACACATGGATGTTGCCGCCGGCCAGGTCGAACAGGTTGTCCTTCACCGCCGGCGCCTTGTCCGCGTCGTCGCGCGTCTCCCACGGCCAGTGCGGCGCGGTGTAGTGCAGGCTCAGGAAGAAGGGCTTGGCGTCGTCGGCCGGCTGCTGCGCCATGCGGCCGACGTAGTCGACGGCGCGCTGCGAGAGCAGGTCGGTGAGGTAGCCCTCGGCCTGCGCTTCTTCGTTGCCGAGCCACAGGTCGTGCGTGCCGCGCGAGTCGCAGTGGGTGAAGTAGTCGACCCCGCCGGACAGCGGCCCGAAGAACTCGTCGTAGCCCGAACGCAGCGGCCCGAAATGCGGCGGGTAGCCCAGGTGCCACTTGCCGATGAGGGCGGTGCGGTAGCCGCCGTCGCGCAGCAGCGAAGGCAGCGTGGGGTGCGATGTAGGCAGGCCCAGCGCGGTGTTGCCGCGGCTGTCGCTGCGGATCGGCTCTTCGGCCGCGCCGCGCAGCCGGTATTGGTAGCGGCCGGTGATCATCGCGAAGCGGGTGGGCGAGCACACCGGCGAGTTCGCATAACCCTGGGTCAGCCGCAGGCCCCGGGCGGCGAGGCCGTCGAGCACCGGCGACACCGGCCCGAAGACCGCGTCGCGCCCGCCGTAGCAGCCAAGGTCGGCATGGCCGAGGTCATCGGCCACGATGAAGACGATGTTGGGGCGCTTGGTTGGCGTTGCCATCCTTTGTCCGCTCTCGATCACGGCTGGTAGCCGGACTTCTGCACCACCGGCGCCCATTGCGCGCGGTAGGCCTTCAGCATCGCCACGGTCTGCGCCTGCGTGCTGACCACCGGCGTCATCAGCGAATCCTTGAAGCGGCGCGTCGTGTCCGGGTCCTGCATCACGGCGCGAATCGCGGCGGCCAGGCGTTCGACCTTGTCCTTGGGCATGCTGGCCGGCGCGAAGAAGGTGTTCCAGCCGGTGGCCGACAGGTCGAGCCCGGCTTCCTTGAAGGTCGGGATCTTCGGCGCGAAGGGCGAGCGCTGTGCGCCCGACAGCGCCAGGATGCGCAGCTTGCCGGCCTCGTGCTGCGGCAGCACCACGTCGGCCGTGTCGACCGCCACCGGCACCTGGCCGCCGAGCAGGTCGTTCAGCAGCGGGGCCGAGCCGCGGTAGCCCACCACCTGCGTGGGCACCTTCGCCTTCTCGCCGACCATCAGCGCGAAGAAGTGCGGCAGGCTGCCGGTGGCCGGCACGCCCACGTTGGCCTGCGCCGGGTTGGCGCGCATCCAGGCCAGCAGATGGCCCAGTTCCTTGACCGGCAGCGTGGGAGACACGGCCAGCGCGAAGTCGTAGTCGTTGACGTGCGACACCGGCACGAAGTCGCGCTCGGGCTCGTAGCCGTTGTCCTTGAAGACCAGCGGCGCCACGACCATCACGGCCGGGTTCGCCAGCATTAGCACGTTCTGGTTGGCGGGCGTGGTCTTCACCTGCTGCGCCGCGAGCCGGCCGCCGGCACCGGGCTTGTTGTCGACCACCACCGGCACGCCCAGACGCACGGCCAGCTTGTCGCCCACGATGCGTGCCACGCGGTCGGTGGCGCCGCCGGGCGCGTAGCCGACCACGATGCGCAGCGGGCTGTCCAGCTGCGGCTGCGCTTGCGCGCTCGGCAGGGCAGCGGCGAACAGGGCGGCCGCGGCGGCGAGGGTCGCGACGCGGCGCGTGAGCAGTCGGGGCGGCTGCAAAGAGAAGGGCGTCATGGGGTGTCTCCGGTGGTCATGCGATGCGGCCGCCGGTGCGCGGCGGCTGCCGGCGATTGTGGTGACGCTACAGTCGATTGATCAAATCAACCATCGTCCGGACTAACCCGGACCCGGAGACATCCTCCCCATGACCACGCCCATCCGTGAACCGCTGGAAGCGCTGCTGCTGTATCGGCTGTCGCGTCTGGTGGTCGTCGCCGGCCGCATGGTCACGCGGCTGTGCGAAGGGCGCTTCGGCATCACACGGCGAGAGTGGCGGCTGCTGGTCACGCTGGCCAGCCTGGGCGAGCTGGGGTCGTCGCAGCTGGCCGAGCACGCGCAACTCGACCGCGCTCGCACCTCGAAGGCTGTGGGTTCGCTGGTCGCGAAGGCGTTGGTGTCGCGCGTCGCCCGCGCGGGCGACCGTCGCCACGTGGTGTTGAGCCTGACCGAGCGCGGGCGCGCGCTCTATGCCGAACTGTTCCCCTTGGTGAGCGCCATCAACGCCGAACTGGCGAGTGCGCTGACCCTGGACGAAGCGGCGCGATTCGATCGCGCGCTCGTGCGGTTGCAGGCGCAAGCCGATCGCATGCTCCACACCGCGGTGCTGCCCAAGGCCGACCGAGGGCGGCGCGGCAGCCAGGCCCTGCCGTGAGCCGTGCGCCGCACCGGCGCGCTCGGCATCGAGGCCTGACCCCTCGCCGTTGAAGGCGCCTTTCCGATGCCTTACTTGGGTGTGCCGCCCTGCATCGATTGCGGCTTGCCCGGGCGACGTTCGTCACGCGTTTCGGCGCGACGTTCCCCGGCGGCGGCCGCACGGTCCATGCCGATCGCGCCACCTTCGGCGGTCTTGGGCATGTCGCCTGCCCGCTTGGGCGGCATGCCCATGGGGCGTGCGTTCTTCCGGGCTTCACCCGTCATCTCCGCCTTGCCGGTGGCGTAGCCGGGCGTGTTCGGCGGCACGGGCGCACCCGGCGGGTTCGATTGAGCTTGCGCAGCAAAGGCGATGAGTCCGACGGTGGCGACGGCGATGAGCTTGTTCATGAGAGTCCTTTGAAAGATCAAGATGGAAGGAGCGTCTCGATCGTCCGTCTCGGCATGGTCAGCACAGGGCATGCACTGACGATGCGCAGGATCAAGCAATCGGATCGCTGCATGCCTTACGCGTCGACGAATCGCACAGATGGTGGGCCGATCACCCGGTGCAGCGTGGGACGATTCGCACGTGTCTTCACGCGGCTTTGCAGCCCTCGCCGGCCACTCACCAATCCTTACGCTTCTTGTCGATCTGATCGTTTGGCGACACGCGTATCAAGCAGCAGGTGATCGGCATTTTCGAAGCCGACCACCGCAGTCCCGCGGCGTGCCATGTGCGTTTCGGTTGTCAACGCAGGTTGCGGTGAAAGCGTCGGGGACGAAGCGTTTGCCGCTCAGGAGATGTGATGCTTGGAAATCCTGTCAGTCTGGATCTTTTGCAAAAACGAACCGAGAAAATCGCCGAGCGGCGGCGCTTCTTTCGCAAGAGCGGTGGCTTCGCGGTCGGCATGGCGGGCGGCGCCATCCTTGCGGCATGCGGCGGTGGTGGCGGCGATGCCATCGGCCAGGCGGTACCCGGCGGCAACGGGCCCTCGGACATCGACATCCTCAACTTCGCGCTGAACCTGGAGTACCTCGAAGCGCAGTTCTACCAATACGCCGTCTTCGGCGTCGGCTTGCCAGATGCGCAGCTGGGCGGCACCGGCACGCGCGGAACGGTGCGTGGCGGTCGGGCCGTTCCGTTCAAGGACCCGGTGGTGGCGCAGTACGCCCGCGAGATCGCCAAGGACGAAGCCGACCATGTGCGGTTCCTGCGCGCGGCCCTGGGCAGCGCGGCGGTGGCACAGCCCGACATCGACGTCAGTGCCGACATCAACGGGGCCTTCTCGTCGGCGGCGCGCGCGGCGGGGTTGATCAAGGCCGGCGAGGCGTTCGACCCGTATGCAAGCGACGAAGCCTTTCTCTTCGGTGCCTTCATCTTCGAAGACGTCGGGGTCACGGCGTACAAGGGCGCGGCGCCATTGATCACCAACAAGACCTACCTGGAGGCCGCGGCCGGCATCCTGGCGGCAGAGGCGTACCACGCCGGGCTGGTGCGCACGGTGCTGTATGCCAAGGGCATCGAAACGCCGTCGTTGCGCGCGGGTGCCGATGCGATATCGAACGCACGCGACACGCTGGACGGGTCGACCGATGTCGACCAGGGCATCACCGGCACGGCGGACACGTCGAACATCGTGCCGCTCGACGGCGACGGCATCGCGTACAGCCGTACGCCGGGCGATGTGCTCAACATCGTCTACCTGACGCCGGGTGCAGCCGACCGCGGCGGCTTCTTCCCTAGCGGCGTGAACGGCACGCTCAACCTCAGCACGGCTTTCGCCTGACGGCCTGAGCGCACGCGGCGCCGATGCGCAAGGCCGCATCGGCGTCGCGTGCATCCCATGTCTTTGCATCGAGGATCCCGCCATGAATACGTCTTCCGTGCCCCGTCCCCCTGTCGACCTCGCGGTGGCGGCATCGCACCGGCACGCCCCTTCCTGGCGACGATGGCTGGGCATGGGCATCGTGCTCCTCGGTGTGGGCGTGGTCCTCTTTCAAGCGGCCCAGGCGCTGACCGGCACCGACCCGCGCATGAAGGGCGCGCTGCTGGGCGGGCTCTTCGCGGCCTGTGCCACGGCGTTGGGCACGGTGCCGGTGCTGCTGTCGCAACGGTTTTCGCAACGCACCTACGACAGCATGCTCGGCTTCGGCGCGGGCGTGATGCTGGCGGCGAGTTCGTTCTCGCTGGTGATCCCTGCCTTGGCGGCTGCGAAGTCGCAGGGCGCGGGCAGCTGGGGCTCGGGGGCCATCGTCGGGGTCGGCATTCTGCTGGGGGCGGCGTTCCTGCTCGCCATCGATCGACTGGTCCCGCACGAACATTTCGTCAAGGGGCTCGAAGGGCCGCAGGCCCGTGCGCTGAAGCGCGTGTGGCTCTTCGTGCTCGCGATCTCGCTGCACAACCTGCCCGAAGGCCTGGCGATCGGCGTTGCCTTCGCCGGGTCGGACCCGGTCGGTGCGACCGCGCTGGCGACGGGCATCTCCATTCAGGACGTCCCCGAAGGCATGGTCGTGGCGCTGGCACTGCGCAGCGTCGGCTACGGGCGGCTGATGTCAGCCGGGCTCGGGGTGCTGTCGGGTCTGGTCGAGCCGGTGGCCGCCGTCTTCGGCGCCGCAGTCATCGGCATCTCGGCCAGCCTGCTGCCCTGGGGACTGGCACTGGCCGCCGGTGCGATGCTGTTCGTCATCAGCCATGAAATCATTCCGGAGTCTCACCGCAAGGGGCACGAGGCTTACGCCACAGGCGGGCTCATGCTGGGCTTCGTCGTGATGATGCTGTTGGACACGGCCCTGACCTAGCAGCTCGCACGCGCACAACCAGCGCGTCGCGCGTGAGCCTGGTCGTGAGACGCGACCTCGAGTGCCCGGCCCATGGCCCTGCCTCCGAAGGGGGAGGGACCTTGTCCGAAGGCTATCGCCGGCATTAAAAACTCTGGTGCGAGGCTGCACGGGTTCCCCCCGAGAATTCGACGTCTGCCCTTTCCCCCGCCAAAAACAGGAGCTCCCATGGACACTCAGAAGACCGAAACCAAATGCCCGTTCCACCAGGCCGCCGGTGCCGGCACCACCAACCGTGACTGGTGGCCCCAGCAACTGCGCGTGGACCTGCTGCACCAGCACTCGGCCAAGTCCGACCCCATGGGCGAATCCTTCGACTACGCCGCCGAGTTCAAGAGCCTCGACCTCGCCGCCGTGAAGGCCGACCTCGCCGCGCTCATGACCGACTCGCAGGACTGGTGGCCGGCCGACTTCGGCCACTACGGCGGCCTGTTCGTGCGCATGGCCTGGCACAGCGCCGGCACCTACCGCATCGGCGACGGCCGGGGCGGGGCAGGGCGCGGGCAGCAACGCTTCGCGCCGCTCAACAGCTGGCCCGACAACGTGAGCCTCGACAAGGCGCGCCGCCTGCTGTGGCCGATCAAGCAGAAGTACGGCCGCAAGATCTCGTGGGCCGACCTGATCATTCTCACCGGCAACGTCGCGCTCGAAACCATGGGCTTCAAGACCTTCGGCTTCGCCGGTGGCCGTGCCGACGTGTGGGAACCCGACCAGGACGTGTACTGGGGCCGCGAGACGAAATGGCTCGGCGGCGACGTGCGCTACAGCCAAGGCTCGCCCGGCGTCGAGAAGGCCGGCGGCGTGCTCGTGAAGGACGACGACAGCAAGGTGCCCGAGTCGCGCGACCTCGAGAACCCGCTGGCCGCCGTGCAGATGGGCCTGATCTACGTCAACCCCGAAGGCCCGGACGGCAAGCCCGACCCGCTCGCCTCGGCCCGCGACATCCGCGACACCTTCGCCCGCATGGCGATGGACGACGAGGAAACCGTGGCGCTCATCGCCGGCGGCCACACCTTCGGCAAGACCCACGGCGCCGGCCCCGCCGACAACGTGGCGGACGAACCCGAAGCGGCCGGCCTGGAAGCGCAGGGCTTCGGCTGGCACAACAAGTTCGGCAGCGGCAAGGGCGGCGACACCATCACCAGCGGCCTCGAAGTGACCTGGACCACCACGCCCACGCAGTGGAGCAACGACTACTTCAAGCACCTGTTCGGCTTCGAGTGGGAGCTGACCAAGAGCCCGGCCGGCGCCCATCAGTGGACCGCCAAAGGCGCAGAAGCCACCATCCCGCATGCGCACGACCCGTCGAAGAAGCTGGTGCCGACCATGCTCACGTCCGACCTCGCGCTGCGCATGGACCCGGCCTACGAGAAGATCTCGCGCCGCTTTTTCGAGAACCCCGACCAGTTCGCCGACGCCTTCGCCCGCGCCTGGTTCAAGCTGACCCACCGCGACATGGGCCCGCGCGTGCGCTACCTCGGCCCCGAAGTGCCGGCCGAAGAACTCATCTGGCAAGACCCGGTGCCGGCCGTGGACCATGCACTGGTCGACGCGCAGGACATCGCGTCGCTCAAGAAGAAGGTGCTGGCCTCGGGCCTGACGACCGCGCAACTGGTGTCGACCGCCTGGGCCTCGGCATCCACCTTCCGCGGTTCGGACAAGCGCGGCGGCGCCAACGGCGCGCGCATTCGCCTCGCGCCGCAAAAGGACTGGGCCGTCAACCAGCCCGACCAACTGGCCAAGGTGCTGTCGGTGCTCGAAGGCATCCAGGCCGAGTTCAATGCGGCGCAGACCGGCGGCAAGAAGATCTCGCTCGCCGACCTGATCGTGCTGGCCGGCGGTGCCGCCGTCGAACAGGCCGCGCGTGACGGGGGCCGCGATGTCGAGGTGTCTTTCACCCCAGGCCGCACCGACGCCTCGCAGGAACAGACCGATGTGCATTCGTTCGAGCCCCTGGAGCCGGCCGCGGACGGCTTCCGCAACTACACGAAGGCGCGCTTCGCCGTGCCGGCCGAGGCCTTGCTCATCGACAAGGCGCAGCTGCTCACGCTGACCGCGCCCGAGATGACCGTGCTGGTCGGCGGCCTGCGGGTGCTGGGCGCGAACACCGCGCAAAGCAAGCACGGCGTGTTCACGCACAAGCCGGGCACGCTGAGCAACGACTTCTTCGTCAACCTGCTCGACATGCGCACCGCGTGGACGTCCGTCGACGGCGCCGGCGAGCAGTTCGAAGGCCGCGACCGCAAGACCGGCGAACTGAAGTGGACCGGCACGCGCGCTGACCTGGTGTTCGGTTCGAACGCGCAACTCCGCGCGACCGCTGAGGTGTACGGCACGTCGGACAGCCAGGCGAAGTTCGTCGACGACTTCGTAGCCGCGTGGGTCAAGGTGATGAACCTCGACCGCTTCGACATCGCCTGATCCCGGCAGGCTTTGAACGGGCCCGGCGTGCCATACGCCGGCCGCTCAGCGCGGCGCGGCAAGGCTCGAGAAGCTGGCGTCGATCGACCGCCCATGCGCGAGCGGACTGTGCAAGCGCACGTCGCCGCCATGCGCCTGCGCGATCGCCCGCAGCAGCACGCAGCGCCGCGCGTGCGCCCGCGCCGCGCGCTGCGTCGGCGCCTGCGTGGGCCAGGCGACGTCGGGCGTGCTGCCCACATGCAGGGCGATGCGGAAGCGATCGCCCGCGACCTCGCTGATCACGATCACCCGGGCCGGTGGCGCCTCCACGCACAGGTCTTCGAGCGCCAGCGCCAGAAACTGGGCCATGCGCCCGGCGTCGCCCACGCAGTCGCCGTCGCCAAGCCGATCGTGCTCGACCACCACCCCCGGCACGATGCGCCGGCAGGCATCCAGCGCATCGCGCACCACGGCGTGCAGTGAGAAGTGCGCCGACGTCACCGCAACCCGGCGTCCCGTCGCCAGGCGGTGGATGTCTTCGACCTCGACGGTGCACGCCTGCGCGCGCTGCGCGGCGCTGTCCATGTGCGCCAGCACCGCGGCCGAGGGCGGGTGCGCCGTGCTCTCGCGGCGGCTGAGCAGCTCCACACCCAATTGCAGGGCGGAGAGGGCATTGCGCAGGTCGTGCACGGCGAGCGTCAGCAGCCAGTCCGCGCCCTGGTTGGCTTCGCACATGCAGGCCGATGCGCCCGGCGCCGCAGCCTCTGGCGTTGCCTCGTCCACCGCGCCGTCAAGCGGGCCGCCGACCGACGATGCCGGGCGGCTGAGATCGAGGCGGCACAGGGGGCAGGTCATCGGGGCTCTCAAGGCAAGGCGTTCATGAGATCCGAGCGTCCGGCGCCAGGCGCGGGACGTCGACATTCCCAAGACAGCGAACCGTCCCGGCCCTGGATGGTCGAGGGAACGGCTGGCGAAGCGTGTAAGAAGAGAGGCCCCTCGGTGTAGGAAAGGGGGGAGGCCGAGGCCACCGCGTACCGGCTGTCGACACGGCTTCAGGCCTCGCTCGCTTATTCTTTGCGCCCATGTCGCCAGCCCAACTGATCACCGCAGTCGTTCGAACCCACCTGAAGCCTTTGTTGACCACCCGAGGGTTCAAAAGCCCGGGTTCGACCTTCAAGCGTCGGGTGGGGGAGGCCACACAGGTCGTCAACGTGGAACGCAGCTCGCGCAACGGTGCGCTCGCGGCGCGGTTCTACATCAACGGGTCGGTGTACCTCCCGGCGCTCGACGCGGTGATCGGCGAGCCCCTCATCGAAGACCCCGACGAGCCGTCGTGTCATGTGCGCTTGCGACCGAACGACGCCGACCCCGACGCTCGCCGGGAATACGACGTCACCTTGGACACGGAGGCCGAGTCCCTTGGCGCGGAGATCGCACGCGATGTGACGGCGCTGCTCGAGATGCTCAATGGCCTGACGACGCCCCAGGCGGCGGTGGCGCATCTCGCCGGCCGCAAGCTCGCGCAGTACGAACGCGTATTCGGTTGGTACCTCAGCCAGAACGAGCTCGATCAGGCGCGGCTCTTCGCGAAGTCGCTTTATGCGGGGTTCGGCGGTGAAGGTCGGTGGGCGATCTTCGCTCGTCGCCTTGACGACGTCGCGCGTCGGGTGCGAGGCGATGTGTCTTGGCGCGAATGGATTGGCTGAGGCGAGAGCGCAAAAGCCATCACGCCCTCCCACCGAGGCACTGCTCATCGCAAGGCGCAACTGTTGACGCTCACTGCGCCAGAGATGTCCTTGCTGGTCAGTGGCCTGCCTGCGCGTGCTGGGCGCAAACACCGCGCAGCGCAAGCACGGCGTGTTCACCCCGAATCCGGGCACGCTCAGCAACGACTTCTTCGATCTGGGGGGCGAGTTTGATGTCGAAGGGTTTGGAGCAGTTGGAGGCTTCTGCATCCGCCCCATACATGGCTGTGCGATGCGCCTTCCTAGCGCGAGTCCGCAAGCCACAAGCGTTTGCAATGGCTGGTTCAGACTGGTTGCGGTCATTCAGTCAGCTCGCGGAAGGTCTGCTATGCCCCGCAATCGAGTCACCCGGCATCGATCCGCCTCACCGCCATACTTAAGAGGACAAATCTCCGTTACTCGATCGACCCTCACTCAGATTTCTGTTGCACGCCGTGAGCGTCCAGCCGTGCCAGTCGTGCCGGATCCAGAAACCCTAGGCACGCGTCGGTAGGCGTGATGAGCAGTCCGTTTTCGTCCTCCTCTCCGAGCCGCACGCTGACGTTTCCTGCGCTGGCGTGGACGTAACTGCGCTCAAAGAGGCTGCGGCCCACCCGGCAGATCTCCTCCCGGGCGTCGTTTTCCGTCATGGCTTGAGTACCTGGAAAGCCTTCGTGAAGAAGTCGTCCGTGCCGAAGTTGCCGGACTTCAACGCGACGTGCACACCGGCCCCGCCTGCTGCCTCGGCGTGGACATGGGTCCACGGCACCCCTGGATCTATCTGCGGGCCGATTTGCATCTGCGTGACACCCAGGGCCTGTACACAAGCGCCCGACGTCTCGCCGCCGGCGACGACCAGTTGGCGCACGCCCATGGTGACAAGACCACACGCGATGGCTGCGATGGTGCGTTCGACCATGGACCCGGCCTCCTCCACACCGAGCCGCGACTGCACTGATTTGATGGCGCCGCTTTCCGCCGTTGAGTAGACCAGGATCGGCCCCTCTTTGATGAGCGGTTCGGCCCACGCCAAAACTTCCGCGGTCACGTCAACGCCCGATGCGATGCGCAGCGGGTCGATGGCCATCGCGGGGCGCTCGTTCTTGATAAACGCCAGCACCTGGCGGTTCGTGGCCAGAGAACAGCTCCCCGACACCACGGCCTGAAGGCCTTCGGGCGCCGGCAATGCGCTCGCACGCGACGAAGGTTCGATCCCAAAGTTGACCGGCAAGCCAATGGCAACTCCGGATCCTGCTGTCACCAAGGGAAGGTCGGCCAGCGCCGGACCAAGTCGCACTAGGTCCGCGTTGGCAACGGCATCGACCACGGCCATTGCCACCCCTTCGCAGCGCAGTTCCCCCATGCGCGCGCGCACGGCTTCGGCACCACGCGCCACGACGGCGTGATCGATCAAGCCAACTTTTCGTTGCGTCTGGGCTTGCAGCACACGGACAAGATTGGGATCGGTCATCGGCGTGAGCGGATGGTGTTGCATCCCGCTCTCGTTCAGGAGCACTTCGCCCACGAACAAGTAACCCTTGAAAACGGTGCGCTTGTTGTCCGGAAATGCCGGCGTGGCGATGGTGAAGTCCGTGCCAATTGCGTCCATCAACGCTTCGGTGACCGGCCCGATGTTGCCGCGCTCGGTGCTGTCGAAAGTCGAGCAATACTTGAAATAGATCTGCTTTGCGCCTCGCGCCTGCAGCCATCTCAAAGCCTCGAGAGACTGCGCAATGGCGGCGGCGGGTTCGATCGTTCTCGACTTCAACGCCACCACGACGGCATCAGCCTGCGCTGCGACGGCATCGGTCGGCACGCCGATGATCTGCACCACCCGCATCCCGGCCCGAACGAGGTTGTTGGCCAGATCCGTGGCGCCGGTGAAGTCGTCAGCGATAGCTCCGATCTTGAGCACGGCCTACGCCTCCATCAGCACGTGCGTGCGCACTGTCTTCCGAATGATCCATTCGCGCACGAGCACGTTGGCGTTTGCGAAGGCTTCGGCCCGCTCGGGCTTGATGTAGAGGTCGACAAGGAGAGCGTGTGTCATGGGTGCGTTCAATCCAGGCTCAGCTTGGCTTTGGTGGCCAGGGCTCCGAACTTTTCCATTTCGGCCTTGATCTGCGCAGTCATCTCGGCGGGAGTGTTTCCCAGGGGTTCTGCACCCATCTCCTGAAACTGTTTCTTCATCTCGGGCGTGGCCAGGATGCGAGCGGAGTCGGAGTAGACCTTTTCGATGACTTCCTTGGGGGTACCGACCGGTGCCATGAACCCGAACCATGTCGCGATGTCGAAGCCCGTCAATCCGGATTCCGACAGTGTCGGAACGTCCGGCAGGGTCGAAGAGCGCTTGGCGGTCGCTACTGCCAACGGCCGAAGCTTTCCTGCCTTGATGAGCGACAGGCATGACGGCACCGTGTCAAACATCATCGTGATCTGGCCGCCCATCAGATCCACGAGCGCAGGACTGCTGCCCTTGTAAGCAACGTGCAGGAGGTCGGTGCCGGCCATGTCGTTGAACTGCTCGCCGATCAGATGGTGCGCGGTGCCTGCACCAGTGCTGCCGTAGCTCAACTTGCCGGGCTCGGTCTTCGCTTGCGCGATCAGCTCCTTGACGTTCTTCGCCGGGTTGCTTGCCGAGACCACGAGCACGTTGGGAACCACCGCCAGCACTGTGATGGGGGCGAGGTCCTTGCCGATGTCGTAGGGCAGCTTCTTGTAGACCTTCTGTGCGATCGAATGGTGCACAGCGCCCATCAGAATCGTGTAGCCGTCATTTGGAGATTTCGCAACGTAGTCCGCGCCGAGCGTGAGCCCGGCACCCGGCTTGTTCTCGATCACCCGGGCTGCCCCCAGGCGAGCGAGAGCTTCTGTCCCATCACACGGGCGATCTGGTCGGTGCTGCCGCCGGGGGGCGACGGCACAATGATCCTGACGGCTTTGGCGGGCCAGGCCTGCGCGTGGACCGAGAAAGGTGCAGCCCACGTGAGGGCCACGACCGTGGCTGCGACAGCCGCTTCCAAAAAGCGCTTCATAATTTGTCTCCGACCAATTCAACTGCAACAGGCAGCGTGAAAACTGTGCGAGTTCTCGCGCTGCGAGAAACGTTCAGATGCGCGAGCCGGTTGGATCGGCAAGCCCTCAAAGCTTTATGGCGGCTGGTAAGCATCCAGCGCGCCGCGGCCACATGAAGCGTGCGCGCATTGAGCGCAATCACGACGACGCCCGCTTCGCCGTCGATCGGGCCCTCAAGCACGCCAATCTTCCTGATGAAGCGTTCCGGCGCGCACTAGGTTGTTGGCGAGTTCAGTCGCGCCTGTGAAATCGTCACGATGCACGCAAGGCAAATCATCGGTGTGACGTGTTCAGGATTGCGCGCCTTCGAGGCGGCGGACGGTCTTCTCCTGCACCCAGCTGCTAGTCGCCGCGTCCATCGCGAGAAAGTGCGATGACGTCAAGTGCAACGCGACGGCCACATCGTCGTCATAGATTTCGTAGAGCAGGAACAAGGCGGCGTCCGCCGGGTCCCGGCAGACATCGAAGCGGCGGCAGCCGGATTCGTTCGTGAGCGACGCGCGCGCGTTCTCGCGGATCGCTGCGTCGAAGGCATCGATGTACTCCGTCTGGATGCGAAACTCCACCAGCAGTACTTGAGGTTTTGTGTTCATGGATGGGCAGCGACGTTAGAAGGACTGGAGGAAGCGCGGGAACCAGGTCGAGAGCCAGGGTACGTAGGTGACGACGAGTACCACCGCGAACGTCGCGGCCATGAGCGGCCACAAGTGCCGTGTGATCTCGCCGATGCCGACCTTCGCGAGCTTCGCGGCGACGAACAGGGTGCCCCCCACCGGCGGCGTATACAGGGCGATCGCCAGGTTGGCTGTCATGACCACGCCGATGTGCACCATGTCCATGTTGAAGTGCTTGGCCAGCGGCAAGAACAGGGGTGCACACAACAGCATGGCCGGCAGGGGCTCGATGAATACACCCAGCAGCAACAGGCACAGGTTGAACAGCATCAGGAACATCCATGGTTCGGTCGCGAACACCTGAATCCAGGCGGCCATTTGCTGGGCCACCTGCTCCACGGTGATCAGCCAGGCCATTGCGCCCGTGGCGCCGATCACCAGCATCACGGTGGCGCTGGTCATGAAGGCATTGAGCAACAGTTGCGGGATGCTGCGCCACGACAAATCGCGGTAGTACAGCAGCGAAATTGCGAGTCCGTAGAAGACCGCAATGGCTGCCGACTCGCTCGGCGTGAACAGCCCGCTCCAGATCCCGCCAATGATGATGATGGGCATGAGCAGCGCCGGACCGGCGTCTTTGGCGGCCATCCAGATCTCGCGCGGCGAGGATCGCTCCTCGCCGTTGTCACAGCCGGTGCGCCGGCCGTGCCACATGCAGACGGCAATGAGGGCCGTGGCCGATAACAACGCCGGCAGCAGCCCGGCCATAGACAGGGTCCGCATGGACACGCCGGAGATGAAGGCATAGACCAGGAATGGGATCGACAGCGGCATCAGCAGCGCAATCGTGCCCGCCACCGCGAGCAGGGCCGCGGCGAAGCCGCGCGAATAGCCGCGCGCCACCATCGCAGGAATGACCAGAGATCCGATCGCCGCCGTATCAGCAATGGCCGAACCCGAGACACCGCCGAACAGGGTGCAGCTGATCACCGTGACGACGCCGAGGCCGCCAGGCAGCCAGCCGAACAGCACGCGGGCGAATGCCACGATGCGCTTGCCCACACCGCCTTGTGCCAGCAACTCGCCGGCAAAGATGAACAACGGGACAGCCAGCAAGATGAAAGGCTCGACGCCTCCGATGAAGGAGAGGAAGATGGTTTCGAGCGGATGGCCGAGCCCCTGGACCCAGATGACGCCCACGGTGGTGATGAGGATCGAGAACAGCAGGGGAACGCCCGCCAAGGCGATCAGGAAGAACACGCCGAACAAGGTCAGTGCCAGCATTGCGCGTCACTCCGCCGCGCCGTAGCGCATTTCGCGCGGTACACCGCGCAGGATCAACCACAGGTCGAAAGCCACGAAGACAGACATGAGGGAGCAGCCGATGGCCATCCCCATGTACTGGATCGCCATCGGCCATTCCAAGACGGTGAGCTGGTTGCCCCAGTTGCCGTTCACCAGCGACCAACCGAAGCGCACCAGCAACAACAGCATCGCGAGGGAGGCGGCCTGGACCGCCGCGTCGGCCCAGCGGCGCCGCTGCGGGGGCAACTTGTCGATGAACTCGGTGATGGTCATGTGCGCGCCTCTCCTGGCGGCGCAGGCCCCGCCCAGAAAGGTGACCCACACCATCAGCAGCTCTCCCAGCTCGGTGACCCACGCCAGATCCTTGTTGACCAGGTGCAGGCTGACGTTGAAGAACACGAGGCTCGCCATGGTGGCGCCGATGCCGATCACCGACCAGTCGACGGCCCGTCCGAGCACGCGCAAGGGCAGAGGCGCCGGGGCGACCGGCGCAAGTAGAGATGTCGACATGCCGGACTACTTCGTTGCCTTGCGCACCGACTCTGCATCCTTGAGGAAGGCGTCGACGTCGGCACCGTACTTTTCCCGCGCCTTCACATAGACCGGCTGCACCGCGGTGCGAAAGGCGGCGACATCCGGCTTCGCGTTGACCTTGGCACCCTTGGATGCCATCTCCTTGAGCTGGCTCTCGTCGTTGCCGGCGATGAACTCGCGGCTGTACTTGCCGGCTTCCACCGCCGCCTGCGTGACGGCCTTGCGGTCGGCGTCCGAGAACTTCTGCCAGGTCTTTTCGGAGATGGCGAGCGGGATAGGGCTGTACACGTGATTGGTCAAAGTGATGTTCGGCGCCACCTCGTAGAACTTGTTCGAGTAGATGGTGTCGACCGGGTTTTCTTGTCCTTGCACGGCGCCTTGCTGGATGGCCAGGTAGACCTCGGGCAGGGGCATGATCTGGATGTTGAATCCCATCGCTTCGAGCGTCCAGCGCATCATCTCGTTGGGGAAGGTGCGCAGCTTCTTGCCCTTGGCATCCGCCGGCACGTTCAGCGAATCTTTCGTCGTCATGTTGCGAAAGCCCGCTTCCCAGGTCGCCAGGAACCGGAAGCCTTTGGCCGGGGCCTTGTCGAATTGGGCCTTGAGCCACGGGCTCGTGTCATAGAGCTTCCAGCCCTGTTGGTAGCTGTCGACCAGAAAGGGCATCATCGTGAGGTTCAGGCTCGGCACATGGGGCGCGTATGAGCCCGTCGCCGACACGGTGAAGTCAATGCCGCCAATGGCCAACTGCTCGATGTTCTTCGGATCGCTGCCCAACTGGCTGCAGCAGAAAACCTGCACCTTGTAGCGGCCCTGCGTCATCTCCTCCACCTTCTTGGCGAAGACCTGGGCAGCGGCTTGCCGCGCACCGTTCTGTTGGTCGGTGTGGCTGAACTTCAAAATTGTCTGGGCGCCTGCGGCGGTACAAATGAGGAGTGCTGCCGCTGCAGCAGTGGCGGTCATGCCTAAGGTCATCATCTTCATCGTTGTCTCCGGTTCTAGGGGTGGTGAGCGGTCTGGGGATCGAAATCGGCGACGCGGACACGCTGGCCGCTCGCGTGCGAGTGATAGATGGCGGCTTCGACTCGCAGATTGGCGAGGTAGTCGCGCGCGCTGTTCTCCAGCGGCGCGCCCTGCTCCAGATGGGCCAGAACGTGGGCTTGCAGGAGTGTGCAAGCACCACCGAAGGCGCCCTTGGCGTCGCCTCGGTCATAGTGGTGTTGCATCTCGGGCGCCTGGTGTGGCTTCCACCAGAGGCGCGCTTCGCCATCGAGGCGCAGCACGCCGGATGAGCCTTCAAGCCACATTTCGCCCATGGTGCGCCGTGGGTCCGACGCGGTGTGGTCGTTCAATCGATTGCCATCGAAAAGCCCCATGGCGTTGTCATCGAACTCGAAGATCACCAAGCCAGCGTCTTCTCCAGCAATGTGCGGATTGAGGCGGCGAACGCGCGCGGTGACGGCCACCACTTCCCCGGCGAGGTAGCGGAAGCAGTCAATGAAGTGGACTGCCGTCTCGCGGATCAGAAACGCCGGCATGCTCTGAAACGACGGCTGGCGGTCCAGGTAGGCGTGCGTGCCTTGGCCATCACCCGGCCGAAGCCTGAAGCTGACGCCGTGCAGGCGGCCGAGCCGACCTTGGTCGATCCAACGCCGGCATTCGCGGAACCACGGCGTGAAGCGAAAGTTCTCGTGCACCGCCAGCGGTGTGCCGCGGTCCTCGGCCATGTCGGCCATGCTGTTGGCCTGTGCCCAGTCGGTGCCAAAGGGCTTCTGGCAGATGGTTGGAATGCCGCGTTCGAGCGCTGCCTGCACCACGGCCTGTTGCGCATCCGAACGCAGCACGACATCGACCAGCGTCGGGCGGACATCGTCCAGCATCACGAGGGCGTCGGTGTAGCTGGCGGGCACTGAAAAGCGAGCCGCCAATGCACCGGCCCGCTGCGCATCCACGTCGCACAGTGCGGCGACCGGTGCACCCGCGTCGCGCCAGCCCTCCAGCTGAAACTGGGCGAAGTAGCCAGCGCCGACCATGGCAATGCGTTGTGTCATGCGAGGCGCTCGATCACCGCGCGGGTGATGTCTCCGGTCGTGCTGCTGCCGCCAAATTCTCGGGGGCGGACAGCGCCGCTTTCGAACGCGGACTGCACTGCGCCCTCGATGGCGCGCGCGCCATCGGCCAAAGCCAGGTCGCCATGGCGATCGGCCAGCCAGTCGAGCATCATTGCCACCGACAGCAACATGGCAGTTGGATTGGCGATGCCCTGTCCGGCAATGTCGGGCGCCGTGCCGTGCGCCGGTTGGAACAGCCCGTGATGCTCCCCAATGTCCGCGGAAGGCGCCATGCCCATTCCGCCCACCAGTGCCGCAATCAAATCCGACAGGATGTCGCCGAACATGTTTTCGGTGACGAGGACGTCGTAGGTCCAGGGCTTCATCACCAGGTTGAGTGCCATCGCATCCACATAGGCGCTGTCCGCCCCGATGTCCGGATACGCCTGGGCCCGTTCTTCGAACACCTTTCGCCAGAATGCCATCGAAGCGAACACGTTGGCCTTGTCGATGTTGGTGACGTGCCCTCGCTTGCCGCGGGCCTTGCGCTGACGAGCCAACTCGAAGGCGAAGTCGCAGACGCGCGAGGTGCCGGCGCGTGTGATCTTCATGGTGTCCAGCACGGCGTCGGTGTCGACCACACCTCGTCCGCGTGCGTGGAATAATCCCTCTGTGCTCTCGCGTACCAGAACAAGGTCAATGTTCGAGGCAAGCGGATTCGAAAGCGGCACGGGCAGGCCGGGCCAAGTGCGGATCGGTCGCACGCCGGCGTACAGGTCCAGTGCGAAGCGAATGTCCAGCTGCGGAATGATCTCGGTGCCATCCGCGCCGCGCACGTGGGGTAACCCCATCGCGCCGAACAAAATCGCGTCGGCCGAGCGGCACGCGTCCAGTACACGGTCAGGCAGTGCATCGCCAGTGTCCAGGTAATGCTGGGCACCGGCCGCATGGCTGGTCACGTCGAAACGCCGGCCGATTCGCGGGCCGACGGCTCCGAGCAGTTCGACGGCAGCCGCCATGACTTCTCGCCCGATTCCGTCTCCGGGCAGGGCGGCGATGGCGAACGTGGGGATAGGGGTGCTTGACGTATTCATGGTGTTCACATTTGCGCGAGCTTGTAGCGCTCGAAAATAGAAAGCAGTTCGCGGCTGGCGCGTTCGCGATGGCTTCGGGTGACTCGCGCTGCGCCTTCGGCGTCGCCGGCACGCAGGCGCTTGACCATCTCGGTGTGTTCCTTAGTCGAATTGACAGGCTTCGGTCGGAGCTGAAGGCTGAACATTCGAGCGCGGTGGGCGCGATCCCAATAGTTCAATACGGTGGCCTGCAGCTGTCGATTGCCTGCCAATTCGAGTAGGTGCGCGTGGAATCGCTCGTCTGCGGCCGCCCAGCCGGGCAGATCGTCGGCGGTCAGCGCGAGATCCATCGCTTCTGTCGCCTCGACCAATGGTGCGAGTTCCGCCTTCGAGGGCTTGCGCATCGCGATCAATTCGACCGCCTTGCATTCGAGCGCCGTCAGAATTTCATAGATCTCGCGCATGTCCGCCGGCGACACCGGCAGGACACGCATCCCGTGGCGCGGAATGACTTCCACCAGCCCTTCGTTCTGCAGGCGAAGCAACGCTTCGCGCACGGGCGTGCGACTCATGCCGAGCGCGAGCGCCACCTCCTGCTCCAAAGCGCGATGACCCGGCGGCCACACGTTGTCCAGGATGCGCTGGCGAACCTGCGCGTAGGCAGTCTCCATGAGGGGGGATGCAGGCATCGAAGCGGCGGCATTCATACGTAGTTCCAGTGGAGAGGGGGGATGCCGGCCACCGGCATGCGCACCGTGGCCAGACGCTTGTCGTGCAGTGAACCGAGCACGGCGGTGCGGCGATCCGAACCGGCGAAGGCGATGCTGGAGATGTTGTGCAGGATTCGGCCAACGTCGCGGTCGAGGTGCGGTCGACCCATGGCATCAGCGTCATAGGCGGCTTCGACCCAGGCCAAGTGCTCGGGATCGGCATCCTCGAGCCAAGTCTGGTGCGCGCCGTCCGGAGTGATCCGAATCAGCCGGTTGCTCACGATGCTGACCACCCAGACGCCACCCTCCTCATCGAAAGCCATGCCGTCGGGAAAGGTGCCCTCGCCAAATTCGGTCACCGTCTGCCGTGGCCCGAGCGTGCCGTCGTCGGCCACCGAAAAGCGTGAAAGGCGGCGCGCGAAGGTCTCGTTGACATAGAGCCATTGGCCGTCCGGATGCAACGCCAGTTCATTGGTATAGCCCAGGCCGTCGGCGACGATGGAGGCGCGCCCCTGCGGAGAGACGCAGACGATGAAGCCGTCGTCGCAACTTCGGCGATAGCCCAAGGCGCGGGGTATCCGGCGCGTGCTCACGGTGACCCAAGTGCGGCCCGCCATGTCCTGGGTCACGAAATTGGTTGGCGGTAGTGCCACCCCGTCGACCTCGAGCAACCAGGGCTCTACCTGGCCATCGCGTGCGAGTCGAAACACGCCGCCCTGTCGATCGCCGAGTTGCGCGATCAGGAAGCTGCCATCGGGCAGGAGAGCGATGCCGTTTGGACGCAAGTCGCCGCCGTCCGGCAGGCGGCCACCGTAAAACATCTGCTCGCCATCGGGCTGGCGATGGGTGACGCCTCCGCGCCAGTCGGCGCAGTACAGACTTCCATCCACGGTGGCAATAACGCACTCGGGCCGGTGCAGTTCGGTGCCCAGGAAACTGACCGTCTGGTGCGCAAGGTCAGCCGTCCAACCTGACCCAAGAAAAATCGATGCATTCATTAATGCATACGTTATCGCATGTGTTGTTAAGCTTTTCTAGGCGTTTCCACCAAGGGGCGCATTGTTGGCCGTGCTGCAGGGCGGTGATGCGGCGTTGCCAGAGAGACAGAAGGGGCGCCTCAACCAGCGCAGCGTGGCGATTTCCGGTCAACGGCGCCAAGCGCAACAAGCGACCGCTTTCACAGGTGCAACGCTATGGCGTCGTGGCGCTTCAGACCAGACACCCGAGTGCTCTTTCGGTACGCCACGGCTCAGCGCTTATGGTTCTGTCGTAGTTCGTAGGGCTCTGCACCATCCTCGGCGTCCAGATGTATCAGGGACGGTATGCAGCGCCGGTCCATCGGAATTCCGCTCGCTCTGCCGCACAGATGGTCAAGGTACCGGGGGAACCCAGCCGCCGAACGAGATCTCCCGCGACAGTCAGTGCCGGCCTGTCTGTTCCTCATGTGCGGCATCCCAGTCGTGTGCGGCAGTCCGAAGTTTCTGCAAAGCAACGTAGAAAACCCGACGCTCCTGCGAGGTCAAGGCGTCAAGGAAAGTCTTCTGGCGGGCAAGCGCGAAAGGTTGAATTTTCCCGAACAGTTGACGCCCCTTGCCGGTAAGCGAAAGGGTTGTGCTGCGTCCGTCCCCTGGGGTGTCCGTGATCTCGATCAGCTGAAGCTCAGAAAGCGCTTTTGCTGAGCGATGCGCAAGCGCTTTGTTCACCTCGGTCAACTCAACCATACGCGCGAAGGTCAGCGGGCCCGCCTGAAGAATCGCCAGGATGCGCCACTCGCTGAGACTGACCCCGGCCTTGTCCCTCATCGAACGAGACCACTGCCGCTCAAAAGAACTCGACAGCTGGTTCACCCGAAACGTCAGGAACATCTCCACTGGCAGCGAGCCTGTTTCCTCAAGCTCCGTTAGCGGATCGTTCCAGGCTGGGGGATCGGTGACAACACGATGCATGGCCCATTATTCCGCAAGCTACTACAGGCCATCCTGGGTTTCGTTGACTAGTAAACGACTTTTGTCCATACTCCGCGTCATGAGGCAGTTGCGCCCCCAACACGGAGTGAGACATCAATGGCTGAAGAGAAAAAGCGACCGAACATCCTGCTCATCACGAGCGACCAGCATCGCGGCGATGCGTATGGTTTTGAAGGAACCGGTGTCCACACGCCGCACCTGGATCTGATGGCAAGGCAAGGCACACGTTTTTCGGCGTGCATCACGCCAAACGTCGTTTGCCAGCCGTCTCGCGCTTCGATGCTCACCGGCTTGCTACCACTCACCCACGGCGTGCACGACAACGGCATCGAGCTCGACGAGGACCTGGCTGACAAGGGATTCGCCGGTTCGCTGAGCCGTGGCGGCTATGCCACGACCTTCATCGGCAAGGCCCACTTCTCGACCTACCACACCCATCAGCCCACCCGGCGACCGGAGAACGTTGCTGGTTCTGCGCTCTACGGCGACGACTGGGAAGGCCCTTACATGGGCTTCGACAAGACGGAGATGATGCTCATCGGCCACAACTACTGGCTACCGGACCGTGCGCCTCAGGGCAGGCGGTACGAACAGTGGTACCGCAACGATGGGTTGGCCGATTTCAAGGACGAGCTCTACAAGCAACGCGCAGGTGACGACGGTGGTGCCGCACAAACGCATCACTCTGCCCTCCCTCCCGTGTGGCACAACTCGACGTGGGTCGGAGATCGCGCGGTCGAGTTGTTGCGCGATCACAAACGCAATGGAGAAAAGCCGTTCTGCGCATGGGTGTCATTTCCCGATCCGCACCATCCGTTCGACGCTCCGCTGCCCTGGAGCCTGCTGCACAAACCGGAGAGCGTGCGCCTGCCCGAACATCGTCAGCGCGACTTTAATCGACGTCCATGGTGGCACCGCGCCGCAGCCGAGACAGCGCCCGGTCAGACGGGTGAGATGGGTCGCGTGCGTCGCGAGTATTCGCGTATCGAGCCGCAGACAGACGACCAGCTGCGTCACATGATCTCGAACTACTACGGGATGATTTCCCTCATCGACCACAACGTGGGCCGCATCATGACCACGCTCGACGAACTGGGTTTGAGCGAGGACACCATCGTGGTGTTCACGTCAGATCATGGAGAGTGGCTTGGTGACCATGGCCTCATCCTCAAAGGCCCGATGTTCTACGAAGGCCTCCTTCGGATTGGCATGATCGTCAAGGGTCCCGGCGTGCCGGCCGGAAAGGTTGTCGCAGCGCCGGTGTCGACAGTGGATCTCGCCGCAACCTTTGCAGATTACGCGGGTACCCCCAACCCCTCAGCACGTCACAGCACTTCGTTGCGCCCATTGCTTGAGGGCGACGCGTCTCGGGATTTCGCCTACAGCGAATGGAAGCTCGGACCGGCGCGCTGCGGTGTCGCGCTCGATCTGCGTGCCGTGAGGACGCAGAACGCCAAGCTCACACTGGAAATGGGCTCTGGAGAGGGTGAGCTCTACCTGCTGGACGAGGACCCTCAGGAAATGACGAACCGCTTCGATGATCCAAGCTGCAAGGGCTTGCGCGACGCGCTCACGGACATGATCCATTCCCGACCCCAGGACATCCGCGATCCACTGCCGCAGCCGATCGGTGCGGCCTGACGCGGCCACTCGCATGAACTTGCTTCAAGCCGCCAACATCGGCGACCTGCGCGAGCTTGCGCGTGGACGACTACCGAGGATGGTGTTCGACTACATCGATGGCGCAGCAGGCGACGAGATCACCGCGAAACGCAATCGCAGCGCTCTGGATGAGGTCTGCCTCACACCAGGCGCTTTGATTGATGTGTCGACGCGTAGCCTCACAACAAAGCTCTTCGGCAGTGACGTTAGCTTTCCGGCGATCGTAGGGCCGACCGGGCTGAATGGCGCATTCTGGCCCGAAGGTGATCTGGCGCTTGCGCGTAGCGCCGCGCGAGCCGGAATCCCCTTTGTCCTGAGCACGGCTGCAACCGTGCGTCTGGACACGCTCCTTGACGCTGCAGGCCCCATGCGCTGGTTCCAGCTCTACATGATGAAGGACCGTGGGCTCGTTGATGCATTCCTGCAGAGACTCTGTGAAAGCGGGTTTGAAGTCCTGCAGCTGACCGTCGATACATCCGTGTCGGGCAGACGAAATCGCGACATCCGCAACGCCTTCACGCTTCCGTTCCGGTGGACAGTCCGGAACTTCATCGACTGCGCACGACACCCGAGGTGGGCGGCCGCGATGCTCAAGTCCGGGTCACCGATGTTGCGCTTGTTCGAGGACATTGCTGGTGAGCCCCCACGGGGCGCAACCATCAGCGACGTCATGCAGCAGCAGCTGACCAGCTCATTCACGTGGGGTGACCTCGACTGGCTGCGAGCACGCTGGCGCGGCCGCTTGGTCATCAAGGGCGTCAGCTCCGCAGAGCAGGCGCGCCAATCGATGGCGGCAGGGTCCGACGGCGTCGTGGTTTCGAATCACGGTGGCCGGCAGCTCGATGGCACCCAATCAAGCATCGAATGGCTACCTCAGGTCGTTGACGCGGTTGCGGGTCGGATGACAGTGTTGGTCGACAGTGGCTTTCGTTCGGGCAACGACATCGGCAAGGCCATTGCGCTTGGAGCCGACGGTGTGCAGCTGGGCCGAGCGACGCTGTACGGACTTGCCGCAGCGGGGGAGACAGGCGTGGCCCATGCACTTGACCTCCTCAAAGCCGAGTTGGATCGAACGATGGCGCTCTGTGGCGCGCGGTCGATTGCAGAGTTGCGTGGAAGGGTGGAACGTGATCGCACCGCGGCGCCTTCCACGCTTCCCGCCTGAAGAGGAACTGAACGCGGTTCCTTTGCCCTTGCCACAAGCAAAGTGGTTTAACTAAACGGAGACAACCTTGAAACGTGCACAGTTCATCGGCGCGACGATCCTGAGCGCCATTGCCGCCTTGGCTTCACCCTACGCCATTGGCCAGCAGACTCAACCCATCAAGCTAATCGTCGGTTTTCCGGCGGGAGGCGCCGTCGACACCGTCGCGCGCGCTTTTGCCGAACAGTCGCGCGTGCAGCTTGGAACAACAATGGTTGTGGAAAACCGACCCGGCGCGAGCGGAAAGATCGCCATCGACGCGCTGCTCAATGGCCCCGCCGACGCCATGACCGTACTTATCGCTCCCACGAGCGCGATCGAACTGGGGCCGATGGTCATGAACACCATGAAGTTCGATGCAGTCAAGGACTTCGCGCCGATCGGCAGTCTCGCGGAATACGGGTTTGGGGTGGCTGCCGGTCCAGCATCGGGAGCGAAAGACATCGGGACGTACAAGTCCTGGGCCAAAGCGAATCCTTCGCTGAGCAGCTTCGCGACACCCGGTCTGGGCACACCACAGCAGTTTCTCGGTGCGCAGCTTCAGAAAGCGCTCGGCATTGAGCTGGTCCACATCCCGTACAAGGGCGGCGCAAACTCAGTGACGGACGTGATTGGAGGACAGGTTCCGCTGCTCGTCACCTCAGAGCAGGTGCTCGTACCGTACCTGGGACAAGGGAAGCTGAACCCACTCTTCATCACTTCGAAGAAGCGCAACCCCTTAATGCCGAATGTTCCAACGGCCAAGGAGGTCGGCATGCCTCAGCTTGAGTCGGTCGACTGGTTCGGCGCATTCGTGAAGGCAAGCACGCCGGCCGACAAGCTCCAAGCATGGCGCGCGAACGTGCAGAAGGTCGTTGCCTCGCCGGGCTATGCAGAAGCGATGAGAAAGTTCGGCTACGACGTACCCGAGAAGCAACCTGCTGACTTTGCAGCGCTGATGACCGCTGAACGCAGCGCCTGGGCCGAGCGCGTCAAGCTGGCTGGCTTCAAGCCAACCGAGTAATCCACGCCGCGACGAAAGCGAAACACGCCATGGAAACCCTTCTTCGTAGTGCTCTCTGCGCCTTGGCGCTGACGGCGCCCGTGGTCGCAGCGTTCGCACAATCGGCGGGGCCGGACCGGATTGTTCTACTTGGAACCAAGGGCGGGCCCTCGGTGCGCGACACGGTCCGGTTTCCGTCTTCGAACGTGCTGGTGATCGGCGGTCAGTCATACGTTGTGGACACAGGCTACGGTGTAACCCAACGCCTCATCCAGGCAAAGGTGCCGCTTCAAACAATCCGAAACGTCTTCATTACCCATCACCATTCGGACCACAACCTGGAGTACGGCACCTTGCTGTACAACGCTTGGGTCGTTGGCTTGAAGGTGCCCGTGAAAACCTACGGCCCTAAAGGATTGCTGGACTTGGACCGCGGCAGCTGGATCGCAAACCGTTTTGACATTGAGACGCGCATTGCCGACGAGGGCCGGCCAGACCCGCGCAAGATGTTTCATGCGAACGAGTACCACCCGGGCGTCGTTATGCAAACGCCGACGATGACGGTGACGTCAATGCGGAATCTGCATCCGCCCATCGAAGAGAGCTATGCGCTCAAGTTCGAAACCGCTGGCAAGACAATCGTCTTTTCCGGTGACACGACCTATGTCCCTGCGCTGGCCGACTTCGCCCTTGATGCGGACTACCTGATCCATGAAGTGATGGACGAAGAAGGCATCAAGCGCCTCGTCGCTCGACACGGGTCAACAGCTTCGACGCTTCTAGAGCATCTGAAGGCCAGCCATACGCTTGCAGAGGATGTCGGTCGCATCGTAGCGAAGGCAAACGTCAAGAACTTGGTCCTCACGCATTTCGTTCCTTTTGATGACGCTCAGATCACGGACGACAATTGGATCAGGGCCATACGCAAGAACTACAGTGGCAACATCATCGTGGGGCGCGACCTGCTGGAGATACCACTGAAATGACGTTGAAGGCTTCGGATGTCTTACCTCGACGACCCGCGCGTTTACTTCGCAGCCGAGCGCACGCTACTCGCATGGCAACGCACTGCCATTGCCCTGATTGGCCTCGGCTTTGTCATTGAGAGGTTCGGGCTTTTCATGCGCATGGTTGCCGGACATGCACCGGCCGCTGAGCATTCGCGCACGTCGCTCATTTTTGGCGTGTTGTTTCTGCTGATCGGCGCTTCTGTTTCCCTGCTTTCCGCATGGCAGTTCGCGCGGCTCTTGCCAGAGCTTAGCGGCCAGGAAATACCGAGAGCGCAAGTCGTTTGGGCAGGCCCCGCAATCAACGTTGTGGTCGCGTTGGCAGCACTTGCCATGGCGTGTTGGTTCGTCGTTGTACGGTAGGTTGGCGGATCCTGCCCTACGGGCGAAGGGCCGCTCTTGGCAGGCGGTCGTCATCGCCGTGGCAACAGCCGCTGTCCGCTAACGCTGGATTGTGTTGAAAAACTCGCCTCGAATCTTGCCCGCATCGGCCATCGCGCAGGACTTGCATTCGATTTGACGAATCGAGCGCGCGCAGCGCGCCTTCCGGTTCGCCTCACGCGCTCT